>CAWHNM010000013.1:0-40097 GCA_963830665.1 uncultured Chloroflexia bacterium
GATACCCTCCCAAAGTGGCTCAGACGCTCTCGAAAGTAGTACAGCGTGCGCAGATCAAAATAGCCTTTTCCAAATTCGTCATAGCCCAACGCATAGCGCACCTGCAGGTTATAGAGAAAGGCTTCGTACATCTCTTCATCCGACCAACCAAAACCCGCCTTCAGGTATTCCAGTCCCACCAACACATTTACTGGAACATTGGGCCGCGAAGGCATATCGGCATACAGCACCGCAAACGGGTTCTTCGTCCAATCGGGAAAAGAACTCCCGATAGAATACACCCGACCAGGATGAATTTAGGTATTCGCGCTGTTCCTCGGGCAATTCGTTGACGCTGCAGATCAGAACCGGTTGGAGATGTTGTTTATTTTTCTTGAACATGTTTCAGACCTTTGTGTATGAGTTGGCCTGATTATATTAAGAAACCTCGCTTGTTGAGGAGGGTCCAATTTGGACGATATTTGTCCTCTCGTTTTTGCAGTGGAGTCAACTGATAGTAAAAGAAAAATATGTCGCACAAAATCAAGGATGGGGTACAATTTGTAAATCGATTTCATTACTCACAAGCCAGGGGAGATGGATGCCCCAATCCACTTCCGACCTTCTCCAGAAAATCCGCAAATTTGTTGAAGACGAGGCTGATACTCAATTGTCAGCCTTGGAGCGTCAGTGGTCGCGGCCGCTTCAGGAACGAGTTGCGAATGGATGGGCAATCGAAGGCCTTCATGTTGAACGCTTTCAAAATGGGATTGTCCGTCTGACCTGTGCCACAAACGACTCGCGTTTCCGCGAAGGGGATTTGGTCATCCTCCACCGCGATAACCCCAAGGATAAAGACGCACTTCACTTTGATTTGCAATATGATGGGGAATTGGAGCTGGATGCCAGCCTGATCCGCGGGAATGAAGTATCGCTTTTCGCAAATCCGGATGGCTGGATCATGGATCAGGATTGGTTCGATGCCAGTCCGTTCTATCTGTCTGCTCTCGACAAAGTCGCCGAACTCGCAATTGGGCCGTTCAACAATATTGCCATTGCTTCAAAGCACCCTTACACCCAAAATTGACTACGCCCGTTACGAACGGGCCAAAGAGACTCTCAACGATACCGGGTTGAATGAAAGCCAGGTTGAATCTGTGGCAATGTCCTATGCCACGGATGTATTGCATCTCATCCAGGGACCGCCCGGGACCGGAAAAACACTCATGCTGGCCCACCTGGCGAAGCTGCTTGTTCAGGACGGACTCCGGGTGTTTGTCACTGCCCTCACCCACCGGGCCATCCATAATGCCCTCAACAAAATCCCCAAGGTGGATGCGAATATCCCTGTTTGCAAGATCGGTGAAGAGCGTCATGCCGGCGACCTGCAAGTCCCGAATTTCGAGACCTTTGACCAATCCCGCTTTGGAGAAAACAAAGGCGGCTACGTTGTCGGTGCAACACCCTTTGCCTTGCAATCCAAACGCCTGGCTAATGTTGAATTTGACGTGGTTCTGTTTGATGAAGCCTCCCAGATCACCCTGCCTCTGGCAATCATGGGAATGCTGGCAGGGAGCAAGTACATCTTCATCGGGGATGAAAACCAGCTTCCACCCGTGACCGTCTTTTCTGCGCCCGATACAAAACAGATCTCCATTTTCGATTATCTCTCCGGTCGCGGCAATGAAACCATGCTGAACATCACCTATCGTCTCAATGATGTGCTGACTGACTGGCCCAGCCGTACGTTCTACCGCAACGAACTCAAGCCCAGCCAGGAAGCCGCACACCGGCGGCTGCATCTCTCCCCCGAAGCTACGCGTTGGGATTTTGTCCTGGATCCGGAGGCCCCGGCTGTTTTCCTGGACCTGTGCCACAGAATACCACGGTCCGCAGCCGGATCGAAGCCGAAGTGGTGGTTGAATTGATCCTTTCGCTGCTCATGCGCGATGTTTCTCCCGAAGATATTGGCGTGGTTGTTCCCTACCGCGCCCAGAGCCGTCTGATCCGCAGCCTCTTGCGTCGCATCATTGAGGATGAAGAGACGATCAAGAAATTGGTGGTGGATACGGTGGAACGAATGCAGGGACAAGAGCGCGAGGTCATCATCGTATCGTTTGCCACTGCCAGTCCGAAATTTGCTGCAAGGATGGCGGATTTTCTTTTCCAGCCGCAGAGGCTGAACGTTGCGGTTACCCGGCCGCGCACCAAGTTGATCCTGGTTGGCAGTCACCACATGCTGAATGCCGACAAATATGACCCGGCGATTGCTGAAACAATGGACATGCTGCGTGACTTGATCGGCGGCTGTCTCCAGCTGACCGTGCCCAGCGGTTTTCTCGATAAATAAATAAGCTGATGGCCCACATCCTCCCGGACACTCCTCCCCAGGCGCTTCCAGCCGAAGTTCTGCGGACTTTTCGGGCTTTGAAAACCTTGCCGGATACTTTCTATGTATGGCATCACCTTGCACCCTGGCAGCTCAATACCCCCGATTTCCTGGTGCTTCACGAGGATGGGCGCGTTTTGTTGGTAAAAGTCAGTTCAGCGGTCGCCAGCCAGGCCAGGCCGGTCGCTCAACTGGAGCTTATCGAAGATGAGCGTGTTCCTCTTGGACAACCAGAAGCAGAAATCTTGAGCACTTTCATCAATTCTCTTCAATTGCCTGCCAACCAGATTGTAGAAACCCTGGTTTTGTTTCCAAATATTCCACATGAGCAGGTGCAGGCCAGCCGTCTGGAACGCAGGGCGGGCGATCCGCAGTGGGCCGGGAAAGAGCTGCTTCAGGCCGAAACAGGCGATGGGTGGAACGCACTCTTAGCGCCTTCTCCGATGGATGCTCTCTGGCTGGAGAAACTCCGCCAATGCTTCACGCCCGAGAGTTGTCGTTCCGGCTGAAATGACGGTGCGGATGCCGGTGGAACGTCGCACCGAGGCCGGATTGACTGCCTACCTGCTCGATTACGACCAGGAATTGGCGGTGAAATCAGATCTGGACTTGCCTGCCGATAGCCAGGCACTAACCAACGATTTCCGCTTGAACATCATCAACGGTGTTGCCGGGAGCGGGAAAACGCTTATCCTGCTATATCGCCTGAGACTGCTCTATCATCTGTATCCCGAAAAGCGTTTTTTGGTGCTCACGCATAACCGCCCGTTGAACCACGATATGCAGGGACGCTTTGCCCGCCTGGAAGGAGAATTACCTGAAAATATCGAATGGTACACTTTCAATGGCTGGTGTTATCATCATTGGCCAAAACAAACAAAATGGGTGGAACCACTTTCCCAGAAAGAACGCCAGATAGTTTTGGATGGTGCCTGGCAGAAGCATCTGAAAAATACAGCCATATCAGCCAGTATGTTCAAGAGCGAAATCGACTGGTTGAAAGATCAGCTTCCTTCCAGCCGGAAGGATTATCTGGTTGCAGACCGGCACGGGCGTGGCTTTCGGCCTGACCACCGAGCAACGCCAGCGTATGTATGCTGCCATGCTGGCTTATCAAAAAGTCATTGCAGGAACGACAGGATCTGGATTGGGGCGATGTTCCACGACATATCTGGCAATTCATGGAACAGGGGAAACTCCAGCTGCCGCAATATGATGTCATTCTGGTGGATGAAGCCCAGTTTTTCGCGCCGCTATGGATAAAAATTATCCAACGGGTGATCAACCCGCGCAATGGGCATCTCTTTCTGGTGGCGGATCCTACCCAGGGTTTCCTGGGGCGGGGAGCATCCTGGAAATCATTTGGCCTGGAGGCGCGTGGCCGGACACATCACTTGCGTTATAGCTACCGGACCACACGCGAGATCATGCAGTTTGCCACCCTGCTCTATCGTTTGCGGCTGGCAGAAGAGAAAGACGAAGATATCCTGGCACCAGACTTGCTCAATATGCCAAATGGCTCTTTTCCGCAGATCATTCCGCTCACCAGTCCACAGGATGAGATCGCACGGGTCGCGAATGAAGTGGAAAATTTTGTCAGGCAGGGTTACCCCAGAAAGGATCTGCTCCTGCTCCACGCAGAAGGACAGGGCGTGAACTCTCTCATTCAGGCAATCAATGACCGCTTGGGAAAGGATGCCGCCATTGACCCGAAGGATACCTATCCCGGCGACTATGTGCGCGTGACCACCCTCAACGCCGGGGCAGGGCTGGAGAGCCCGATTGTATTTCTGGTGGGTGTCAGGCAGCTTTTTGAAGAGGAGCAATCCCTGCGGCTCTCGGACGATGAACGCGAGATATTGGTGCGGGACAATACCCGCAAGCTGTACATGGCGGCCACCCGGGCGGGGCAGACGACTGGTGCTTACGTATGTTGGAGAGTTACCAGATACCCTTACCCAAGTGCTCAAAGCAAAAGCAGCCTTGTGATCTATTGTCTCAAGAATCCTATCTTATAATTGACCACGACCGAACAATATTTGCTTTAATCAACAACCTCCAATCCCTTCTACACACTGAAATCCGGCAAGACCGCGAGTGAGGTAATCAACCACTTAAAGGATGTGAGGTAAGTATATTAGGCGCAGGAGATAGATTCCATGAGCCCAAAAGCAAAACGAAAAATATCGAAAGGCACCGGCAAACGCTACACCTCCACCAAACCCATGCCAGTGGCAGAAACGATGCCACGCGTTCGCCCGCCGGCACCCAGCCCTGCCGAAAGAATATTACGCAAGCGCATCCCAGAATTCGTCTTTAGGGGCGATCGCTTCAAAGCAGATATTCAAAAGGCAATGGAACTCTATTTCGAGCAAAAACCCAACTCAGATACGCCGGTCTACTTCGATGAGAATGAAATGCCAGGGTTTCAGGAATGGTTTTTCTCCGATTTCGTCACCCGCACGGGCAGGCGCATCATGGATATTTTTCTGGAGGAGATCGGCCCGGGCTTGACCAGCGAACAGCGCGCCATGCTGGAGGATTGGCTGGTCTGGAACCGGGCGCGTCTGCTGGAATTCCAGGAGATTAAACCGGGGATCGGCGTAGTGGTACAGGATATGCTCAGCGATGAGATTTTCGAAGTAAATGATATTTCCGCCTCTTACACCGTCTCCCGCTGGATGTTTGGCCTGTTCCGCCCGATCCGTTCGGCAGGAAGGGTGTCGTTCACCGGATCGGCGATGCCCCTGCCGCCCTCGGAAAAAGCCGGCATTCTCGAAACCGCCCGGGCGCTTTGGGCAAAGTACCAGGCCGATCATCCTAAAGGCACCCTGTCTGATTTCTACCGCGACCACAGCCTGACCCTCCACCTGGCGATGAAGCGTGCCCAGGAAGAGGCTTCCAAACCGCCCATCCCGCTCTCCGCCGAAGGGCACTCCCTGGTCCTTGCCCGGTCAAGGTATCTCCTGCGCGTTGAACGGCGTCAGGTTGAGGCTGAGCTGGATGCCAGTGAAGAATTCGTTTACGCCGGGCCATCCGAAGAACAGCGCGGGGCGCTGCACTATAACTGGATCCAGCGTGGACGTTCTTTTGTCCCGCAATCCGATCACAAACCCGAAGGGCGCGCGGTCCTGTTGAGAACAGAGTGGGTCGAGGGCCCAGGCCATCCGAGTTTTCTCAACCTGGGCGACCTGAGTCTGGGCCCGAAATGGATCGAGCTGGAATGTCTTTCGCGCGAACGCCTGGCAGCCGGAAAAGCGCTGCTTGAGGAAATTCTGACCGGGCAGATCAGCCATGCGGGCGACCGGTTCGAAGATTGGGAAGCAGCAACGGAAAAAAGCGCTGCCAAGCCTCCCAGGTATCGCAAGGAACCGTCCCGCGAAATGAAGAAAGATATGGAAGCCCTCGATATCGAGATGCTACAACGCTTTACGGTGAACTGGCTCGACGTACCCTCCATTGACGGAAAGCTTACCCCGCGCCAGGCGGTACAAAGCCCGGAGGGGCGTAAGAAAGTGATCGAGGCGCTCAAACAGATAGAGTACATCAATGATCAGCGCGCCCTGGATGGCGAAGGTCCCACAATGGATGCAGACTACATTCGCAAGGAACTTGGCCTGTTACCAGCGCGAAAGATGGCCAGCCCGGATGATCATTCAAGCGATTAAAATACGGCAAGAGATGACGAATAAGAGCCCCTCCACACGTTTTGGCAAGCTCTCCCTGCGCTACCGGTTCATCCTGAACCCTCATGCGGACTTGCGCTGCTCAACCTGTCCGGAATGTGACGGGAAAACGCTGGTGCGTAAAGTGCCACTGGTGGTGACCGTACTTCCTGACCAGATGGCCACGATCAACAAACACTGCCGTTACTGCCCTCAATGCGACATCCTGATCGCTCACCAGGATGAACTTGAGCGTATGCTGGTGCTTAGTTTTGAAAAACGCGCTCCTGAGCTCATTGGCAATAAGTACCTGGTATTGGGCACGCTGGAACCGGCTGTCTGGCGCAAGCGCGGCAAAGAGGACGTTCTGATTGCCAACCTTCCTGATAGTGTTCACGATTTCATTGAGCGTTTGGAATTGGAGTACATCCCGGCTCACTGGGGTCCGGCTGATGAAGAATATCCGGAGATGTCAAAACGGGAAGCCGAGCGACGCGGCGAACTTAAATCCCTTCCTTTATTAAAGTCTGGCCGTAAACGGCATAAGCGGAAATCGTAGGAATTGTCAAAGGAATTGAGACATGCCTGTCGTTTACACCAACCATAAAGGCCAGAAGTATTTCCTGTGCGAGGGATTATCCAGCAGAGGGGCAGTGCGTTATTATTTCTCGCCCAACCCACAGGCTGGGATTTTGGAGAGTCTGCCGGAAGGCTATGAAATCCAGGAGAGCGTGAATGGGCGTGTCTCACTGGTAAAGTCTCGCTCCGCACTGATCAGACCGGAAGAGCGTAGGTACGTCGAGCGGGCCATTGCTAAACATCCCAAGCCACGTAATTACCGGGTGGATGTCAAGGGAAAGCAGATCATCGTTTACGAAAACACTGGCCCAGACATTGACGCGATTGTGGATGCCTTTCAACAAGCCATGCCCATTCCCCGCAGTCGTGTAGACACCTTACTCGCCAAGGCGGAAAATTTCAAACAGTTCAGCCCTATGCTACGTTTCACCCTCATGGATCCAGTGGATCGCATCTTCGGCGTAGAGCGTATGTACTTTTTAGGCTTGGGCGGCTGGCGTGTGATCTCGCGGAGTGGCAAGGTGGCAGAATTGGCAAAAGAATTTATTCCCTTGCTCAACACAGATGAGTTTTTCGAACTTTTCTGATCGAGTGGATCCTTGGATCATTCCAGATAGTCCGCTCCAGGCAGATGAGCCGCTTATTGTTTAGGCTTTCAGTCCACAGCGGGTAGCTGGCGAATTAGCGCTATCTGAGGAGCAACGTTATGAGCGAATAGTTACCCATTTTATAGACATTTATGCCATGGGTGTTATACCGGGCTGATTGACTGTCAGCGGCACCAAATGAGCTGCCACTTTACCTCTCGGCACATCCAATGGATGTGCAGTTCTAGCCCGGCGGATGCACTACGGGCATCCGGGAGACGGCGCATGAACCGGATCGCCAGGACCGTCTCCACATCACGGAAGGGAAGCGTATTCAATTCCTCGTCGCTGAAACGTTCAGCGATGTTGGAAGCCGCATTCTCGTCCGCGTTGGCTTCATAACCGCACCACAGGCAGTGAAACTCGGCCTGGGAGCGGCGGTTCATCGAAATGGTAAAACCACACTGGGAGCACTGCTGGCTGGAATAAGCCGGTTGCACCGAGCGATAACGAATTCCGCGCTCATCCAGCTTGAATTTGAGCTTTTCTCGTACGTAACCCAATTGGGAAGCACGCAGAGCCCGGTTCATTTGTCTGGACTTGAAGCGCATGTCTTTGACAGTCAACCGTTCCAGCGCCACTTGTGTTCCTCCAGGCAGCTCATCCAGCATCTGGTTGAGTGCCCGGCCGATCTCGTTGCGAGCGAAGGCTTCGGCCTTGTCATCCTTCAAACTGACCGTTGCTCGGCTCTTGCGTTTCAAGCAGACATTGAGCTGCTGTTTGCGACGGCGTTTTACGTTCGCCCGTTCCACGCGACGGCGTAGTTCCGGGCTGACCTGTCCATACCGCCGACCATCCGAAGTGGATACGATCGAGACCATGCCGATGTCCACTCCAACCACATCTGACGATCTGGCCTTCGGCCCTTTGCGTTCCACTACTAAGGTGGCAAACCACTCGCCGTCCCGCTGGTTGAGCGTTACGCCGCTGCACAGTTTTGGGAATTGCGCCATCGTCTTTTTGGCATGCTCGTATAGGTTGATCGGGATGCGTACCGGATGCCCGGCTTCAAGCGTGGAGATCCTCAGCCAATAATCGAACTGCGATGATCTGGAAGGTTCGATGACGACCACATTGGCATTGGCCTGGATGCAGACGTTATGCAGTTCCGGTGGGTTTTTACGAGCATTGTTGTACCAGGATTGCACGATCCCGCACGCTTGCTGCCAGGCGCAGCGCTGCCATCGATCGGAGAGCGCTGTGGCAATATCCTGCTCAGGCACAGGTGCATACTTGTCCGGCTGGCGAATTGCATGTGCGATCATCCAATCGACATACGCCTGTACGACCCGCTGGTGTTCCACGGCCAGTTCATCCAATCTTTCGCAGCTTGCCTGGATTGGCCTGGTCAAGTTTGAGGTGGGTGATCGCTTTCTTCACTATTCTTCAGCTCCGCAAGGAACTATTCTGTCTTGTGCTTCAAGGCCTTAATCCAACGCAGGCAGTGCGTTGAGTAATGCCAATTTTTATGGGTCTCGACACTCAATTTCACAACCTGATATTAGCACAAACGTTCTTATTCGTCAATATATGGATACAAAATGTATGATCGTATTCGATACCAATATTACGAATGGCAAACGCTGGAGCGTCCGCTCACTGCTGACGAACAAAAGGCGGTCAACGGTCTTTCCAGCCACATGACGTAACCGCCTCCCAAGCCATTGTAAAAAGCAATCTGTTTTTTTGAACTTTAAACGCTCGTGGCAATATTCTATGGGGATTAAAATTATACTCAATGAGCATTTCTTTTGGACAGGAGAGATTGAAATCCATATCATCCCAATAGTTGGTCCAGGTTCTCCCGGGTCAATAGAGCGCTTTCCTGCTGGGAGAGAAGGAATGGTTCCACGTCCGCCTGAACTTGCTCCCAGGGAATATCTTTCAGACGGGTGTGCAGGGTTTCGCGCCAGGTCTCCGATGTCAGGCGCGGCCCACTCCAGTCGGTCTGCGTTAGGGCATTATTGAGAAATATCAAATTGGGAGCTGGCCAGTCCGGGGCGCTCAGGTACCAGATCAGATCATACAGGTCACGTCCCTTCAGGTATGGCCGCTGCAGTAATGCGTGTAATTTCCCAGCCAGCAGGGAAGCTCGATCGTGATGCTGGAGGTTGAGCAGCACATGGCGGCGCACCAGTGTGGTTTCCAAGCCAGCCCCCTGGGGCGGGTGGGTATCCACTTCGATTTTTACGGCTAAGACTTCATCCTTGTGGGGGGACAATCCCAGATCGAAGAGCAATCCTGGGAAACGGATGAAAGCATTCTGAACCGTCCTCTGGTCGCTGATCTTCAGGGCCAGTGCGTACCCCTGGGCTTCCAGATCGTGCCGGATGTCCTGGAGATAAGGGTGGAAATCGTAACCTTGGGCGTTTCCCTCCAGGGCAAAATCCAAATCCTCAGAATAGCGCTGGCTGTTATATAGAAAGCGCAGCGCCGTCCCGCCGTGGAAGGCCAGCGGAACCATCGCGCGGCGTGCTGCAAGCTTTGAAGGATTAACGCCTGCAAATACTCGCGTGCCTGGTTACGGGCTTGAAGTGGATTGGGAGTGCCGGATAATAGTGAAATCAGGAGTTCTTTCATGACAGGTATCCTGGGGTTGGATTATTCGAGATTTAACCGGTCGTGTAGGTTGACACTTCATTTTCGATGAGCGTCAAGATCCTGGCTGCGGCGCGCAGTCCCTTGGGCTTCCCGGCGCGGCTGGCCAGGGCTTGCAGGCGCTGTGGGTCGAGCCGCTCCAGGTTTTGAAGGCGCAGCCCGGCCAGGTAGGCCGGGTCATCCCCATTTGAGGTCAGGTGGACCAGGTCCAGGAGAGCCTTTTCCGGAAGGGCGATGAACACTTCCTGATTGGGTGTGAAGTTAACCTGCTGATAACCGAAAAACAAATGGGGAGCAAGGTGTTGGAAGCGGAAATCACCCAGTGCGTTGGTCCAATGAGCCGGGCGCTGGGTGGTCACACTGAGTGTCTGTGCCACATATTCCGGGATCAATCCATAATAGGCAAGTGCAGATTGCAGGCTGACGTAGGAGCCTGGTAACAGGGAATTGGCGATACGGAAGGGATGGGGATGAGTTTGCTGGTATGGGGCTGCCAGGGTGTACAGCCCGCGCCGCAGTTGGATGACCCGACCAGTCTCTGACCCAGCGCGAGAGTTGCCGGCGCACGTCATTTGGATTGACATCACCTGCAAGAAGTAATCCGGTTTCAAAGACCGGCTGGCTGCCAGCCAGTGCAAGAAGATCCTCATATTTCATGCGAATATTATGCCACAAATGGCAAGTTGATGCAACAAAAAACTACCCCAGGGCGATACCGAGTTGCTGAAAGCGGAATGAGATTGCCGATATTCTGTCCTCAAACAATGGATATCATCTCCGTTAGAGGGCATCCTGGAAATCATTGGGGTGGAAGCGCGGCGGACGCACGCACCAGCTGCGCTGCAGTTACCGGACAACCCGTGAGATCATGCAATTTGCCATTCTGTTCTATCGGCTGCGTTTATCCGAGGAGAAGGATGAAGATGTCCTTATGCCGGATTTGCTAAACATGCCGAACGGCGTTTTCCCGGAGCTCATTACATTCACCAGCGCCCAGGATGAAATTGCCCGGATTGCCAACGAAGTAACCAGTTTTATTAAACAAGGCTTTCCACGAAAGGATCTGCTTCTGCTGCACAAGGATGGTCAGGGCGTCGAAGCCCTGATCCAGGCGGTGAATGACCTATACACCTCATAGATTTATCTGCTCTGGGTGTGCCATATTTACAGAGAGTTACCATTGCTTATGAAATCTTCCGAAATCTTTATGCCTAGGTATCACTCTCTCGAAATAGAGCCCCGAATCAGCACTCTAATCTGATTTTACTATTATTCAGTCAAGGCAAAATTTGACGGTAGTTAATATCTAGGCTTCGCTTATAACCCATTTTCTGCTTGCTTAGAAAATAAATCCAGTCAGAAAAAGAATAGTTAGGCTACCTTTTATGATTGACCTTCCACCTTTAAACTTCTTCCTTCTCACCTATCTTTCCTTACCCGCTTCTCATCCCTCACCTCATACTCACCACCTGGCTGCCCCACCTGTGCCAGTCGCCATGATGCTTCTCGAATATCTTCTTTCCCTCCCCCGGGGGACTGCAATCCGATCAATTCCAGATCGGCATCCACCATGACCTTGACCAGGTCCTTGAAGAAGACGCGCGGCTCCCAGCCCAACACCCGCCTGGCCTTGCCCGGGTCCGCCTGCAGGAAGTCGACTTCGTTGGGGCGGAAGTAGCGTGGATCGATCTTGACATAATCGTGCCAGTCCATGTTGAGGTACCCAAAGGCTTCGTCCAGGAACTCCCGCACCGAGTGCGATTCACCCGTGCCGATTACGAAATCGTCCGGCGTTTCACACTGCAGCATCTTCCACATGGCTGCCACGTGATCGGGCGCGTAGCCCCAGTCGCGGCGGGCTTCCAGGTTGCCCAGGAACAACTCCTTTTGCTTCCCGGCCTCGATGGCCGCCAGCGCACGGGTGATCTTGCGGGTCACAAAGGTCTCACCGCGACGGGGGGATTCATGGTTGAACAGGATGCCGTTGGTTGCGAACATCTTGTAACCGTGCCGGTAGTTGCCGTGTCATCCAGTAGGCATACACCTTGGCGACTGCGTACGGGCTTTGCGGTTCGAAGGGGGTCTCTTCGTTCTGCGGCGGCTTGGCAGCCCCGAACATCTCGCTGGAGGAGGCCTGGTAAAAGCGTGTCTGGATGCCGCTCTTATGAATGGCTTCCAGGATGCGTGCCGTTCCCAAGGCGGTCACATTCCCGGTATATTCGGGCAGATCGAAACTGACCCGCACGTGCGATTGCGCCGCCAGGTGATAGATCTCATCCGGGCGCAGGTTGTAGATCAGGTCGATCAGGCTGCCCGATTCGGTCACATCGCCGTAATGCAGGTGGAGATGGATGCGGTTTTCGTTATCCGGATCGCTGATAGATGTGTTCGATGCGTGCCCGGTTGAAGCTGCTGGCGCGCCGGACCAGCCCATGCACTTCATACCCTTTCGAAAGCAGCAGTTCGGCCAGATAGGAACCGTCTTGACCGGTGATGCCGGTGATGAGGGCTTTTTTCATCTTTTATCCTTTATGTCCGAGATTATCCTGAACCCAAAGATAAATTCCTTGAGGGCGCACTTGGGATTATTCGCTTTCACGGCGCGCAATTACCCGTACTGCACCCTGAATGGGTTTATCTGATACAAGAATTAAATAACCACCCCCGCCTGCTCCGGAAAGTTTCCAACCCAGCGACCTTATCCCGATATTCATCAATCAAGGCAGATACGCGCTCATTCATCATATGTGGGAACATGGCCACCTGAGCATCAAACCCAGTCGCGCAGGGTATGTCCGAATTTAACAATATCCTGATTTAAAATGGCATCCCAGTTTCCGTCGGCAGCATCTGCCAGGGCCTTGGCATGCTCACGATCAAAAACCGTATCTGCCAGCACGTCATAATCCGAATAGCGCGGTCCAAGCGGAATGAAGATAAAGCGCATTTTCCACAAAACGTAATAGAGATTCGTCAAGACGATGTTCGATCCTCTTTGGCCAATATTCACCTTCGTAATAGGCATATGCCAACCCGGGAAACACCAATCCAATTGAATCCTGCGAACCTGAGATAATTTTTGTTCCAGGCGGGTTATCATAGCAGAATAAAATTTTGGCCAGCTTCTCATAATTTCCCGGTGGAATTTTTACCCCCCATAATTCACGCGCATTCCGCCTGGTGCTCGAAGCCATGCCGCTGCGTTCGTTGAATTCCAGGGTTGGCTCAAGTGAGATCGTTACGACTGGGCCGGGATGATATTTCGAGACGTAGGGTTGATCAAGCCAGCCGCCAGCCAAATCGATGCGATAGGGCAGGTAATCGCGTTCACGCAAGGCGGTTGTTGAGCGTGCTTCCAAACCTTCATGTGGTTTACGCTCCAAAATAACATATTCTATCCCCAGTTCCTGACATAATTTCCGCTTTTCTGAGATATTCCCATCGGAGTTGACCACAAAATAGTCTGGCCGCATTTCGCGCAGTTCGGTTTCGAAATCCAAAATTCCCGCACCCTGCGAAATAAAAGCATCATGTCACCCACGAGACCGCTTTCACCATAAACAGCCTTTCCTGCTCGCTATTGACAGTCTCACGCCCTTTTAAATCAAATATTGTTTTATCTGAGCCAATCGCCACGTATAAATCTCCATACTGGCTGCTTCGCGGAAAAACTCCACGTGCCCGCTATGCAACATATCGAAACAACCGGTGACGAAAACTGTTTTGGCCAATGTTTCCTCTAATAATGAGTTACACCGCTCTCCGGAGCATGTTCACAATCACCAAGAAGAGCGTGGAAAGCTCTCATGTAACGTTTATTATACTAAACCCGATTGTTCTATATTTCTACAGAAATCGGTTTGCATATTCAGTAAATTAATCAATGCCGAAATGGGCATTTCCGGGGCTAACCTCCTCGTCGCTGAGACCGGCACGCTGGTAATTGTAACCAACGAGGGCAACGGGCGCATGTGCACCACGATGCCAGAGCTGCAAGTGGCCGTCGTTGGCATCGATAAAGTCATTCCGGATTGGGAATCATTGACCGTCTTCCTCAAACTTCTGGCCCGCTCCGCCACCAGGCAAAAGCTTTCCACTTACACCCAGTTCATCACTGGTCCGCGCCGTGTCGATGGCGAGTTCGGCCCCAAAGAGTTTCACCTTGTTCTGCTTGACAACGGACGCTCTGACGTGCTCAAAGATCCCGTCGGGCGACAGGTTTGGTTCCCGCGAGTTGCTCCAGCCGCTTTTGCAATACCATGCGCACCTGCGGTTCGTTGTTCAGAACCTGGCGCAGGAAGTTTTCACATTCCTCCCGGCTGAGTTGGGTCAGTGCTTTTTCCAGGGGAGCAATGGATGCAGGCTTAAGCGGATGGCTGGCTTTGGCAGCAGCTTTGACCAGGTGCTCATCCAATTCAAAGAACTCGATAAAAGCCTGATGACTGCTGTTCAGTTTGCCCAACCCAGCCGGGATGGGTGGTTCCATTTCCGGATTGTCTTCCTCCGGGTCTTCGATGGAGACGGCTTTCAGCCAGCTCAGATAAAGGGCGCGGTAATCGCCTTGCATGATTTGCTCGCGGATGGGTGTCAGTTTGCCGAGCATGCCTTTGCATTCCAGCCACTCGTAATCCGGCTCCTCGTCATCCAGCGAAAACTCAAGGATATAGTAGTTGCCTTTCAACTCAAGCGTGAGAAAATCTTCCCGGCAGTAGGGCCGGATGGCATGCGGATCAATCACAGATTTCGGGAATCGGAACAAAAGCCTGCGCGTGCCCCAGTTCGCCAGATAGAGGTGCGCATCAAAGTACTTTAGCAGCACCTGGCGTGGATCGTGCTTGAAATCTCCCCACGAGTAAGTCACAATCGCCTGGGTGGAGGTAACCGTCTCCATGTGGCTGGAAAGCCCAGAAACAGCCTCCCTTTCATTGGGGCTGAGTGGGTGATCAATGGTTTGCCATTCGTAATACTGGTATTCGCTCATCCAAACGCCTCAAAGTGAGATACTCCCACTATAGCATTATCCTCGATGGCAATGATAGAGAATTAGGAGCTGAAACTAAAACTCGATTTTCGGATAGAGGTCTGATATTCTGTAATTGCAGTATTTCTGCATTAGCAGATATACATACGAAGGAGAAATATGGAACTCACCATTCAAGTCCGAGAACGCGGCGTGGTCACGCTCCCTGCCGAACTGCGTGAAAAGTACAATATCGAAAACGGGAAAATCTTCCGTCTGGTGGATCTTGACGGCATCTTTCTATTTGTACCGTTGGTGCCAATGGTTGCGGAGTTGGCTAACGAGATCGAACGGTTTCGTCTGGAAGCGGGTCTGAGCGTTGATGAGCTCTTGGATAATCTGCGCAAACAACGCGAACGGTACAACAAGGAAAAGTATGGCAAACAACACGCCTAAACCGTGTATCTTCGTAGATGCTGATGTGCTTTTTGCGGGTGCAGCTTCACCCAACGAACATGGCGTCAGTTTGGTGATCTTCCGTATGGCAGAAATCACATTGATCGAAGCGGTAGCGAGTGAGCAAGTCATCACCGAGGTTGAACGTAACTTGGAAGAAAAGATGCCGGCCGCGATGCCGGCATTTCAGATGTTAGTGAGCCATTGTCTTCATGTGGTTTCAGATCCGACCGTGGCCGAAATCAGGGCATTGTCGAAGGCCGCCGATCCCAAGGATCTACCCATTTTGGCTGCTGCTGTACGCGAAGGATGTGTTTACCTTACCACTTACAATATTCGACATTTTCAACCCGGCGCAGAATTTGTCACGGTGCTTAAACCCGGCGATTTGGTACAACGCGTGAGGTATCTGCTGGCCCAAATGTCTTCAGAGTGATCGAAATGAGAGCGGAGATTTGGTAACATGGTCCAAGAATGAACTATCGCGCGGTTTGAGATCCAAATATCGAGTCGCAACTGTCTTAACTTCCTCTCGCCTTGATATTATTTGTATATAAGGCATCCACTTGGGAGCACTACCATGCTCGAGATGCCCTGGATCCTCTACTAGAGAAGAACTGCCTTCAACACTTAACTTCTATTGCTTGTCAAAGAAATCTCATCGAAATATGAATTTCCCACTACCTGGGATTTTATATTAAAATTGCTCTGAAACGTTGTTGACACTTATTCCCTTCGCGATAAAGTACCGGATTTTTTTGCGGTAAGGTATGGCGAGTTTTGCGGTATAATACCGCCCGCGATGCAAATAGTTTCGCAGAACCTTAACGAAAGGTGGGAGCAACTGATTCGCGAGTTGCCTTTCCACAAAACCATAAAAACGTTCAAAAAGTAGTGCAACTGACTCGTCAAAAGGCCAGTCAGTGACTACACTTTTGGCCGACTAGCTCAATGGTAGAGCAACTGACTCTTAATCAGTGGGTTCCGAGTTCGAGCCTCGGGTCGGTCACACAAGCCTTCGGATACGAGGGCTTTTTGTTTGGATGGCAGCCTCAACGATTGTCCTGACCTTTATGGGCTTTGAACGCTCAAAACAACCTTTTTTTCGACGGGTTGTTTGAAAAACAATTCCCGCTGCTGTAGCCCCTCAAGCTCTGCGAGACCTCCAGGGTCTCCCCAAACCTGCCCGAAACTCCCAAAACCTGCAGTTAATCCTTTTTACTTCTTCCTTTTCCCTTATTACTCGTTACCTGGTCCCTTTCCCCAGGAATTGTCCCTGGTTGTTTGGTTCTACCGATCGCGCCCGCCCCCCTTTTCCGGCCGTAGAGTTATTCCCCGATCAGCCTCTGGTGGGTCTTGCGCATGCAGCGATCCATCACCACCCTCAGCCCGGCTGCCTCGGCCCGCGCGGCCGCCTGCTCGTTCACGACCTCCTCCTGCATCCAGACGATCTGCGCGCCGATCCGGATGGCGGCCTCCACCACCGGCGGCACATCCTCCGGGCGGCGAAAGACCTGCACCACCTCCACCGGGATGGGGAGCGAGTCCAGGTCGGGGTACGCCTTTTCGCCCAGGATCTCGAGCGCAGTCGGGTTGACCGGGATCATGCGGTAGCCGTGCTCCTGCAGGTAGCGGAAGATGCCATGGCTTTCCTTTTCGGGGTTGGAAGAAACGCCCACGCTGGCAACGGTCTTGACCGTCTCCAGGATGTGTTTCAGTTCAAGGTCATTTTCGATGGTCATGCTTGCCTCGTTATTACGCAAACTGCGGGTTTAACCGCCAAGAACGCAAAGAAACCTTTTATAAACCTTCGCGAACTTCCAAGCTTCGCGGTAAAGAATTTCTACAGGTGGACAGAACCTCGGTTCAACGCGGCAGCAGCAGGGGCAGGGAAACCTGGAAGCGCGTCATGCCTGGCCGGGAGGTCAGGCGGATCTGCCCGTGGTGGTTGTTGACGATGGTGTAGGCGATGTGCAGTCCCAGGCCGGTGCCGATCCCGGGCGGCTTGGTGGTGAAGAAGGGCTCGTAGATGCGGCTCTGGATCTCCGGCGGGATGCCCGGGCCGCTGTCCTCGATCTCGACCACGATCTGCCCGGGCTGCGGGAAGGTCCGCAGGGTCAGTTCGCCGCGGCCCTGCATGGCGTCCACGGCATTGTCGATCAGGTTGGTCCAGACCTGGTTCAGTTCGCTGCCGTGCGCTTCGATGCGCGGCAGGTCCGGCGCATAATCCCGGGTGATCTGGATGCCGTCCTTCATCTTGTGCCGCAGGATCACCAGGGTGTTCTCCAGGCCTTCGTGCACGTCCACGTCCTGGATGGCGCCCTGGTCGAGGTACGAATAGGCTTTGACGGATCGGACCACCTCGGAGATGCGCTCGGCGCTCAGGTGGGCCTCGCCCAGCAGGGAATAGACCGCGCAGCCAGCCGCCAGCCATTTAATAACGGCCGGCAGTGCCTCCGCTGGGAGCCTGGAAGCCAGGTCCTGCAGCCGGGCAGGTTCCCAGCCGCTCGAGACCAGGGTTGGGGACAGTTCCCAGGCCTCCTCCGCCAGGCCCTTTTGCTCCAGCCAGGCCTGCACCCCGGACTCGCGGTCGCTGCGTGCCAGTGGATCGAGCGCCTGTTCCTGTCCGAAGCGTTTTTCGATATCAGCGTGCAGGCCCGAGATGACCTGGATCTGTTCCGGATCGAAGGTATAGCGATCGATCTCGATCGAGGCGCGCGTCCATTCGCCCAGGGCCAGGCGCAACTGGTCCACGCTGCGGCGGGTGGCGGCGGCGGGATTGTTCAGCTCGTGCGCCAGCCCGGCCGCCATGGTGCCCAGCGCGACCATCTTCTCGCTTTGGCGGAGCATGGCCTCGTTCTGGCGCAGGCGTTTGGTGACCGTGTGCAGGATCGCCAGCGCCGCCGACGGTTTCTGCGAAAGCAGGCGCTGGAAGGTGTCCCCGCTGATCCTGACAAGCCGGCTCGGACGCATGGCTCGCACTGTAGCCGTACGCGGGCTCTGGTCGAGCAGCGCCATTTCACCGATCACTTCGCCGGGCTCGCGCACGGCGATGCGGAAGTTCTGTTCATCCGATTTCTTGGTGACCTCCAGTTCGCCCTCCAGCAGGATGTAAGCCGCGTCCCCCGGCGCGCCTTCCTCGATCAAGACCCCGCCCTCATCCAGTGCGAACGGTTCGGCCTGCCCGGAGAGCCAGTCCAGGTCGGGCTCCGGCAGGTCGGCAAACAACTGCAGGCGGCGCAGGAAATCCTTGTTCATAGGCTGCCAAGATAGGATTCGATCGCCGCGATGGCGATGGCGCCTTCCCCCACGGCGCTCCCGACACGGTGGTTCGTCCCGAAACGCACATCCCCGGCCGCGAAGATGCCGGGCACGCTCGTCTCGAGGATGAACGGGTCGCGCTCGAGCGGCCAGCCGGGCGGGCGCTTGCCCTCCAGCATCAGGTCGGGCCCGGTCAGAATGAAGCCATGCTTGTCCAGCACGGCCAGGCCCTTGAGCAGGTCGCTCTGCGGGTCCGCGCCGATGAAAGCGAAGACCGCCGCGCCGGGCAGGACCTGTTTTTCGTTGGAAACGTTATTCAAGGCGGTGATGGCCTCCAGGCTGCCGGGCTGGCCGTGCACTTCCACCACCTCGGTATTGAAGAGCCGCTCGACCTTCGGGTTGCTCCCCAGGGCATCCACCAGGTAGGAGGACGACCACTGTGATTCGCGCCGGATCAGCATGGTCACTTTGCTGGCGAAGCGGCTCAGGAACATGGCGCCCTGCCCGGCGGAATTGGCGCCGCCGACCACGAAGACGGGTTTATCTTTGAAATAAGTCGCTTCGGTGTAGGCCGCTCCGTAATAAACCCCCGCGCCGACGAACTCCTGCACGCCCGGAAAATCCAGCCGGCGGAAGGCCGCGCCAGTGGCCATCAAAACGGCTTTGCAGGAGATCTCCGTGCCGTCCGAGAGCGTCACCACCCGGTAGTTATCTTTCAGGCGCAGGCCGGTTGCGGCTTGGGCCGAGACGATCTCCGCTCCGAACCGTTTGGCCTGCGTGACGGCCCGGCGCGCCAGGTCCATCCCCGAGATCCCGTTCGGGAAGCCCAGGTAATTTTCGATCCTGGGGCTGTTTCCGGCCTGCCCACCCGGCGCCTGTTTTTCGATCACCATGCTGTGGATCCCGCTCGAGGCGGCATAGACTGCCGCGGCCAGTCCGCCCGGCCCGGCACCGATGATCACCAGGTCATAGAAAGGCAGCGAGGCCCTGGTTTGCAGGCCGCTCTTGGCGGCCAGTTGGAGGATATCGGGTTCGACCAGCACAGACCCGTCCGGATAGAAGACCACCGGCAGGCGCTTCCCGCCGCCCTCCTGGAGCGTGAGCAGGTCGCGGCACTTTTTGATCGTGTTCCACGTCCAGCCACTGGTAGGCGATCTGGTGGCGGGCAAAAAAATCCTTGACCTCGTGCGAGCGCGGCGACCAGAGCGCTCCCGCCACCCGGATGCCTTCGAACGGCAGTTTCACGCTGGCGCGCCAATCCGCCAGCAGGTCCTCGACCACCGGGTAGAGATTATCCTCGGGCGGGTCCCAGGGCTTCATCAGGTAATAATCCAGCACCAGTTTATTAATGGAGGAGATGGCCACATCGGTATCGGCATAAGCCGTCAGCAGGACGCGCTTGGCCTCCGGGTAGATCTCCCGCGCCTGTTCCAGGAACTGCAGGCCGGTCATTAGCGGCATGCGCTGGTCGGTCAGGAACAAGGCCACGGCCTCGTTGCGCTTCTGTAATTCCAGGATCGTCTCAAGCGCGGAAGCCCCCGAGGCTGCTTTGATCAAGCGGTACTCGCGGCCGAACTTCTTTCTCAGGTCGCGCTCGACCGCATTCAGAACGTTTGCATCATCGTCGATCACCAGGATGGTTGGATTTGTCATACTCGCCTCCTCCTTAAATATAAAGCCCGACGTAATTTGATCGGAACGATCCTCACACTCCGGATTCCGGCGGCAGGACCCTGACCAGGACCGGTTTATCGATGCCCTTCAGGTCGAGGCTGCGGCTTGGCATCCCGCCGACCTCCAGACCGGCTGACAGGGAGGCCTCATTGCTGATCAGCACCTCTCCGGCGGCGGCCTGGGAGGAAAGCCTGGCGGCCAGGTTGGCGGCGCTTCCCAGCACGGCAATTTCGTTGACTTCGTCCTTCGATCCGACCAGGCCCACATAGGCCAGGCCGGTGTGAATGCCAATCCCGACCGGGATCCAGGGTCCGTCCGGGTCGTTGTGACCGGTCACCTGCAGCAGCTCGCGGGCGGCCTGGATGGCCACCCTGGCATGCCCCTGGCCCGCAAAGCGCGGCACGAATAATGCGCTGACCTGGTCGCCCATCAAGCGGTTGACCATGGCGGTATGGTTGATCAATACTTTACTGGTGGCTTTATAAAATCGCCGGATGATCTCCTGGAACCTGGCTGTACCGATCCGCTCGGCCAGCGCGGTGGAATTGCGCACGTCAGCAAACAAAAGGGTCAGTTCCACTTCCGCCCCGGCCTCGCGTGAGCGGGCAAATGTTTCGCATTTACTGCATAAACGCGTGTTGAAGGTGGATGGTTTGCTCCCCCACGGCCTTAACAGGAGACCGGCCGGGCCCGCCAGAGGGATATCGCATTCGAAGCAACGCGGATCGCCAGGGAAAAATCGATAGATCCTTTTATAGACGTTGAAGGCGCGTTCATAGGCCTCCGGAAAAGAGGCGCGCTTTTTCCCGGTCAGGTACCAGTACCACAGGTCATCATCCGGTCTGTCTGCCATGCTCAATTCACCCTCAGGACACTCACCCCGACCGGGTGGCTGATCCCTTTTAATTCAAGCGTGCGCGCTTCAAGCCCGGCCGGGTCCAGCCCCGCCGATAGGCGCGCCTCCTGGCTGATCAGGATCTCCCCGGCGGCCGCATGTGAGGAAAGCCTGGCGCACAAATTGACCTCATTCCCCAGTACTGCGATCTCCTTAACCCCCTTGGCCGAACCGACCGCCCCGACATATACCCGGCCGGTGTGCACTCCTACACCGACGGGGATCCAGGGGCCCTCTGGCCGGTCGTGGCCGGTCACCTTTAAGACTTCCTGCGCGGCTTCGATCGCCACCCTGGCATGCTCCTTGCCGGCAAAGCGCGGCACAAACAGGGCGCTGACCTGGTCACCCATCAGATGGTTGACCATGGAATTCAAATGGACCAGCACGCGGCTGGTCTCCTTATAGAAACGCGATATGAGACTTTTGAACTCTTTGGTTGGAGAAGCTTCTGCAAGTGGGGTCGAATTGCGCACATCCGCAAACAGCATGGAGAGTTCCAGTTCCGCCCCGCTCTCATGTTTGAGCACGATATCCTCGCACGCTCGGCAAAACTGCGGGCTGTAAGAGGCCGGTGCCGAGCCCCGGTTGCGCAGCAGTGCCCCGCCCACCCCGGCCATGGGAATGCCGCACTCGACACAATGGGGATCACTCGGCAGGCGCTTGTAGAGCCGTTTTCGTCTGGCAATGGCAGTCAGCATGTTTTTCGGCGGTGGGACGCGCCATTCCCCCGTCAAATACCAATACCAGATCTCTTCTACGGTAGCTTCATCCTCCATACGCAGGGTCTCCGTACAGGCTAATCCGACTGTTTGGTTAGTATATCACAGACGAGGATGAATTATACCAATTATGTCATATTTATCAATGACGCAAATCAACCAGGTTATTCGTGCAATAATATAATTCCGCTCGAACGCAGTAGAATAGGGGGCATGTACATCCATCTCACCACGCACTCGGCCTATTCCCTGCAGGAGGGCCTGGCCCTGCCGGCCGAACTGGCCCAGGCGGCCGCCGCGGCCGGCATGCCCGCCCTCGGCCTGACCGATCACCGCCTGCTCTCCGGTTCGGTGGAGTTCGTGAACGCCTGCAAGGAGGCCGGTGTGCAGCCGGTGCTGGGGCTGGAGATCGACCTGGAGACTGGTCCGCTGTCGCTCCTGGCGATGAACCTGGCAGGCTGGGCGAACCTGTGCCGCCTGAGCAGCGCCCTGGCGCTGCGGGATGCGCCCGAGGCGGCCTGCCCGCTCGACCTGCTGGCCGCGTACTCCGGCGACCTGATCGCCTTGCAGGGCGAGACGGGGGAAGGGGGCAGGGGAACGGCTTGGAGACTCTGAAGGAAATCTTCCCGGACCGGCTGTATGTGGCTTTGAATGATCCGGCCACGGCCCTGCAGATCGGCCATGCTGGCGCACAAGCTCGGGCTGCACACGGTCGTCACGCACCCGGTCTATTACCTGACCCCCGAACAGGCCGCCCTGCAGCGCACCCTGGCGGCCATCCGCCTGAACCAGCCGCTCGACCGGCTTCCGGCCGACGCAGCCGCCCCGCCGGGCGCGTACTTCGTGGGCCAGGACGAGATGGAGAGCGCGTTACCCGCATTTCCCGGCCGCCCTGGCAGCCACCGAGGAGATCGCCGCCCGCTGCAAGTTCGACCTGCCGCTGGGCGTGGCGCACATGCCGACCGTCCCGCTGCCGCCCGGGCTGACCGCCGCCGAACACCTGCGCCGGAAAGCCGAAGCAGGGGCGCGGCGCCTGTATGGCGAGATCACCCCGGCGGTCCGGGAGCGGCTCGACCACGAGCTGGAGGTGATCGCCCGCATGGGCTACGAGCCGATCTTCCTGATCGTCGAGGAGATCCTGGACTTCGCCCGCCGGACCGGGGTGCCATTCTCCGTCCGCGGCTCGGCGGCCTCCTCGCTGGTGGCGCACTGCCTGGGCATCACCAGCCCCGACCCGCTGCGGCTGAACCTGTACTTCGAGCGTTTCCTCAACCCGGCCCGCACCACCCCGCCCGATATCGACACCGACCTGTGCTCGCGCCGGCGCGACGGGGTCATCCAGCACGTCTTCGACACCTACGGCGCCGAGCGGGTGGCGATGGTCGGGACGATCAACCGCTTCCGGCCGCGCTCGGCCCTGGGGGATGTGGCCAAGGCGCACGGCCTGGCCGCCGGACAGGGTGCGCGAGATGGTCAACCAGCTGCCATATGGGTTCTGGGCCCGCATGGAAGAAGACGGAGGAAGGCGCAGGAACCGCCCTCCTCTTTTGCCGAACTGCGCCGCGCGTACACGTCTCGCCAGCCTACCAGCGCATCTTCGACGAGGCCGAAGCGCTGCTCAAGCTGCCGCGCCATCTCTCCGTCCACCCCGGCGGCGTGGTGGTGGCGCCCGGCCCGCTGACCGACCTGGTGCCGGTGATGCGCTCGGGCAGCAAGGGCGTCACGATCACCCAGTTCGACCTGGAGGCGGTCGAGGCGTTCGGGCTGGTCAAGATCGACCTGCTGGGCATCCGCGGCCTGACCGTGCTGGGCGATGTGGCCGAGTTCATCCATGCCAGCCAGCCGGGCGAATACGCCGGCCCGCTGGCGGTGCTGGAGTCGACCCCGGCCGATGACCCGGAGACCTCCGACCGGGTGGAGAGCGGCGGGACGATCGGCTGCTTCCAGATCGAAAGCCCGGGCATGCGCGCCACCCTGCGCGAGATCCACGCCCGCAGCCAGGACGATATCATGGCCGCGCTGGCGCTCTACCGCCCGGGTCCGCTCTCCGGCGGGTCTGAAGGATGCCTTCGTGCGCCGCTTCAAAGGGCGAGGAGCCGGTCCAGCACCTGCACCCGGCCCTGGCGCCGCTGCTGGACGAGACCTTCGGGGTGATCCTGTACCAGGAGCAGGTGCTGCGCATCGCCCACGAGCTGGCCGGGTTCAGCCTGGCCGAGGCCGACCTGCTGCGCCGGGCGATGAGCCATTTCGATCCCGGCAAGCAGATGCAGTACCTGCAGCAGAAATTCGTGGCCGAGGCGCAGGCCCGCAACGGCGTCCCGCCCGAGACCGGGGAACAGATCTGGGAGATGATGGCCGCCTTCGCCGGGTACGGCTTCCCCAAGGCGCACGCCGCCTCCTACGCCCAGGTCTCCTGGCGCTCGGCCTGGTGCAAGACGCACTTCCCGGGCGAGTTCATGGCGGCGGTGCTGGCCAACTGGGGCGGCTACTACAGCCAGCGCGTCTATCTGAGGGAGGCGCGCCGCCTGGGCCTGGCCGTCCGCCCGCCGCACGTCAATTTCTCGGGGCGCAATTTTGTCTATGCAACGGGATGGGCAGGTGCAGAAAGGCGCTGTTCATGGGCCTGGACCAGGTGCGGGACCTGACCCGGCGGACGATCGAGCGCATCCTGCGCGGCCGGCCGTTCCAGACGCTGGAGGATTTCCTGGCACGCGTCGACCCGCGCCCGCAGGAGGCCGCCAACCTGGCGCGCGTCGGCGCGCTGGAAGGCTTCGGGACGATCCCGGCCATCCTGCGGCGCCTGGAAGGCGGTGGCTCCCGTAAACGATCCGGGACGACGTGGCAGGCCGGGCAGCCGAGCCTGTTCGAGTATCCGTCGAGCGGACATGAGTTGAGCGAAAGCGGCGGAGAAGATTGGACGCTGGAGCAGAAGATGGCCGCCCAGGAGGAGCTGCTCGGGATCAGCCTGGAGGCCCACCCGCTCGAACTGGTGGCGGAGAAGGTCGCGGGCTGCCGGGGCGATCACCACCGTCGAGGCGGCCGGGCGGGTCGGGCAGCGCGTGACGGTGGCCGGCCTGCGCCAGAGCGGGCACCGCAGCCGGACTGCCAAAGGCGAGTCGATGATGTTCCTGACCCTGGAGGATCTGTCTGGGATGCTGGATGTGGTGCTGTTCCCGGATGCCTACCGCCGGGCGCAGGAATGTCATCCACTCTTCCGCGCCGCTGCTGGTGACCGGAACGATGGAGATGGATGCGGGCAGAGGCGAGCCGTTGTTACGGGCGGAGAGGCTGGCGAAGATATAAAGGCCCGGCCCAGTTCCGATCTATTCGGATCCAGCTTCGAGAGGTTTGGGGCTCTCGGCCAACGCGGATCCCTGCAAGGATTCGGAAATGCGGGCTTCGAGCGCCTGCCGGGTGGGTTTGCGTTTGCCCAGGCTTTTGAGCGAATCCAGCATGGTGGCGGTCATTCCCCTGGTAAGCCGCTTGAGTGTTTCGGAGGACAATTTCTGGCCTTTCTCGAACCATTGGATGGCCGCGTAGCCCATCACCACGGTGGTGGAGCTGGCAATGGCGGCTGACAGCAGCCAGCCCGGCAGCCCTTCGAACTTGGCCAGCTCCTGGAAAAGCGTCCGGGCCAGGAAGCCCAGCCCAAAGGTGGTGACCAGTTCCGTGGCGCGCTGAGGGGTGATGCTGTAGTCATAGATGCGGGCAATGCCAAGCACCATGATCGATTGGGTGACCACCAATGGAATAAAGTCAATCACCGGCAGGGGCGCCAATGCGATCGCGGCCGAGATGGAGGCTGACCGCACGATGGAGCGCCAGGCGAGCTGCCAGCGGTACTCCGGCAGGGCCTGGCCCAGAGCGGCAACCATCTCAGGCTCGGTGGAGGCAATTGCCAGGAGCACCTGGGCGAGATTTTTGCCATCCTTCGCCACCACCGGTATGACCTGTTCCTTTTGCAGACCCAGGTTGGCTGCCGCCTGTGAAATGACCGCGCTTTGATCCTTGCGGTTCACCAGGTCGGTCTTATTCAACACCACAATGAAAGGCTTTTTCAAGGCAGAAAGCTCACGGAACAATTCCTGCTCGCCGCGCTTGACCCCCTGGATGGCATCATAGACCAGGACCAGGAAGTCTGCCTTTTCTGCCGCAGCGAGTGCGAGAGCGCGCTCAGCATCTCCCTGGCTGCCAACCGCATCCGTTCCCGGGGTGTCGACCACGGTAAAAAGGCCGGCGTCGGCTGCCTGGGTGGCGTGAGTCGTGCCTGGCAGGGGGCCGACGGCGGCGTTGTCCTGCTTGCTGTGGACCAGTTGGTTATACAGGGTGGACTTGCCGACATTGGCGGGCCCAAGGACGGCCACACTATGTTTACGGCCGAAAGTCTGGCGGATCTGGGAGGTGGAGAGCTTGATCAGTTTCCTGATCAGGTTCAGGTCGTTGGGGAAGGCCGCAATGAGCGCAAGAAAATGGTTCTGCTCATCTGATCCAAGCGCATTCCAGATCAAGCGAACAGTATCCTGGACATCCTGCGGAAAAAGGTCGAGAAAACTGTCTATTTGCGACATGCTTGCCCTTCCTGCCCGAGGCGGAGACTGGTCTGCGCTAGCCGCCTGCCATGGCTCCCACGATCATGAACCTGTCCAGGCCCTCGGCCACCTGTGGCGGTACCAAAGAGTCCGGGTCATCGAGCGATAGGTCCTGCCCGCAGGCAAAGAAGCGGATGAAAGGCCGCCGTTCCCGGGTAACCTGGTCACGGATGGTGCCGCGCAGCATCGGGTAACGCGCCTCGAGTGCATCCAGGATGGCATGCTGGCGTGACCGGGCCGGGGACCTGCAGCTCCAGCTCGCGGCCGACGTTGGCCAGGCGTTGTAAATGGGCAGGCAGCAAGACGCGGATCATGATAGTGTCTGGACCTCGACCGATAATACGGCCGGCAGGTCACGCACGATGGGTGACCAGGAATCGCCCGAATCGCCTGAAACATAGACCTGCCCGCCGGTGGTGCCAAAATAGATGCCGCACGAGTCGAGCGTGTCCACCGCCATGGCGCTGCGCAATACGTTGACATAGCAGTCCTTCTGCGGCAGGCCTTCCGTCAGGGCTTCCCATTCGTTCCCGCCGGTGCGGCTGCGATACACTCTCAGCCTGCCATCCGGGGGATAGTGCTCCGAATCGCTCTTGATCGGGACGACATAGATGGTCTCAGGCTCGTGGGCATGCACGGCGATCGGGAAGCCGAAGTCGCTCGGCAGGTTGCCGCTGACCTCACGCCAAACTCCCGCCGGCATCGTCGCTGCGCATCACGTCCCAATGCTTTTGCATGAAAAGCACACCCGGGCGGGAGGGGTGCATGGCGAGGTTATGGACGCAGTGACCCACTTCAGCAGTCCGGATCGGGCAGTTCGAAGGGGGAATTCAGACCGCGGTTGATCGGCAGCCAGGTCTTTCCACCGTCATCGGTGCGGAAGGCGCCGGCGGCAGAGATGGCGATGAAGATGCGCTTGGGGTTGTCCGGATCGAGCAGGATCGTATGCAGGCACATCCCGCCCGCGCCCGGCTGCCACAGGTGCCCCTTGGCGTCGCGCAGCCCGGGGAGTTCCTGCCAACTTTTCCCGCCGTCGGCGGAGTGGAACAAGGCGGCATCCTCAGCACCGGCGTAGAGGCCCTCCGGATCGGTCAGGGAGGGCTGCAGAACCCAGACGCGCTTGAACTCCCAGGGATGCTGGGTGCCGTCATACCACTGGTGCGTGCCGGGGACGCCATCATAAACAAAGCGGTTGTCCACGGCCTCCCAGGTCTTCCCGCCGTCATCCGAACGCTGGATCACCTGCCCAAACCAGCCGGAGGTTTGCGAGGCATACAGGCGGTCGGGATTCACGGGAGACCCGTTGATGTGGTAGATCTCCCAGCCGGCAAAGTGCGGGCCGGTGATCTCCCATTTTTGGCGTTTTTCATCTGAAGTCAGGATGAATGCGCCTTTGCGCGTGCCGACCAATACTCTGACCTGGTTCATAGAATACTCCTAAGGGACGCAATAAATCAGATACATTATATCCACTTTGCCGGGTTTTTGGGTAGAGTACCTTCGTTTTGCATGGCAGGTTCGGGTTGGCAAGCCGGTTTTTTTTATGGCCGGGACCGCCCGGGCAGTCTTTTTAGCCAATTTTTAAACAGGTGAACCGGCAGGCTGCTCACCAGTCGAAGGGCAACCTGGGGGTACCCGGCCCGGCCTGAGAGCATGTCCACAAAGGCACGCGTGGCAGACGGGTTGCGCACTACCAACGAAAACCACAGCCCTGGCCTGGAAAAGAAGGAATCCGCCAGCACAGCCCCGAGCGCGTGGCTGAAGCGGATGCGGCGGTTGATCAGGCGCGGATAGGAGGCGGGGCTGCCCACTCAGGATCGCCTCGGCTGCCAGGCGGCCGCTGTTGATCGCAAAGCGGATGCCTTCGCCGGTGAAAGGGTCCACCAGGCCGGCGGCATCCCCAACCAGGATGGTCCGGGCGGTCATAAGCGGCTCCCAGCGCTGAAAAATGGGGATAGGGTGACCATGGATGGCGGCACCGTCCAGGGTTATCCCGTAACGGGCAATTGTCTGCTTGAGGGTGGCCTGCAGCTCGCCCGGTCTGGGGTGTATGCTTCCGACCCCGATGGACAGGTGGTCGGATTTCGGAAAGACCCAGACATAGCCGTGAGCCACCCTGCCAAAGACGAGCATGGGCATTTCGGCATATTCGCCCAGGATCTCCGGCGGGACACGCGCTTCCAGCTCGATGGCGGCGGCCAGGGTGCGGTGGCGCCGCAGCCCCACGCAATGGGCGACGGTCGAGTTGGCGCCGTCCGCGGCGATCAGGGTTTTGCAGACTCGAATTTTTCACCGTCTTTCCGTCTCGACGATGACCTGATCCGGCTGTTCTTCCAGCACGCGCTTGACCTTCGATGCCCGGCCGAAGTTCTGCCCGGGCATGCTGCAGGAGGTAGGCGTCGAAGCGATCGCGCATGACCATGCACATCGAGTCGCCCGGGAGCGGGATGGTAACGGCCTGGTCATCCAAAACATAGCGGACGGCTTTGACGCGCCGTTCAATGACGGGCTCGAACGAAAAGGGGAACTGGTTGAGGACGTCCTCGGAGAGGCCGCCGCCGCAGGGCTTATAGCGCGGCAGGTTTTCCTTTTCCAATACCAGCACGCGCTGCCCGGCCTGGCCGAGGAAGAAGGCCGCGCTGCCTCCAGCCGGGCCGCCGCCAACAATGAGGGTGTCGTAGATGCCTGTCATCCGGTTTTCCTTCGATGGAGTTTTATTTTCAAGCCAGGAATAATTTTAACGCGAATTTCGCAAAGAAGAAACTTTCTTTAGAAAGGAAGGTGGCTAAATGGATGGGCTCATTCTTTCTCACCGCTGAGATCGCAGAGTTCGCGGAGAAAAAACAAGGGTATTTCTCTGCGTTCTTAGCGTGCTCTGCGGTAAAAAACCATGAAAAGCCCACAAGACTAGCCACACCCCGCTCGAGATCCTGCCTGGCTGATTTACGAGACTAGTATAATTACCGGTTCGAGGAGTTTGCATCATGACCCTTCCCAAAATCGAAGAATGGATCAAGGAAGTCGAGCAGCGGCCGGGATCGGCGCTGACCATCCTTAAGCTGATCGCCGGGCGCCTGCGGGACCTGACCGAACGCAACGAGGAACTGCTGGCGGAAAATATCGCCCTGCAGGACGGCAGCCGGGTGGAGGAATACCGCAAGCGCATCGCCGCACCTGGAATACCAGCTCGACCTGCTCAAGCGCCGGTTTGGCCTGAACCAGGAGGAACTGGCGGCCCTGGCGGCCGAACCGCCGCAGTGCCGCTCTGCCTGCTGGTCTACAATGCGCTCGGACGCATCCTGCGGATCGAACCCGTCCCGGAAACGGGCGCTTCCGGTCATCTCAGCGGAGAACTGTCTGCCGGAGGCGAAGCGCCGCGCCTGCTGGCCCTTCCGGCGAACGAGGAACTGCTGCTGCTCTTCAGCTCCGGGCGGGTCAGCACCTGCCCGGTCGAGGACATTCCCGTCCAGCCTGCGGCGGCGACTGGGACCTGGAGCAGGCCGCCCTGCCGGACGAGCCGCATGCCGGCGAACGCCTGGCCTGTCTCATGCCGCTTTCCGGGCTGGCCCTGGCGGATTTCTTCCTGCAAACCAGCCGGCGCGGCTGCGTCAAAAAGACCATGACCTCCATGGCGGAAACGATCCTCGAGAACCATTACCTCGGCAAGGGCGCCATCCAGAGAATGGACCAGCCCCTGGACGTGACCCTGTGCCGGAAAGAGGAGCTTTTTGCCCTGGTCACCCAGACGGGCCGCCTGCTCGGCCTGAACGTGGACGAGCTTTCCTATTCCGTCGAAGAACGCATCAAGCTGGAGGCGACCGATCACGTGGTGGCCGGGTTCACCATCCGGCCGGAGGAGCTGCTGCTGTGCCTGACCCAGACCGGGAAAGTCATTTCCAGGAGCGCCAGTTTTATCGAACCGGTGAAATCCTCGGCCTCCAGGGGACAGGCCCTGATCCCGCCGAGCCGCCTGGAGCAGGGCGTGCGCTTCATCGGGGCGGCGCCGTCCGGGAGACGGACCGGGTGGCGGTGCTGGACGCAGGCCGGGAACTTGAGCCTGCACGCCCAGGCTGACCTGACCGGCGCGGGCGTGATCCGGAGCGAGGCCCCGCTGGTGGCGTTCGGCATCGTCCCCGCCGGGGACGGCGGGGACGGAGCAAGGCCAAGGCATGAGCCTGAAGGTCGGTCTCGATTTCGGGACGTCCAACTCCGGGGTGGCGGTCTACGACCCCGCCAAAGGAGGCGCACCAGGTGAAAGTGCTGCCGCTCGACCGCCAGAACGTGCTGCCGGAGGTGGTCAAGATCGGTCCTGTACATCACCCGGGATTACCAGTGCGCCATCGGGCAGGAAGCCATCCGGCAGTATTACCTGCACAACGTCAACCGCCAGCGCCGCTACGTCCGGCAGTGGGCCGGGGAGATCGACGTGGTCGGGGCGGACATGCACTTCGTGCGGGATGTGTATGTCTACGTGGATGAGCTCAAACCGGGCCGGCTGATGCAGTACCTGAAGACGGCCCTGCGGAAAAGCACCTCCGGGCGGGTATGCCGGGACGCAGATCTTCGAGCGCTGGTACACGGTCGGCGAGCTGGTGCAGATCTACCTGGGCCAGCTCAAGACGCAGGGCCGAAGCGCTCCTGGGGGAATCCATCCACGGCGTCACCCTGGGGAGGCCGGTCAAATTTGCGGATACGCCCGAACAGGATGCCCGGGCCGAAGAGACGCTGCGCCAGGCGGCCCACGCGGCCGGGTTCAAGGAAGTGGATTTCGAGCTGGAGCCGGTGGCGGCCGCCCTGGATTATGAGCAGTCCATATCCAAAGCGGAGAATGTGGTCATTTTCGACTTCGGCGGCGGGACGCTGGATATCGCCGTGATGCGGCTGGGTGAGCGGCGGCGGGCGCAAGGTGTATGCCAGCGGGGGGGTGGACATTGCCGGGAGCGACTTCGACCGGGCCATCATCCAGAAACGCATGCTGGCGCATTTCGGCCTGGGCCAGATCAGCCACCAGCCCGAGATCCTGGAACTGATCCAGGCCGTACCGGATTGGATGGCGCTGCCCGAACTGGCCACGCCGCAGAACCGCAATGTGCTCGAAAAAGCCATCCGGGCGGGCCTGGCGCCGGTGCGCTTGAAGGCCCTGCAGGCGCTGATCTACAACGACCTGGCCTTCACGTTCTATGACCGGGTCGAAGCCGCCAAGATCGCCCTGTCGGAGCAGGGGGCCAGCGTGATCAGCCTGGAGGACCGCAACATCCCGCTGTGGGAGCTGTACACCCGCAGCCAGTTCGAAGCCGATATCCAGGAATATACCGGCCAGGTGGAGCAGACCCTGCTGGATACGCTGGCTGCATCCAGTCTCGGAATCGAGGCGATCGATGCGGTGGTCAAGACCGGCGGCTCGTCCAGCATTCCGCTGTTTACCGAAATGCTGGTGCGCCTGTTCGGGGCGGAAAAGGTGAAGACATCGAATGCCTTCAGCAGCGTGGTGGCGGGGCTGGCGATCCGGGCGGGGAGGGAAAATAAGATAAGAATTTCACCACGAAGAACACGAAGACAGTGCTAGCAACTACGGAATGAACAGCGAACTAAAGAAAGAACCTTTTCAACCATAAAGGCGCTACATAGTCTTCTCGCAAGGCGTCACGGGAATCATGGTGAGACGCACAGCCAGGCGGAACACAACCTGGTGAAGAACGTCCTGACTAAGAGACATGACGTATTTGTATGTCTCCATATAAGAAGCTTGGCCTGATCCTGCTTGCACTCCTGCTGGCGGGGTGCAACCTGCCGCGGGCGGTAGGCAGCCTGACTCCGGCTGCGCCCACATCCAGACGGGGGGCGCCCGAGCGACCGCCACGGCTGCGCCGGAGCGCCCGGAGTACAAACCCGGCGACCTGGTGGATTATGCGGCCCAGAGCGGCGATACGCTCCCGGCGCTGGCAGCCCATTTCAACACGACCATCGCCGGAATCCGAGCGGCCAACCCGCAGATCCCGGCGGATGCCACCACCCTGCCGCCCGGAATGCCGATGAAGATCCCGATCGGTTATGCGCCTGCCTGGGGAACCCCGACTCCAGATCATGCCCGACAGCCTGTTCGTCAATGGGCCTTCTGCCAACGGATTCGATACCGGGGCATTTGTTTCCAGCCAGCCCGGCTGGCTGAAGGATTACCGCGAAATCATCGGGGATGCGGACCGCTCGGGGGCCGAGATCGTCAATATCGTGGCGACCAATTTCAGCATCAGCCCGCGCGCCCTGCTGGTGCTGCTCGAATACCAGACCGGGGCGCTTTCCCAACCCGTCCCACCCGCGGGCGATTATCCGCTTGGGCATGTCGACGAAAACGCCAAGGGTCTTTACCTGCAGCTCGTCTGTGGCGGCGAACATGCTGAATGCCGGTTACTACGGCTGGCGGACCGGCAGCCTGACCCAGCTGGTGCACCCGGATTACAGCGTCGAACGCCCGGATCCCTGGCAGACCGCCGCCACGGTGGCATTCCAGTATTATTTTTCCCTGGGCTCCCTGGACGGCGTATGCGCGTGCCACCGGGCCGGATGGCCTGAGGGCGCGTCTACCTCAACCTGTTTGGCGATCCATGGGCTGCGAACGTGGATCTGCCGCACATCCCGGCCAATCTACAGCAGCCGGCGCTGGTCCTGCCCTTCCCGGCGGGCTATGCCTGGTCCTTCACCGGCGGGCCGCATTCCGCCTGGGGCGGGGCGGCACTGCGGCCCTGGGCGGCGATCGATTTTGCCCCGCCGGTGCCGGACTGTGCCATCTCGGATGTCCCGGCGGTGGCCATGGCAGATGGGGTCGTGGCCCGTTCGGAGGCGGGCGTGGTGATGGAGGACCTGGATGGGGACGGAAACGAACGGACCGGCTGGGATATTCTCTATCTGCATATCGCTTCAGGACATGGAGAGGCCCGGCTTGGCCAGAGGCTGAAAAAGGGTGACCCGCTGGGTTTCCCGTCCTGCGAGGGCGGCAACGCCACCGGTACGCACGTTCACATTGCCCGCAAATACAACGGCGAGTGGATGCCGGTCGATGGCGTCATCCCCTTCAACCTGGAAGGCTGGATCGTCCATGCCGGCGAGGCCGCCTATCAAGGCACGCCTGAGGCGCGGCGACCAGACGGTGACGGCCTCGTCGTATGGGAATGCCGGCAGCCTGATCCGGGCGGGGGAGTGAGGGGAGGTAAAACGTAAAACGTAAAACGTAAAACGTAAAACGTAAGAAGTACTCTAGGTTTTTAAGGTGCGGGCCTGGCTATTCGTTTTTGAGGAACGAAAGGAGGAACGAATGGGGGGAGGGAGGAGTTTTGATTGATGATTGATGATTGATGATTGATGATTGATGATTGATGATTGATTGATTGTAGGAATGAAAAGGGGGAATTGTTTCGCGGAACAAGGGAGGAACAATTATCCCGGCAGGAATTTTGGTCAAAGGGGATTGATCCTGAGGAACAAATCGCGGATGGAGGTTTGAAGCAAGCGGCAGTCGTTCCGCGGATCGACGGAGGAACGACTAATTCCTGGGGAGGATTTTTGGAAGGAAGGATTCGGGAAACGGGCAGGCAGGCGGGGAGGCTGTTGAAGATCGATGATCGATGATTGATGATTGCCGGTGGGGATTTGATATTTGAAAACAAATATAAGAACACCCAAAATGCCGGGTGCAGGCAATTCGGGGGATAGAGATAAGTGAAAAGGAAGAAGTGAGAAGTAAAAAGTGAAGAGGTGAGAAGTGAGAAGTATAAGGCGAGAAAGGCAGCCGCTGAAAGCGCCAGGGACGGCTGGTACTTGGCCTCAAGGTTCGAGAGCAGGCTGGTGGAATTAAAGTCACCTTTTTTGAATTTCGCGCGGAACGAATGCCCCGCTCCCAGCCTCCACCCTGCGGGTATACCCTGGCGGGCAGGCTGCGCGCGGCTACGCGAGGGAGAGGAGAAAGCCTGCGGCGGGCAGCCGGAAGCGGCGACAAAGGCAAAAGCTGGGTACACTTGCCAAGGAAACCTCCTTGATCTGGTTTTGGTTGTCGGCTTTACCAGTATAGAAGGTTTCCTCTTTTCTCACATCATACGCCGATACTAGAACATAAGTTCTGGTTTGTCAAGGGTTTCAGGGTAACCTTACCAACTGAATACTGCAGATATAGACAAGCGGCCTTTTAAACCATTGGTTGAGATTTCGCCCGTTCCGGGTGCCCTGACAAAGAACGTCCGGACAGGCAGGCGAGCCTACGTGCAGCCTCCCTGCAGCGCAAGGGGCTCCACGCTCACACTGATCCCGAGTTACGATTAAATTCCTAATATTGTTCTTGCTGCGTTGATGGAATCTGTAAGTTCGTTGGGGTTGAAATGAACCGTTTGCCAGTGCCGCCGGTTTGCAACTGCAATGTTTTCTGCATTGTCATCAATGAACAATATTCTGTCCGGAGAAATATTAATTCCATCTTCAGCTATTTTAAAAATTCCCTGATCTGGTTTGGCAACTTTTACATCGCAGGAAACAACGGATGCCAGGTAGGGTGCGTTTGGAATATCACCACGCCTTAATAATTCTTCATACATTCCAGGGAAAAGATTTGTCAGTAATCCAACAGGAAAGCCCTTTGAAATATCAAAAAGTAAAGCATGAGCTTCGGAAATCGGTTTCAAGAAGTTTAACCAAAAATCAAGGAAATCGACATTCTGACCTGGATAGTTAAAGGTTAATTTAAGACGATCCCAGATGGTCTGAGTCGCTATTTTTCCAGTGTTCCCTTGTATACTCAAAATCTGCAACTCTCTGGTTATTTCGGGAAGGCCAACTCCAAACATTTCTGATAAAGCATTTAAACCACCCTGATGTCTGGCCAGGACATCCCCAACATCAAAATATACGATGCCGATCTCCGATTTATTCATACTTGTATCAAAATTATACAAGCAAATGAAGTCGATGGAAATTTTTTACGATGTATTCGTGTTGACTGATCTTTAAAAACCGCATCCAATTTAGGTAGGGAAGTGAGGTTTTGTTTTGCAGCTTATCCAGAATGGCGCAATAAAAAAGAAGTCTCGCTGGTCAGGCAGCTAAGGAAAACCCTAGCTATTAAGAGCTGCTTCAGATAATTGTTTTTTAGTAAAGAATTTCGATGCAAATACAATTAGTAGATCATGATTTAGGGCAGAGGTAAAGTAGCAGTGGATGGTTCTCAAGAACAAACAATAAACTCCATATTGGATGCTCATCCTAGACTGAAAGCCGAAAATCGAGTCAAAACTTCTCGAATTATCAGCGTTTTTTCGCGATGGATAACTCAATCATCGTTTAACGATTGGCATTTTAGCCTTTATCGCTTTGCAGTTGAAAAGCCATTATGTTACTTTGACACTGAAGCAGTTGACGAAGCGCTTTCATTCTTTCGAGCAAATCAAGATCATACAATCCATACTCTGTTAGATCCAACCATTGAAATCTCCCAAGCTGTGTTTGGGATTCCGCCCAGGGATTAGTTGGGGGAGAGAAGATCATCTTTCAATAGATAAACCAGAAGGTATTTTGGAATTTGAACAGATTTGGCATCCTGAATACTTGAGATATTGTGAGCATATTTTTAACCTGATCATTCAAGTACCTTTATTAGTCCTTGATCAGTTGAATGGGAAAAAGTACTCAAAAGATACCCACCTTTCCAATCGCGGCTGTACCCTCCAATCTAATGGCTTAGCAAGGATGGTTCTAGGTTTTGACTCTGTTGTAAGAAATGCCATTTCACATGGGCATATTAAATTTGGCTTTATGGATATTACATATGTAGATTCTGGTAAACCACCGAAGACTTTGGAAGCGTCAGAATTTGGAGAACTATTCGATGCTTTGGTTGATACATGCCATTCCCTAATAATTGCGCTTCATTTGTTTATTTGTGAGAATAAAGCAATGATTGAACAGATGGGTTTGGAGAAAATGCCACTAGGTTTTCGATATGCTGTTATTGAAGGTTATACATTCCGTCGGGATTTACATCTACTATATTTCGTTGAAAGCCAAACTGAAGAAAAGAGACAGCTTAACTTAATTTACCGAATTGATACAGCCAACAGAGCAATTCAACGGTATGAAACGGTGCATATGTGTTGGTTAGCATATAGATTTGGCGATAAGAATTACAATCGCTATTTTGTTGGTATCGATTGTGGCTTTTCGTCCCTGGCAACCCTATCAATTGATGGCGACAAATTGCGAACTGCAATAGTGGAAAACTTGCCATTAAGAAGGCGTACCTGGTTCGATTCAGGCTGATTTACTTTGGTTCGATTCATCCAACCTATCCGCCAAGATCTATTCTTTACGGAATATTTTTCTAGCCGAATGGCAAAATGGAATAGCGCAAAATCCGATCGGATATTGAAAAAAGGGGGATTCGACTTTGGGGCAATTCATATAGTATCCTTGATAAGAAATACAAGCCCTCAAAAATTTACCCGAATAGAGGTTATTGCTTCTTTAAACTTTAAAGGGGAAGTGACAGATAAAGATATCGTTAAAATAGTTAAACATATAGTTAAAAAAATGCGGCAGAAAAGAGTCAGGATCAAAGACCAATATGGAGAAAAGGGATTACTTAGGCATCCGAGGTTTATTACTTTGCGAATTTTTACTGTAGAGAAACGGCTGAGAGGTTTGGTTTCATTATGGACAAACCAGGAAGTTGCGCTGATTGCCGAGTGGAGTATCAATTGGAATCTGTACAAACCGTTCTATACTCGGGATCAGGTCCACTACGCTGACAGAAATCTTCGAATAAAATTAAATACTCATCTCATGAAAAATATTCCAGAGCCTTAATTTATTCTTCGTGAACATGTTTTGCATCCCTGAATACCAATTACGTCTTTGCCCATTAGTCAAATTTTCCCAGCTAATACGCCCTTCTTTTTGACCGAGACGCCAATTTCGACCGCAGTTTTTCTATAATAAAGAGTGGCAAGTTACGTTTGATCATTTTCGCAGTAAGAGACAGGATCTCTTGGCAGAGGTCCTGTTTATTCACCAATCAATCCTTATAGACTTCTTGCAAACGGTACACATGCCAAATAGGGATTTCGTGTTAAAGACTCGGCATCTTTGTATGCTTTGTGGAAACAAGTCAAGGTCTCCAGAGGAAACGTAGCGACCAACAAACTCCTGATTATCAACTGCGTGAGTTGCTCATCCGGCTGAGCGAAGCCTGGGCAACTATTGCACTTATTACTCCGATCCAGAGGTCCCTTGGACCAATAATGGCACAGAGCAGGTAATCGGCAGGATGAAAATGCGTGCCCGGACTGTGCGGGGATACAAGACCTGGCCAGGCATTCAAACTGGACTGATGTTAGCTGGAACAAATTCCAATTGATGCTCGACCTTTCCATGATAAGCCGTTTTCCTACCAATTTCTCAAATCCGCCCACCTCTGATGGTACAAACACGTGACTATAATGCTAATTCACATTTGCCAATATTTGGTATATACTGTACTTGTGAGGAGGAGATATGCCAAGCAAAATTTTACAAAATGGGCCGGGTTATGAAAAATTACAAGTGATGGCCTTACAAGAAATAAGTATGATTATAGCTAGTACTCGCGATGTTGATCGCGTCTTGATTGAAGTATTAAAAACTCTCTCAAGATTGCTTGGCTTTCAATACATTACGATTTCTCTAGTAGACATCACAGCCAATACCATTACCACAAAACATGGTATTTGGGCTGGTAAGATCGATGCTTTCCCCGAATGGCTGAAAATGTCGAGTTACTCATTAACTGATAATGATATCCAAGCTTCCATCGTACGAAAAAGCGCATACGAGAAAATTGATAGTTGGGATGATCGATTTAATAAAAAATTTGGGATAAATTCCATCACGAGAAGCTCATACGGATATATATGCCAATCAAGTTCATGGACCGAACGATTGGCACAATTGAAGCAGGATACGAGAAAAAGGATAAACCGGTTATTGACAAAGAGGAGATCCATTTATTGCAGACATTTGCAAATGAAGCAGCTGTTGCGATCGAAAATGCTGCTCAATTTGAAGCTATCCAAAGTCTGCAAAAACAAATTGACAATATAGAAAAGATTGATATTGTGGCCAGCATAGCTGGCCGAATTAGCACATCGGATTAAGACGCCGCTGGAACGATCCCTTCATTGGCAGGCATTGTGAAGCTAAAGGCTGTCTTACTGAGGATGAAAAGGGCATACCTAGCCTAAAAATCGAGCGGGCGTTGCAAGCATTGACTATGATTGAGAAACATTCCTCAGATTTAATTCAAACTGGCTTCATTAGTAAAATCTCCTTATAAATTGGAAGAAGCAATAAAAGGACCAGCTAACGTGAATTATGAAATTTAGGCGCGTTGGAAGCATTGTCGCCGCCAAAACACGTTGAAGTAGTGACTGAATTACTGCCTTCACTTCCTTCAGTAAATATCAACCCAACAATACTTAAAGATGTCTTTTATAATTTCATTAAGAATGCCTTTGAAGCTATGGAAGATAGCGGAGGAATATTACAAATCACTAGTGAATTGTTTAGTCCAAAAGGAAATATCTTGGTGAAGATTTCAGATACTGGACCAGGAATATCAAATATTATGCTAAAAAAAATATTTAAACCATTCGCTACGACTAAAACTGATCTGGATGGGATGGGAATGGCTCTCTTTTTTGCCCGAAGTATCATTAGGGCGATTGGCGGTGATATCCTACTAGAAACTAGCGGAAAAAGTGGAACAACATTTAAAATATTGCTTCCTATCGCACCGTTAGTGAAATTTTACAAAGAGTAGAGAACATGGAAAGAAAAATACTAGTCGTGGATGATCAAGAGAATTGGCGAGAACTTATTACGTTCGAGCTAAGGTCCGATTATTACTGCCGTGACAGCCGTGGATAGTAAGGAGGCTGCACTGCAGTTGTTAAGCGAAATGTCTTTTTCGTATGTAATAATTATTGATTTGCGGATGGAATGTAACGGGACGCATCGAATGTTGATGGGTTATTATTGGTACAAGACATCAAAAAGGGTTACCCCAATGAACTGATGGATACCAGTTATATTAACTGGTCATGGTAGCCAAGAACTTAGCCGCGAAGCTTTAAAAAAATATGGTGTGGAAGATTTCATAACAAAAGCAGGAAAATTCGAATGATATGGAAGTGCTCAAAGAAGCCATCCATGATGCATCCTTAAAGCGTATCAATTGGAATCATGGCAGAAGTATGATCCCTTGAGAAATCGAACATTTACAACCGAAAAAATGTCCGAAATGGCGAGATTATTAATTAAAACAGAGACCCTTCCGATAGACGCAATTGGGAAATTAAATTATTTGCTTCATCTAATATTGCCTGACAAATATTTTCCCCTATCCACCGAAATTATTGGTCCAGAACTTGTTAATTCTACCCCATCGATTTTGAAGATCATTTCCTGGAGCCGCTCTCCTCCACAAAGTTCTTGCAGCCTTTATTCAACAAGGTAATTTAGAACAAAATGGAGGCTTACTGGCCGTCCCGGCAGCCGCTATTGAGGTAATGAAGGTCCAAGGCTATAAGGAAGTGGTTCCTGCAACATTCGAGCTGCCTTATTATTTGGGTATGAGCGGAATACTAACAAATATAAAGGATAGCAATTTAACGC
>CAWHNM010000014.1:0-142164 GCA_963830665.1 uncultured Chloroflexia bacterium
AAACGACCACTCTCTCCAATCATCCATTCCAGCGCAGGTTTCAGGCCGCGGAAGTGGAAGCGGCGTAGGTGTTTTCGGGCACGCCCACCAGTTGCAGCTCATCCGCCCGGTGACAGCTCACAAAATGGTCCGGGCTCGATCTCGCGCAACTGCGGCGTTTCAGTCTTGCAGCGCTCGATCGCAGAAACGGCAGCGCGGGTGGAAATAACACCCGCTGGGCGGGTTGGCCGGGTCGGCCACATCACCTTCCAGCACAATCGGCATCGTCCTGCAGCCGCGGGTCCGGCTTGGGCACCGCCGAAAGCAACGCCTCGGTGTAGGGATGCTTCGGGTGGTAGAACAACTCCTCCGTGCGGGCATGCTCCACCAGCTTGCCCACGTACATCACCACCACCCGGTCGCTGATGTGCTCCACCACGCTCAGGTCGTGCGAGATGAACAGGTAGGTCAGGTTGAACTCGCTCTGCAGATCCTGCAGCAGGTTGAGGGTCTGGGCCTGGACCGAGACATCCAGCGCGCTGACCGGCTCGTCGCAGATCACCAGCTGCGGGTTCAGCGCCAGGGCGCGCGCCACGCCGATGCGCTGGCGCTGCCCGCCGGAGAAGGCGTGCGGGTAGCGGGTCATGTACTCCGGCCGCAGCCCCACCACCCGCAGCAGCTCCGCCACCCGGTCCTGCAGCTCGCTGCCGTGCGCCACCCCGTTGACCAGCAGCGGCTCGCCCACAATCTGCAGCAGGGTCAAGCGCGGGTTGAGCGAGGAATAGGGATCCTGGAAGATCATCTGCATGTTCATGCGGATCTGGCGCAGCTGGTGCTGGTCCAGTTCGCTCACATTCACCCGCCCCAGCTTGCGGTCGTTGAACCACACCTCGCCCGCCGGTCGGCTCATAAGCGCGGATGATCAGGCGCCCGGTGGTGGTCTTGCCGCAGCCGCTTTCGCCCACCAGCCCCAGCGTTTCGCCTTGATGAATGTAAAAGCTGACGTCGTCCACCGCTTTGACATGTCCGACGACTTTGGTGAAGACAAAACCCTTTTTGATCGGAAAATGCTTCTTCAGGTTTTTTACTTCCAACAAAGAGGGCGGCGTTTCGGGTGGAGGGTTTCAGGCGTCATTTCGGGATCCCTTTAAGTTAGAATTTCATCAGGTCACCTGGGCAATAACATCCAGGATTAACTCGCTCGACTCCGGCCTGCTCCAGCGCAGCCAGAAAATCACCATACATCACCGATTTCTGCAGATAGGTGACCGCACCATCTGCCGGCGTAACAGGACGACCTCGTCGTAACACGAATAGACCACCACCGGGATATCGCGGGTGGCGGGGTCGGACTTTCAACCGATTCAAGGCCTTGCTTGGCCGGTGTTTCGGGAAGTTCGATCTCCAGCACAATTAAGTCGGATGGGTCTGGCGGGCAACCTGCTGCAGCTCTTTGCCGTGCCCCGCACTCACGGTTTGAAAGCCGCTGGCTTCGGCGTAACGCTGCAGCAAGTATATGATATTCGGATCGGCAGGCGGCTATTAGAATGGTTTTGGGCATCAACTTTTGATCCAGCAAACCAAAAACAGAGGTCGGCGCAGAAGCCAGAGGTTGAAAGTACCGGTACCGTTATCTAGAGATCAGGCCGATTTCAAAAAAGAAAAGGCGTGAGTGGCATTAATTATGACATTAAGCAAGATTCGCGAGTTCTGCATTTTTGGGACAGGCCGTTGACCAATTGAGACAAAACTCCTAAACGATTTGCCACTCAACGGGTTCCATAATACCCTCAGCCCCCTGCCTGGTTTCTCACCCCCTGCGGAAGTGGCCTGACCTTGCAGGAGAGAATTGCCGAGGTTCAGGAAAGCGGCGGCTCGCGCGAGCCGCCGCTTTCCCATAGTTAAAACTAAGCCGGCAAATGCTTGCTGGGATCGTCCCAGGTGTAGGTTTCGGCGTTGTAGACTTCCTCGTCACCCGTGGTGTCATCCATGGGGAAGCCTTCCAGGAAGTTCTTGATGCCGTTCTTGACGATGGCGAAAGCCGGGATCTCGCCCAGCACGCCGATCATCGGGATTTCCTCGGCCCAGACATCCAGGATCTGGAAGAAGAGCGCGTTCTGCTTGGCCGGATCGGCTTCCACCGAAATCTTGTCCCACAGGTCCCAGATCTTCCAGATGTAGAAGTCCTCGGCGGGCTTGACAGCGGTGGCGAATGGTGGGGTCGTTCCACCAGTGGCCGTAGGCTCCTGCCCACGGGCGGTCGATCTTGTGCCGCGGAAGATCGGCGCCCCAGGCGCCAGCGGCAGCACGGTGCGGTCGCCGCCCCAGAAAGCCGCTTCGATCTCGTTGGCGTTGTAGTGGGTCTCGTAGAGCGCGCGTTCGAAGTACTTGTAAGCGCACTTGACGCCCACCGCCTTGCACATCTTGACGATCTGCTGGGCAGCATCTTCGTTCGGAGAGCCGGTCGCGTCGGTGCCTTCGATCGTGAAGGAGAGCGGCGTGCCGTCTTTGTAGGTGCGGAAGCCGTCGGCGCCTTTCTTGTAGCCGGCGCCGTCCAGCATCGTGTTGGCCTGGGCCACGTCGAACTTGATGTAGGCTTCGGTCAGCTTCTTGTAGTACTGCGGCGAGACGCTGATCGGGCTGTACTGGCGGGGAACTGCCAGGCCGTTGTAGATCAGTTCGTTCAGCATGTCGCGGTCGATGGCCACCGACAGGGCGATGCGCACATCGCGCGTCTGGAAGAACTCGCGCAGCTTGTCGTTCTTGGTAGCCAGGTTGAGCTGGACGGCCACGTGGCTGGCGCTGATCCCGGCAACGACCTTGTAGTCGCTCTTGGTCTCGTTGGTCTTGTACAGGGTGAAGGAAGCGGTATCGACATGGCGGCCCTGGAAGTCGATTTCACCGTTGGTGATCCACAGGTTGAAGACGTTCACATCCTGGAACAGGCGGTGGTTGACCTGGTCGAAGTAGGGCAGCTGGTTGCCGTCCTTGTCCACCCCGAAGAAGTAGGGGTTGCGCTTCATCACGAACAGATCTTTGCCCAAAGGTTCGGTAGCCAGCCAGCCGTTCAACGTCGGCACGTCCGGATTGGCCCACCACCACGAGCGGTCGTTGAGGAAGTAGGCGTTCCAGCTGTCGACCCCGGCGGTCTTGACTTTGGCGTCCAGGGCAGCTTTGTCTGGGGTCAGATCGGCATGCCACTGCGCCAGGTACTTTCCGGGAACCAGGATCTGCTGGCCGGGCTGCGCGCGTCCCACAAACAGGATCAGCAGCGGGTTGGGGTTCTTGTGAACAATGGTGAAGGTGAAATCGTCGACGATCTTCAGGTCGGCAACTTGTTTTTTAACACCGGAGACCCACACGTTGTTGTTCGGGGTGGGGGTGAGGGTCTTGTTAAGCAGCCAGTTGTCGTAGTACCACTTCACGTCGGCCGTGGTGACTGGAGAGCCGTCAGACCACAGGGTGCCCTTGCGCAGGACGAAGGTCCATTCAGTGCCGTCGGCGTTGGCTTTCCAGGATTTCGGCCAGACGGGGCTGCATGACCAGGCTCTTGTCGAACCAGGCCAGACCCTTGTCCAGCATCTTGGTGGGACCCCAGCGGTCAGAGACGCCCTTGTAACCGCGGCGGATCATGCCGCCGTGTTTTCCGATTTGTTCCATGGTCGCGGCGACCCACGGGTTGGCAGGCAGGCGCTTCTCAATCGCGGGCAGCTTGCCGGCTTTGACCAGATCGGCCAGCATCGGGGCTTCGGTAAACTTCGCGGCCGGTACAGCCGTCGCCGCGGGTACAGCGGTCGCAGCGGGAGCCGCGGTCGCGGCGGGTTTGGATGTCGCGGCCGGAACAGCGGTCGCGGCGGGGGCCGAAGTCGCAGCCGGAGCGGGGCGAGTCGCGGCGGGAGCGCAGGCGGCAATCGCCGCCCCGGCACCAGCCAGGGTGGTCAGGCGAATAAATTCACGCCGGGTCATCAATCGTTTTTCCATCTTTTCATTCTCCTTAGCAGATTTAAACATTGAATTAGGTTGAAATGGTTTGGAATTCAAAAATGGGTCAAGGGCAGTTCTTCTCAGGTCACCTCCTTCCAATCATCAAACGTCTATTCTTCTCCTTGATCCGCTCCGGCCCGGTTTCAGACTGTGGCAGCGGAAGCGGCGATGGACGCGGGGGTCAGGGTACTCTCGGGTACACCCACCCAATTGAGCTCATCGGCCCGGTGGCAGATTGTCAAAGCGCACAGGGCAATCTCGCGTTTAAGAAGATTTTCATTCCATCACCGGGCAACAACATCCAGGATTAACCCGATTGGACTCCGGCCTGCTCGAGCGCAGCCAGGAAATCACCATACATCACAGATTTTTGCAGACAGGTGACCGCACCATCCGCCGGCGTGAAGACCACTTCGTCATAACACGAATAGACCACCACCGGAATGTCACGGGTCGCGGGATCGGACTTCAACCGATTGAGCGCTCTTCCTGGCCGGTGTTTCGGGGATTTCGATCTCCAGCACAATCAAGTCGGGATGGATCTGGCGGGCAACCTGCAGCAGTTCTTTGCCCTGTCCCGCACTCACGGTTTGAAAACCGCTGGCTTCGGCATAACGCTGCAGCAGATAGATGATATTCGGATCAGAAGCGGCAATTAGAATGGTTTTGGGCATCAACAGAGTCCAACAAACCAATGACTAAGGTCGGATCTACAACCAGATTATGAAATTACCAGTACAAGTGTTTCAGGGGAAATATCAGGTTAAAAACGATAAGTCGAATGTGAATTTAATTATGACATTAATCAGATTAACGAGTCTTGCATTTTTGGGACAGGCCGTTGACCAAATGAGACAGATTGCCTAAACGTTTCGCAATAGCATCACATTCACTGCGGATTTATCAGGTCTAGCAGCCGTTTCCGCGTTTGCCGCGCTGGTATTCGCTCGGCGACATCCCCACCTCACGCCGGAAAACCCGGGTGAAATAACTGCTGTCGGAAAACCCAACCGATCCCATGACTTCGGTAATGCTCAAATCTTGCTCTAACAGCAGGCATCGGGCCTTCTGAATGCGGTAGCGGTTCAGGTAGGAACCGGGGGCCAGACCGGTCTCCTGCACGAAACAGCGGTTTAGATGGCGCTCGCTCACCCCGGCATAGCTCGCCAGGTGCTCGCGCGAAAGCGGCTTCGGGATAATGTTCGTGGATGTAGGCCATCACCTTGCGCACCAGGCGTTGATTTTCGGTGCCCAGGCGTTTGCTGCGCGAGAGCGCCTGGTCGATATGCGCCAGGGTTTCTTCGGCGGTAGAATACCCCCTTGGAAAGCACCGCCGCCACCCCCTGATTCAAACCGGCCATTTCATCCTGGGTCAGCGTCTGGGCGGTGAGCACGATCACCGGCACGGATCGCGCAGCCGCTCGTCTTCCTGCATGACTTGCAGCACGCCCGTGCCGCTCCAGTTCGGGCATCATCAGGTCCAGCAGCACCAACGAAGGCACGGTTCTGGCGCATCTGTTCCAGCGCAATCCGCCCATTGGCCGCACGCAGCACCCGGCAGCCCGGAATATGTTCCTGCGACCAGGCGGGCATGCAAATCCAGGATCTCCGGATCATCATCCACCAGCAGAATGGTGCAATCCCCATTCTCATCGTTGGCAGAAAGCCCAAAACGCGCCAAAGCGCCGTTCAGCGCTTCTCCAGCGACCGGCTTTGTCAGATAATCCAGCGCAAGCATCGAGCCGCTGCTTTGTTCCTGCAAGAAAGAGTAAAAGATGACCGGAATCTCCTGGGTGGCGGGGTTGTTCTTAAGCAGTTCCATCAACTCCCAACCCCGTTCCGCGACCGGGATATCCAATACCACCGCCCCGGGCGGCTCTTCCAGCACGCTGGTGAGCCAATCGGGTGATTTCATCGATGCCCAGGATCTCGACCTGGAAACCTTCGGTAACGAGATGTTCTCGCAGGCGGATTGCGCGCGACGCCAGGCTGGTCAGGACCAGCACCGACTGTGAGGGCGCAGCCTGCGGCAGGAGGGGCGGAGCTTCCAACACCGGCAGGGTGAAATAAAATGTTGAGCCGCCATTCTCGCTCCCGCTGGAATGCACGCCAAGCCTGCCATCATGCATTTCAATCAACTGGCGGCAAATCGCCAGACCGATCCCCAACCCGCCATAACCGCGGGATACGGTGCGTTCGGATTGGCGAAATTCATCAAAGATCGCGGCTTGTTCGGCCAGGGGCACACCCAGGCCGGTATCCTGGATGGATACCGTCACCTGGTCCATCTTCCAGGTTGACAATCAGGGCCACTTCGCCTTGCGAGGTAAATTTGACCGCGTTGCTCACCAGGTTGAGGGCCACCTGCTGCAGCCGGGCCGCATCGCCTGATACCTGGGGCAAAACGGGGGAATTTCGGCGCGCCAGATCAGCCCCTTACTGCGCGTCATCTGTTCACCCACCAGCACCACCGGTTTCAACATATCTTCCAGGCTCATCGGTTTTCGGGCCAATTTAAGCTGGCCCAACTGGCTGCGCGCCAGGTCGAGCACATCCCGCACCAGGCTGCCCAACTGCTGGGCGCCGGCATGGATGCGCGTCATATCCTGGCGGTAGGCATCCGGCAGGGGCGGGCGGTCGCCGATGCCTTCACGCAGCATCATTTCGCTCAAACCCACCAGCAGCACCATCGGGGTCAGCAGTTCATGGCTGACCATCGACAGGAAGCGGCTTTTAAGTAAATTGGCCTCTTCCGCCACGTGCTGGGCTTCCAGCGCCTGGTAATAAAGCTGCAGGTTTTGCTCGACAAGCAGCACGCTTTTCAACGCGCTGCTGACTTGCTCGCACAACAGTTGGTGCACGCGGCCCTGGAAAACACGCGCATCCAATGAGATAAATCCGAGCTGTTCGTCGCGGTAATACAGGGGGTAGAGCACCAGATTTTGGGGCTGGCCGGCCTCCAGGCCGAGCGGCGTGATGCGCCAGGATGGGGAAAACACCTGTCCTTCCAGCTCCGTGTAGCGCCGGGTTTCATCATAAGCCAGCACCAGGCGGGCACCCTTGAGCGGATCCTGAGGGTCAACATACAGGGATAAATAGCAGCGGCGGATATTCAACACCGGCAGTTCGCGCGCCAGGATTTCTACCAGCTCCTGTAAGGTTTGCGCGCCTGAGACCACCTGGCGGATGCGCAGCAGTTCGTCGAGTTCCTCGGCTTTTTTCCATTCCAGGTAACCCTGGGCGCGCACCGCGCCCTCGCTGATCATGACCCGGGCCTGGTGCAAATAACGCTCGGCTCGTTCCAATTGATCGGTACCGGGCTGCAGCAGGGGCACCACCCGGGCGCGCATTACACTGACCACTTTTTGCCAGGAAATCAAATCGCCGCCGGCCTGGGCGGAATGCCTCAGCAGCTGCTGCAAGGTGGTCGGGAAGCCGTTGGCCGCATCTGAATTTATTTTGTTGAGAAAAGTATCCAGCAGGTCGGCCGCCCAGCCGGGTGTGCTCTCATCCAGATCCAGAACGTGCTCCATTTCCGCCAGGATTTCAAGCCGGTGAGCAGCAACCCGTTCCGTCCACGGCTGCAGCTGGTCTGTCGTGACCGAGAACATGATCTTCGATCCGGGCAGCCCGGCTTCCACCACCATCGGGTCCGGGCAGCCGCAAGATTGGCGCAGGCGCACTTTGGTGGGCAGGGTCACCAGGTCCGGTACGGTTTCACCGCGAACCTGCGCCAGCAGGGTGCGCACGGCCTGGCGCCCGCGTTCTCTCATGCGGATCGGAACCGTGGTGAGCGGAGGGGTGATCACCCGGCCTTCCGGAATATTATCAAAACCGATGATGGCTACTTCATCCGGAATTTTCACGCCGCGCGCCTGAAGATACTCAATTGCACCCACCGCCAGTCCATCATTCACACAGGCAATGGCATCGAATTTCATCCCCCGTTCTTCCACGTAACATGCGCACCGCGGCTGATCCCCAGGACCGCTCCCAGTTGTTCGGCGGCGCAACCATGAGAGGATCGCTCTCCAGACCAAATTCTTTGACAATATGCAGGTAGGCCTGATAACGGAGTTGAGCTTCACGATGCTGCTGAGGCCCACGCAAAAAAGCCACCCGCCGCCGGCCGTGTTCCTCGACCAGGTGCAGCAGGGCATCGCGCATGCCCTGGTAACTATCCAAAATAATAGAAGGGACACCCTCCAATGGGAGGCCGATCCCCACCAGGGGCAGAGGCCGGTAACGTTCGCAAAATCGCTGGATCACCTCCGGGCCAACATAAGCAGCCAGCGAGGATGCCCAGATGACCAGCCCATCCAGGCGCCCGCGGTCGACCATGTCATAAATTAAATTGGACTGGCGTGAAAAACCGCCCGGGCTTTCCAGCTCACTGCCGGTAAAACTGACCAGGTTGATATTGTTGGCCTGGCAAAGCTCATAAATACCTGACCAGAGCATCCGGGCGGTGCCATCACCGATCGCGGTTGCCAGGTAACCTATCGTCAATCTCGCCGAGGGGTCGCGCTCCGGCGGGTGATCTGCCATTCATTCCCCTTGGCAAACTTAAAAATGGTGCGATGAACCGGTAATGAACAGGTGGATGGACGGTAAACTGCAAAACAGTATAACATACGAGTATTAATGAAGGATTACGAACGCTTAACCGCAGCTTAAGGGCGAAAACCGGTCCGCGGTGGGATAAAAATCTGACCCCCGCGGACCTGGCATTCGCCGGTCAATGAAAGCCAAAGGCTTTCTGTAATTCTTCTTCGGTGAAGGTCACTTCGCGTACCGTCTTTTTAAAGCGGGAAGTGCGGATCAATTCTTCCAGGCGGGCCGCATAGGCATCCTGGTCAAAGGGGACCTCAATGGACTGACCCAGGAAAGATGAGAACATAATCCCATTGCCCAGGGTCAGGGAACGGATCGCTTCGACCCCCGGGGCGATCAGGGGTTCATCGTGCAGAATGGCGTTGGCAAAATTTTCCAATACCGTGCTGTGCCCGGGCCGGCCCTCGCGCTCGTATTCCATCACTTCTTTCTGGCAAGGCACCTTGTCCCATAATTTCAGGGTGACCTGGCTGAATTCGATCATCGACTGCTGGTTGCGGTAAAAGATCAGTTCGCCGTCTTCAAAGACCAGGCGGCCTTTCTCGCCGACGATTTCCAGGCGGTTGACGCCGGGAGATTCGGCGGTGGTGGTGACAAAATGACCGACCATGCCGTTTTCGTGTTCAAAAACAGCCGTGACCTCGTCTTCGACCTCGATATTGTGGTATTTGCCGATCGCCGCCAGGCCGGTGATCCGTCTGGGCATGCCGACAAACCACTGGTACAGGTCCAGGTTGTGCGGAGCCTGGTTGAGCAGCACCCCGCCGCCCTCGCCGCCCCAGGTGGCCCGCCAGCCGCCGCTGTCGTAATAGACCTGGGGGCGGAACCAGTCGGTGATCAGCCAGGTGGTGCGGATCAGCCGGCCCAATTCCCCGGCGTCGATCATGCTCTTGATTTTGCGCCAGAAGCCCTGGGTGCGCTGCTGGAACATGATGGCGAATTTTAATTCGGGCAGCTTTTGCAGAGCCTGCTGGTAAGCAGCGATCATTTTGTTTCCGTCGCGGACGTGCACCGCCAGGGGTTTCTCGGTCAGCACGTGGATCCCGCGCTCGAAGGCGGCAATGGCGATCGGGGTATGGTCGTAATGCGGGGTAGCAATGGTGATGGCCTGGGGTTTTTCCTGGTCGAGCAGATCATGATAATCGTAATACGCACGCACGCCGTAGGCTGGCCGCCACCCGGTCGGCGGTGGCATGGTCGATATCACAAATCGCGCACAGTTCGACATTCTCCAATTTGGCCAGATCGCGCACATGGTTGGAACCCATGCCCCCTACGCCCACCACAGCCATCTTCACTTTGGCTTCGTTTGTCATTTCTCATCCAATCGGATAAGGTTGTTTCCATTCGGAAAACCGGCTCGAGATCAGGGCAAAGCTCAACCGATCAGGCGTTTGAGCGCACCCAGCAGCATCACGATATATTCCGGGCGCGAGGAGAAACCCATCAAACCAATCCGCCAGATTTTGCCCTTCAAATCGCCCAGGCCGCCGCCAATTTCGATATTGTATTCATTCAGCAGCCGCTTGCGGATGGTCAGATCGTCGACGCCCTGCGGAATGCGCACGGTGGTCAGGGTGGGCAGGCGGAACTCCGCCGGGGACAAACAATTCCAGCCCAATCTCGCCCAGTCCCTGCCAGAGCAGTTCGGCATTCGCGCGGTGGCGGGCAAAACGCGCTTCCAGGCCTTCTTCGGCGGTGATGCGCAGCCCTTCGTACAATGCATACATCATGGTGATGGGCGCGGTGTGGTGGTACATGCGTTCCGGGCCCCAGTATTTGCCCAACAGGGTCACATCCAGATACCAGGTGCGCACCGGAGACTGGCGGGCTTGAATTTTTTCAACCGCACGCGGGCTGAAGGTCACCGGGCTGGCCCCGGGCGGGCAGCCCAGGCACTTCTGCGAGCAGGAATAGCAGGCGTCGATGCCGTTGGCATCCACCTGAACGGGCACACCGCCCAGCGAGGTCACGGAATCGACGATCAACAGCCCGCCCTGGGCATGCACGACCCGGGCGATCTCGGCTGTCGGCTGAAGCACGCCGGTCGAGGTCTCAGCCTGGACGATACCCACGATTTTGGCCGGGGTCTGGTCCAGGGCAGCCTTAACGTCGGCCGCGCTGAAGATCTCGCCCCAGGGACGGTTAATGACCGTCACCTGCCCACCATTGCGCCGGGCAATCTCGGCGATCCGCTGGCTGAAAAAGCCGTTGACACACACCAGCACCGGGTCGCCGGGTTCCACCAGGTTGGCCACTGCTGTTTCCATGGCTGCCATGCCGGTACCCGGCACCGCCAGGGTCAGCGTATTTTGGGTTTGAAAGGTGTAGCGCAGCAGTTCCTGAATGCGATCCATTAACTGCAGGAAGGCAGGATCGAGATGCCCTAACAGGGGCGCGGCCATCGCGCGTAAAATGCGCGGGTCGGCCGTCGATGGACCCGGTCCAAGCAGGATGCGGGTCGGAATATTCATGGTCGAAAAATTTGTAAGGTCCATAGCATGTTTTCCATCATTTCAATAAAGAAACCCTGGGGCTATAACGACCCGGTCGAATATATCGCCACCGCCCACAGCCTGAATGCCGGGCAGGGCCTGGGCTATGTCCAGGGGCATGGCCGCTTCAGCCCGATCCGCATTCACCCGCCCTTTTACTCCTTGGTGCTGGCTGCCATCGGCCTATTTAAAGCCAACCTGATCGTCGCCTCCCGCTGGCTGAATATCCTCGCCTTTGTCGCCTGCATCTTCATCGCCGGATGGATCTTCTATCGTTACAGCCGCGCCCCGGCCCTCGGCATTATCACCAGCGCACTCATGCTCGCCTTCCCCCAGATGCTCTGGATGTTCAGTTCCGCCTACTCCGAGCCGCTCTTCATCCTTTTGATCTTATCCGGAGGGCTTAGCCTGGTCGCCTGTCTGCAGCGTGAACGGCCCTCCCTTCTGGTCCTCAGCGCCGTATTGATCGGCCTGATCCCGCTCACCCGCTACGCCGGGGTTGCCATGCTCGCCGCCGGGACCCTCAGCGTGCTCCTGCTTTCCTCGGGCCGGGCCTGGGCTCGATTCAAAAAAGCCCTGCTCTTCGGCCTGCTTGCCAGCCTGCCGGTCCTGGTCTGGCTGGTCTGGACCTGGTTTTCCAGCGCCCACACGCTCGGCGGCCGCAGCCTCACCCTGGCCGGTCAGGCCCTGGGCGCCCAGTTCCAAACCTTCCGGGGCCTGTTTATCGATACCGTCGGCCGCTGGGTCCCCTTCCAGAATAACAAGTTCGGTCTCGCCTATCGCTGGCGCTTCCTCCTGGCCGGCCTCGGCCTGACCGGTATCCTGGCCCTGTCTGCCTGGGCCATTCTGCGCCTGCGCAAAAACCTCCGCTCAGAGGATGGCCGCTTCGACCTGCCCATCTTCAGCTACTTCGGCCTGTCGGCCTTCTTTTTTGTGGCCGTGTTGCTTGCTCACCTACCTGTTCAGCCGCCCCACCATCGATATCGACAACCGCATGCTCCTGCCCTTTTTCGTCTGCTCTGCCATGACCCTTTACGGAGCCTTCGCCCTCTGGGAAACGGCCTGGTCCCGCGCAAGCACCCTGGCCCTGTTGAAGACCGCCTTATCGAAGGGCTGGAAGTCCGCAGTCTGGCAGCGCCTGCGCTCCAATGGCTGGAAGATCGCCTTTCAGGTCCTGGCCTGGTCGGTGGCAGCCGCCTGCCTGGCCTGGTACGTTCCACAGGCGCGCGCCATGGCCGCCTTCTATCATAAAGGCGATGGCCTGACCGCCTACCACTGGGGAAACTCTGAGATCATCCGGACCGTCAACGCCCTCCCCGCTGACCAGCCGGTCATTTCCAACGACTGGCAGCTTCTCCTGCTCTGGACCGGTCGCCCCATCTATGGCATCTGGGTCTCTCTTCCAAAGACCCCGCCGCTTCAAACCAGCCCCTACGGCACCCTCCAGTCTGACCCCGCCCAGGTTGTCTTTTGCACCCGGGGCGCCGCCCTGGTGGTTTTCAATGATTTCCCCTCCCAGTTCCCCGCCAAGTTGGGCAAACTAACCGCCGATCAGAAACAGGCTCTCCTCGAAGGGATTGCTGGTTTATGGCACCTACCCGCAGGGAGTTATTTATCTCTGCCCTGAAAATTAACCCTGTTATGCAAAGGGGCGGCCGGTTGGCCGCCCCGTCTTTCATCTAATGCTCGTGACCTGTGTGCGCGTGTCCGTGGTCCAGCTCTTCATCTGTAGCCATCCTCAGGCCGGCGATCTTCACCGTGAAGAATAATTCCTTGCCCGCCAGCGGGTGGTTGAAATCCAGCCGTACGCTTGTCTCGCCCACCTGCTCGATCCGGGCGTGCATGGGCTGCCCGGACTCGTCCTCCAATTCGAGCTGCGTCCCAACCTCCATCGGGATGTCTTCCGGGAACTGGTCGCGTGCCACTTCCATGTTTGCTTCGCTGTCGATCTCGCCATACCCATCCCTGGCTGAAACGGTTACATCCTTGCTTTCGCCGATCGCCATGCCGTACAACTCACGCTCCAGGCCGGGGACGATATTTCCCACGCCCTGTACAAATTCGATCGGCCCGTGATTTTCAGATGTATCGATCGTCTCGCCATCCACCTTCAGCAAATATTCCATGGTTACTACCTGACCGTCCGCGACCTTCAAGATCTCGCTCATCCTGTCTCCTTTATCACTGGCGGGAATATTGGGGTAGCCAGCAAGGGCACTATTCTACTACCCTTTTCCTCCCGGCGACCCGATCCTTTCGCACATGTGCCGGTCGGGCAGCCCCCTCTGCGCCCGCAGCTCGCCGCACCGCAGGATTGGGCGGCCGGCCAGCCAGGCAGCCACTTGGAGGGTCAAAAAAACTTCATCACACCTTTCCAGGCAGGTGCGATGAAGTTTGGAAATCCTGATAAGAAAGCTCCCGCCGCGAACCTTCACGCGGCCCTCCCGTGCAGCGGCGCAGGCCTCCTACTCCTCGGACAGGTCGCTTATTCCTTCCCGCAAAGCATACAAGGCCGCCTGGGTGCGATTGGCAAGATGGAGTTTATCCAGGATGCTGCTGACGTATTTCGCAATGGTCCGTTCGTTGACAACCAGTTCCGCCGCGATTTCCTGGTTGCTCAGGCCGCGCGCGATCAGGCGGATCGTCTCCAATTCGCGCCGGGTCAGCGGGATCCGCCGTGTACTTTGACTCGGACGGATGGTTGATCTCCTGGATTAGCTTGACCGCAATGGAAGGCTGCAGGGATGCCCGCCCTTGCGCCACATCCCGGATGGCCTGTACCAATTGCTCACGCGTGGCATCCTTGAGAATATAGCCCAGCGCTCCGGCCTTGATGGCCTGGTAAACCTTGTCAGAATCGGCGAAACTGGTCACAACCAGGATGCGCGTGCTTGGCGCAATTTCCCTGATTTTTGGGATGGTGGCCAGTCCATCCAGGCCGGGCATGAGCAGATCGAGCAGGACAACATTCGGCTTTGCTTGTTTGATAATTTCCAGGGCCTGGATCCCATCGGCTGCCTGGCCGATCACTTCGACCTCCGGGTAGTTGGCCAGGATTGCCACCAATCCTTCCCGGACGACAGTCTGATCATCCACAACGAGTACACGAATTTTATTCATTGTTCTTCTCTCTTTTACTTGCATGATGGAATTTTGTTCTTGCCAACCGTTACGATTACTTTTGTCCCTTTTCCAGGAGCGGACTTGATCGATAATTTGCCATCCACCTTGGCGACTCTTTCCTGCATGATCCGCAATCCCATGCCGCCTTTGCCGGTGATCCTTCGGGTCGAAACCGCAACCATCATCCACCACTTCAAGTGTAACAGAAGTTTTTCGCTTCTTTAGCAGAATCGTCACGGATCTGGCATTGGCATGTTTCATTATATTATTTAATGCCTCCTGTGCAATGTAATACAACATGGTTTCTTTTTCCAGCGATAGATCGATATCTTCGTCTGCCAGCAAACGGGCCTTGATATCCGCCCGTCCTTCCACCGCGGCCAGTCGTTCGTGCAGGGCTGCCACCAGCCCCACGTGCTCCAGATCCACGGGCTTCATTTGGAAGAGGAACAGGCGCATCTCCTTCAACGCCTGCCGGGCATTCTCGCCGATTTGGGATAGTTCGGCCGCTTGTACAGGCGACCCGCCCTCCAGACTGGCCTGGGCAGCTTCTGTTAACAAGCAACAAGCCATATAGTTTCTGGGATATGGAATCATGTAGATCGTGGAACAGTCTCTGCCGTTCCTCCAGGGCGATGGCCAGTTGGCGCTGACGGTCACTCCGGATGAAGGAAGCCAATTCCTCGGCAACGATCGTCAGGCGGGTGATCTCGTCCATTCCATAAGGCAAACCACTTTTCCGGATCAGGCCAATCACACCCAATACCTGCTCTCCGGTGATCAACGGAAGCATCAGCAGGGATTTGTTGCCCGATTGTTGCATGGCTGGCGGTAGGCGTGGATCTGTGGAGACATCCGGAACCAGGAACGGTTCCTTGCTTTCAAGGATTTGTGCCACGATCCTGGCTACCTCGGCGAGGAAGATAAATGCTCAAGCCTATTTTGGGGAATTCCCTGGTGGGCCGCCAGGATAATACCCGGGTGCGCCTGTTTTCGAACTGTCCTTCTTCCAGCAGCATGATCAAGCTGGCCTGGCTTTGAAACGAATACATGATTTGAGAGCTGGACTCCGCCAGGAAATCGTTCAGGCTCAAGGTTCGGAATGCCGAGCCGGAGATGGAGTGCAAGAGCACGAACATTTCATCTCTGGCTCGTTGTCGTGGCATTATCTGACATTCTACGTTCGGTGATATCGCGCCATAAAATAACCTTGCCGACCAGGTGTTCCGGCGGACGGATCAGGGGCAGGATGCGCACACTAAGATAGCGCAATTCCCCATGCAATCTCACGCTTCCTTTTATTTCCAGTTCCCGAACGGAAGGTTCCTGTTCCAGCTTGGGCCAATTCTGTAAAATATCTTCTGCCGGCTGGCCAAAAGCTTGTTCACGCGACACTCTGACGAGTGCCTCTGCCGCCGGGTTTAGATCCACGATCCGGTTATTTATATCCAATACCATCCAGCCATCGCTCATACTTTCGATCACATCCCCACGTGCGATGGGGACAATATCCAGTAACTTGAAATGGTAGATGCTGTAAACAAGCAATATTCCCGTAATGGCAAAGGAGACCAGGGGTGGTTCCAGATTAAGGATAAGCGCAAAAATGACCAGGCTTAGGATCTTGGTCAGGATCGGGATAAAAACTCCAATGACGATCGTTATGGATTGGAGCATGTATTGTTTGGACTTGTGGAGAAAAGTCTGGGTGAGCAGGATCAGCGCAAGGATCATCAAACCATCGGAATAGGAGGCATTGATCCAATACCAGGGACTGGAGGTTAAAACGATTCCTGTATTGGTTAATCGATAGCCAGTGGAGAAGGCGGTTCGTCCAGAACAATACCTGTGTTGCCAGAGGCTCAATGCACAAAAGAAGGATACCCCACTTGCCCAACCACTCTTCGTGATTGGTGTACGTAAGTATGAATGTCAGCAAAGCGGTTGACGTGACGGTTGCGCTTAGGTAGACCAACGCCAGCCACAATCGCCCGCTCGCTTGAGCATTGAATAGGAGAATACCATACGCACAGGCCCAGATGGTGAGTGCACATGAAAAGACGATCAGGCTTGTCGCCCCTCGGACTTTCCGCTTTCGGAGAACCAATATGGCGATGGTTACAGCAATTCCAATGACTGATAAAGAAATCCCAATTGCCATGCGCAGGTCACTTTCCGAAAAAAGATTCTCAAACAGATCGTGGGTTCACCCGAAAACGTTTCACCGGCAACGTGCGCCAACCTGGATCATTACTTGGTCACGAGCCCTTCGAAATTTGTAGATCTTTTGATTTCAGGTCTCCTGGACTTTGCAAGTCTTCGAAACGTGGATCATGGCGGATAAAATCGAGATTGGGATCTCGACGCACTTCATCCATCCCGATTTGTTTCTTTTCCAGGGCTGTAGCCAAAAGTTCTATGGCCTTGCTCGCGTTTCCACAGACAAACTCGAAAACGGCCTGATTATATTCGGTCTCGTTCTCCATGATTGGAAGTGCAAGCTTAATTTGCTCTTCGGCCAAGGCAGCCTTCCCCAACAGACGGTAACATGCCACCAATGATGAATTCGGGCAGAAGAATTTTGCGGATCCAGCAGGATGACTTGCTTATATGCAATTATAGCATCGGATAAGCGCTTCTGATATGGTATAAATGCCCAACCTGCCCCATAGTCTGGACATCTCTGGGACTCAGCCGGAGGGCTTTCCGGTAGGCTCGCATGGCTTTGGTCTTTTGGTCCAGATCCAGGTAGGCGGCTCCCAAATTCCCCCAAAATTCCACCAGCATGGCGATATTGTTTATCTTCCTGGCGATCAGGATACCTTGCTTCGATCGTTGGATCGGATTGATCGTATGCCTGTTTTGCCCGGTATAGAACTGGCCAACATGAGAAGCAGTTCCAGCCGCTCCGGATAGGACTCTGCTTTTTTGGGAAGTTCGCTGATTAATGCTTCGTACAGTTCGATCTGCCTGTCAACATCTCCTGGTTGTGCAGAAGATCTCTGACCACCTTCTGCCAATTCATTGATCGGTTCCTTACGATCTTCCGTATCCATAGAGTCATATGAATTCCACCACGCGGTGGCGGAAAGCCCAAAAATCGGGTGCATGACGGGATAGTTCGATCGCCTCGTCTCCCAGCCAGCCAGATTATGACCCGGATGGAATAGTCAACGAAATACTCCCGGCGCATATTCAGGGCGCGGTACGCATTTGCGCCAGCCTTCCCGCCGCCTGAGGAAAGCCCGTTGACAGAATAAACCGATTGATCCCGGTCGGGGCGCCGGGAGAGCAACAGGGGGATATCGAAGGTGTTTTTTATCCACCTTGATTTGCACCAACCGTTGTCCGATTTCGGTAAGACGTTTTTCCAGCGCAAGTTCTGCCTTGTCTCGCAATATTTTCCGATTCATAAAAAACAAGCAGTATGGAAGGCCGTTGCCACCGAATCGCAAAGGAAAGCTCTTCGAAGAGCAGATCGATCCGCTCTTCAAAGGCTTCGCTGGTTTCAGGCATCTCACGATCGGATTTTTTCAGCCCGCTCATGTATGGATATTCTGATAGGCGCTTAAGGTTTTCGTGAAAGTCATTTTTATGGGCATTGCACAAATCGCCGTGTCACCATTCTGATTTTCCCATTGTGCCGTTGCCCGCATTTGGACGGCTTGGCAATTTCGTCTCAGCGCGTCAATAATATCTTACAGTAAGGTGTTTCACTTCATTATACACTGGTTCATTATTCAGCTCAGATACTCCCCATCCTCTCCCGCCTATTAAGAAGTAACCTTTTAATATACAATAGGGCAGTGGAAAAAACCTCCCGCTTGTCGCTGTCTATCCTAAATCTCTTCGGTGCGGTTTTTTTGTTGCTGGTGACTGCCTCCTGCGCCTCTTCGCCGATGGACCGGCCCTGGGTCTACGCCGACCTGCGTGCACTCGGCTCTCTGGACGCCCCCAGCCCCGCCACCGACATTCTGGCTGTCTACACCCGTACCACGGATTTGACTGTGGATCTCCGTGTGGACCTGTTGGATATAAACGCCGGCGATCAATACAACCTCAAAATTGCCTTTTGGGATAACCGGGATTTCTCTCAAGATCCTTTGATGATCGATATTTCATCCACCGGTATGGTCCAGACCAGCGGGATTAGAACAGGCCATCCAAACATCTGGCCGCGCGTCATCCAGAACCAACTCGCTGGATACCATCACAGTAAACTTGAACCGTTCGTTCATCGGTCGGCGTTTTCGGCTGGATGTCTCAACGTACACGACCGATCCGAATAAGCTGGCAGACGAAGTCTACAACGTTCGTTCAGATGCCCAACCACCGGTGAACCGCGCCCCGGCCCTGGTGGCTTTCTGGGATGCCTTCCCGGTTACCACTCCAGCCCAGGCTCTGCGTCGTTGGGATGGGGCGCACACCGGTCCGCTCGGTCGACCGCCATGGCCTCTTGTACATCCTTGAAGCAGCGGGGCAATCCGGTGTTCCGGTGGCATTGCTCGATATCAAGAATCCTGCCAGTCTGGCTGCTTTGGATTTCATGGGGAATGTTCCTGAAATAACGGATTTGTATAATCGCGGCCTGCTTATCCTGCCGGATGTGGCTATATGGAGAACCGGCAGACGTAGCCTTGGACTTCAGTCGCGCTGCCACAGCCGGATTTGGCTTACCTGCCAGCCAGTTTGTCTACACACCTTCCCCGGATCCTTCGGTCCTGTCTGCTGCTTTGTCAGGCTACCGCGCCCGGTTCCTGCCTCTTGCGGATGCTACCCATCTGGCAAACTCGGGTGGGACGCGGCTTATTCCTCTCCCGGCTGCTGATGCAGTCCAGGCAACCTAAGATGGCCCTTCGCTGGATGTGCGCCGTGCCCTGGTCGCAGTTGCCATCTCTCCTGATCCGACCGATCTGGTGGTACTGGGCGGTAGTCTACCTCTTTCCACTTGGGGTGATTCGGATATGGCCTTATCCAACCTTCGAATGGATTGCCGCCCACCCATGGATACAACCATTGGCAGGCCAGGACTTGTTGACCTTCCCTGCTCAGAACACAACCTGTTGTATCCCCACCTGCGGCGAATAGCCCTCCCTGGCTGGATGAATTGCAATCCGCCCCCAGGAATTCCATCACCCAATCCGCCTGGCAGACTTACCTGACGCTCACTGCAGTCACAGCAGACAAACGCATTGCAGACTTTGCGCAGGGATTATCTTGGCCAGGTGGGTGAATTACTCGCAGCAGCCAATTGGGCGAATAACCCGCTAGCCCGTGTTGATTGTAAGGATGATTTGAACGGCGATGGACAGGCCGAATGTATCCTGGCAAACCGGAAATACTTTGCCGTTCTGGAACCCTGCCGGTGCACGGCTGACGCAATTATTCTATATGGATGCAAATGGCCCGCATCAGGTCGTTGGACCATCCTCACAGTTTGACTGTCGGTTTGAGCGACCCGTCTGAATGGCATCCGGAGAATGGCGAGGCAGCCGATCCGAGTGTGATCCCCGGTGCTTTCGCGGATGACACCGGATACCTGGATGAACTACTCTTCAACCATCACCAACTGATGGGATTGTCTTCACCACCCCGGACGGCAGCCGGGTCAAAACGTATCGACTTACCGGAGAATGGCATCCAGGTGCTTTATCAGACCCACACTCCCGTGAGTACCCGTATCCCGCTGGCCCTGGATCCTCAGGCATTTTATTCCGGTCCAACAAATTATCTTGCCGTGCTTGCCCCGCATTCGTGGACCTGGAGTCTGATCAGGTGGGAGCAGTGTCGAGGTCCGCACAGATGCAGTCCTTTCTGCTGAGGGTTTTACTTCCGCCATCCCTTTCCTCTCTTTGCCCGAAGATCCCAATCTGGAGTATCCGAAGGGAAATTATCTTCCCTTCCCATTGTCTGTTGTTACCATCCAGGGTGACGGAAATTTTAGCGTAGAGATCATCCAAAAATGATGAATTGCACAATCGCAATATTTATGGTAAAGTTTGTTAAGATAATCACATTAGGGAGCAGGCTATGAAAAAGAGAGAAATTCCCGATATCATTGTCAGTAGACTCCCGGTTTACCTGCGTGCACTGCGTCGGATGCAGGCGCAGGACCAGCAAACCACCTCTTCGCAGGAACTGGGCGAGCAGGTGGGCATCTCGGCAGCCCAGATCCGCAAGGACCTTTCGCAATTCGGAGAATTCGGCAAGCAGGGCACCGGCTATAATATTGCTTTTCTGGTAGGCAAATTGCGCGAAATCCTTCAAGTGGAGCATGTCTGGGATGTCGCGTTGGTTGGCATGGGTGATATGGGCCATGCCCTGGCGCGTTACCAGGGTTTTAGTGACCGCGGTTTCCGCGTGGCGATGGTTTTCGACAATGACCCGAGAAAATTGGCAAGCAGGTCGGCGAATTTGTCGTCCGGGATGCGCGTGAAATGAGACAGGCCATTCGGGAGGCCGGGATCAGGATGGCAATGGTCTGTGTTCCGGCGGCAGTGGCGCAGGCGGTGACCGACTCAACTGGTGGAGGCAGGGGTGAGAGCCATCTTGAATTACGCACCCATCAGCCTGAAGTGTCCCGGACGTGGAGTGCGGGTACAGTATCTTGACCCATCCATAGGTCTACAAAGGATGACGTATTACCTGGACTGAGACTGGTCGTTTTTCCTGGAAAATAGTAGAACTAGCGGAGGCTGCCAAAGAGCTGCCTCCGCTTTTTTGTTTTATCCGGACCAGCTGATTTGTTGATTATTAAACCGGCACTACCGCAAACCCCAGCCCATTCGGGCCAACGTGTGTTCCGATGGCAGTGGTGACATTGACCAGCAAAGGGGGAACAGCCACTTTCGATTTAACATCCTCCAACAACTGCCGCGCTGCGGATTCGGCATTGGTGTGCAGCACAGCCAGTCGTTCGAGCGTTCCCCAGGAATTGAGCGTTTCGATCAACCGCTCGATACCCTGCAGGCGTGTACGCGCCTGTCCCAAGCCGGTGGACAATGCCATAGCGCAGTTCGATCAAGGGATGGAGGTGCAGCACTCCCGCCGATCATGGCAGCTGCCCAGGAAACGCGCCCACTGCGACGAACGTAATCGATGCGTATCCAGTAACGCCGTCAGCCGCACACGCTTGCGTACACTTTCCACCAGGGTCACCACTTCATCCTGAATGGCTCCTTGTGCCGCTGCTTCTGCCGCCAGAATAACCTGGTAACCAAGACCCAGGCTGACTTGTCCGCTGTCCAACACCTTGATGCGCTGACCAAATGCCTGCGCCGCCAGCCGGGCGGCATTGAAAATGCCGCTCAACTCGTTCGGAGGATGGATGGAGATGATGAAGTCTGCTCCGGCCTTGAAGCAATTTCTCGTAACGTTCCTGGAATGAACCGACCGAGGGCGATGAAGTGGTTGGCAGCGGTTTCAGACCTGGCAGGCGGGTATAGAACTCCTCACGGCTGATATCCACTCCATCGACATAACTCTTCCCGTTAATATTGACCAGTGCCGGAACGATCTCGATCCCATATTGTTCAGCCAGGTTGGCGGGAATATCAGAGGTGCTGTCAGTGACAAAACCAATTTTCATTTTCACGTCTACTCCACCGGCTCCATTACAACCAGACCGATACTGCGCGGACCAAACAGCGCAGCCAGGTGGCGGCTGGACAGGGTGCTCGCTGAAAAGTGTCTCGGGAAAAGTATCCTTTACGAACTGACGCAATGGGCCTGTGCGCAGGTTGCCGCGACCTGAACTGCGCATCAGCGCAATCATGGGATGGGAGTTTCGAACTCACCCATAAAATCCTGGAAAGCCTCGAACAAGTGGCGCGGGGTGCGTACCTTTTCCATGGGGACCAATCGCCCTTCTTCAAAGGCAAAGATGGGCAGCATCCCCATCATCTCGGCAACCAGTGCCTGGGCATTGTCCATAAGGCCGCGAATACGCCAGGTATGTCAGTTCCGGGATACAAAACAACATGTAAACCCGCGGGATGCTGGCCCGCAGCCGTTGATCGATCTCCCTGAGGGATGCCCCCTCCGAGGCTGCGCCTGCCGCAAGCTGGACAAGCATCCCCAACCCGATCGCGGTCGTTTGCGAATCGATTACTTCCACCATTGCACCGTTACTGATATTGGTCTGAAGCGCTGAGGGCACTGCTTCATGGTGGGATTAAGAAAGGAGGAGAGCGTAAGCACCAGGATCGAGTCGTATTCACGGCTCAACCTGGCATAGAATTGGATGAATTCCTGTGGAGAGGGGGAAATTAACTGCCTTTGAAATCCAATCCCGCCCGGCAGAGGTTTCGTCTTCCTGGCAGGCGGAATTCTGGACATCGAACGGGATGACGTGCACCCGTTCATGCCCCGGGAAATTGGACTGCGTGAACTGGGCAGTACTATCGGTGAGGATGCAGACGTTGGACATAATATTTCTGTTTAGCGGGGAGTACAACCATATCCGCCAAACATTGGATCATTCTACAGAAATGATGAATTGGTAATGCGGTTGACCGCCATCCTGTAATTCGATTTCCTGCGCAGGATAGGCCGTGCGGATTGCGTCCACGATACGGTTGGCCTCGGTTGTCGAAAGATCCTCACCATAAAAGAGGGTGATCAATTCGCGCTCGGCAGTTCCGGCTTTTTCCAACGCTCCCAGGCAGGATTCTTGCCACAGACGCCGTCGAGACGGCCAGTTTGCCATTCACAAGCGCAATCACCTGTCCCTGTTCCACCGATACGCCATCTATCTCCACCGTTCGTAGTGGCAGTTGTTATTTCAATCGCAATAACATCCTCAATGGACTTGTCCATCCTGGCGGCGACCGCTTCCACATCGCCGTCCGGGTTCAGGTGCATCATGGCTGCCAGCCCCTGCGGGATGTTATGGCTGGGAATAATATATACTTTCTTGACGGTCACTTCCTTGGCCTGTTGTGCGGCCAGGATGATATTCTTGTTATTGGGTAGGATGATGATTTTGTCAGTCGGCAGGTTCTCAAAGGCATCCAGAATGTCCTTCGTGGACGGGTTCATCGTCTGTCCGCCCTCAACGATGGCTGCCACTCCCAGGCTGGCAAAGACGCGCGAAATTCCATGCCCCGGCGAGACCGACACCACTGCGATCTGTCCTGGCTCAATGTTGGCCAGTTCGATGCGGTTCCCGTGCTGGCTTTTTTGTTAATACTTTCCATCTGGGCCACCAGGTTTTCCATCGCAATCTTGGTGATCGTACCCAGACCCATGATGTAATCCACCGGTTTGTTGCGATTCTCGGTGGGAACGTGGATGTGCATCCGGTACATACCCTCGCCCTCACCCACCTGGATGGATGTTCCCATCTTTTCCAATTCGGCGTAGAAGTTCTGAAGATCAAGTTCTTGAGCGGGGATAAAATCCACCACCACTTCAAAATCCTGACCTGGCTCGATGTCTTCCATGGCGTTTTCCATGTTCATGGCCGAGAGTGGCTGGACAGTTGCAGTCGGCGTATCCAGCGGCTCACCGTTGATGTAGCGCAGCATTCCTTCCAGGATAAAAAATAAACCCTTGCCACCCGAGTCGACCACGCCAGCCTGCTTGAGAACCGGGAGCAGGTCGGGCGTTCGTTCCACCGAAGCGTCCGCCGCCGGGACAATCCGCGCCAGGATTTCGAATGGGTTATCTGTCTCGAGCAGGGCTTCTGCTGCGGCAGTCGCAGCATCCTTGGCAACGGTCAGGATGGTCCCTTCCACCGGCCGGACGACGCCTTTATAGGCAGTATCACGCCCTTCGGCAAAAGCCCGCACCAAGGCCGGGCCATCCAGGATTTCCTGGTTGTGAAGGGCGCGTGCAAAACCGCGCCACAGTTGGGAAAGGATGACGCCCGAATTGCCGCGTGCCCCCATCAAAGCCCCCTGGGATACCGCTGCGGCCATCTGGCCGACGCCGTGATGGCCGAGGCTGTCAATTTCATTGTAGGCCGATTGCATGGTCAGGACCATGTTCGTGCCGGTATCGCCATCGGGACAGGAAAAACGTTGAGCAGGTTTACCGTCTGCTGATTGGCCCGCAACCAGGTCAGCCCCGCTTCGACCAGTTTCTTGAGCATCTGCCCGTCAATCGGCGTGGACTTAAAACGTTCCAGCCGCGCTTGAACATCCGGATTCATACTTCTAAATTCTCCTCGCATTAATCGGGATTGCTGATGCGCAGGCCCTGGATATGTACATTGACATGGTGGATCGGCATCCCCAGTGCCTTCTCCACCTGATAACGCACCGCGTTGGCAACGCTGTCGGCCACTGAGGTGATCCGGGTGCCATATTCGATGATGATGTGAACATCAATATCGATTTCTTCACCGTTATAGTTCACCGAAACACCGCGTGCCGGTTCGTGGGTGATGGTCATCGCCAGGCCTTCAGCCAGGTTCCTGGGAGCCAGCCCGACCACGCCATAGGAGGTCATGGTGGCATGGTAAGCAATGGTTGCCAGGGCACTTGGCGAAATGTGGATGGTGCCTAAAGTGGTCGTTTCTTCGCCCATAGTTTTATCCTTTTTCTATGTATATAAATAACACTCGACTTGTACAAGGGTGCGATTCGTGGTAGAATACGCCGCCTGTTCAAGACAGGCAGGTCTTATCTGTTTAGAAAGGAATTCCGAAGAATGGCAAAATGCGCTCATTGTGGTAAGTCCACTACCTTTGGTCACAACGTCTCGTTCTCCAAGCGGGCAACCAATCGTCCGTTCCATCCCAACCTGCAGAAGGTGACGATCATTGAGAACGGTCAGAAAGTGCAAAAGACGCTGTGCACCAAGTGCATCCGCACACTGGCGAAGACGGCGTAATCGAGTTTTTAACCTGCTGAGACAAGGTCACGGCGTACGCCGTGATTTTTGTTTTTAAGGTGCGATCAAGCTGTGTATCATGCTCTTCAACGCCTGGATACCTGCAGCGATACCGTTCGGATAGTCCGAAGACCGCGCTCGCCGCAACAAAGGCATCTGCACCGGCTTCCCGGACCTGGGAAATGGTCTGGACCGAGATACCGCCATCCACCTCCAGCCAGGCAGATGAGCCAATCTCATCCAATCTGCGGCGAACTTCTGCGATCTTCGGCACTTCCTCGGCCATGAATTCCTGGCCCGAATAACCGGGATGGACGGTCAAAACCAGGACAAGATCGGCCAACGGCAGGGCAGCTTCGAGGCTGCTGGCAGGAGTGGACGGGTTGAGCGTTACGCCGGCCTTGCAGCCAAGACTCTTGATCAATTTCAAAGTGCTGGCAATCTCCGGGCAGGTTTCCACGTGCACGATCAGGTGGCTGGCTCCGGCTTTTGCAAAAGCTTCCAGCAGGTTCTCCGGATGTTCAACCATCAGGTGCACATTGAGCGGCAATTTCGTAGCCCGGCGGCAGGCTTCTACAATAAACGGTCCCATCGTCAGGTTTGGCACGAAATGCCCATCCATGACATCTATATGGATCCAGTCCGCTCCGGCTGCTTCGGCTTCTGCAATTTGCTCGCCGAGACGGGTAAAATCTGCCGAAAGAATGGATGGGGCGATCAAGAAACGTTTTGACATTTTATCCGACACAGGACACCAGGATTGCGGCCTGTAGTTACCGTCTCACCGAATGGGCGGATTATACACGAAATAAACCCATAGCCAGAATGGAACCAGCCCCAGCACAGCCACGAGCGCAGCCAACCCCAGGCCTACCGAAACCCAGTCTATCTCAGGTCCGGGGCAGGTGCGGGTGCATCAGCGACTGCCGGGAGGCTGGCGTGACTGGCTGGACGGCTTCGGGAGTCAGGCTCAATGCCGGAGAGGCTTTGGCGTTGCCAAAGTTCAACAGGACGCGTCCGAGTTGGTCCGCCGTCCGGTAGCGTTGGGAGGGTTCCTTCGAAAGCACTTTCGTCTGGATTTGCTCAAGTACGGGAGAAATATCCGGGAGCATCTCAGAGATTGGGACCGGCTCGGCTTCGATGTGCAGGCGGGCCAGTTCAGCCGGCGGTATCCGCATGGAAGGGCAGCGAACCGGTTAGCATTTCATACATGATGACGCCCAGCGAATACACGTCTGAGGCGGGCGAAGGAGCCGCACCGGAGGCCTGTTCGGGAGAGAAATATTGCGGGACTCCCCAGATTACATCGCTCTGCTCCTTGGGATGAATGGTGGAAAGCGCACGCGCGATTCCGAAGTCGGTCACTTTTAGACGCATATCCGGTGTGACCAGCATATTTTGCGGTTTTACATCACAATGCACCAACCCGGCGCGGTGTGCATAACCCATGCCTGCACAGGCCTGGATGAGCAGCGGTACGGCCTCTTCGGGGGTAAACCGGCCGCGCTGTCTGAATGAGCGTTTTCAGATCCGTGCCCGGGATGTATTCCATGACGATAAAGAGTTGTCCATTATCCAGCCCAAAGTCATGGACGGTAACAATATTCGGATGAGACAGGTTGGCGGCTGCTTTGGCCTCCTGGCGGAAGCGCTCCAGAAAGGCCGGGTCACGCGAGTAGTTTTCGCGCAGAACTTTTACGGCCACCGATCGTTCCAGCATGGTATCCCGGGCACGGTACACAATGGCCATGCCGCCTTTTCCAAGCTGTTCAAGGATTTGATAGCGATTGTTGAGCAGGCGAGTTTCTTCCATGGGGTGCCTGTCGGGATTATAACACGGCGCTTTTGAACTCATTCTGCCTCTGCCATGGGTTCGCGGATTGAAGAAATGTGACGCTCGGTTTTCCCAATTCCACGTGATTCCCAATTAACCCAAAGTATAATAAAGGCATGGCCGATGCATTGCTTATTTACAATCCTGCTGCCGGGCGTATTTCAGTCCGTCCATTCATCGGCGGTGTCATCCGGGTGCTGAATGACCACGGGTGGCGCGTGGAAGTGGCCGAATCGGTCAATGGCCGCCATACCACCCAACTGGCGCGCATGGCTGCCCAGGAGAACTTCCGCGCGGTCTTTGCCATTGGTGGGGATGGTACGGCCGGGCAGGCGGCCAGTGGATTGCTTGGCTCGCAGACGGCTCTGGGAGTGCTCCCTGCCGGGACGACCAACGTGTGGGCACGCGAAATGGGCATCCATGCCTTTGTCTGGCCAAATATCCGGGCATTGCGCCAGAATACCCGCCTGCTGGTTGAAGCTCCACCCTGCGCAGTGGATGTTGGTCTCTGCAACGGCCAGCCCTTCCTGATGTGGGCCGGCATCGGCCTGGATGCCATGACCGTGAAGAAACTGGACCCTCGCAAGCGTTTCGAGAAATATCTCAACGTACCCGAATATTTTGCCGCCACCGTTTGGAATGCAACCATCTGGCACGGTATGAATTTGCATGTGACCGCAGACGATAAACAGGTCGAGGGCCACTACTTGCTGGCCATCGCCAGCAACATTCGCCATTATGGAGGGCTGTTGCAAATTTCCCCGACTGCCTATCTGGATGATGGCATGATGGACCTTTGGCTGCTTTCCGGCTCCACCCTGGCCGATGCCTTCCGGCATTTCTTCGATATGCAGTCTGGGCGCCATGCTCTCTTCAGATTTGGCGCGTTGTATCCCTTTCCGCAAGGTCAGCATCCAGTCTGAGACGCCGTTCCCGGTCCAGATTGACGGCGAGCCCCTGCTTGGTGCACAGCAAGCCGAACTCGAAGTCCTCCCGCAAAAATTACTTATCTTGATGCCGCCGCAAGCCAGGTATTTGTTGCAGGCCGATCAGGCCCAGTCGGCACAACCCGGATGATATCGGATCCTTTATGAAAACCTTCATCACTTTCTTATCGCAGAACCCCCTTGTCTTCTTGCTTCTTTTCCTGCCAGTGACTCTGATGGCCGAACTCCTGCACTGGTCACCGCTGGCAGTTTTCATCCTGGCTTGCATAGGGATCATCCCGATGGCGGCTTATATCGGCGAGGCGACCGAGTCTCTGGCCCACTTCACCGGTCCGCGCATCGGTGGGTTGCTCAACGCCACCCTCGGCAATGCCGCCGAACTCATCATCACGATTACCGCCATCCGGGCCGGGTTGCTGGAGCTGGTCAAGGCCTCCATCACGGGTTCCATCCTGGGCAACCTGCTCCTGGTAATGGGTTTTGCCTTCATCGTCGGCGGCATCAAACACGGGCGCCAGACCTTCAACCGCCGGAATGCCAGTCGTAACGCCATCCTGCTCATCCTGGCCGTGCTGGCCATGTTGATCCCATCCCTGTTCAGCCATTCCATCGGTCCGGATACCAGTCCCAAAGTCGAGGCGCTCAGTCTGGGTGTGTCGGCTGTCATGATCATTTTGTACGCGCTTGGCTTGCTGGATGCCGCCATATCCGGCGACACACCGGTCACCCACGAACCGGCGCCGAGCATCCGTCTTGCCGCGTTGGTCCATCGCGACTTCGCTTGTCATCCTCGTGGCTGCAACGCTCGGGATCGTCTGGCTCTCGGAGGTATTGGTGGGGGTGGTCGAACCGGTCGTTGCCGGTCTGGGCGTATCTGAATTCTTCCTGGGCATCATTCTTATTCCCATCATTGGCAACGCGGCCGAGCACCTGGTGGCTGTCCAATTTGCCGCGCAGAACAAAATGGCCTTGAGCGTCGAAATTGCCGTCTCTTCCAGCCTGCAAATTGCACTGCTTAGTCGGGCCTTTGCTGGTTTTTCTCAGCCTTCTGCTGGGTCACCCCCTGACCCTCGATCTTTAATACTTTCGAACTGCTGGCCCTGGCTGCAGGCGTGATCGTCGCTGTACTTGTCACTGCGGACGGTGAATCCTCCTGGCTGGAAGGGGTCGCTTTGGTCGGGATCTTCCTGATCCTCGGATTTTCCTTCTTCCTGTTACCGGTGTAGTATGAAAAATATTCTGACCGGCAAAGTCCTGATTGCGATGGTTGTGATTGCCGATGTTGCTGCTTGTGCGGCAGCCTGGCCTATATCCTGGTAATGCGTCCTGCCGCCGCAGCAAGCCCCAACCTGGATGCGGCTACTTCTGCGCTGACCATAATTCCTGCTCCATCTTCCACAGCGCTTCCCCTGCCCCCCACTCTGACGCCACTCCCGCCCACCCCGGAGCCCTCCGCCACTCCCGCGCCTGGGGAGATCGCGGTCGGCGTCTACGTCCAACCCACCACCGGTGGGGTGGGTCTGCGGGTGCATACGCAACCGGGACTGAATGCCGACTTTTTCTCAGCCTTCGATTCAGAGGTTTTCCTGGTCACCAAAGGCCCGGAACAGGCGGACGGGTATACCTGGTGGTACCTGACGGCTTCCTATGATGCGGCTCGAGCCGGTTGGGCTGCCCAGGATTTTCTGAAGGCCATTCCAAACCCATGAATCCCCACAATCCATAAATCCATGAAACCTATCTCCATCACTGCCAGTCGAGAGAAAAAAGAGTTGATCGTTGTGTGGGACGACAGACATACCAGCCGCTATCCGTTTTCCCTTCTGCGGGCCGGCTGCCCGTGTGCCGAATGCCGCGGCGGACACGATCGTATGGGCGATACCCCCGACCCGGCTGTGTTCGAGACCCCCATCACCGATACCCCAGCCAACCGCCTGAGCACGCTTGTGCCGGTTGGTTCTTATGCCATCTCACCGGTCTGGGAAGATGGGCACGATGCCGGGATTTTTCAATGGCGTTATCTGCGGGCGTTATGTCCGTGCGGGGAATGCAGGAAGTGAAGATTCACTAACCAATCGATCACTTCCCGGATGTTGCCGTGGGAGTGGGCGTTTTCGTCGGGCTGAGTGTTGGGGTTAATGTTGTAGTTGTATTCGGCTTCGTCGTTGTATTCGGTGTCGTCGTTTTACTCGGTGTCAGCGTGGAGGTCGGTGTTATCGTCGGGGACAACGTGGGGGTAAATGTAGGGGTTATCTTCAGGTGGCTAAAAGCCTGGTCCCGCCACTCTGCCGGCATCGCATCCGCGGGAAGAGCAATGAGCTCATACCAGGCATTCCTGGCTCCTTCAGCCGATAATGCATCGCCGATTTCTTCCAGGGTGAGGGCTTCCCAGTAATAAACCTGCGCTTTTGTCTTGTCTGTCTTTGCGAGCGGTTTGGCTTTCTGTTCGATCTGTATGTAAGCCGCGCCGGCTTTCTTCTGCATTTCATAGACGCGCCCCAGGTCAAGTTGTGAATCAAAATCACCCGGGTCGTAGGCGATGGCCAGCTTGAAGTCGGCTTCGGCAAAGCTGGCTTTTTGCAGGTTGAAATAGGCGAAGCCGCGCTGGAAATAGGCTTCAGCATTTTTCCGGTCGGCTGCGAGGGCTTTATCGAGGATATCAATAGCGTATTGATAATTTCCGGCAGCATTGTAAGCCGTCGCCAAGCGAGAGAAAGGCACTGGTATCATCCGGCCTGAAAACCGTATAGGTCTGCAGCACACTCACCGCCAACTCACTCTGGCCGGTGGCAATATATGCCTGTGCCAGCGCCAGGTAGACCGGGATGAGCGTAATATCGATCTCGTTGGCACGCTGGGCTGATTTGAGCGCGCCAGCGTTCTCACCCAGGGCCAATTGTGCCTGCGCCAGATAGCAGTAGGCCAGGGCAGAAACCGGGGTGATCTCGAGGGCAGTCTCGAAGTCTGCCTTTGCCGCGGCCGGGTCAGCCAGAAGCCGGTAATGACCGCGTTCGAGGTAAGCTTCGGCAAAGTGGGGATCGAGATTGATGGCTGCGTCGAGGTCGCTGCTCACGTCCGCATCCGGGTTCAGGGCCAGGTTCACCCGGGCGCGCCCCAGGTAAGCCGGTGCAAAGTTACGATCTTTGTTAATCGCCTTCTGGTACTGGTCCCGGGCTGGACGGAAACTAGCCTGGGCGCGGTAGATCTCGCCGATGTAATAAAAGATATCCGGAGCATCCGGCTCCAGGCCCTGCGCCTGCTGGAACAAGGCCAGAGCATTTTTATAATCCTTTGCGCCCATGAAGCGCAATCCGGCCTCATAAGCGCTGCGGCTGGTGATGGGATGCAGGGTAACCACGTAGAGCGGAGTGGGGGTATAGGTCTTATCCTGGAACATCCAGAGCGGCGTCGGGCCCAGGAAGGTCGGCGTGGGTGTGCGTAAGGTGGCGATCGGCGTATTGGTGGGAGTGCGGGTAACAGTTGCGGTTGGATAACGGGTGGGAGTGCGGAATGAAGCGGGCTTTGCGGTCTTCGGAAACAACATATAACCGCCCACGGCCAGGCCAAGCACGATGATCGCAATTCCAATGACAATGAACACGCGTGTCACCGGATTTGCCCAACCGCGCGGCTTCTCCGGCGGCTTTGAGGACTTGACCAGTTTTTCCTCCCACAGGCGCGGCCGGTTGACCGGGAAGGGCGGCACCGAATCATCCGGCGGCAGGGCTCCGAGCATGATCAGGCCGCGTTTGGCCGCGGCGTTTTGCGGATCCAGCCCGATGGCGGTCTGCAAACAATACAGGCGTTCCTTTTTTGAATCGACCGTGGCGCTGAGCCAGACCCAGTAGCTGGCATTCTTCGGGTCAGCCTTGACCAGGCGTGTCAGCAGATCACGGGCACCTGCCCGGTTACCCGTGCGAAGTGCCTCGATGGCTTGCTGCAGCATGATGTTTTCCCCTGCTTCGGAGGAGTCCCGCTCCTCATCATCATCCATGAGTTGAGTTTAGCACAGCCTGAAGGATGGAGCAAGTGGAACGGGTATAATCCCAGCATGCGAAGGAGCCTTGCTTGCCTGTCTCTTTTCCTGGCTTTGTCTGCCTGTGGTCATGCAGGCCCAGGCAACCCCGACAAGATTGGCAACCGCCGTAGCATTCCAGACCGTAGCTCCCACCCAGACGCCTACCCTCCTGCCTACATCTACAGGGATCCTGATCCCGCCCACCCCGACTATTTACACCTACATGGTCGTGAAGGGTGACACTCTCAGCAGCATCGCCCAAAAGGCCGGGGTCTCGCTGGAGGCCTTGCTGGCAGCCAACCCGGGCCTTTCACCGGCGGCGCTTTCGGTGGGGACCAAGCTGGTTATTCCAACCGGCAAAACCATCCCGGTCGAGCCGGCCCCCACGCCGGCGCCCCTGCCGGTGCGGCAGGCGCAGTGCTGGCCGGAAACCACCGGCGGGCTATGGTGCCTGGCCCTGGTGGAGAATGGATCTGCAGAAACACTCGAAAATATTTCAGCCCGGTTCGACTTGTTGGACTCAAACGGGCAGGAACTCACCAGCCAGGTTATTTATGGATTGCTCGATATCCTAGCGCCGGGCAAATCCATGCCGCTGGCTGCCCATTTCGCCGCGCCAGTGCAATCGGATGCCAGCCTGCGCGTGCAGGTGCTGACGGCCATCCGGTTACTGCCGGGGGATACGCGCTACCTGCCGGTCAGCCTTGAGAACACCCTGGTCAGTGTCGACGCCTCCGGCCGGACGGCCGAGGTAAGCGGCCGGGTGCTGCTGGACGGTAACGGGACTGTGAAGACGCTGTGGGTGCTGGCAAGCGCATTCGATCAGGCCGGGAACCTGGTTGGAGTGCGGCGCTGGGATTTTCCCACACCGTTGACACTGGCTGCCCCTTTCCCTTTCGATTTTCAGGTATCCAGCGTTGGGCCGGGAATTGCAAGGGTGGAATTCCTGGCGGAAGCGCGACCTTAAAGAGGGGATTGCTTCGGCACACCGTCCTGCCTGCGCCGGTACGGCAGGTACACCGTCCTGCACGTGCGGTCGGTCAGGGCAGGTGCGTACGGTACGGATATGCCTCGCAACGACATTAGTTAATGCTGCAAGGTTAAATAGCGTTCGAGCGGAATGTCGATCGGCGTCAGCACGAAGCCTTTCACATACGGTTTTACAAGCATATAAGAGAGTGCGTGCGAGATGAACAAGGCCGGGGCGTCCTGGACGATCATCTGCTCGGCCTGCTGGTAGAGCCCGATGCGTTTGGTCACATCCTGCTCGGTGCGGGCCTGGTCGAGGATGGCATCCAGGGCCGGGTTGCTGTATTGGCCGGTATTTTGCTGCGCACCGCTATGGAACAGCACATCCGCAAAGTTCTCCGGGTCGGGGTAATCGGCGCACCAGCCGCCCGAGAAGAGCTGTCCGTGCTGCCCGCTGTAAAGCAGGTCATAGTATTTGTCGGGTTCGATATTCTCGATGGTGATCTTCACACCCAGGTTCTGTTCCCACATTTGAGCCATGGCGGCCACATCCGGCCCGGCAGTGTTCCCGATCCCCGAGGCGGTGTAGACGATCGGAGGCAGCCCCTTTGGGCCGCCATATTTGGACTGCGCCAGCAGGCTGCGGGCCTGTCCGGGATCATAAGGCAGGCCCTTCAGATTCAGGTCATAGCCGGGCAGGGCTGGCGGGTAGGGACCTTTGGCCGGAATGCCGACCCCATTGGTGACCACATCGATATACTTCTGGCGGTCAAAAGCCATGCTGAAGGCCTGGCGCACCTTGACATCATCGAAGGGCGGCTGGGTTACGTCAAAAACCACAAAGTCAGTGCACAGACTTACCCCGCTGCGCAGGTCAGGATGCAGCGGGTCGGCCGGATCGAGCACGCGGGCCACATTCGAAGAAGAGATGCCGGTCATGTCGATCTCGCCCGATTCGTACAGGTTGATGCCCACCCCCGTATATAACTGGACGACAATTTGCGGGATGGAGGGAGCACCCAGGTAATAATCCGGGTTGGCAGCATATACCATTAACTTGAAAGCTATCCCAGCGGGTCAGTTTGTATGGACCGGTGCCGTTGGGGGTGCGGTACCAGTTCGGGCCGGATTCAACATTTTTCTGGTCCAGCACAAAAGCCACCGGCATGGTCAGTTTGAACAGGAAGTACGGCTTGGCCGCATCAATACGTGACCTGAAGAGTGTGATCGTCGAGCGCTTTCAAACCGGAGATATGCTGGGCTTTGCCGCTGTGCATCTCCGCCACACCCAGGATGTCGCCCAGATAGGTCAGAACGGTGTCAGACTGGGTGGCCGGGGCTGCGGCGCGTTCCCAGGAATAGATCACATCCTGGGCCACCACCGGGCGGCCATCGTGGAATTTGGCATTCGTGCGCAGGTGGAAGGTATAGACCGTGCCATCCGCCGAGATATCCCAGGATGCGGCCAGGTCGGGGGTCAGGTTCAGGGCCGGTATTGAAAGAGACCAGACCGCTGTAAAGACGTTTATCGCCGGAATCGTGTTCGGTGGCCGGGTCGTAATCGCGTGGATTGGTGCTTTCCCCGCCGGTCAGGAAAAGGGCCTGGTTGCGGTTGACCCCATTGACAACGGGCGCCGCAAAACTCATCCCGCCCACCAGGGCGTTGAGATCACTGGCATGGGCATCATAGCTGGCGGTATCGCCATAGGTCAGCAGGAAAAATGCGCGCGCCCCGTAGATGAGCGTGGTAAGGTTGATCTTCAATTCAGTGCCATTGCTGCTGGCCGTCACCACCCGACTCCAGGCAGAACTGGTATCGGAGCGCGTGAGAGCCGCGTCACTCAGGATGGAGATATTCGTCAGACCCTGCAGGGCGCTGCCGGCCATCTGGCCGGTGACAGATTCGGCCGTATCGCCCGGTTGGACCGGGAAGACGAACAGATCGGATTGGACGCTCTGGTCCGGGCTGAGAAAGATGACCAGGGATTGGCTGCCCTGGGCGGGGGGCTGGGTCGTCCAGCCGTTCGGGTAATGGACGGTCAGACCGTTTTCCGGGCTGAGATAGGTGAGGGGCTGCGTAGCCGGTGCGCCGTTCGAAGCGTTCGGTCCGGGCGGGGTAAGGGTTGCACCGTTTACGTTTACCGCGGCCGGGGTGGCGCTGCCGCTAAACCTGGCAGGCCAGCAGAAGGACCAGCATGACCAGCAGAAAGGAGAGAAATTTTCCGGTCGGTTTCATTTTGCTCTCCTGTTCTGGCTGCGAACAATGAAGAAGATTGCCAGACCCGCCAGGATCAGCAGGATCACCAGGCAGGCCAGCGCAATTTCAATGATGGTGGTGATGTTCGAACTGAGGCCGGGCAGTGTTGGCCGGCGAGGCGGCAGTGACGGTTGGGGTCGCAGCCTGCAGCGTAGCGGTCGGAGTGGCGGAGGCCTGGGCCTGGGCCGGGAGCGGCGTGGAAACGGCCGCGGCAACCGGTGCAGCGCCGACCGGTATGAAAGTCGGGACCTCGGTCGGGGTGGGGAGCGGAGTGGGCTGCGAACTGCCGGTATGGGACTTTGCACCGATGGAAGTCCGCCAGGCTGCATCCAGCCCATCCACATTGAAAGCATAGACTGTCTGCAGGGCCTCGTCGGCGGTCTGGCCGTCGCGCAGGTCCAGGAGCAGGGCGGTCATTTTGTCACGCCCGTAGGTGTTGATCATGAAATTGACCACGCTGTAGGCCTCAGCATAGGAGAGGTCGGCGCGTGTCCCTTCCGCAGAGAAAGCGCCGGTGAGCGTACGCAGGGCCGGGATCGTATCGGCGTCTTTGGCCTGGTTGAGCTGGGCCTGCTCGGAGGCCTGCGGACCACCCTCGCCGTAGACCGCCAGGCCTTCGTTCAGCCATTGCGGAATAAATCCCAGGCAGGAGAAGGTCAGGTGGCCGACCAGCACATGGGTCAATTCGTGGGCTTCGGTGCCTTTGCCCCAGTCCAACTGGTCAGTCGGAATGCCGATGATGACGATGTTACTCTCGGGAAAAGCCTGCCCGCCCACCCAGGAGGGTGCATATAGGATGGAGGACTGCAGGTCGTCGCTGCTGGCGTAAATATAAATATCCACCGGGCTGTCAGCGGTCACGCCGACATCCTTTGAAAGGCGGGTGAGGGCCTGCGCAGCCGCGTCATGGAGCTGCTGTCCAAAGGAGTTCCCGCCATTGTAGTAATGCAGGTTAATGTTCCCGCCGGAGAGGGTTTGCCAGGAATGCGTGTTGTCGAGCCACAGGACGGTTTGGGTGGGGCTGGTGAACTGCGCTCCGCTGGAATCGGTGACCAGCCAGTGCCACCAGACGGTTGAACCGGGCGGCAGCGAGCCGGACTGGCGCATTTCCCAGGTCCATTGAACTTTGACATCCGTGCCAGCCGTGAGAGTCGGGAAGGCTTTGGCCTCCACGGTCCCGCAGGTCAACTGGTCGCTGCCGTACTCGAGCACCACCGAGGTGATCTGGGCGCCGGACTTGAACTCGGCCTGGAAAAGCAGGCTCTCCGGGAAGGTCAGGCTGGCGGCATCACTGACCACCTGAACGTTGGCGGCGGCGCGGGCGGGGGCTGCCAGACTGGCAAGGAGAAGAATGAGCGAGATAAGAACGAAGGAGCGGGATTTTTTCATGGAGCCCTTTTTATAATGAAACAACAATGAACCAATTCGGTTGGATCAAAAAAACTCACGACGCCCTCCTAACGCCGGGGGCAGGCGGTCACGACCCCGCAAAGGCATTCCCTGTCAAAAACAGCCAGGACAGGCGGAACACGGAGGAGAAAAAAATTTTCCTTCATAAGTAATGGGCGAAGTATAGCATTTTTGTCCGAATTTGCGGCCTGGTTCTAATGCGGGGTTCATGTTCGGTCCTATTTATCCATAAGGATCAAAGCGCTAATCGGGCGGCGGCCCTTCGCCTGGCGCTACCCCGGCATCATCCCCAGCCCCACTCCAAATGGTCCTATCCAATTTGCCCTTCCAGGGCGCTACGCGAGAAAGGGGAGTTTTGCAAGGTAGGGAAGAAGATGAGAGGCGGCGGGAAATTTCGTAGGCGAGGGTTTATTGATCCCGATCCATTTTGAGCCACTTTTGCCAGGCAGGGCTATCTTCGGAAGGAATGATCTATTACCGAAGCCTTTTCGATGAACTTGTCCTATCTGAAACAGTCGCTGTATAAACTTGTCACGTGAACCTCCAACCTACTCTCCCCCAGATGGCGGAGACAAACACCCCCTGGCTGATGGATGCGGCTGAGGAATGTTTGTTGTATGATGAATTCATCATCCGTGTTTTCTGTGGTTGCATGGCAGTTACGCGGCTCCCTCTCGTTCACCGAGGAGAAGAAAATGATCAACTTCATTGTATGGATAATTGCGGGGGCTTTGATCGGCTGGATAGCCAGCATTATCATGCGGACAAATAGTCGGCAGGGAACGATCGCTGATATTATTGTCGGCATTGTGGGCGCGTTCGTTGGAGGCTACATCCTGAGCCCTTTGTTCCACGTCAGCACGATCAACCAAGGCAATTTTAGCATCCCTGCCCTGTTGGTGTCGCTGGGAGGCGCTGTCATCCTGCTGGCAATCTTCAAGATATTACGCAATATCGGCTGGCTCCTGGTGATCCTGCTCATCATTCTGATCATCTACACATATTACAACTGCTGGCCAATGGCATCGGCATCCGCGTATTGCACTGCCGTCAGATCGTTCCTGCCTTAGCGCAGGCGATGACATGTTACTCGTCACTTACATTTTGGTTTTACAGGGATCCGCTGAACCAGTGCTGGTTCGTCAAGGATAGCGTTCTTTGGCGGGTTTCAGCGAGATATAAACATAAAGGAGAAAACCATGTTTCCGATCGGAGATGACAACAGCTCGCGAAGAACTACGCCGGTAGTTACTTACATATTGATCTTATTGAATGTGCTCTTTTTTGTTGTGGAACTCCTCAACGGCGATGCTTTCATAATGAAATGGGCATTCGTCCCCAGCCGCTTCCTCGCCAACCCGGTCGCTGATTTCCTGACGCTGTTCTCTTCCATGTTCATGCACGCCGGGTGGGTCCACCTGGGAGGCAATATGCTTTACCTGTGGATTTTCGGCGACAATGTGGAGGATCGTTTCGGACATATCGGGTTCGTGATTTTTTATTTACTCTGCGGACTCGCGGCAACTGCGGCCCAACTGGCCTTCAGTCTTGGCTCGAATATCCCAAACCTGGGTGCTTCTGGAGCGATCGCAGGTGTGCTTGGCGCTTACATCTTGTTGTTCCCAAAAGCGAGGGTCAGTGTCTTGCAGGGAGCGACTGTGATCCCCGTCTCTGCATTGATAGTGATCGGGCTTTGGTTCATTCTGCAACTCTTCAGCGGTGTAGGCTCCATAGCCAGTGTGGATACAGGCGGAGTGGCATACATGGCTCATGTCGGCGGATTTGTCGCCGGCTTCTTGCTGACCTTCCTGTTCAGAGGAAATGCACGAGCTCGTCTGACAGGATGAAACGCCATATTCTCAGTCTTTTCAGGGTCTCCCCCAGATGGCGGAGACAAACACCCTCCAGCCGCATCCATCGGTCGGAGGGTGTTTGGTATACGATAAATTCATAGTTCGTACATATCTGGCTGATGCCTGCGGGAAACCTTCCGGTTAAATCTCTCAACCAGCCTCCACAACTCTTGCGGCAGGCGCAGCTTTACTTGCTGGATGATACCTTCCGGGACACCGCCATAGAATGCCTCCGCGATCGAGCCGGTGATGGCAGCCAGGGTATCGGCGTCGCCGCCCAGGGAGACTGCCTTACGGATGGCGTCTTCAAAATCGAGCGACTCCAGGAAAGCGATCAGCGCCGGCGGGACAGTCTTCTGGCAGGTTTCATCGAACTGATAGGCAGGACGGATCTCATCCAGCGTGAGGGGATAGATCGTAGCCAAAACGCTGGACGGTTTCACGGCGGATGTCTGCCTTGCCAGCCCCGCTGCGAGCCAGGAAGATCGCCAACGCCACAGCCTGCGCCCCTTAATGCCTTCAGGATGGTTGTGTGTGACGGCTGCGCTGGCTTCGGCTTCCCGCAGGACCTGATCCAAAGAGTTGAAGGCCCAGCCGACCGGGCTGACACGCATGGCCGAGCCGTTACCATAACTGTTGTATGGGCGCGGATCATCCAGGTGGATCCACTGACCAAAGAAACCACCATAGCCTCTATCAGGATATGCGCGGGCATATTCCTGGATGCAATCGCGGTAGCTGCGCTTGTTTAAAATGGCATCTGCCACTGCCAGCGTCAGGATGCTGTCGTCAGTAGCTTCGCTGCGGGCAGTGAACAACTCGAATCGAGTGGTTTTGGTCGGATGAAATTCGTAGGCCGAACCGATCACATCTCCAGCAATGGCGCCGAGTAAACATAGGGAGGGTATTTTTTTAATTTCAGTAGATTGCATTACTTATGATCCTTGCAGTGAAAGGCATTCAAGCATTCCCCACGATAACGAGGTTCGAATAACACGCGGCCGTATTGTACAACGAAAAGGGAGAGGAGGCTGAGGGGGCTGAGGTATTGGAGGTATAGTTGAAGGTAGGAAAGGTCAGCTTTATCAAAAATGGGGGGTGAGTTTAAAGGTACACACACTTGTCCGCTGCCATAAACCCGGCTACAATAGCCTCATTATGAATAATATTGCCTACGGTCCGATCCTGGTTGTCGAAGACGTCCCGAACGTGCTCGAATTGCTCGAAGTCACCCTGCGCTTCAAGGGCTACCCGGTCATTACCGCCCGGAACGGCCAGGAAGCCCTCGAACAGGTTGACAAGTGAGCACCCCGCCCTGGTCATCACCGATATCCTGATGCCCAAAATGGACGGATATTCCCTGGCGCACCGCCTGCGCACCGACCCGAAGACGCGCCAGACTCCCGCTCATCTTTCTTTCCGCCACCTATGTGACTGCCCGAGGACAAGTCGTTCGCCATCAGCCTGGGCGCGGTGCGCTTCATCGAAAAGCCGATCGACACCGAGGAATTCCTGCTGACGGTGGCCGAACTGCTCACCCAGGGTCCGGAACCCGCCGCCCGAACCGCTCGGCGAACAGGAGTTCTATACCGGTTACCGCGAACGGCTGGAACACAAACTGCGCCACAAGAACACCCAGATCTCCCGCACCGAACGCCTGCTCACCACCCTGCCCGTCAGCCAGCGCCCGGCATTCGAGAGCTCTGCTCAAGCAGACCCAGAACGACCGGGACGAGATCCAGGCGGAACTGAACCAGATCTACCAGATCCTGGACGATTTCAAGCGCAAGTAAGCATGCAACCTACACTTTCTGACCTCGAACGGCTGGCTCGCCAGGCCGGTGAAATTCTGCGCCTCGGCTACGAGCAGGAACACCAGGTGGATTACAAGGGGGCCATCGACCTGGTCACCGAAGTGGACCACCAGTCGGAAGAATTATTGCTCGGCGAGATCCAGCGGCTCTTCCCGGGACACCAGATCGTCTCGGAGGAGATCGGCCTGGTGCCCGGGCGCACGGGCGAGCAGTGGTACGTGGACCCGCTGGATGGCACGGTCAACTATGCCCACGGCATCCCTGTCTTCAGCGTCTCGATCGCTATGCGCATAATGGTTACTCGGCGAGATCCAGCGGCTCTTCCCCGGACACCAGATCGTCTCCGAGGAAATCGGCCTGGTGCCCGGGCGCACGCGGCGACGCAGTGGTACGTGGACCCGCTGGACGGCACGGTCAACTACGCCCACGGCATCCCCATCTTCACCGTCTCGATCGCGTATGCACACGATGGGCATCGTCACGCTGGGCGTGGTCTACGACCCGATGCGGGATGAACTGTTCGCGGCCGAACGTCGGCCAGGGAGCACGCTTGAACGGGCGCAGCCTGCAGGTTTCGAAGGTGACGGAACTCCAGCGCAGCCTGCTGGTGACCGGGTTCCCCTACGACGCCTGGTCCAACCCCAACAACAACCTTGAAAATTATGGACGCTTTGCCAAAATGACCCAGGGTGTGCGCCGGATGGGCTCGGCGGCGCTCGACCTGTGCTATGTGGCGGCGGGTCGTTTGGATGGGTACTGGGAACTGAGTGTCAGTCCCTGGGATATGGCGGCCGGAGGCCTGATCGCCCTGGAAGCCGGGGCAACCGTCACGAACGTGGACGGACAGGCTGATTTCATCACCCCGCCCTGCTCCGTGCTGGCAGCCCCGCCAGCACTTCACCCCAAAATGAAGGCCATCCTGGATGAGAACGGGTGATCACTCAACCAGCCCGGTGTGCCAGTGCGCTGGCCGAACGAAATGATATAATTTTTTCTAGCTAATCAGACAGGAGAATTTTCCATGGCAGATGCACGTGTTGAAAAACTTGCCCAGATCCTGGTGGACCATTCCGCAGAGATCAAACCGGGCGACCGGGTTGCCATCGAGGCGACCACCGCCGCCCAGCCGCTGGTGCGCGCACTGTATGCCACCATCCTGGAGCGCGGCGGATATCCGCACCTGCTGCTGGAACTGCCCGACCAGGATGAGCTCTTGTTCGCGCATGCCAAAGACGAACAATTGGATGCCGTCCCGACCTTCCGCAAACTGGCTTACGAGCAGTTCGAAAGCCGCATCCGCATCCATTCGGCCACCAACCCCGCGCGCCCTTTCGGACGTGGATCCGGCCAGACAGCGCCGGCGGCAGAAGGCCGGCGCCTCCATCCTGGAAACCCAGATGCGGCGCGGCGCGGACCGCTCCTTCAAGTGGGTCACCACGCTCTATCCCACCGAAGGCTATGCCAAGGAAGCCGGGATGAGCCTGAGCGATTTCGAAGACTTTGTCTACCGCGCCTGCCACGCCGACCAGGCCGATCCGGTGGCATACTGGAACAAAGTGGAATCCAAACAACAGAAGATCGTTGACCGGATCGAGGGGCACGACCAGGTGGTCCTGCGCGGCCCCAACGTGGACCTGAGCCTGTCGATCAAGGGACGCAAGTTCCTGAATGCCTCCGGGAAGGCCAACATGCCGGACGGCGAGGTCTTCACGCGGCCCGGTGGAGGATTCGCTCAATGGCTTTGTGCGCTACTCCTATCCTGCCATTTACAGCGGTGTGCTGGTGGAGGGGGTGGAACTGACCTTCAGCAACGGGAAAGTGACCAAGGCGCATGCCGAGAAAAACCAGGCTTTCCTGATGGAAATGCTCGATTCCGACCCCGGGGCGCGTTACGTGGGCGAATTTGCCATCGGCACCAATTATGAGATCGACCGTTTTTCACACAACATCCTGTTCGACGAAAAACTGGGCGGCTCATTCCACATGGCGCTGGGTGCGGGATACCCTGAGACCGGCTCCAAGAACAAGAGCATCATCCACTGGGACATGATCTGCGGGATGCAAAAAGACGCTGAGATGCTCCTGGATGGAGAGGTCATTTACAAGAACGGGAAGTTTGTTTTCTAAACGCAGCGTTCTATTGCCAAATCCGCAGACCCTCGTTTATAATATGCGCTCTTCGGGCGGGTAGCTCAGTTGGTTAGAGCACTGCTTTGACATAGCAGAGGTCGTAGGTTCGAGCCCTATTCCGCCCACAGAGAAGGTTAAAAAATTTGATATCACGAGCTGCGCTCGTGATATCAAATTTTTGTTTAAGGCGTACTTGACAGGCAGGTAAACCGGCATATAATACCCACACGATAAACAACGCCCTGACCGGGACGAGTAAGCGGACACGCATGCCAACAGAAAGAGCAGGCCGATGAATTGAGAGCCTGCCCGGGCAAGTCCGCTGAAAACCACCCGCGAGCGAGAACCTGAAAGCAGCCAGGCAAGTGCAGGCAGCGATTAAGGGAAACGGCTGGCCCCGTTATCGGCCCAATGAGATATGTCCTTAAGGAGACCCTAAAGGTCTTCGAGACCTTCAGGATCTGGGCATAAATCGGGTGGAACCGCGTGAGCCAGCTCTCGCCCCGAAGTTCGGGCGAGAGTTTTTATTTTATCAAGGAGGTCGCCATGACTGAAGAACACACCCGGACTGCCTGGCGACCCGGAGATCAATAGCCGCACCCGGGATCGCCCGGATTCCGTTGTGCGGCTTGACCGAAATAAACAGCAAGGAGATAAAATGTCCAACCAACCTGAAGAACGCTACGAAGATTCACAACTCTACCGCATCCGCCACTCGGCCGCGCACGTCATGGCGCAGGCTGTGCTGGAATTCTATCCGGAGACCAAATACACCATCGGCCCGCCGGTCGAGAACGGCTTCTATTATGATTTCGACCTGCCCCAGCAGATCACCCTGGAGGACCTGGAAAAGATCGAAAAGCGCATGCGCCAGATCATCGCCGGCGGGCATGCCTTCGTCAAAAAAGTCGTCTCCGCCGAAGAAGCCCGCCAGGTCTTCAAGGACCAGCCCTACAAGCTGGAACTGATCGATGGTCTCGAAAAAGGCGAACTGGACGAGTATGGCAATCCGCTGGCCGAAAAGCCGGAAATCTCGCTCTACCAGAGCGATACCTTCACGGACCTGTGCCGGGGGCCGCATGTCGAGACGACGCGCCAGATCAACCCATCCGCCTTCAAACTGATGTCGATCGCCGGGGCCTACTGGCGCGGCGACGAACACAACAAGATGCTGACGCGCATCTACGGCACGGCCTGGAAGACGCCGGATGAACTCAAGAATTATCTCAAAATGCTCGAGGAAGCCAAAGCGCGTGACCATCGCAAACTCGGCAAAGAGCTGGAAATCTACATCTATGATGAAGAAGTCGGCCCCGGCCTGCCGCTCTGGCTGCCGCGCGGCGGCGTGGTCATCGAGGAACTCGAACGGCTGGCGAAGGAGATGGAGGAGAAGGCCGGCTACCTGCGGGTGCGCACGCCCGCACCTGACCAAGGAAGACCTGTTCCTGCACTCCGGTCACCTGCCGTATTACGCCGAGAGCATGTACCCGCCCATGGAGATGGAAGGAACGAAATACTACGTCAAGCCGATGAACTGCCCGATGCACCACAAGATCTACGGCGCGAAGCCACGCTCCTACCGCGACCTGCCCATCCGGCTGGCCGAATACGGCACCTGCTACCGCTACGAAAAATCCGGCGAGCTGTTCGGGCTGATGCGCGTCCGCTCGATGCAGATGAACGATGCGCACATTTACGTGACCGAGGATCAGTTCGAGCAGGAGTTCATGGCGGTCATGGACATGTACAAGGAAATATCTCGACTTATTCAGCATCGGCAAATATCGTCATGCGCCTGTCCCTGCACAGCAAGGAAGGCCTGGGCAAGAAGTATCGTGGACAACGAGCGCCTGTGGCTCAAGACGGAAGATATGGTGCGGCGCGCCATGAAAAACGGCGGTGTACCGTTCGTGGAGGCTGCCAACGAGGCCGCCTTCTATGGCCCGAAGATCGACGGACAGGTCTGGAGCGCCATCGGGCGCGAGTTCACTCTGGCCACCAACCAGGTGGATTTTGCCCAGCCGGGCCGCTTCGACCTGAGAGTTTATGAGCAAGGAAGGGGTCGAGGAGACGCCGCTGTGCATCCACCGCGCTCCGCTCGGCACGCACGAGCGCTTCATCGGCTTCCTGCTCGAGCATTACGCCGGCAATTTCCCGGTCTGGCTCAGCCCCGAGCATGCGCGCGTCATCCCGATCACGGACAACCAGAACGAATACGCCGAAAAGCTCGTGGCCCAGCTGCGCGAACAGGGCATGCGCGTCAGCGCCGATCTCAGCGCCCAGCGCATGAACGCCAAGATCCGCGAAGCACAACTGATGAAAGTGCCCTACATGCTGGTGGTCGGCGAGAACGAAGCCAAGGCCGGGCAGGTTTCGCTGCGCGTGCGGGATGGCAGCCGGGCGGATAACATCCCGCTGGCAGAGTTCATCGCGCGCGCCAAGGACCGGATCACCCGCCGGGCGAGCGAGTTGTAAACGGTACCAGGGAGAATCAAAAGCAGAGGGCAGATATTTGCCGTCTGCTTTTTTGTATATTGCTCAGTTGATCTACGGATTTATATCCACAGTGAATATCCATGGACCAGGGTGGTAGTAACCCAATGCATCGTAAAACAGCCGCATGACTTGCTCAACCGTCATCCCATCCGGTTTTTGATTGATCACCGGTCCAGCTCCGCCTCCGCCATTGCCCGACGAGATCACCCAATCCATATCGATGCCCTGGGCCAGGAGTTTTTGGCGGACCACCTGGAGCTGGTTATTGGGGATGACTTCAGACATGGATTGCTCCAATTCGGGGATGGTCAGTGTCAGGGTCTCCGGCTGGTTGTGGTGACCCACCGGAAAACCGATCTTTACACAACGGCCCGTCTGAACGGGGGAAGTCCAGCCCGGTTGTGTGGGAAAACCGGAATCAGGGTCAAACAGGAGGGAATACGAGTACTGCGTGGCACTATCCTCGCCCACTTTCAAGGACGCCGCCCGCCCGACCATCCAGTCGGCAGAGGAAGGTTTCTGGTAGCATAGATAGACCTGTGTAAATGATGGTGTCACTTCGATTTTTTGCAACAGCATCTCCACTCCATTAACCGTGACGTTCTGCAACACGTCGTGGACAACGGCCGGGTAAACAGGCAGGTCCACCGCAAAGTGAGCTTGCGCCTGCCCGGAGGCGGGTCCAAACTGGGTCCCGATTTCCACCACCAGTTGCCCCTTGAACTGGCCGGAAGGGAATTGTGTGTCTGGAAATAATTCGATTATGAAGCGGGCCGGGTCATCGGGAGGGGACGAGATGCCCAGGCCGGTGTTCAGTTCGTTACCATTGCTGTCTTTCAGCGTAGCGCTGGAGACTAAAAGGCCTTCCTGCGGGCTTTTGATGAAGACAATAAAGACCATGCGGTTGATGTCGGCGTAAGATTTCTCCAAAGTGACCGTCATGTCGCCGCCAATCTGCTCGGCGCCCAGCGGAGCATCGAGTGAGGCGATACCGGGGAACTGCATCCGGCCGGGCAACTGATTCCAGTGGAACTCCCAATCTCCTTTGGATACTTCGCCGGAGACCTGGATAACAGCTCATCCGCCTTCAGGATAAAGGCCTGGGCATCTTCTGCGCCGACCGGGAAGGTTTCCACCTGGCAGCGGACGCCATTTTCGGTCACAGGAGCAGCAGACTGAGAAGAAACCGTCCTGGTTGCGTTGGCCAACTGGGCGACTTCTGCCGCCAGGAGGATCGAGGGCGGTGCGATGGTCCAGTCGTTCCCATCCGGAGGAGCGAAGCAGAGGCGCGCCTGGATGGTTTTGGAGGTCATCAGGATCCAATCCAGAGTCATTTCCAGCCCATTGGCGCGAGTCGAATAGGCATTGCCTCCCGAGAATGGGCCAGAGTGAACGAGCTCGTGTTTGACCTCGAAGCGGAAAATGTTCAGTACATGACCATTCCCATCCAGTAAGCGGCATCTCGATACCAACATCAATGTAGGTGTCCGTTTTGGCGTAGGTAGCGGCATCCCTGACAATCTGGTTTACGAAATAGGTCCCCGCGACCGGTTGGGCATTGTCCTTAACAGCCATTCCAGCTCCGCGATACTGCTCCGGGATAAGCGGTCCAAAACCCATTTGCGGCATGCCAAGAGTCTTTCCGTCTGACAGTCCCTGCGCCGAAAAGCCGAAAGCCTGCCGGCCATCCATCAGGTAGATCCATTGGAGCGTCAGGCTGACCCCTTCCAGGGTTTGCGAGTTGCCGATAACTGTAACAGGCTCGGGGGGCGTGGCAGTCGGCATGCGGGCAGGCTGGGCGGTCGCGTTCACCGTGGAGATCAGACCAGCATCGCTTACCGACTGCAATCCAGCGTCATTGAAGTAATGGTAGAAGGCGTAGGCCACCCCGGTCAGCGCGGACAGCCCCAACAGGACCAGCAGTATTGTCCAAACGAGTTTCCATTTCATATTCATGGATAGCGTATCCTTTTGCTCAATCCGGGCGGCCAGACGCGGCCACAGGTTGGTGTTTTCCGGGATATTGCGCCGGGCAATGATTTCCAAGGATATACGGATGCTTTCGTCTTTCATTTTTCGATCCTTTCCGAAAGCAGGCTGCGCAGGTTCTTTCGGGCGGCATGCAGCAGCCATTTGACCGTCCCCGGGGCAGCCTCGAGGCTCTGCAGCGATCTCTTTTTCACTCATATCCAGGTAATAGTGCTGGACGACGGCGGCGCGCTGGCGAGGCGAAAGGGACTGCATGGCTTCCCAGAGCTTGCGTTGGAACTCGGATGATTTCGACCTGCTGCTCAACCGATCCGTCAGTGGCGAGCAAATCTTCCCATGCGGAACCGTCGGAGGAATGGGGCGCAGGAATTTGTCTGGCCGTCTTTTGGGCGGCCTTTAAGCAGGCATTGACCACGCTGCGCATGAACCAGGCTGCGAATGGGCGGTCCTGGTCGAAGTGCCGGATGGAACGATATATTTGAAGGAAAGCTTCCTGTACCGCATCCTCTGCCAGGGCCGCGTCACGCGTGATCAGGAAAGCCGCACGTACGGCGCGTACCTGATACAGGCTCACCAGGACTTCCAGTCCGCCAATATCGCCAGTTTTCAATTGCTGGATAGCTCTTTGTTCGTCCATCATTCTCCCGACACGATAGGATGAGCGCTCATACTATATATATCCGATGATAATCGAAAAGGTTTGATGAAAGGAAAAACACGTAGTTCCAGAAGTTTATTGACAATTCCTTCGACTTCATGGTATCATCAGCCCGCTTAAGCCAGCCTTGTGGCTGGTTACTATTATTATTGAGGAGAGAAGTATCAGCGCTAACGAATTTCGAGTCAACGAGTCCATACGAGTTCCCGAAGTGCGCCTGATCGGCGCAACCGGCGAAAACGTGGGGGTTGTCCCCACCCGTGAAGCCCTGCGGATGGCCCAACAAGCGGAACTCGACCTGGTGGAAGTCGCACCCAACTCCACGCCGCCCGTCTGCCGGATCATGGATTTCGGCAAATTCCTTTATGAAAAGGAAAAAAAGGAACGGGAGGCGCGCAAGGCCCAGACCAAAGTGGAAGTCAAGGAAATCCGCCTGCGCCCCAAGACAACCGGTCACCATCGCGATTTCAAAGTTGACGATGCCCGCCGCTGGCTGGAACATAACATGAAAGTTCGTGTGACTGTCCGCTTCCGCGGCCGCGAAATCACGTATCCGGAAATTGCACTCGAAGACTTGAGAGAGATTGCCCAAAGCCTGTCAGACGTGGCTGCAGTGGAACAGGCGCCCGCCATTGAAGGCCGGGCCATGTCCATGATGCTTGTCCCTGCCAAAAGCGGCAAGAAGAAGGCAAAGGATGGCTCTGATGAGACTCTCTGAAAAGAACGAAAGTCCGCAGGAGCAAGTCCCTGCGAAATCTGTAGTAAAGGAGTAAATGCTGTGCCACGCAAGTTGAAAGATGGTAAGTTAAAGCTGAAGACCCATAAGGCCACCTCGAAACGGTTTGGCATTACCGGGTCAGGCAAAATCGTGCGCACCAAGGGCGGCAAGGCCCATCTGCGTCGCAAGAGTTCGCGACGCGTGAAGGCCTTGTTCGGTGAGATGGTTGCCGTCCAGGGTAAAAGTTACATCAAGCGCATCCGGCGCCTGGCGCCACATATGAAGCCCTAGCTTCATAGTATCCTATCCGTTTTATTTGCGGCTACCGGGTGTATGCAACTGGAGCGCAGGGCAAATCCCTGCACCGGCGCCCGGGGGTACGCAGGAGGTAAAGAATGGCACGTGTAAAAGGTGGACCGCAAGGTCATCTGCGTCACAAGAAAGTTTTGAAATATACCAAGGGGCAGCGAGGTTCCAAGCACCTGCTCTTCAAGCGCGCCAACGAGGCGATGCTCAAGAGCATGTGGTATTCCTCGCGCGACCGCCGTGTCCGCCGGCGCGACCTGCGCAAATTGTGGATCGTCCGCATCAATGCGGCCGCCCGGCTGAACGGCACAACCTACAGCCGCCTGGTCTCTGCCTTGAAGAAGGCCAACATCGACCTCAACCGCAAGATGCTGGCCGATCTGGCAGTGCGGGAACCGCAGGCTTTTGCAGCGGTGGTGGCGCAGGCCAATAAATAATAAATCTGATGGATTAATCACCGGTCGGGATCTCTGACCCCGACCGTTTGTTTTAATGGGCGTTCATGCTAAAATGCAGCGGATGCCCGCCCTTCCGCCTTATCTTTTCTTCGACCTGGATGATACCCTGCTGGATTATTCCGCCAGCGGGCGCCGCTGCTGGCAGGAGCTTTTCCTGGAATACGCGCCACGCTTCGGAGTGACTGTGGAACAGCTGACTTTCACCCACCAGCAAACTTCCGACTGGTATTGGTCAAACCCGGAGCGGCACCGGACAGGCCGCCTGGACCTCAGGTCTGCCCGCCGGCAGGTTATGCAGTTGATACTTGAAAAGCTCGGTCTCAACGAGCGTGCTTTGGGCGACGAAATGGCAGATGCATTTACCCTGCGGCAGCGAGGAAATGTTCGCGCCGTTCCCGGGAGCGATCGAAACGCTGCAGGAATTCAAGCGAGGCGGAATCCGCATGGGCCTGATCACCAACGGCAATGGCGAATTCCAACGCAACAAAATCCGGCGCTTCGACCTGACCCGTTTTTTCGAGGCTGTGATCATCGAAGGCGAGTTTGGCGCGGGCAAACCGGACCGGAGGGTCTTTTTGGCTGCGATGGAGTCATTGGGCGCTGCACCCGCCCAGGCCTGGATGGTGGGTGATGATCTGGGGCGCGATATCCAGCCCGCCCAGGAGCTTGGTCTGGGCACAGTCTGGGTGGACTTTGAAAATGCCGGTCTCCCGGCAGGTTGCCCAATTTCTCCAATGCTGATCGTTCGATCCATAACAGAATTACTGCAGCGAAGCGCCTGGTTGCATTAGCCACCGGCAATCAGGGGTAAAATATTCAAGTGAACATCCTATTTGAGACAACCTGGCATGATCACTTCAACCCAAAACGCTAAACTTAAACTGGCGCGCAGCCTGATGGGCCGCCCGAAGGAACGCCTTGAAGCGCAGGCGTTTTTGGTGGAAGGCGTGCGGCTGGTGGAAGAAGCATTGAGCGCGGGTTGGCCGATGCAATTTGTTTTGTATGCAGAGGGGTTGAATGAGCGCGGCCGGGAATTGATAAGGAAGTCGGAAGCAAAACGTATCGAGGTGGAACAGGTTTCGGAACGCTTTCTGAACTCCATCTCCGAAACAGAGAATCCACAGGCATCCTGGCTGTTTAAACCATTCTGTCCTCCCCATTCCCCACATCCTCGACTTCGTCCTGATCGCCGACCAGATCCGCGACCCAGGAAACCTTGGCACCCTGCTGCGGACGGCGGCAGCTGCCGGCGTACAGGCAGCCCTGTTGACGCCAGAAACAACGGATGCCTTTGCGCCAAAAGTCCTGCGGGCCGGGATGGGCGCCCATTTCCGGCTGCCGATCCATTCCCTGACCTGGGAGGAAATCGCGGAGGTGACGAAATCGCAGAAGGTTTACCTGGCCGATATGCAAGGGGCGATTTCCTGCTGGGAAGCTGATTTCAAGGCTCCGATGGCCTTGATCATTGGCGGAGAAGCTGAAGGAGCCAGCGAAGCTGCGCGCACCCTGGCAACGCAATCAGTGTTTATTCCTATGATCGGTTCCACCAAGTCGTTGAATGCCGGGATAGCGGGCTCGATCCTAATATTCGAGGTGGTCCGACAGAGGAATAATCCGCGTGGCTACATTAAACCAATACTGGAATAAAAAGGTTGTTCTGGTCACAGGCGGATCGAGCGGAATTGGACTGGCAATCGCAAAGCTCCTGGCATCCGCCGGGGCGTATGTCTGGCTGGCTGCCCGCCGTCGTGAATTGCTCGCATTCAGCGATATCAGAAATGAAAACCGCCTGTCAGGAAGAGTTCCCAGAAGTGCGGCTTCACTTCGGCGGATGTTTCCAAATTCGACCAGGCCGTTAGCCGTGGTGAAAGAAGTAACCGACTTCGTCGGCACGCCGGATGTGGTCATTAATTCGGCCGGAATTACCCAACCGGGTTATATTCAGGATCTCTCGCTCGATACATTCGAGCACTTGATGGCTGTCAATTATTTCGGGACGGTCTACATTACCAAGGCCGTCCTGGCGGGCATGCTGACGCGCGGCTCAGGCCACATCATCAATATCTCATCCATGGCCGGCTACCTGGGTGTTTTTGGCTACAGCGCTTACGGAGCTACCAAGTTCGCCGTAGCCGGCTTTTCCGAGGCTCTGCGGGCGGAGTTGAAACCACAGGGTATACGTGTTTCGGTGGCTTTTCCTCCAGACACCGACACTCCCCAGTTGGCATATGAGGAACCGTTCAAGCCAGCCGAAACCAAGGCAATCTCGGGGAACGCCAAAGCACTCTCAGCTGACCTGGTGGCAAGATCCATCCTCAAACAAGCCGAAAGAGGCCATTATATGATCTTCCCAGGCATTGATTCACGCCTGTTCTACCTCTTGAATAGCAAAATGCCCAAAAGCCTGGTTTTTGCCATCCTGGATAAGATGGCTGCAAGCGGAAGAAAGAAAATAAAGCTTGGCGATCCAAATCCATCCTACAATTAAATCTGTAATAGCCCATCGAACAGACGGAGAATTCATCATGGACATTTTCGAGAAATGCTCGCAGTTCACCGCGGCACGGGAAGCTATTGCAGCCGGTTATTACCCTTACTTCATCCCATTAAGTGAAAATGATGGAACCGAAGCGGTCTTCCGCGGTCACCGACTGATCATGTGCGGCTCGAATAATTACCTGGGATTAACCACCCACCCCAGAGTCCGGCAGGCTGCGCTGGATGCCATTAATCGTTATGGCACTTCCTGTACCGGTTCCCGTTTCCTGAACGGGACTCTTGAAATGCACGAACAACTTGAACATGAGCTGGCGGAATGGGTCGGGAAAGAAGCCGCCCTGGTTTTTTCCACCGGAATGCAAGTCAATCTGGGCGTTATCAGCGCAATCGTCAACCGGGACGATGTGGTGATCCTGGATAAACAGGACCATGCATCCATTGTAGATGGAGCGCGTTTGGGTTGGGGGGAAACTTTGCGATTCCGGCATAATGATATGGCAGACCTGGAAAGGGTACTGCGGAAGGTCCCTGAACATGCAGGAAGGCTGGTAGTTGTGGATGGCCTCTACAGCATGGAGGGTGACCTGGCCCCATTGCCGGAATTAATTCCGTTGTGTAAAAAATATGGGGCACGTTTGATGGTGGATGATGCCCATGGAATGGGCGTGTTGGGAAAGGGCCATGGTACTGCCGCAGCATTCAACCTGACCAGCCAGGTGGACCTGATCATGTCCACCTTCAGTAAATCCTTCGCCTCCCTGGGTGGATTCGTTGCCGGCGATGAAAATGTAATTCATTATATTAAGCATCATGCACGTTCAATGATCTTCAGCGCCAGCATTCCTCCGGCGAACGCAGCCGCGGCCCTGGAAGCCCTGCACATCATGCGCGATGAACCGGAACGCATCCAAAGGGTCAATGACGTGGGCGCCTTCATGCGCAAAGAGTACACCAGGCTGGGTTTTGACATAGGGAAATCGGTAACGCCGGTGGTCCCAATCCTGATCGGCGATCACACCCGTACCCTGACGGTCTGGAAGACGCTATTCGATGCCGGGGTCTTTGTCAATCCGGTATTGTGCCCGGCCGTTTCCGAGGGGTGCGAACTCCTGCGAACCAGCTACATGGCCACCCACACCGACGACCAAATGGAACGCGTCCTGGAAACGTTTGAAAGGGTCGGGCGGCAGGTCGGGCTTATTTCCTGAGCCACCAAGGGACTTTGTAAACAAGCTCTAAAATCCTTCGGAGACCAGCCAGGTAAGGTGGTCTCCGATTTAATTTCCAGCCATTCGTTATTGCCATGCAAATCCCGGGGCTGTTTCAGCGATTCCTGGATTAATTTTGATCATCCGGCCCCTTAAATTCCTCCGCAGTGACATGGCCGGGCTGGCTGATGCCTTCACGCTTGAATACTTTCCAGGGTGTCAGGAACAGGATCTTAAGATCCAGCCAGAAGGACCAGTGGTCCACATACCACACATCCAGGCGGAATTTCTTCTCCCAGTCCAGGGCATTGCGCCCGTGGATCTGCGCCCAGCCGGTGATGCCGGGCAGCACATCATGCCGGCGCATCTGCTCGGGAGTGTAGCGCTTCAGGTATTGCATCAGTAACGGACGCGGTCCCACCAGGCTCATCTCGCCGCGCAGGACATTGAAAAGCTGGGGCAAGTCGTCCAGGCTGGTGGAGCGCAGGAAACGTCCAAAGGGGGTCAAACGCTCGGCATCCGGGAGCAGTTTCCCATCCGGCCCGGTGCGGTTCGTCATCGTCCGGAATTTATAGGTGATGAAAGGCCGGCCTTTGTAGCCAGGCCGTTGCTGGCGGAACAGGATGGGAGTTCCCAGGAAAATCCAGACCAGCAGGGAAAGAACCAGCATCAGTGGCAGGATGATGATCAAACCGATTGCGGTTATTATCAGGTCGAAAAGGCGTTTGGAAAAGCGCATGGGTTCCATTCTACCAAAAGTTTGTGGTATATTTTGAGCAGAGGCGAACTATGAATGAACGAATTCTGATTATTGAAGATGATCCGGCCATCCTGAAAGTGCTGCAACGTGGGCTGGCCTATGAAGGTTATACCGTGGATGTAGCCACAGACGGCCGCACCGGTCTGAACCTGGCACATGACCATCATCCGGATCTTGTCATTCTGGACTGGATGCTGCCCGGTATGGATGGGTTGGAGGTTTGCCGCCGCCTGCGGTTGCAGGGCGGCCTGCCAATCCTGATGCTGACTGCCAAGGATACCATTCAGGATCGTGTACAGGGCCTGGATGCCGGCGCAGATGATTATATCGTCAAGCCATTCAATCTGGATGAACTGACCGCCCGTATCCGCGCCCTGTTCCGCCGCACACAGACAGAACGCAACCAGGTCTACCAGTTTGCCGACCTGACAATGGATTCTGATTCACGCCAGGTGACGCGCGGGAAACGGTTGGTGCCATTAACCGCCAAGGAATATGAATTACTCGAGCTCTTCCTGCGCCATCCACGCCAGGTATTGACCCGTGAGGTTATCTTTGACCGCGTCTGGGGTTATGATTTCGGCGGCGAGAGCAACGTGCTGGAAGTCTACATCCGTTACCTGCGGCAAAAACTTGAAGCAGAGAATGAGTCGCGTCTCATCCATACTGTACGCAGCGTGGGATACGTCCTGCGCGAGAATCCGTAATGTCCCTGCGCTTACGCCTGACAATTTTATATTCGGCACTTACCGGGGGAATTTTGCTTATATTCGGTGTGCTGGTCTATTTTCTGGTTAATGTTCTCCTGGTTACCCAAATTGACAACAGCCATCATCCAGACTTATTCGGACCTCCTGAAGGACTGGCGCGTCAGTGCAAGCGGGGGCATCACCCCGGGCGTCATGACCGAATCTGACCCTGACCACGAATATGAGTTATCAGGTCTGGGACCAGCATGGCCGATTGAGTTTTTCCTCCCCGAATCTGGGGGTTTTCTCCAAGCCGCTCGACCCGATTGGATTTCAATCGAAGACTTCCATCTACCACGACTCATACCCATCCCTGGGGCACTTGCGCGTGCTGACCGTTCCCTTGGAAGCCGGCGGGCGTCCGATCGGGACACTGCAGGTGGCTGCCAATATGGATGTGGTCGACCTGGCCCGGCGCGCTCTGCTTGAGATCATTGCCATCATCGCGGCGGCTTCGATGGTTCTGGCGGCCGCGGCCTCCTGGTTTGCCATCGGACAGGCGCTTTCTCCGCTTTCAACCGTCACGGAGACCGCCCTCCAGATCAGCCGGGCCGACGACCTCTCGCAACGCATCCCCAATCCTGGTTCCAAACATGATGAGACCGGCCGTTTTATCGATGCATTCAACGAAACCCTTGAGCGCCTGGAACACATCTTCACATCCCAGCAGCGTTTCCTGGCAGATGTCAGCCACGAATTGCGTACACCGCTGACCGTCATCAAAGGCAACGTGGATTTGATGCGCCGCATGAAACAGGTGGATGAAGAATCGCTGGATACCATTGAGGACGAAGCCGACCGCCTGACCCGCCTGGTCGGGAACCTCCTGCTGGAAGCTCAGGCAGAATCTGGAAAATTACCGCTTTATTTTGCCCCGGTTGAACTGGACACGCTTTTACTGGAAGTATTCAAAGAAATGCGCGTACTGGCACGTGACCGGGTGAATATTAAATTGACCGAGATCGATCAGATCATCGTCAACGGCGACCGTGACCGGTTGAAACAGGTGCTGATCAACCTGGTCTCGAATGCGATCAAATACACACCCAAGGGCGGTGATGTTTATCTCAGCCTGGGGAAGGTGGGCGAAAATGCCCGGCTGATCGTCCGTGATACCGGGCAGGGTATCGCCGACGAAGATCTGCCGCATATCTTTGAGCGTTTCTTCAGGGCGGAGAAATCAAGAACCCGCTCGAAGACCAGCGGGTTTGGATTGGGACTTTCGATTGCCTATTGGATTGTCAACCACCATGGGGGGCGGATCGAAGTCAATTCGGCAGAAAATAAAGGCGCCACTTTCTGCATCTATCTGCCGATCGTAAAGCCGGCAGAAGTCTGCCTCTACGGATTAATCCCAAGCCGGGCATGGGCCTGGCGGCACAAACTTGCGCCACCGGCTGCGATCCATTCCTGCAGGCGCAGGCTTTCTGTCGCACCGTTGGATGCCTCGGCATAAATCCCGCTGCCCCAATAAGCGTAACGCTGCGTCTCTGCGGCCCAACTCAATTCCGAGCGGCCAATCACGCCAATCCCGCCGTTATAGCCGGCCAGAGCCAGGCGGGCATCACCATTGGCAGCTTCCAGGGAACGCTTGAGATAGGCCAGGCCGCGCGCTGCGTTGGTATCCGGGCTGTAGGGGTCATCTCCACTGGCAAAGTGATAAGGCATCACCTGGAACAATCCCATCGCCCCGGCACGGGAACGGGCGTCTGGATCGCCACAGGACTCGATCTGCATCACCGTGGCGACCAGGTTCGGATCCAGCCCGGCTGCGGTCGCCCAGGCCTGGATGGCCCCGCTCCAGTATTGGACCTCGGGCCGGAACACCGGGGAGATTGTCCCCGCCTGGACTTGGGCTGGCATTGGAGGACTATAGCGATTTGATCAGATGGCTGCTTGCGCAAGGCTGGTCTCACTTCTGCCCGGGCGCGGCGGCAAGGGTGGATACCGGTCCCGAGCCAAGCCACAAGAACGCCAGGACAACCCCGACACAAACCACTGCCAGGGGTGGAATCAGGAATCCAGACAGACAACCGCCTTGGATGGAGGCGGTTGTCTGGTCAGAAGGAGGTGGAACTATATCTGTGGAGACATGGCTCCAGATAAACCTATTAGGAATGGCGCGGATTGTCGATATATTCGGCTTCACGGACTGATCTGGCATTCAAGGACAGGTTGTGGTAGGTTGGCTCGGTGTGGGAATAAGCCGACTCCGGCCGGGCCACCTTGGAGGCAGGCCGGAAAGGAGAAGACATGGAAGGGCGCGCGTGGGAAGTCAACGAACTGGCCGGCTGGAGCACCGGGCGGGAGGTGCGCTGGATGCTACGCGCATCGCCCTGGCTGAAAAGGCGTTCTCCGGCGATCGAGAAGGTGCCGATGATCAGCACACGGATGAGCCAGACCATGATGGCAACAAAGACCGGCACAACTTTGGTGAGGGTTGTATTGGTCATGACCACACCTCCGGCCAGACTGTTGTGGTTGACGATGGCAACCGAGACACCCCACCAGGTCAGGGCGGCATTCATGGCGGCTGCCAGCAGCCATGCACCGAAGAGATACCAGACTTCGGCAGGCTCGTCACGTCCCTGTTCGGGCGTGAACAGGCGGGCGATACCGGCAAAATCGATGCCGCAGAATGCCAGCGCCAGGATGGTGGCCCAGGGGATCCCGGCAAATTTCAGGTTGCCAAGTACATCTGCCAGGGCAAACTGGGTGGTGCTGTAATTGAAGATCTCAAAGGCCAGCAGGGCGCCGATAATGATGACGCCCCAGGCCATGCCACGCCGGAGGGTGATCCCCTTGAGCATTGAACCGATCCCACGATTGTTCCGAAAATTGGTATTCATGACAACCTCCTATCATTTATGCTGGATATAGAACAAATTTTCTATTGCGGCATTATAGAACATATATTCTGATTTGTCAAGATTTTAATAGAACTGTATATGCCCCGCAACCCCAATGCTGCTGCCTGCAAAAATGGGTAATCCGGATGCAGGCGAAGCGCTTTCAAATCAAGAAGCCTGGTTCAGATATTTACGCAGTACCTTGTAAGTTATGGTAAAATCTTCTCTCCCGGAGGGATGGCCGAGTGGTTTAAGGCAACTGACTTGAAATCAGTCGTGGCCGCAAGGTCACCGGGGGTTCGAATCCCTCTCCCTCCGCCTGGGTACCAGCCGGGGTTGTTGGTAAGTCACGAACCGGGAGTTGAGAATTACCTGGGGAGGTGCCAGAGTGGCCGATTGGGCTCGCCTGCTAAGTGAGTGCTGGGATTAAACTCGAGCCGCGGGTTCGAATCCCGCCCTCCCCGCCTGGAGAAAAACGCGTCCGTTCCTGGGCGCGTTTTTTCACGACAGCCGCGGGTCCCCAAAAGGGGAAAGTCTTCGAACACCGCCCTGCCCGCCTGGAGAAAACGTCCGGTCCTGGGCGCGTTTCATAACAGCTGCGCTCCCAAAAGGGAAGAGTCTTCGACCACCGCCTGCCCGCCGGAGAAACACGCGTCCGTCTGGGGCGTTCTTTTCCGACAGCCGCGGGCCCCCAAAAGGGGAGAGTCTTCGAACACCGCCCTGCCCGCCTGGAGAAAAACGCGTCCGTTCCTGGGCGCGTGACTGCGTTCATCAGCCCTGGAAAGGAGATAATCTGAACGCCGCCCTGCGCCTAAAAGTAGAAGATCCAGGCTATACCAGAGTAATTTGGATGCCGACTTTTGAGATGTCGAGCCGCGTGCTGGGGGGAAGGGCATCATCGGTAATTAGATGATGGACCACCGTCAATGGAGCCACCTGGATACCGGCTTCCTCTCCGAAAGAAGTGTGGTCCGCCAGAAGAATCACTTCGCGGGCCGAGTGGATCATGGCCTGTTTGATGGTAACTTCGGAAATGGTATGGTGGGATAAACCAAAGTCGAGCGTAATCCCGCTGACCATCAAGAATAGTTTGTCAGCACGTAATTCCCGGAGTGCGCCCTCCGCAGTTGGACCAACCAATACCTGGGTACTGTAACGTAACGCGCCACCAGTGGAGATGAGCGTAATACCGGCTTTAAAGTTGAGAGCATCAAAAACAACCACCGAGTTGGTGATAACCGTTATTTCTTTTTTCTGCTTTAACTCTTCAGCCAGATAACGAGCCATCGGACCACCATCAATTAAAACGACATCACCCGGTTCAACGAGGGAGGCAGCCTTGCCGGCTATCTTCCGACGGCGAATCTCCACCTCATCCCGTACGTTTTGATCGGCATCGATCACCTGCAAACCGATGCCATATTGACCCGCATACGTTTTAAATAAAGCTGTCAATTTTTTATACCATTCATGTTCCAGGAAGGGCACGATCAGGCCAATTTGATTGGGCAGGTTGGTTGTCGAGAGAGGCAAGCCCGGTTCCACCTGGATGGGAAAGCTTCAAACGCCCACGAATGGAGTCCCAGTCCAATTCCCAGCCTGAGGCAGTCTTTTTGTAATATTCTGACAGGGTTTCAGCGGTCAGGACCACGTGGGGCGTGACGTATTTCTCGGGCATGGCCTGGTGGTTGTAGGCTGCAATGGCTGCTTCGATGCAGGTCAAGCCTACTATTTCGGGGAACATCGCCAACCCGATCTTGCAGTAACTGTTCGCCATAAGTTCATTTTTTAGTCTATCCCCTTCAAGCCCGAAGGTGACCACCGTCATGTGTTGGGGGTCGATATTCAAGTCCCGGCAGGCGTTGATCGCACCCTGGGCGGTTGTGTCATTAATTGCGAAAATCAGGTTAATGTGAGGATAAACGGTCAAAGCATCACGCGCCAACTGGTATGCCATGACCAGACGCGATTGCGAGTTTATCGATAAGACGACTTCGGATGGGCAGGTCTCTCTTAATCCGTCTGCAAAACCCTGGCTGCGCTTTTGGGTGTTGGGCTGGTGGAAAGTTAAATCCAGAAGATAAGCCTTGTCCACCCCTTGCCGGGTAAGATACTGCCCGGTCCGAACACCCAGATCGACTCCAGCTTGATAGTTGTCCACCGCAACGACGGTACACTGGTTGGGCATCTCAATCGATTCGGCAATAATCGGGATCTTTTTCTTGACTGCCCGGTCGATCAAAAGACTATCGTAGTATGGGTTTACCGAGGTGGCAATTAATACATCCACCTGATCCACCAGGAGAACCTTTTCTTCCTGGGCTAATCCTTGCGTGCTTTTTTCGTCCTCAATGGAAGGCGCAGCCCGGTATGAAGCAGCTCCGCCATAGGTCCTTTGGAGACGTTTTTGAGCATCCAATTGCTCCAGATCGCGACGAATTGTCATTTCTGAGACGCCACACAGTTGGCTCAATTCATTTACTGATAAGAAGCCTTTTTTTTCCACCAGGGAGAGGATATGTTCCAAGCGAAGATTTGTTTTCACAGCTAGTCCTTTAATGTCCATTATTTTCTGAACCAGACGGATTATAACTCATTTTTTGTTCTAAGTCAATCATTTTTATTGAACTATCACATTAATGCTTGACTTTTGTGCAAGTTTGCAGTATTATTAACTTAGTATTAGCGAACTCGAACATATAGTCTATGTTCGAAGGGTGCCGGTGGTGTTACTTGAACATTGAAAACACGATTTATTCGATCCATGCCAATCTCGCCTTTACATCCGGCCAATCCCCTGCGCTCGAATTCACCTGTCGACCGATCTATAAATGCCTGACAATATGAAAGGAGGAGAAAACAACAATTATATTGCCCGCCCTGTCAAGAACAATCCTCAAATAGGTTGTCCCAATTCCTCAATTCAATAGAAGGAGAAGAATAATGTATAAAAAGCAAGTTCTCGTAATCCTAAGCCTGGTGCTTGTCGGCTGCCATGCTGCTCAGCTCCTGCGGCACACCTGCCACAACTGCCGCGCCCGCCCCGGCCACGGCTGCCCCAGCTGCCCCAGCTACCGCCGCACCTGCCCCAGCTACCGCTGCTCCAGCAACCGCCGCTCCGGCTACTGCTGCCCCGGCAAAAACCATTAAAATCGGTTTCCTGGCGGGTGTTAAGGATCCCTTCTACACCACCATGCAGCGCGGCGCAGCACAAGCCGCAGCAGACTTCGGTGTAGAGTTGGTCACGCAGATCCCACAGAACGTGGAATGTGACCGACCAGACCCCCATGCTGGATGCCATGGTCGCCCGCGGCGATCTGAGCTTCCTGTTCCTGGCCCCGGTCGATTCCCAGGCCATGATCGCACCTTTGCAGAAAGCCACTGACGCCGGTATGCCCATGCTGACCGTCGATACCTTCATTGGCGACGGCGATTACGCCAACGGCCCGGTCAAGTTCCCGCTGTCCTTCATCGCCTCGGACAACTATCTGGGCGGACAGATCGCCTGCCGCGCCCTGGCCGATTCCCTCAACAAGACCGGCAAGATCTACATCCAGAACGTCAAAGCCGGCATCAGCTCACGGATGCACGCGAGAAGGGCTGCAAGGATGTCCTGGCAGCCGAGTACCCGAACGTGACCCTGGTCGGCGTGGACTACAACGATGACGATGCCACCAAGGCCCAGGCCCAGGTGGAAGCCATGCTGCAGAAGAACCCCGATCTGGGCGGTATCTTTGGGACGAATGTGTTCAGCGCCCAGGGAGCCGGAACCACGGTCAAGAACAAAGGTCTGAGCGGCAAGGTCAAGGTCGTGGCCTTTGATGCGACCAAGGATGCCATCAACATGCTGACGGATGGCACGGTCGACCTGGTGATCGCCCAGAAACCCTCCGATATGGGCTATCTGGCGGTTGAGATGGCTGTGGCCTACCTGAATGGCGCCACCAGCATCCCGAAGCATATCCCCACCGGGTATGCCGTCATCACCCGCGACAACATGAACGACCCGAATGTTTCGCAGTTCTTCTATGCGCCTTTCGATGGCAAGGTTAGCCGCAAGACCGCTGGATTGAAAATCGGTTTCCTGGCGGGTGTTCAGGATCCCTTCTACACCACCATGCAACGCGGTGCCCAGGCGGCTGTCAGATGCATTCGGTGCCGAACTGGTCACCCAGATCCCACAGAACGTGGAACGTAACCGACCAGACCCCCATGCTGGATGCCATGGTCGCCCGCGGCGATCTGAGCTTCCTGTTCCTGGCCCCGGTCGATTCCCAGGCCATGATCGCACCGTTGCAGAAAGCCAATGACGCCGGTATGCCCCTGCTGACCGTCGATACCTTCATTGGCGACGGCGATTACGCCAACGGCCCGGTCAAAGTTCCCGCTGTCCTTCATCGCCTCCGACAACTATCTGGGCGGACAGATCGCCTGCCGCGCCCTGGCCGATTCCCTCAACAAGACCGGCAAGATCTACATCCAGAACGTCAAAGTCGGCATCAGCCGCACCGATGCACGCGAGAAGGGCTGCAAGGATGTCCTGGCAGCCGAGTACCCGAACGTGACCCTGGTCGGCGTGGACTACAACGATGACGATGCCACCAAGGCCCAGGCCCAGGTGGAAGCCATGCTGCAGAAGAACCCCGATCTGGGCGGTATCTTTGGGACGAATGTGTTCAGCGCCCAGGGAGCCGGAACCACGGTCAAGAACAAAGGTCTGAGCGGCAAGGTCAAGGTCGTGGCGTTTGATGCGACCAAGGATGCCATCAACATGCTTACGGATGGCACGGTCGACCTGGTGATCGCCCAGAAACCTGGCGATATGGGCTTCTTCGCGGTCGAAATGGCGATGGCCTATATGAACGGTGTGACCAGCGTTCCCAAGCACATCCCCACCGGGTATGCCGTCATCACGCGTGACAACATGAAAGACCCCAACATCATAAAATTCTTCTACAAATAACCTATTCAGGCAAGAGATCCAGGGGGGCTTGTCGCCCCCCTGGATCGACCCGACCTCAGATAATCTTGCAGTACAACTCCGGATGCCTGGAACAAGAATTCTTTTTTTCAGCATCCAACGCCATTATTGCTTGTTTCTTTATCCAACCTCCTCTAAAATGATCTTATGTACGATTGACAGGCACTCTTGAATTCAAGCATCAACCTGTCGAGAGATAATGCAACCTTGATAATAAAGCATGGACTTATTGAAAGCCAAGGGACCTTTTATTCCGGTGACGATTTCCCGCCTGCATGGAGAGCCAAATGACCACAGAAGAAAAATCAATGATTTCCGTTCCAAAGAAAACCCGTGCTGAAAAGCTAAGTACCATCCGCAAGATCTGGCCTTGGTTTTTCCTGCTTTTTATGGTGATCGTTTTTGCGATCATTTCCAAGACAAAGAATAACGTGACCTTCATCAGCTATCGCAGCGTTCAAGGGATCCTGGTATATGCGACCCAAATCCTGCTGATCGGTCTGGCCGAAACGATCATCATCATCAGCGGAAATGGGGGCGTCGATCTTTCAGTCCACTATACCCTGGGATTTGCGGCGGTGATATCGGCGTTCATCATGCGTGCAATGTATGCCGCCAACCTGCCCCCCGCCTTGACCATCGCGGCCGGCTTTTCTGGCGGCATCCTGCTCTACCATCATCCCCGGCTGGGTCAACGGAAAGTTGGTCGCAAAAGTGAAGGTGCCGCCTTTCATCAGCACGCTCGGCATGGGCTATGTACTGTATGGTGCGGCCTTGCTAATTTCACGCGGCCAAGGCGATCTCGCGACCAGCCAAACTATCTGGGCCAGATCGGGAATGGCAACTTGTTATACTACTGGCCCGGACATGGATTCTCCTGGCTGAAAATTCCTGACGGCAGCCACTCAACTGGATTTACAGCATATCATTCCGCTCGTTCCGAACATTGTCGCCATCACGCTGGTGGTGACCGTTCTGATCTGGTTCATCCTGGCAAAAACCCAGTTCGGTCAGCATATCTATGCCATCGGCGGCAACATCCAGGCCTCCATTCGATCCGGTATTCCGGTGGCGAGCACTCAGACACGAGCCTACACACTGGCAGCCGTCCTGGCAGGCATTGCCGGGGTGATCTGGACTTCCCGTTTCACCAGCGGGGCATCCAACGCAGGCGAACCGACTTTGCTTTTTGCGATTGCTGCAGTTGTAATAGGAGGAACGAGCATGTTTGGTGGCGAGGGGCGCGTCATCGGCACCGTGATTGGGGCTCTGATCATCGCCACCATCCAGTATGGTCTGGTCGTCCTCGGCCAGCAGCCGTACTGGCAGTATGTTACGGTCGGTGTTGTGGTGATCATCGCTGTGATCGTCGACCAGATTGGCCGGACGCATGGAACACGACTAAGAATAGAGAAGGTCAGGTCAGCATGGAACCCATATTACGCGCAGTCAACCTTACAAAACGTTTTGGCGGATTAATCGCAGTCGATAAGGTGAGTTTTGAAGTGAATCCCGGGGAAGTGATCGGCCTGGTCGGCGATAACGGTGCGGGCAAATCCACCTTCATTAAAATGATTTCCGGCGTTTACCAACCGGATGATGGTGAAATCTACTTTAACGGGAAAAAAGTGAATTTCACCGACCCACGCGAGGCCCGCGACCTGGGGATTGAGACGATCTACCAGGATTTGGCACTGGCCGAGAACCTGGATGTTGGCTCGAACATCTTCCTGGGCCGTGAAATGAAGAAGCACTTTATTTCCGAGAATCTCAGCCAGATCATTATCAGTGTTGTTATGGCTTTGCCACTCGGCGCCTTGCTGGCATGGGCCGGCCTGCAGTTCTACAAAATACCCGGCCTGGTGCTTGGCATGCTGTTAGGGGTGGCATTCGGCGCGGTGCTCGGCTGGCTTTTTGGGTCGGTCACCCAGGTTGTGGATCGCCGAACCATGACTGGGCGAATCGACCAAAGCGCTGAAGCGGCTGGATATTGAAATCCCTTCCCTTACTCAACAGGTACGCAACCTCTCGGGCGGACAACGCCAGTCCGTCGCGATCGCGCGCTCGATCTACTGGAACGCCAAAGTGATGATCATGGATGAACCGACTGCTGCGCTGGGTGTCTCTGAACAGCGAAAAGTGCTGACGCTTGTACGCACGCTGGCCGACCAGGGCGTTCCGGTTATCATCATCAGCCACAATATGCAGGATGTTTTTGCAGTAGCAGATCGGATCGTTATTTTACGACGAGGCAAGAAAGTCGGCGAGGAAATCGCTGCAAAGAGCACTCCGGACAAGATCGTCAGTCTGATGGTCGGCGCAGAGGCGGTCCATGAAATGGGAGTAATACCCAAGGCGCTTGAAAGTGCCGCAGCGTAGCCTGCCTGCAGGTCTGGTAAAAATGGATCATTGATACCTGCCATCTGTTCTGCATCATTTTTCTCCAGCTCTTTTCCCCAAGGCAGTAATTGGCTCGTTCCAGGGGTCTGTGGCAACATGGCATTCACAGACCCCTGATAGTTGCACCACGAGGTGAGAATTATGAATATCTCAAGAACACCTTTGACTCTCCCCAGCGTGGTTGTCGCTGGTCACATCTGCCTGGATATCATCCCCGGGATGGGATCGCAACTGGCTGGCAGTTTCTGGAAAAATTTTCAGCCCGGTCACCTGCTTGAGGTCGGGGCAGCGACGATGAGCGCGGGCGGCCCCGTCTCCAATACCGGACTGGCCCTGCACAGGCTGGGCATCCCGACGCGACTGATCTGTAAGACCGGGTTGGACGCATATGGAACTGTCATTCGCCACCTGGTCGAAGCCGAAGGCCCCGATTTGTCCAAGTACATCCTGGCTGATCCAGATGTATCCACATCCTACTCACTGATCATCAGCCCCTTGGACGTGGATCGCATTATCCTGCACAACCCGGGCGCCAACCATTCCTTCAATGCTGACGATATTGACTATGAACTGGTAAGCCAATCAGCCCTGATCCATTTCGGTTACCCGCCGGTCATGCGGAAAATGTATGAAAACAAGGGGCAGGGATTGGTGGATTTATACCGGCGCGCCAAACGAACTGGAATAACCACCTCACTGGATATGAGTTATCCAGACCCAGCCACAGAAGGCGGACAGGCGGATTGGGTAGGCATTCTGAAAGCTGCTCTCCCTTATGTGGATATTTTCCTGCCGAGCATCGAAGAATTGCTCTTCATGCTAAGACGCTCCGATTACGAAGCCATGGCATTAAATGGATCCTTGCTCGATCAGGTCACTCCAGCTTTGCTTGGTAATTTGAGTGATGAGCTGCTTGCCTTGGGAGTCCGCCTGGCCGTGATCAAGCTGGGCAAACGCGGCCTGTACCTGCGCAGCGCCGGGAAAGACAGCCTCGAAGAAATGGGGCGCGCCTGTCCTTCGAATGTGGAAGCCTGGTCGGATAAAGAAATCTGGACTCCCGGGTTCCGTGTACAAGTGGCGGGGACAACCGGCGCAGGCGATACCACCATTGCAGGCTTTCTATCCGCCCTGCTGCGCGGCAAGGGGCCGGAAGAATCTGTCGTCGCAGCCGTTGCAGTAGGCGCATGCAACGTGGAAGCGCCGGATGCCTTGAGTGGACTGCGCACCTGGGAAGAAACCATCCAGCGCATAGAAGCCGGTTGGGAACACCTGCCATTGCAATTGGATAATCCCGATTGGCGTAAGGATGAAATATCTCAATTATGGTACAGAAGCCATAATCCTTAATATAAAGGGCAACAAGCATCAGGGAAATATGAACATCAAACCCGCGAACATCTTCACTCTCAAACAACTATTGACGGTCGCAGAAAAGAAGCAATTTGCCGTTGGAGCTTTTTCGCCACGCTACACATCCATGATCAGCGCCGTTCTAAGAGCCGGCGAAGCCACCCATTCCCCCATTATTGTACAGGTGGCGCAAATTGAATTGAAATGGTACCAGTTGACCGTGCAGGCGTTTGCGAAGGAGTTCTGGAGACAATTCGGGGAAGTCAGTCCGACTGTTCCGGTAGGACTACATCTTGACCACAGCTCGGATTTCAGCCTGATCCAGGAGGCAATTACGGAAGGGTTTACCTCGGTGATGATCGATGCATCTGCATTGCCGCTGGAAGAAAACATCCATGAGACTCTAAAAGTGGTCGAGTATGCGCATGCCCGCAAGGTCTCAGTAGAGGCCGAACTGGGCAGGATCGGGACTGCGGACTTCATGGAAACCGAGACCGACGAAGAACTATATACGGACCCGAAAGAGGCGGCGGCCTTCGTGCAACAGACCGGTGTGGATGCCCTGGCAGTTTCCGTTGGTACCGCACACGGGGTGTATACGGTGCGCCAGCCCAAAATTGATATCGCACGCTTGAAAGCCATTCGCGCTCTGACGCCGGTTCCACTGGTTCTGCATGGCGGGTCCGGAACGCCGCTTGAGATGATCCGGAACGCCATCCACATCCCGGACGGCGGAGTCAGCAAAGTTAATGTCGCAACCGACCTGGAACTGGCCCTGCTTGAGGCGCTCGGATTGAAAGAGCGAGTTACAGATGCCTCCCTTCGGCGCCTGCCACCAGAGGCGCTCGACCAGGGTAAACAAGCAGTCCAGAAGGTTGTGGAAGACAAGATCATCCATTTTCTGGGCAGTCATGATCACGCCGGCGACTACCAGGAGGAATGACCATGTTCAAACTTTGGTTAGAACCGGTTAGACCTGCCGGCTTAATCCAAAACCAGGGCGGTATTTGCATGCTTGCGGACCTTGGGAATTTCGAATTAAGCAACAGCAAACGGACTGAAAGAGGTCTGGCATGAAACAATTGTACGGTGGCATCGAAGCCGGCGGAACTAAATTCGTATGCGTGGTTGGCTCCGGCCCCAGCGATATCGTTGAAGAGATCCGCTTCCCGACCACACAGGCCGCAGAAGAAACGATCCAGCGTGCCGTTGCTTTTTTCGCGCCATATGCACAAAATGATGGTTTGGCAGGAGTAGGGATCGCTTCGTTTGGGCCGGTAGACCTGAACCCCGCCTCGTCAACTTACGGGTACATCACCAGCACGCCGAAGCCCGGGTGGCACCAGGTGAATCTGTGCGGGATCGTGAAAAGAGCGCTTGATCTTCCGGTGACCTTCGACACCGACGTCAATGCTGCCGCCTTTGGCGAATATTATTGGACGCCGGCGAACCATTGCCTGGATCCATTTGTCTATATCACTGTAGGGACCGGAATCGGAGTAGGCGTTTTGGTAAATGGGCGTCCGGTGCATGGGTTGGTGCACACCGAGGCAGGCCATTTTTCCATTCCCCACGATAAGACCAGGGACCCATTCGCGGGGATCTGTCCATATCACAAGGATTGTCTGGAAGGACTGGCATCCGGGCCCGCCATGACGGAGCGCTGGGGGCAGGATGTAAAAACATTGCCTGATGACCATCCGGGTTGGGAATTGGAAGCTGAATATATCGCCCTGGCTTTGATCAACCTGACCTATGCCTATTCCCCCCAGAGAATTGTGCTGGGTGGCGGAGTATCACTGCATGGCGGATTGCACAAATCTGTACGGCAAAAGGTTCAACAATATTTGAACGGCTACATTCAATCGCCGCTGGTGTTGAAGAAAATAGATGAGTATATCGTGCCGCCCACATTGGGAAATCGCTCGGGGGTATTGGGCGCAATTGCAATGGCAATTGATTCGGTTGATTAGCATTAGCAGAATCCAATAAACTACACACCAAATTGATCGACGCTGGAAAGAGAACCCCAAAATCGGGCCATCCAGAAGGAAGACACCCTCAATCCTTTGGATCGTCCAACCAAAGTGTTTGATACGGGTCCAAAGTATGTTTTCCGGCCGACTGCTGCTGCGAGGTAATATTTTGCAGGCAGAGCACCTGCCGGTCGCCCCCGGGGGAGCTGCGCTGCACGGCAAAAACCGCGCTCCCCATATCCAGAATCCTTTGCCTGCCATGCGGATGAAAGGCAGCGGAGGCGGCGCGCTTTTTCAGCAATTGCCGGTAACGGGCAAAGACCTGCGCTCTGAGCGATTGGGGGTCAGCCAGCTCCCGATCCAATCCGGTCCGCTCCAGTTTCTGACGATTGATGGTGCGGTTGTATCCGGAGGCCTGGACGCCTTCGAGCCAGTTCCGCGAACCAAACATACTATGAAAGTAAATGCCCGGTAATCCAGGCAGGCTGAGCATGATGGCCTGTGCCGCCATGAAACGGTCGATCTGAATGCCAAGCGGCTCGTGACCGAATGGATTCGAGAGGGCATCAAAATAACTGATGTTCAATTCATAAGGACTTTGCGAGCCATCGGCGTTTTGTTTATACGAGATCAACCCGCCGTGCGAGAGTGTCTGCGCGACCAGCGCATCGATATCTGCGGGTTTTAATATCTCCCGAGCTGGATTCAATCCAATTCCATCGTGCGAGGCCAGGAAATTAAAGAATGTGGTTTGCTCGGAGGGCAGCGCAAGCCCGGAAGCCCATTGTGAAAGAATGGATGCATCGCCCGTGCGGAAGGTATGCAGGACAAGCGGCGGGAGGGCAAAGTTATACACCAATTGCGCTTCATCCCTGCCATTGCCAAAATAGGTAAGGTTGTCTTCATGCGGGACGTTTGTCTCGGTGATCAGGCGCACATGCGGCAAAAGCTCATCGAACACCGCACGAATCAGTTGGAGGACGACATGCGTTTGCGGCAGGTTGATACAGGTGGTGCCAATTTCCTTCCAGAGGTAGGCGATCGCGTCAAGGCGGATGAACTGGGCGCCGTGTTCGGCGTACATCAGCAGGATATCCAAAATTTCCAGGAGCACATCGGGATTGTGGTAATCCAGGTCTGCCTGGTCTGCGCTGAAAGTTGTCCAGACGCGGCGTTTGCCTGCCGCAGTCTGGAATTCGGTCAGCAATGGCAGGGTGCGCGGACGGGTAACCAACGATAGCTCGGGGGCGCCTTCGACGGTCAGGAAGTAATCCCGGTAAGGTTTTTCGTCGCGTAAAAAGGCTTGAAACCAATGCCCTTGCACAGAAGCATGGTTGATGACGCCATCAAACATCAGGCGGAAAGAACCTCCCAGCCTTTCGATGTCGGTCCAGTCGCCGAGAGCAGGATCGACAGCACGGTAATCCTTGACCGAAAACCCATCGTCGGATGAACTGGGATAGAAAGGCAGAATGTGGATCCCGCTGACCACGCCAGCCAGGTGGGCCTTGCAAAAATCTGCCAGGGTTTTAAGATGGGATTGGCCCGGCTCACGCACCTGATCTGCATAGGTGATCAGGATGGCGTCGCGCTCCGATAAAGATGTTTCGGCGGGGGGTGGGATGCGCCCCCGGTGATGCTCGATCAAATGGTGCAAACGCGGTACCACCCGGGCGGCAGTTTCCTCACCATAAAGAGTGATAAGTTGTGTGGTGAAAAAAGATTGCGCCATGCATTTCATTGTACTATACTCAATCAAGGGGTTCCCTCTAATCAGATCAAGGAGCAAACTATGACTCTCTCACGATCGCATCGGATTTATTTCCACACGTTTTGCAGGTACCGATGGGGTTTCACTTGAAACTGCCAAATGGGCTGCCATCCTGGAACGGATGGGCCACACCTGTTTTTATTTTTCCGGCGAGTGTGACCGCCCCGATGGAAAATGTTACCTTGTCCCGGAAGCCTTTTATCGTCATCCCATTATCGATGCCATCAACCAGACTGTCTTTACCGGCACCTGGGGGCAGATGCACAAAGGCCGGAAGATGCATCCGGAAATGGAAGCATTGCACCAGGATTTCTTCTCGGTTTACATTCGCCCTGCCAGGATCACCAAGCAGGTGCAGGAATTAAAGGATTATTTCAAAGAGCATCTTTATAAATTTGCGTACCAGTATCATCTCGAAGCGCTCATCGTCGAGAATGCACTGACCATACCGATCAATCTGCCGCTGGGCTGGCTTTGACCGAGTTCATCGCCGAGACGGGTTACCCGGTCATCGCGCACCATCACGATTTTTATTGGGAACGCCAGCGCTTTATGAACAATTCGGTTCAAGACTATCTCGCTGCGGCCTTCCCGCCCAACCTGCCCTCCATCCGGCACGTTGTCATCAACTCGGTGCAGGCCAAACAACTGGCTTCACGCATCGGTGTGAATGCGGTGATGATCCCGAATGTGATGGATTTCGACTCACCCGCCGGCTGCATTGGATGAATATGCGCAATCAGCGCGGGCAGACCTCGGGCTGGCGCCTGACCAATATTTGATCCTGCAACCAACCCGCATCATCCAGCGCAAAGGCATCGAGCACGCCATCGAATTGACCCGCCGCCTGGGCTTGCCTGCCGAACTGGTCATTTCGCACGCGGCAGGGGATGAGGGAACGGACTACGAAAAGCGTGTGCGCGAATTCGCTGCCATGTCTGAATGTCACGGTCAAATTTGAGTCGGCCATTGTCGGCGAGGCACGCGGCGTCACGCCCGAAGGAAGAAAGATCTATACGCTGGGAGATGTTTATCCACAGGCAGACCTGGTGACCTATCCATCTTCCATGGAAGGGTTTGGCAATGCCTTTCTCGAAGCCATCTATTACAAACGCCCATTGGTGGTGAACAACTACTCCATCTATGAGACAGATATCAAGCCCAAAGGCTTTAAGGTGGTTGAGTTCGATGGTTATATTAATGAGGCAACCCTGGAACATGCGCGCCGCCTGCTGCTCCATCCAGATGAAGCGGCGCGGTATGCCGAACAAAATTATGAACTGGCACGCCGTTATTACTCGTATAACGTACTGGAACGCCGACTCCAGCATTTATTGGCCGACTGCTTCGGAGAGTTGATATGAAAATTGCGCTGTTGCATTACTCCTCCCCGCCCATCGTCGGTGGAGTGGAAAGCGTACTGGCGCACCACGCCCGCCTGATGACGAAGGCCGGCCACGAAGTCACCATTTTTGCAGGGCGCGGGGAAACCTTTGACGAACGCATCCCTGTGCACATCCTGCCGCTTTTGGATTCGCGCCATGCCGAGGTGATGGCGGTCAAACAGGAACTGGACCACGGGCAATACACACCCGCCTTTGACAGCTTGCGTGACCAAATCAAGCAGGAATTACTGGCCGGGTTGCAGGGGTTTGATATCTTGATCGCCCATAATGTTGCCTCCCTGCATAAAAACCTGGCATTGACTGCCGCCATCCACGCTGCACACAGAATGCCGGGTTTTCCAAAATTGATCCTTTGGCATCACGACCTGGCCTGGACAACACCACGCTATCGCCATGAAATGCACGACGGTTATCCCTGGGATTTGTTGCGCACCGATTGGGGAAACGTGACGCAGGTCGTCGTCTCGGAATTGCGCCGTCAGGAACTTGGCAAACTGCTTGGAATTCGCGAAGAGATGCATTCACGTCATTCCCAACGGCGTGGATGTAAACGACTTTCTTCAAGCTTGAACCGCAGACGATCCAGTTGGTGGAGCAATTGAAGCTGCTCGATGCCGAATCCGCTGTTCCTGTTGCCTGTGCGCCTGACGCCACGAAAAAATATCGAACTGGCGCTGCGCGTGCTGGCCGAACTGCGGAAGCAATTTCCCCAGGCCATGTTGCTGGTCACCGGGCCGGAAGGCCCACATAATCCGGCCAACGCGGCTGTACAGGCAAAAGTTGCTGGCTCTTGCGCAATGAATTGAAACTGCAGAAACACAGCCCATTTCCTGGCGGATGTCAGCTCTGAATTCATGCCGGATGCGGTCATAGCCGATTTTTATCGCTTGTCCGATGCATTGTTATTCCCCAGCCGCGAAGAGGGTTTTGGCATTCCCATCATCGAGGCCGCCTTCAGTTCCATGCCCGTTTTTTGCGCGGATATCCCCGTGCTGCGTGAACTATGCGGTGAGGATGTCACTGTATTTTGATCCAGACGCGGAGCCGCGTTCGATCGCCCAAAAGATCTACGATAGGCTTGAAAGCGAAACATCATCCCGCTGGGCACGTCGAGCCAAACATGCCTATACCTGGGATTCGATCTATGCCTTATGCATCGGCCCGTTGATTCAGGAGATAGCTGAAAATGAAAAAATCCATGCGCAATATCAAAACCGCGCTGATCCCGATTGGCACAGGAACCGGACGGGCAAACCGCCCTGGCGATCGCACAAACCATCGCCAGGGAAGTCATTCTGGTCGGCATCGTTCCGATCGGGAAAGATGAATCGATCAGCGCAGGTGCGCAGGCAGCCAGGCAAGTCCGCAAACGCCTGCTTTCCTTGAGCAGCGGTCCATCCATTCGCTTCAAATCCACGGTGATCGTGTCAGAGACGCCCTGGAAAGACCTCAAAAGTGTGATTGCCAGTGAAAAACCCGATCTTTTAATGATCGAATGGGAAGACGGGCAATTATCATGCGGCATTCCGATCTCAGAGGTGCTTTCCAATTCCCTATGCAATCTAGCCATTGTGCGCGGCGCCAAGCCGGTCAAATTGGAGCGGGCGTTGATCGCAGTACGCGGCGGACCGTATGCCGAGCTGGCATTCCAGATGGGTATGGGATTGCATTCCAAGCAAATGGATGTTCTGCACCTCGCCCTGACAGGCGCAGTGAATGATGCACCCTTCAAGGGCTTGAAACACATCCTGCGCCACATCCCTGAGGTCAAGCTTCGTTCGATCACCACGGAAGACGCGGTACGGACCATATTCGAGGAATCGCAGCATTACGATGTGGTGATCCTGGGCGCAACCGCCAGCACGAGTATAGGCAGCTCATCCATTGGTCCGGTGGCCGAAAAACTTTTACGGGAATCACCTGCCACGGTGATGGTCGTGAAAACCTGCCGCCCAGTCTCAGAATTCATGTCGGATGAAAGGGCGGGCGCCCAGGCGATCTCGATTTTGGTGGACAAGTGGTTTGCCGAAAGCACCTTCCATGCAGACGAGTTCTCAGACATGAAACAGCTGATGGATTTGAAAGAGAAGCAAGGCTCGACGATCAGCCTGGCCCTGCCGGCCTTGAACGAGGAAAAAACAGTCGGCAAAGTGATCACAACCATCAAGAAAGCCTTGATGGAGGATGTGCCTCTGCTGGATGAGATCGTGCTGATCGATTCCAATTCGACCGATCGCACCCGCGAGATTGCCGAGGAGCTTGGCATTCCTGTCCACATCCACCAACAATTATTGCCAGAACTGGGTGCGCGCGAACGGAAAAGGCGAAGCGCTCTGGAAAAGTCTGCTGGTCACCAAAGGCGATATCATTGCCTGGATCGATACGGACATCGTCAATATCCATCCGCGTTTTGTTTACGGCGTAATTGGCCCGCTCCTGCTTAACAAGAATTTTCAATTCATCAAAGGCTTCTATCGTCGTCCGCTCAGGGTGGGGGGTAAAATACAGGCCAGCGGAGGCGGTCGTGTCACCGAACTGACCGCGCGGCCCTTTTGAACCTGTTTTATCCCGAGCTCTCAGGTGTCATCCAGCCACTCTCGGGAGAATATGCAGGCCGGCGCGAAGTCGCTCGAAAAAGCGATCTTTTTCTCGGGCTACGGCGTGGAGACCGGTCTGCTCATTGATATCTTTGAGCAGCTATGGTCTGCGCTCCATTGCGCAAGTGGATCTGCTGGAACGCATCCACCACAACCAGGAGCTGGAGGCGCTGGGCAAAATGTCCTTTGCCATCATCCAGACCGTTCTCCGCAAACTGGAAGCCCGCTACGAGCGCGCCATCATCGAAGATGTCAACAAGACCATGAAATTGATCCGCTCCGCGGATGGCGGTTACTATCTGGACGTGGAGGAAGTGGCCGAATTGGAACGGCCTCCGATGAACAGTATTCCGGCATACCTGGAACGCCATAAGAAATGACAGAACTCTGTCTTGTCCGGCACGGACAAACGGACTGGAATCTTGAAGGCCGCTACATGGGTCAGAGTGATATCCCCCTCAATGCGACTGGGCGGATCCAGGCAGACAGTCTGGCAGGGAAGCTTAAAGGCCATCTTTTCTCTGCGATCTATACCAGCGACTTGCAGCGCGCGCAGGCAACCGCCGATGCAATCGCGGCAGTTCTCGACCTGCCTGTCATAGCCGATACACGCCTGCGTGAAATCAACCAGGGAGATTGGGAAGGCAAATTTGTAGATAGCATCAGGAACCAATACGCTGAATTATGGAAACAACGCACAACTGACCCGGCCAGCATCCGCCCACCCGGAGGGGAAACGGTCATGGAAGTGGCCGAACGCGTATACGCTGCCGTGGAAGATATCGCTTTCATCCATCCTACCGGCTCTGTACTGATCGTCTCGCATGGACTTGCACTTGCCACTGTTCTCTGTAGAGTGCGCGGCATCCCGATCGGCCAGGCATATAGCGTTATTCCCGAAAACACCGAGCCGGTCTGGGTGGAATGGAAGAGGTAAAAAATATGGAAACGATCGGGATTATCGCGGCGATGGCCCAGGAAAGGGAGGCGGTTCTCCGTCTTGTTGAGGAGGCGGAACGCAGCCTCTCAGGCCCGTTCCGCTGCGATCGCTTCCACCTGGCTGGACGGGATTGCTGGCTGGTTACATCCGGCATGGGGCCCAGGCGGGCCGCGCAGGCTGCCAGTACACTGATGGAGGCGATCCATCCGAGCTTACTGGTCTCGGTCGGCATCGCCGGCGCGGTCAATGCAGACCTGGAGATCGGGGATGTGGTGGCAGCCAGGAACACCTGCGTGCTGGATGAGGGGTTGGCAGGTCCGTTCCAGACTCTCGCCAGTTTGTCCGAAGCAGCCTGGCAGGCCTGCGCACAGGCTTTATTGGCAGGCGGGGCGCACCTGGTTTCCGGGACGGCGGTCACCACGCGCGGCTCTCAATATATCCAGTCCCAGCCAGACGGGATGACAAACCCCGTTCTGGAAATGGAGACAGCCGGCATTGCCCAGGCTGCCGCGCAACAGGGGATACCGCTCCTATCCCTGCGCGCCATCAGTGACGGGCCGCGCTCGCCCATCCCTTTTGACCTGCAAGCGGCAATGGATGATGATTACAACCTGCGCATGGGCAAGATCATCACAAGCATACTCGGACATCCGCAAATGATCCCCCAATTGGTACGAATGGGGCGAAACACAGCGAAGGCCGCAGAGAACGCGGCCATCGCATTGATCGCAGCACTGAGTCAACCGGATGTTTTACTCCTCCAGCGTTGAGACATCTCCTTCGGGCAATCCCTGGGCACGCGCTTTCAGCACCCTTCGCATGATCTTCCCCGAACGGGTTTTGGGCAGCTTGTCCACGAACACGATCTCTTCGGGTTTGGCAATCGGCCCCATCTCATGGCCAACATGTTTGCGAAGTTCTTCCTTCAATTCATCCGAAGGGGTATAGCCGGTTCGCAGGATCACAAAGGTATGAATGGCGGTGCCTTTCACATCATGCGGCAGACCGATGGCGGCCGCCTCGGCCACAGCCGGGTGACTCACCAGGGCAGACTCAATCTCGGCTGTCCCCAGGCGATATCCGGAGACCTTGATGACATCATCCACCCGCCCAATGATCCAGAAGTAACCGTCCCTGTCACGTCTGGCCGAATCACCGGTCATGTATTTGCCGGGATATTTGCTCCAATATTGGCTGACATAGCGCTCAGGATCACCATAGATGCCGCGTAACATGGCCGGCCAGGGCTTGTTCAGCACCAGGAAGCCTTCTTCCCCATCCGGTACAGGTTTGCCTTCTTCGTCCACGATTTCAGCCTGCGCGCCAAAATAAGGTGCGTGTGCCCGAGCCAGGTTTCAAGGGCACAACCGGCGTGGGAGTGATCATGAACATCCCGGTTTCGGTCTGCCACCAGGTATCCATGATCGGGCAGTGGTCCTTGCCAATGACATGGTGATACCATTTCCAGGCCTCCGGGTTGATGGGTTCTCCGACCGAACCAAGCAGGCGCAGCGAGGAAAGATCGTGCCGGTTGGGCCAGGCTTCACCGAAACGCATCAGGCCGCGAATGGCAGTCGGGGCGGTATACAGGATCGAAAGGCTGTATTTTTCGATCAACTGCCACCAGCGGTTGGGATAGGGATAGGATGGAGCGCCTTCGTACATGAAAGATGTTGCTCCATTCAATAACGGTCCGTAAACCATGTACGAATGCCCGGTTACCCAGCCCGGGTCGGCCGTACACCACCAGCGGTCTTCATCGCGGATATCAAAGACATCGTGCAGGGTGGCATAGATGCCGACCATGTAACCGCCATGCGTATGCAGAATGGCTTTCGGTTTTCCGGTGGTACCGGATGTATAAAGGATGTAGAGTGGATCTTCAGCATCCATCACTTCGGTCTCACATTTGGGACTGGCGATCGGCAGCGACATCAGGTCGTGATACCACAGATCCCGTTCCGTATCCATGCAGACATCCTGACCGGTACGTTTGACGACAATGACATGTTCGACACTGGGAGAGCGCTGGAGGGCTTCATCCAAAATATCTTTGAGCTTGACGATCTTGCCGTTCAGCCAGCCGCCATCTGCAGTGATGGCGACCTTGGAATGCGAATCGAGAATGCGACCGTGCAGGGATTCGACCGAGAAACCGCCATATACAACGGAATGAATGGCCCCAATCTTTGCGCAAGCCAGCATGGAAATCACGATCTCAGGGATGCGCGGCAGGTAAATGGTGACCCGGTCGCCTTTTTTTATCCCCATGGCTTTGAGCACATTGGCAAATTTGCTGACCTCGCGATTGAGTGCATGGTAGGAAAATGAACGCTGGTCGCCGGGTTCACCTTCCCAGATGAGCGCCAGTTTGTTCCGCCGCCAGGTTCTTGACGTGCCGGTCGAGACAGTTCTTGATGATATTGACCTTTCCGCCGACAAACCATTTATAGAAAGGTTTGTTGCTTTCATCGAGAACGGTATCCCATGGCCGGTACCATTCAAGTTCGCGGGCACGTTCGGCCCAGTAACCAGTCAGGTCCTGGTCGGCCCGGGCGGCGGTATTGCCTCCCAATCGGGGACATAGGTCTGTGCGATGGCCTCAGGTGAAGGGGGATATACGTCCCCTTCCAATTCGGCTTTGTTCAGAAAACTGCAGCGTTCATGGCGAAATCCTCCTGGCAAGTGAAGCAATATATGTAGGATAAAACTAAATTTATTCTACCTTAATTACATCAAATTTATCCATATTATCGAGAAATAGAAAACCTATCCGGGAATTCAGGAGGAGTTCGCATTTTGAGAGTGTGCGTCTTCGCCGCATACTCTCAAAATGCGGTTCTTCTATATTTTTCGGATAGATACTACATAGGCTGGGTAAATAAAAAAACGGGTGGCCAAGCCACCCGTTCAGGGATCCACGAACCGGTTATTCCAGATTTCCCGTCGCGATGGCCAGCTTTGACCTCGCCGATGGCCTTGGTGATCTGGATCTCACGCGGGCAGGCCATGGTGCAGTTGAAGACGGTGTGGCAGCGATGGACGCCATTGACTTCATTCAGGATCTTCAGGCGTTCAGCGGCGGCCTGGTCGCGGTCGTCGAAGATGAAGCGGTGGGCAGCAACGATGGCCGCCGGGCCAATGTAATTCTCGCTGCCCCAGAAGGACGGGCAGGAGGTGGTGCAGCAGGCGCACAGGATGCACTTGGTGGTATCGTCGAAGCGCAGCGCGCGCTTCCGGGCTCTGGAAGCGTTCCTTTTCCGGTTCGGGATCATCGTTGATGAACCAGGGTTTGACAGAGCGGTAATGCTCAAAGAACGGTTCCATATCCACGATCAGGTCCTTTATGACCGGCAGGCCGAGGATGGGTTCGACGGTGATCCTGGAACCCACATCGCGCACCAGGGTTTTGCAGGCCAGACGGTTCATCCCGTTGATCCGCATCGCATCGGAACCGCAGATGCCATGAGCGCACGAACGGCGGAACGAGAGCGTCCCATCCTGGTAGCCCTTTACCTTTTCGAGCAGATCCAGCACGCGGTCCATCTCGATGGCATCCAGCTTATAGGTTTTGTAGGATGGCTTTTTATCCGTCTCAGGGTTGTAGCGGAAGATTTTGAGGGTGACTTCCATAAAGGGTGCTCCCGTGTCAAGTGTTCCTGTGTCAGGTGTTCCTGTGTCACGCTGTCCAGCATCTCTTGATCACTGGAACACGTGACACCCGGCAACTTTAGTACGTTCTCACTTTCGGCTCAAAGCGGGTGATGACGACCGGCTTGTACTTCAGGTCGATCCGGCCATTCTCACGCCACCCAGGCCAGCGTATGCTTCAGCCATTGCTTGTCATCCCGCTCGGGATAGTCCTCACGCGAATGGCCGCCCCGGCTTTCGGTCCGGGCAATGGCCGAAACGGTGGTGAGCTCGGCCAGGTCGAGCAGGTTGCCCAGTTCCCAGGCGTTCATCATTTCCATGTTGAAGATCTTGCCGGTATCGGTCACCGTGACGTGCTGGTAGCGCTGCTTGAGTTCACGCACCACATTCAGGGCGTTCTCCATGCCCTTGCCGCTGCGGAAGATGCCCATATCATCAAACATGATCTTCTTCATGGTTCGTGGCGATATCGAAAGCATTCTCCTTGCCATCCGCGCTGACGAATCCTTTCGAACTGCGCCCGGGCAAATTCGGTGGGATCATCCGGCAGGGTCTGGAAGGAGGCGCCCTTGGCGAATTCCGCCGCCCGCAGGCCGGCGTGTTTGCCAAAAACAACCAGGTCGAGCAGCGAATTCGTACCCAGGCGGTTGGCCCCGTGGATCGAAACACAGGCACATTCCCCCGCTGCATACAGGCCGGGCAACAAGCGTATTTTTTTCATCCGAAAGGACTTCTCCGAACTTATTGGTGGGGATGCCGCCCATGGCATAGTGCGCCGTGGGTTGGATCGGCATGAGCTGCGTAACCGGGTCCACACCCAGGTAGACGCGGCAGAAATCCACGATATCGGGCAGCTTGGCCAGGATCTCTTCGCCGGTTACGGTATAGGGCGAACCGTCCAGGTTCTTGCGGCCATCCTGGCCGCGTACCGGTTGACACTCTCCGGGCGCACGTCCAGGTAAACGTAGTTCTGCCCGTTGGCGCCATTGCCATCGCGGATCTCCATGTAGATGGCGCGGCTGACCACATCGCGCGAGGCCAGGTCCTTGACCTTGGGGGCGTACTTCTCCATGAAGCGTTCGCCCTTGCCGTTGATCAGGACGCCGCCTTCCCCGCGCACGCCTTCGGTGATCAGGATGCCGAGCTTGTAGATGCCGGTGGGGTGGAATTGGAAGAATTCCATATCTTCCAGCGGCAGGCCGCGCCGCATGACAATGGCCGGGCCGTCGCCGGTGAATGCGTAGGCGTTGGAAGTGATTTCCCAGATGCGGCCATGCCCGCCGGTGGCGAAGATGACGGCCTTGGCATGGAAAACGTGCATCTCGCCGGTGGCAAGTTCAATGGCAACCACGCCCGCGGCGGCCCCGTTGACCATGAGCAGGTCGACCGCCTGGAATTCGTCGAAGAAGGTGACATTGTTTTTCATGCACTGCTGGTAGAGCGTCTGCAGGATCATGTGACCGGTGCGGTCGGCCGCATGGCAGGCGCGCCGGACCGGTTTGCCGGTGACGTTATTGGTATGCCCGCCAAACGGGCGCTGGGAGATTTTGCCATCCGGTGTGCGGTCAAAGGGCAGGCCCATGTGTTCCAGCTCGTAGACGGCCGGCACGGCCTCGTTGCACATGAACTCGATGGCGTCCTGGTCGCCCAGGTAGTCCGAGCCTTTGACGGTATCGTAGGTATGCCATTCGGGATGGTCTTCCTCCTGGCTGCCGAGCGCCGCGCCGATGCCGCCCTGGGCGGTGCCGGTGTGCGAGCGGGTGGGATAAAGCTTGGTGATGATGGCAGTTTTGGCAGTCCTGGAGGCATACAGACCGGCCATCAGGCCCGCCCCGCCGGCTCCAACAACCAGTACTTCGAATTGATGCGTTTTCATGGCGCGGCTCCTAGCGAGTCCAGATTACATAGATGGCAATGGCAATCCCAACAAAGGTGAGCACCAGGACCACGTATCCGCAGGATCCGGCGCACCAGGCGATTCTTGAGATAATCTTCGACCACGCTGAGCACACCGTGCAGCCCGTGCGAAACGGCAAAGGCGACAAATGCGCTGCCCATGAGCTTCCAGAACAGGCTGGCCCAGGCATCTGCATTGGCAATGTTGTTGAGGGTGGTGTTCATCAGCACATGGTTCGAGTCGGGCATGAAAGACCAGCGCAGCAGGTCTGCAAAATTCACCTGGGTGCGCGCTCCCATGATCAGCGCGCCCACCAGGCCGATCAAGGCGCACAGGTACATTGCCAGCGCCGAAAGGCGGACGAAGAGCCACATGAAGATCTCAAAATCGAAACCTCGTTTGGCGAGGGAAAGGGTTCTTGGTTTTGCAGCCATGTCTAACCTCCCAGTGCCGTACGGACGATGACCAGCACCGCCATGCCGTAGATGGGCAGGAAGACCGCCCATTCAACCCAGATGGCTTCGCGCTGGTGTTCGATCAGTTTCGGCCACAGGTCGAGGATGACAATGCGCAGGCCGTTGATGACGTGGAAAAGGACGCAGAAGAAGACGACGATCTGGAAGGCCCAGTGCTCGTAGATCAGGTTGATGAAGCTGCCAAAGTTGCCGCCCACGAAGGAAGCCAGGACGTGCAATCCCACGAAGGTGACGATCCCCAGGCCTCCGATGCGGTGCAGGATATAGGTCAGCATCGGACCCTTGCCCTGGTATCGCAGGGCATCTTTCAGGCTGACATTCCTTTTCAGACCCATCCACGCCTCCTTAACGATAGTCGCGACCAATAGTCGCTTATTCGCCAAACGACTTGCATCTGCGGAAAAGTAGAGTCGTTAGTACATTCCTGCAATAGTATACTCGCAGCCTATTATCCCATCTCTCAATTCAAGGAGGAAAGGTGACAATACTCACGGAATATTCGTTCCAGACATCCTCATGGAGAAGACTGGAACATCCTTTATAATCACACATTATAAGGGTTTATATAATCTTTCAGTTCATACTCGGGAGGTTCGCATGGCAGGTTCCGATCATATCAGCCGGCGTGATTTCATCAAGCTGACCACGGCAGCCGTGGGCACGTTTATCGGCGCGGTCGTTGGCCTGCCGGCCATTGCCTACCTGATCGATCCGGCTCTCAAGTCGGTCAAATCTGACGCCTGGATCCCGCTGGGGAAACTGGAAACCTTCGAGGTTGGGAAACCAACGCTGGTCTCGTTTACACGCAGCAAGGTCAATGGCTGGGAAAAAACGGTCAACAGTTATGGCGTTTTCGTGATAAAAAAATCGGATACGAATTTCCTGGTACTCTCCAATAAGTGCACCCACCTGGGATGCAGCGTCAGTTGGAAAGACGACCGGCAGGAGTTTGTCTGCCCGTGTCACGATGCCCAGTTCGGGCTGGACGGCACGGTACGAGGCGGCCCACCGCCGCGCCCGCTGGACTCGTTTTCGGGCGACAGGCTCAAGATCGATAACGGCATCCTCCTGCTCCATTTCGTGGAAGGCTGACCCATGTTCAAAAAACTCTTCACCTGGCTGGATGAACGTCTGGGCCTGAACGATCTGTACAAGGCCGTCCTGGATCGCCCCGAACCGAAGGGCAACTGGTGGAATACGCTCGGCAGCGCCAGCATGTTCCTGTTCGTGATGCAGGCAGTGACCGGCATCTTCCTGACCGTCTATTACACACCCTCGCCCGATCACGCCTACGACAGCATCCAGTACATTATGAATGGCGTGGCCTTCGGCTGGCTGATCCGCGGCATCCATCACTGGGGCGCTTCCCTGATGGTGATCGTGGTTTTCATCCACATGATCCGGGTCTTCGTGACCGCCTCTTACAAATACCCGCGCGAGCTGACCTGGCTGATCGGCGTGGGCCTGCTGATATGCACACTGGGGATGGGTTTCACCGGCTACCTGCTGCCCTGGAACCAGAAAGCCTACTGGGCCACCACGGTCGGAACCTCCATCGCCGGCAGTGTGCCATGGATCGGCCCCTTCATCCTGAAGGCGCTGCGCGGCGGACCGGACCTGAGCGCCCTGACGCTCAGCCGGTTCTTCTCCGCCCACATCTGGATGCTTCCGGCCGCCCTGGCAGGACTGATGGGCGTCCACCTGTTCCTCATCATCAAGCACGGCGAATCACAGTTCCCGGGCAAGGACGATTAAAGGAGCATGGCAATGAAAGACGAAAACAAAAAATCCATCCTTGAAAAATACAAGATCGCCCTGCAAAAAGGGGAACGCTTCTGGCCGGATAGCATTTATAAAGACCTGATCGTATCGCTGGCAATTTTCATCATCCTGATCCTATTGGCAAGCTTTATCGGCGTGCCCGGCGAGCCCAAAGCGGATCCAAGCGATACTGCCTATATCCCCAAACCGGAGTGGTACTTCCTGTTCCTGTTCAAGTTCCTGGCGCTCTACGGACAGATCCCGGTCCTGGGAAAAATCGAGTGGATTGCCACGGCGCTCATCCCCGGCCTGGCGGTGGGGGTGCTTTTCATCCTTCCGCTGATCGACCGCAATCCTTATCGCGCCTATTCCCGGCGCGTCCTGGCATTGACCGTGATGGGGATTTTCCTGGTCAGTGTGGTCACCCTGACCCTGATCGCCGACATTCCCACGACCATTTTGCCGCTGCTGCAGTTCCTGTCCGGACTGGCCGTGCCGGGGCTGGCATTTGTGCTCCTGTTTGGCCTGTCGCTTTTGGCGAAGAAGGCTGTCCGCCAGATCGGGCATGCCCAGATCTGGGTGGCAGGGATCGCGGCGCTGGCCATGCTCGGCCTGTCCCTGGCGGTGCTGGTGCTCGCTCCTCCCGCCGCCGCCACTACAGTCCAGCTGGCAGGGACGCTGCCTGAACAAATTGCCCAGGGACAGGACCTGTATTCCCTCAACTGCGTCGAGTGTCACGGAGCGGATGGCGAAGGCGGCATCATCAAGGGCGTGGAGGGCCTGGAAGGCTTCAATATGAAAGCCATCCACAGCCAGGATGAAATGTACACGCGCAACGACCAGACCCTGGCAGACATCATCGCTTTCGGGCAGCCAAACCTGGGTATGCAGCCTTTTGGCAAAGCCTACGGCGGTGCACTCTCTCCGACCGAGATCGACTACCTGGTGGCTTTCCTGCGTTACAGTTGGGATGACCGCGCCGAGATGCCGGCCGGGGCAGTTTCATCGATCCCCAGCCCTGGGCGCGAACGAGGTGCCTTCCTGGGATGTGCACATCCAGCCGTTGACCAAGAAATACTGTGTCTCCTGCCATCAGGCCGGCAAACAGAACAATAACTACCTGATGAAGTCCTACGATGACATGTTGAACTCCGGCGATAACGCCCCGGTGATCGCTGCAGGTGACCCGCAAAGCCTGCTGATCCAGCTCATCAACGGGCACGAAAGCAAGGATCCGAAGACGGGCAATACCATCCGCCAGATGCCTCCCACCAAGCTGCTCGATCCGCAATATATCGACATGCTGACCCGCTGGATCATGGCAGGGATGCCCAAGACGGCGCAGGAAGCTGCCGCCAAAGCGCCCACGCCAACCCCAACACCCGCGCCATAGTAAGAAGGTGAAAATTAAGAAGAACGGCCTGTCCGCAAGGATGGGCCGTTTTGTTTTATATAAAATCGGACACAATCAGGCTGGCAAACCTGTGAAGGGTGATGGGCATTGTTCAATTAAAACGATCCGAACCGATAATCATGGGACTCCGGCTGTGTGTCACCGACACGGTCCAAGAATTTATCATTGGTATAATATCGCCACCGTTTCTCCAGATTGCAAGTATCATAAACTAAAGAACATCACCCGCCACTATTGTCATTTGCGAACCGGGCTGCATTGATCATGGCTTCGTACAGTAAAGGGAAAAGGATTTGACCGGATGCCCATCCAAAGCATATTCTTTATTCTATCCTTAATCCTGACCCTGCTTTTTTTTCTGTATGGTTTTAATCACTACTATCTGCTGAATCAAGCGCGGCATTATCAACTGCCAATCCTTATAAAATCCCCGGATGCCTATCCAGCCGTTTCCATCCATTTACCGATTTATAACGAAAAATATGTCATTCGCAGGCTTCTCGCTGCCTGCACTCGCATGGCAGAAGCGTACGGGATTGACAGGGTGAATATTCTCATCCTGGATGACTCGGACGATGATACCGTATCGGAAATCGACACAGTCGTTGATGAATACGTAAAGAAACATTTTCGATATTGAGGTGCTGCGCCGCGGGAACAGGCAGGGGTACAAGGCGGGCGCTCTGCAAGCCGCGCTTGAAAAAACACCCGAGGAGTTCATTGCCATCTTCGACGCCGATTTTGTCCCGCCGGCAGATTTTCTTGTCCGCACCCTGCCGCATTTCGTTCAGGATGAACGCCTGGGGATCATCCAAAGTCGCTGGGGACATCTCAACCGGGATTTCAACTTCCTTACCAAAGCCACTGCGATTCTGATGGACATCCATTTCATCGTCGAACAAACCGGAAGGTATGCTGCGGGCTATTCCAGAACTTTAACGGCAGTGGCGGTGTGCTCAGGAAAAATGCCATTCTGAAAGCCGGCGGATGGCAGGCAGACACTCTCGCCGAAGACCTGGACTTAAGCTACCGAATGCAGCTTTTGGGATACCGGGTTCTTTATTTGAAAGACCTCCAGACTCCTGGAGAAATCCCGCCTACCATGCCGAACCACAAGCAGCAACAAAGCCGCTGGGCATGTGGTTCCTTGAGGGCGGCCAGGAAAATTCTTCCGCTTGTCCTGCCAAAGCGCGAGCTGGGTTTTAGACAGCGCTTTCAATCAATCATCCACCTGACAGGATATTTAATCCACCCTTTGATGACCATCTCTTTTGTGCTCACTTGCATTTCAACATTTGTAAACTTTAACAGTCTAACGGCAACGCAAACTTATCTCCTTCTTGTGGAGCATGGGATCACAGGATCCGGGTTACCTGTCATGATTTCCTTCCTGCAGAATATGGTTTGGCTTTTCATTGTTCCGCTTGTTTTTCTTTGTACGATTGCTCCATGGGTTTCGGCAATCGAGACCTTGCGGGTTCAGAAACTTTCGTTATCCCATAACCTGACCAGTCTGCTCGTTCTTTACCTGGTTGGATTTGGAACAAGCCTTGACAATACCTTGGGAGCCGGCAGAGCCCTTTTCTCGGATCGCGCCTATGAGTGGACCAGAACGCCAAAATATGCAGACTTGAAAAGCCAGGCCGGATGGCGGACAAAGAAGTATCAAATAGCTTCGAATTACGTGTGGCTCCTGGAACTGTCATTCGCCTGCCTGGGAGCGCTGGCAATTGTCCATGCCATCCTGGATTCGAATTACGCCGTTCTCATAGTCCTGGTTCCTTTCACCATTGCTTACGCCTTTGTTTCACTACTAACGATCCTGCAAAGGTGATATTGGACATCCCGGAAGATTTTTACTGCGCTTCATAACGGCATGATCACGCTCATAAAAAAATCTCTCAGCAGCGATCGTTTTGTGCCCGCCTTAAGTATGCTTTTACAGGTCATCCTGGCGTATTTCTTTGGGCATGCCTATGATATGCGCATCTTCATGGCCACCGGTTATCTGGTGGGCACGGGCCAGAACCCGTATGTCCCCCAAAACCTTGTTTCCGTTTTCCATGACAGTACTTTTCAAGGAATGACTTCGGTGGGCTACCCGCCGCCCTGGCCGCTCTTGAACGGACTCACATACCTGGTCACATACAGGCTTATACCGAATCTGCTCTTGTATAACCTGGCTCTCAAAATCCCGATCATTGCAGCGAACATTTGTCTGGCGTACCTGGTTGCAAGCATCCTGGGTAAACTGGGGGCTGATGAAAAAAGGATCCGAAAAGCCCGGTTATTCATGCTTTTTAACCCTTTCATTCTTTACGTAACTTCCGCCTGGGGCCAGTTCGATTCCATCGTTGCCCTGTTATCTCTCCTGTGCCTTGTGCGTCTTAGTGAGGGGAAACTGTCAGGTTCGGCCATCCTGCTGGCGCTGGCAATCTCATTCAAGCCAACCGCTCTTCCCCTTGTTCTGGCGACTTTTGTCTTCCTGCAAGGCAGGCCTTTCCGGCAGATACTTCAGTATTTTGCCTTATTCTTCACGTGTGCCTTCCTGCTCTTCGTGGGACCTTTTGCAATCCTGGGGTGGGATCCCACCCCGATCCTCCAGCATTGGAATGCCCATTTTAGCGTGGGCGGTGGCCTGTCCTTCATGACCTTCCTGGAACTGATCCAGGGCTCTTACCAACTGCCGGGTCTGTGGTGGCTGGTCGGGCTGCTATGGGTGCCTGCCCTGGGCATCGCTGCACTTTGCCCTGAAACCTGGAGGTGAAGGATTGCCGGACCTGTTGAAGAAGAGTACTGCCTTGATCCTGGTATTCTTCCTTTTCCGGGCCTGGTTGTCTGAACCCAATCTCATCCTGGTCCTGCCCCTGGTCTTGATCCTGGCGTCGATGGGTGAATTGGATCGCCGTGGCCTGGCAGCCTTGTGGGTCATCCCGCTGATCTTCAGTTTCTTCAACACCTCCACATTTCAACTTCTTTTCCCAAGCATGCCTGCCCTCATGGATCGATTATTGCAACTATCCGAAGTCTTTCGCACAGCCAGATTGGTTATCCGGATCCTGGTGGTTATCCCATGGTTGGCGGCAGGCGGTTGGATTATCACAAATTGCATTAAACAAGATCACGTTGTAACCGAAAAGATCCAGGCTTAATCGTTGGGCGATGGCAGTACCATGGAACTAACTCTTCCAATATTTCAGGATCTTACTCTCTCGATCACGGATAAACCCGATGAAAGAAAAGTCTACCCCACCTCGCGACTTCAGAAGGGGCTCAGGATGAATTCACGCGGCCTGGACCTGACTGAGGAAGCAGTGGGTTTCGGACTGCCTGTGCTCAAACAAGGGCTGCAGACCATCTTTCCGGGAAATGTCAAGTTGGATCTCCTTGCACAGAGATTCGACCTGGGTGGTAACAGCCATATACACGATGAATCTGGTGGAAAAAATCGCCCGGCCGGGCACAGCCAACTTAAGGAGCAGGTTCCTCTATGCTGCCAAGAATACCCTGGCAGCTTTTATCCGCCGCTTCCCACTCGTTCGCACTCCCCTGACCGCTCTCTCAAGCGGGTTACGCGGGCTGTTCGGTTGGGAGACAACCTACGAAGAGGCGGGGGTCAGGAGTGAGGTGAAGATGGTGTATAGCTACGATGAGTTGAGCAGTAGTCTCCTGACCGAGGCCGAACCTGCCTCACATCCATTGGAATCCCTGACCGAAATGATCGTCATGAACGAGCAGGGTGCACATTTTTTCGACCAGTATCGCGATTCCTCCGGGGCTCGCCTCTCGGGAAAGGAAATTGGGTGTTGGGATGAAGTCTCTGCCGATGAAGCCAGCTTTGCCAGTTCCACCCAGGGCGTTGCCTTTTATTTGCCTCAGGTGGCTGGAGCGCGTTTGTTCCGGGGCCGGGAGCTGGTTGGCTCCCGCCTGGCCTGGGCTGGTTTTGGATATTCCTACCCTCCCACTGTCAGTGGATTGAGCTACACGGTCAGGTTCGAAAAACTCCCATGACTTCAGTGCTGCTGATCTATCCATTCTTCAAACCCCGCCGGGACCGTTCTGTTTTTCGCTTCCCGCCACTCGGCATCAGTTATATCGCCGCCAGCCTGCGCACCGCAGGCTATCCGGTTACCTTGCTTGACTGTACTTTCGAAAAAAACAGGAATGAGGCTTTGGCTAAGGCCCTGGCGGTCCAGGCGGAAGTTGTCGGCATTTATTGCATGGTGACCATGTTGGACGACAGCTTATGGTTTGCCGGCCAGCTGCGCCAGCAGACCCGCCTGCTGGTAGCCGGAGGGCCCCTGCCCACCTGCGATCCCACGCCCTTTCTGGAGCAGTTCGATGTTGTCGTGCGCGGCGAAGGCGAGCAGACGATGCTTGACCTGCTGGAGGCTTTCTCGCAGGGCTCCGACTTGAGTGCAGTTCCAGGCATTGTGTACCGGAAAAAGGACCGGCGAACCAGGGGATGCCGAGATCGTATCACACAAAGGACCGGCCATTTGCGAAGGACCTGGACCGCATCCCCTTCCCGGCGCGCGAATTGCTTCCGAACGAGCAATACATCCAGTACGCCAGGAAAAAGTACGGTTATTCGATCACGACCGTCATGAGCACGCGCGGCTGCCCTTTCCGCTGCGAGTTCTGCAGCAATGTGGTCTTTGGAGGTTCCTACCGGGAACGCTCCCCCGGGAACGTGGTCGATGAGATCGAAGCCGCGCTCGGGCTGGGATATGACCGCATCTCCTTTGCGGACGATGTTTTTACGATGAAAAAAGAGCGGGTTGTCTCGGTCTGTGAAGAGATCCTGAGCCGGGGACTCCATTTCCAATGGGAGTGCCTGGGCCGGGTGGATGCTCTGGATGCCGCCACTGCCCTCAAAATGAAACAGGCCGGATGTACCCGCATCTACTTTGGGATCGAGTCTGCCGACGAAGATATCCTCCAGCTCATGAACAAAAGGATCACGCCCGAACAGGCCCAAAAAGCGGTGGAAATTGCCCACGCGGCCGGGCTTGAGGTGGGAGCTTTCTTTATTCTCTTTTACCCCGGCGATACGGACCTGACCGTCTTGCAGACCTTGCACTTTGCCGCGTCATTACCCCTGGATTACCTTGGCCTCAGCATGCCCTATCCGCTTCCCGGAACGGCGCTGTTCGAACGGGTCAGGGGCAGGATCAACCGTGACTGGCACCCGGATGAAAGTCCATTCGCAAGCCATGTGCTCATCTTCGATGCCGATTTTTCCGAATTCAAGATGTGGTTCGGGATCATCAAGGGCCACGCACAGTTCAGGATAAAAAAGAGCCTGGGGAAACTGGCTCCGATCTTCCTGGCGCCCTTCGAGAAGACTCACGGATGGACTCTTCAGGCTGATGAAATAAGACCGAAGCCAGACAGTCCAATTATTTGAAATTGAATGGGGTGCAACCGAGTTCTTTTCTGCAAAGAGCACGCATGGTTTCTTCAATCCGGCCTCGAAGCCAGTCTTCGTCGAACTCGGAGTTGTAGACAAAGGTGACTTCGTTTTCCTTGTCCCAATCCTTGTTCCTATCCAACTCACTCACACGTTCGAACAATTTGGATCCCGGCAGCGGGAAGGGCACGTTAAAGGAAATTTCATCGAGAGGCAGCGTCAGGGCCAGACTGGAAGGTCCTCTCGATCGATGAAACAGTTTCTCCCGGGTAGCCAACGATGAAAAATGCGGCCACTTCAATCCCGGCTTCGTGGAAAAGCTGCACGGCGTCGATACCTTCCTGCAGTGTGGCCTTCTTGTTCATCAACGCAAGGGTTTCCTGGCTGCCCGATTCCAGGCCCAGGTAAACCCTGCGGCAGCCGGCTGCCTTCATCATGCGGGCAATTCCGGGTTTTATCCCGTTGACCCGCGAGAGACAACTCCATTGTGATATTTCGGCCTGCCATGCGCCGGCAGAAATCCTTGCAGATAGTTCAGATTAAGCGTAAAGCTGTCATCTGCGATCCACAGGCTGTCATAACCCAACTGGCGGATCTGTTCGATCTCATCGATGACCGAATCGAGGCTTCCGCCGGCGAAAAAGATCTGCCAAAAACAGGCCGCGAGCAGAAATCGCAATCGAATGGACAACCGTGGGTGGTGATGATCGAGGTCGTTTTTGCCCCACCTTTCAGCAGGCCTTCCTGCTGGTAGGCGGCATGATCAAAGTCCCCCCGGTAGGGCAGTGGAAAGGAATCGATTTCTTTCTCAGGGTGATGGACGGGCGGATTATCGATCTGCAGGCCATCCTGTTGGATGAAAAGCCCGGCATACCCATCCAGCCGCAGATCCGATAGCTTTCGCCGGGAGCCAGGCTCCAGGCCGAGATAATCCCGGCAGAAACGTGGAAAGGTCTCAGTCGGCTTCGCCGCGAAATACGGCATCGAATGGCCCGTTGAAATGCTCGGGGTAGAGCGTGGGCAGCGGCCCGCCGGCCACCAGCAGGCACTCCGGCAGGTCCGCCCGCACCATTTCCGCGATCCGAAAGGTGTTGCGGCTCAGGGTGACCATGCAATAGATCCCGACGATATCCGGCCGGTAAGCCAGAATGGATTCATGAATTTGTTCAAATGTGCTGAATGTGCAATCGAAGACCTTCGCCTCGATCCCCAACTCGTGCAATTGGCTGGCTAAATACGGCCACTCCCAAGGGTGCGAAGAGCAGCTCGGTGGGCGCTCTCGTCCGGAAGTAGGGATAGACTAAAGCCACTCGGGACATTTTGAAAGGGATACATGATCAGGCCGGTCCGCAATGTAAACGGCAACGTAAACGATCACCCCGATCAGCGTTGCCAGCATGTAGAGGATATAGGACGTGCGCATGAAGAGTTTGTAATTCTTGAAACGCAGGCGTTTTGGTACAAACTTCACCTGATTGGCCCGCAGCACCACGAATACCCCCAGCAGGAGGCCCAGCGCCCCGATGAAGGCGTGGACGGTCGTGACCCCGTAGGTCCCCTCGAGCAGTTTCCCTGGGATCCCGGGCAGGATGTAAATGATGAACGATGCGATCATCACGATCAGAACCACGATCGTGTTCAGGATTGCAGCCCCAGTCTGGATCCAGCGATGGGCTTTGAAGTTTTTCCGAACAGCCAGCCGCCAGCCGATGGTAAATATTATGGCCGAGAGCAGGATCAGAATCAGAGAGAGATCTGAATGGAGAGGGGCACGGGTTCCCAGGAATCCCGTACCGGTAAGAAGAGCTTGAATCATCCTTCTCCTTCCGAAACATATGCCAGTAATATAATGATGTTTATTATAATCCCGGAGGATTTCGATCGATTACACTTCTGAAGATCCTATTGCGGTGACCCGCAGATTATTCAGGCCGGACAGCAGGCAACTGTTGCCAGTGGTGTAATCTGTATTTTTTAATCAGACTATTAATATCTGTTAACGCTTATTTTATACATATTGGTTAAACTTATTCTATATCATTATCCTCTGGCACACGCGTGCCAGCCTGCTATGAAACGGAGGATCATTATGAAAAACAAACTCTTGCTTTCCAGCCTTACAGTTCTCGCTCTAATCCTTTCTGCTTGTGCTTCCGCAACACCGGCTGCCACCGGCAGTCGTGCCGGTGACCAGCGGTGGGGCCGTGGTTAATGTCGGCCAGAATGCGACCCTGGGTTCCTTCCTGGTTGATTCGAAGGGGATGACCCTGTATCTTTACACCAAGGACACACCCAATACCAGTAACTGTTATGGCGGTTGCGCAAGATACTTGGCCTCCCTTGCTGACAACCGGAGCCCCAACTGCCGGCAGCGGTGTGACAGCCTCCATGCTGGGCACCACCAAACGTACCGATGGGACCACGCAGGTTACTTATAACGGCTGGCCGCTGTACTATTATGTAAGCGACAAGGCCGCCGGTGATACCACCGGTGAAAACGTACAGGGCAGTCTGGTTTGTGATCACACCTGCAGGAGAGAAGAAATAAGAAATTGACCTGGAACGATCAAAAGGGGAACAGCCTGAAAATCAGCTATCAAGAAATGAACTACCCTAAAAAACGGATAAAATAATAAAGTACCTCCTGTGAGCAGGATAAACAGGAGGTACTTTATTTGCCATCTAAAATCCGTACACGATGATGCCGCCCAGGAACCCCTGCACGGCAACCAGTGCAAAGGCGAGAAAATGGGCTGCAACATACAGCGCTTTATAACGGCTATGGAACAGGTCCGGGTTGCGCCAGCGCAGGAGGACGATCGCGCCTGTTAGAACGAACAAGGTGCTGGCTATGATGATTTTTGCAATGTGATTGGGGGCGCCGTTCTTAAAAATCACCATATTGTCACGATAGCCGACTATGCCTGCGACGATGATGCTGACAACCGCCAGGGCGAGGTTCGCAAAGGCGATCTTTTCCAAAAGGTCGCTCTTCCTCCACAGCGCCAGCAGGAGGAAGAAAAGGGCGGCGCTGATCAGGGCAATTGGAAAATGTACGAATAGCGGGTGGGGGGGCTGAACGACCGAGCAGGGCATGGATTATTCGTTGAATGAGAGCCATAGGATCCTCCTATTCATGCAATAAGCCTGGGAATTATCCCGTTCAGAGTTTATTTTAATTTAAATAATATCATGATTCTTCGCAGTTGAGCAGCAATTATTAAAAAAGAGTCTTCGGTCATTTTCGGGATCCAGCGTACGGCTGGCATGGTTGTGGATCGAAATGGCGGACTTCGTGGTTGATCTTGAGGAAAAAAGTTTAGAAGCTCACGGATGAGTTGGGAATTAAATCTGCAAGATAACCGGTGGAAAAATTTCCCATTCTGGAGATGACCTTGATTCTTACAAATGTGTTATTGTATTATCGCATGAAAATGGATAGAATGTATCATATAAGTAAGAAAATGGCCCAATCTGTTTTCTTTGCGCAATGAGGAGAATGCCCATGAAAAGCCCAAACGCTGTCCTTCTGTCCCGCCTGTTTCTGGTCACCAGCCTGCTGACTCTCCTGTTGTTTAACAGTCCGGCGGCAGCTGCCGGCGCAGTCAAGGCCAATGCAGACAGGGCCAGTTCCGTCCCGACGGCACCGTTAGCGCCCAGCCCACTCACCATCCCGGCGGCCCTGGCGGGATCAAAATCCCCAAGCGTGGATGGAGCCTGCGACCAGGCCGAATACAGCGGCGGCCTGTTTGTCACCTTCACGGATGGCCCGGCCGGGAAGGGCACAGGCAATGTGTACCTGCTGCATGATTACACGAACCTGTATATGTGCATCACCAGCCCAGTGGGAACTTTCGCAACGCGCTTCGACTCGCTCTACCTCGATCCCACCGGTGATGGGAGCGGATTCGCCCAGCCGGACGATTTCTCGCTGCGGCTCGATTTTAACAAAGGTAAATCGACCTTCATCGGCAATGGGGCGGCAAACGGCTGGCAGGATGTCTCACAAGCCGATAACGGATTGTGGAGCGGGTCAGCCACAACTGGCAACTTTGACGTAGCCGAATATGCTCTGCCACTGGCGAACTTCAAACTCAACCTTTGCACTACGGTCTTTAACCTGGCCGGCTACCACCACTGGTTTGCGGATGTTGGCAACGACTATGGCTGGCCTTCCGCCCAATTTTACGATCAACCGGGCACCTGGCAACCGGTAAAACTAGGCTCATCCGCCTGCGACCAATCCGGCAACATCGCCTACGTGTACCGCGACAACACGCGATGATCGCCACCAGTTTTTATAACCTGCTCACTTCGGCCGGTTACACCGTTGTGCTGGTGCCGCTCGGGGACATCCTCTCCATCGATTTCTCCAAGTTCGACCTGACCATCATCGCCGACGATACCGGCAGCCTGAATGCGTGGGGCACCCCGCCTGCCGCGACCGGCTCCGCCCAGGTGGACAGGATCACCTCTCCCAACAAACCCATCCTGGGCCTGGGGGAAGGCGGCTACGCCTTCTTTGGGCGGCTTTCCCTGTTTGTCGGTTGGCCGCATGGCTGGCATGGGCCGCAGAATTTCCTGGATCCGGGCATCCGGCTACCCGCCGGCCATTTTCAGCGGGGTAAGCGGCTCTGATCCGGTCCAGCACTACACTGCTCCCACCAACAGCGTGGGCATCTACACCAAACCTTCCGTCCCATCTGATGTGACCCCGGTGGCCATGGAAGATCCGCCGGATGACCATGCCAGCCTGATCCAGCAGGGCTGCAGGATGTTGTGGGGCAACAGCGGCAGCCCGGCCGGTATGACCTCACCGGATGGCACCCAGCTATTCCTTAATACGGTTGCATATATGCGCGGCTTCCAGTGCCCCGCGCTGCCGCCGCCACCTACCAGCTGCAGTTATTCCGTCGCAAAGACCGCCGACCCGACCCCTGTGAATCATGTCACGCCTGGCACGATCATCACGTATACCCTGACCTACAATATGACCTCCCTGGCGGGTTGTCCGCTGACGACCGGCAAGCTGGTGGATGTGATCCCGCCTGGCACGGTATTTGTGCCCGGCAGCGCCACGGATGGCATCAGCCCCGGCGTGGATGGCGTGCTTACCTGGACGGTCAGCGCACCCGCATCAGGATTGACCAAGACCTTCAAGGTGCAGGTGGCAGACACGGCCTGTACGGGTAACAATATCGTTACCAACGTGGCCGAACTGCGTCCCACCGGCGCGACACCCCAACCCTCCAATTCCGTCACCCACACGGTGGACTGCCCGCCGATCGGTCTTCCGAACACCCAACCGGTGTTTGCCGAAGATGAATTGAAGGCGGATCCCTACCCGCTGGTGAGCGGCGTTTCCACCCGCCTGAGCGTGCGCGTCCAGAACCTGACTTCCAGCTCTGTTCCGGTGACAGTCCAGTTCCAGGTGGCTCCCGCTGACACGCCGTTGGGGGTCGGGCTGGCCTATACCACCGTGGCCACCTCCAGCGCAATCCTGCCCGGTTCCGGCCTGGCTGTGCTGACGGCAACTTATCTGCCGGTCACTTCCGGGAACCGCTGCTTCAAGGCGGTGGTAAGTACGCCTGGCTACGCACCATTGGAAACCCAGAGCTGTCTTGACCTTACGGAGGATTTCCAGCCCGGCCATTTGGAACAGCCGGTGTTCGTGGTGCGCAACGATACCGGCTCACCCCAAACTTATCTGCTGGTGGTGGATAACACCTGTCCCGGCTGGACTGCCAGCGTGGACCCGGCCGTGATCACCGGCCTGGCCGCCGGGGCCAGCCAGAATGTCACCCTCAGCGTCACCCCGCCGAATCCGCTCACGCTGGGCTCGGGCTGCCATATCGACGTGCAGGCCTGGATCGGTGGGGATCTGGTCGGCGGGATACGCAAGCTGGACCTGCCGCCCGTGCACCTGCCGACCAACATCAACCCGCCCTGGGAAGAGCCGGAGATCACCTTCAACCCGGACCCGCCGGTGGAGGGCGTGCCCGGGCAGATCTGCATCCAGATCCAGAACCCGCTTTCCAGCCCCAGGGTGGTGACGATCAACTTCTCCGTGGCCGATTTTGGAGCCGGCGTCGGCTTTACCCCGGCCGCCGCGCTGGTCAGCCAATCCATCCTGCCCGGATTGCACACCTACTGCGCCCCCTGGACCCCCGCCGCAGGCGGCACCTTGCACCGCTGCGTTTTAGCCACCCTGGTGCAGCCCGGGGCGCTGGACCAGCACAGCCAGCGTAATATCGATATCGTCCACCCGGGCACCGGCGACCTGAGCGGGCTGACAGTACCCTTTGTGGCAGGCAATCCCGGCCTGGCGACGCGCAATTTAAGTTTTGCCTTGAACCTGGTGGGGATCAACCCGATGTGGATGCCAACCATCCTGACGCCCGGCGGCGGCCCGCCGCCTACCAGCCTGCCGGGCGGCGGATCCGTCCCCCTGGTGCTACACTTTGGCATGACCGGCGCGGCCCGCCTTCTTCAGCCATTTGCGCTCCCGCTCCAATACGCCTACGGCGACCAGAGCCGCGTCGAGGTGACGCTGTTGCTGGATGGCAGCCCGGAGAGCGGTTTCTCTGTCAGCTTTGAGCCGGTTTGGCTGTATTTGCCGATCTTGAAAAGGTAAAGGGAGATTTCCTCCCCAGCCGCATCAGTGATAAACCGAATCCACAGACCACCGTCATAGGTGGTCTGTGTAATTTAGAAAACCCAACAACCGGAGCGGCTTAATCCCGCCATCAATTCGTCAAAAACTTGAGGTAAGAAGTCTTCCATGAAACCCCCAATGAAAGCAGGTCTGTCCGAAGAAGTGACTTGACAGTCCCCAGGAACAAAATGATAATGAATTGTCATTATCCCAAAGAGTGTGGAATCCTTTGGACAAGGAATAGCATCCTTTATACGGTGAACCCTAATGGTACAACATCTATCTGCGCGTTAAAAATAAATAGAGGTTTGAAATGAAAGAGCCCAAGAAGAAAACCTTCCCGGTTCCTCAAGCTCTCTCGCCAATAGTGAAGAACCAGTCTCGTCAGCGGCCTTCAGCCGGCGCGGAGATCCAAGGATCGGAAAACCCCATTCTAGAATTACAGCAGACCCGGCAAGAGTTAAAGCAGACGCGGGCTGAATGCAGGAAGCTTGAAAAAGTCCTGGAACAGCAACGTCTCATACTCGCAGCAGTCATTGGAAATGCAGGCGGGCCGGCTTTTTCGGTCAACCGCCGGTATTGCTACACAAGTTTTAACAAACAACATGCCGAAGTAATGAAAAGTCTGTTTGGCGCCGATATCGAGGTGGGAAAAAATCTTCTCGAATACCACACAAACCCGGCCGACCGCCTCACCGCCAAGATGAATATAGACCGGGCTCTCCGGGGGGAAACCGTAATCATGGAATCATATGCCGGTAACGAGGCACTCTCCAGGCGTCATTTCGAGATTTTGCATAATCCAATTCGAGCTTCCAATAATAAGGTGGTTGGTGTAAGTATACTTGCGCGCGATATCACCGAACAAAAAAACATAGAAGGAGAACTTGCGCGCCAAAATGAAAAGATAAATGAGATTTTAACCAGCATCCAGGATGATTTCTACGTGCTTGATCGTGACTGGAATTTTGTTTACGCCAACAAACAATTCACATCGAAAATAGGCAAGGAACCCAAAGATTTCCTTGGGAAGAACATTTGGGAGATGTTCCCGAAACATATCGGAACAGTTCTTGAGGAGAATTTCCGTGCGGCCATGGAAAAGCGGGAATTACGCAGGTTTGAAATCGGTGGGAAATACACTGAACGCCTGGTATAGCATGCGGGTTTTTCCTACCGAAGAGGGCATCACCGTTCTGGGAACAGATATCAGTCAGCCCAAACGGGCCGAAGAAGAGCTGAAGGAATCTGAGAAAAAATACCGCGAACTTGTCAAATATGCCCCGGTGGGTATTTACGAGGTGAATTTCCGCACTCACAGGTTTGTATCTGTAAACGACGTGATGTGTCAGTTGACAGGCTACACCCGCGAAGAACTTCTTGATAAAGATCCACTCAATATCCTGGATCCGCCCAGCCGGTCGCTCTTCCTGGAAAGATTGCAGAAATGGCTGGCCGGGGAAAAACCAGGCGAGACAGTCGAGTACCGCATCATCAAGAAGGATGGCGGTGAGCTCTACGCGGTTCTGAACGTGACCTTCACCCGTGATGAGAATGGGGTTCCCAAGGGCGCCACCGTCATCGGTTACGATATCACCGAAAGAAAACGGATGGAAGATGCTCTGCGGGATTCGGAAGCAAAGGCAAATGCCCTGATCAAGTATGCACCTTCCAACATCTATGAAATTGACAACCGGGGCCCCCAATTCATCAGCGTCAATGACACCATGTGCAAAGTTCTCGGTTATACCCGGGAGGAGTTGTTTTCGCTTGGTCCGGCGGCGCTGCTTGACGAAAGAAGCCAGGTATTATTCGCACAGAGGATGAAAAAGCAATTGGCCGGCGAGCCAATCGATGAAATGGTGGAATATCGGGTCCGGAAAAAAGATGGCAGTTTTGTTGATGTGGTTTTACATGTCTCGCTCAATATTTCGAGCAGCGAACCCTACCGGGTCCTGGTGATCGCCGATGATATAACCGAACGCAAACGCGCCGAGCAGGCTTTGCATGCCAGCGAAGAGCGTTTCAAGGCGATCGCTTCGAGCACACCCGATCATATCCTCGTCCAGGACCGTGACCTGCGCTACACCTTCGTGGTTAACCCTCAAATGGGTCTGACCGAACAGGCCATGCTCGGCAAGACCGACCATGATTTCCTGGCGAGCGAGGACGCCGAAAGCCTTACCAGGCTCAAGCGCCAGGTCATGGAAACCGGCCAGGCAATCCACTTGGAAGTGCCGCTCCACTCACCCAACGGTAAGACCCATTTCTTCAATGGGAGCTACGTCCCCAGGTTCGATGCGCGCGGACAGGTGGATGGTCTGATCGGGTATTTCAAGAATGTCACCGAATTGAAGCAAGCCGAAGAGACCCTGCGCCGGCTCAACCGCACCCTCCGGGCGCTCAGCAATACCAACCAGGCCATGATCCGTGCCACAGATGAAAAAGGCTACCTGGAGGATGTCTGCAGGATCATTGTTGAGGACTGCGGCCATGCCATGGTATGGATCGGCTTCAAGGAGCAGGATGAGGAAAAATCGGTCAGGCCGGTCGCTTCGGCTGGATATGAGGAAGGCTATCTCGAAACGCTGAAAGTTACCTGGGCCGATACAGAACGCGGGCGCGGTCCGACCGGAACAACCATCCGTACCGGCAGGATCTCTCACTGCCGCAACATGCTGACCGATCCACAGTTCGCGCCCTGGCGGTCGGAGGCTTTGCAACGCGGCTATGCCTCCTCGATCGTCCTGCCCTTAATGGATGCCCAACAGGCTTTCGGCGCCATTACGATATATTCGCGCCAACCCGACTCTTTCTCTGAAGAGGATGAAAACCTGCTTGCTGAGCTGGCCGGTGACCTGGCATATGGGATCCAGGCCATCCGTATGCGCGCAGCGCATGCCCAGGCCGAGGCTGCACTGCATGAGAGCGAAGAACGCTATCACGCCCTGTTCAGCGGCATGACGGAGGGCTTTGCCCTGCACGAGATCATATGCGATGAAAGCGGTCAGCCGTGCGATTACCGCTTCCTGGATATTAATCCCGCTTTCGAGCGCCTGACCGGTCTCAAGCGCCTGGATGTGGTCGGGAAGCTGCACAACGAGATACTGCCAGGCGACTCGCCCGAATGGGTCAAGGTCTATGGCAAGGTGGCTCTGACCGGAGAACCGGTTACGTTCGATAATTATTCACCGGCCCTGCAAAGACACTACGAGGTCTTCGCCTACCAGCCCGTGCCGCGTCAATTCGCCGTGATCTTCATGGATATCACCGAACGCAAGCGCCTGGAACAGGAACTACAAAATGCCAGGCAACAGGCCGAACAACGCGCCAATGAACTGCATACCATCTTCAACAGCATCGCAGACACAGTGCTCGTATATGATCGGGATGGACTCATCCAGCGAGCCAACCAATCTGCCGCGGGATTATTCGGATTCGACCCGGTCGGCGAAAACTATACCGCGATAATAAAGATGTTGTCGACCCGCAGCATGGACGGTCGACCGCTTGATCCGGAGCATATGTCAGCCGCCCGCGCCTTGAGTGGCCAGATCAGTATTGATGACCGTCTCATCATTAAAGATCCACGTGGGCAGGATGTTTTCATTATCGCTTCCGCTGCACCGTTGTGGGCCGAGGACCAGGTCACAGGCGCAGTGGCAGTCTGGCACGATGTAAGCGAGCGCGAACGCCTGCTGATGCAGATCGAAGACCAGCGCCAGCAGGCCGAAGTGCTGGCAGGGGTGGCCGAAAAGAATAGAGCCGAAATAGAAGCCGTCTTCAATGCCCTGACCAATTCGATCATTGTTTATGGTCCCGATGAGGTTGCCACACGGGCGAATGCCGCCGCCAGGAACCTGCTGGGGTTCGATCCCACCGGCGTCGATCTGGCAAAAAATATGGCCACCGCCGGCACCCGGGGAGGTCCCCGCACGAGTGTGACGGCGCGTGCCCTGCGCGGCGAGCCGGTGACAGAGACCGAATTCGACTTTACAGGCCCGACGGGCGAGCGTCGAACCGTTTCGGCCTCCTCCATCCCCATGCGCGACATGCAAGGCGGCATCATCGGCGCAGTCACGGTATCCCGGGATATCACAGCCCGCAAGCAGGCCGAAGAAACGCGCGCCTGGCTGGCGTCCTTCCCGGAGAGAAACCCCAACCCGGTCGTGGAAGTGGAGCTTAATGGACAGATTCGCTACGCCAACCCGGCGGCGCAACAGCTCTTCCCTGGACTTAAAGAGCAGGCCATCCGCCACGCCTGGCTGGCAGAATGGGACAATGTAGTCAGCGCGCTGGCCACCGGGCAGACTAACATCCTCTACCGCGATGTGACCGTTGGAGAAAATTCCTACCAGCAGGCTATTTTCCATGACCCCCAGTATGGTTTCATTCGCATCTATGGATTGGACATCACCGGTCGCAAGCGGGCCGAGACGGAAGTGCAAAAAGCCCGGGCTGAGCTTGAGCTGCGTGTCAAGGAGCGCACCCGCCAATTAGCTGAAGCCAATGACGAATTACGCCTGCAAACCTCCGCCATGCAGGCGGCCGCCAACGGCATCGTCATCACCGACAACCAGGGCAGCATCCAATGGTGTAATCCCGCTTTTGCCAAAATGACCGGCTACACTTGTGAAGAAGTGATCGGTTGGAACCCGCGTTTCCTTAAATCGGGCCGGCATGACCGGGCTTTCTATGAGCAGATGTGGCAGACTCTACTGAACGGGCAGGTCTGGCACGGCGAAATGATCAACCGGCGCAAAGACGACAGCCTGTACCATGAGGAACAGGTGATCACCCCGGTACGCGATGGGCAAAACCAGATCACCCATTTCATCGCAGTCAAGCAGGATGTCAGCGCACGCAAGCAGGCCGAAGAAGGGCTGAGACTGGCGAACGCTTATAACCGCAGCCTGATCGAAGCCAGCCTGGACCCGTTGGTGACGATCACCCCGGAGGGGAAGATCGGCGATGTAAATCAGGCCACCGAGAAGGTGACCGGCTATACACGCGCTGAGTTGATCGGGACGGATTTCCACAACTATTTCAGCGTTCCAGAAAAGGCCCGCCTGGGCTATCAGAAGGTTTTCGAAAGCGGGATCGTCCGGGACTACGACCTTGAAATCCGCGCCAAGGATGGCAGCATCACTCCGGTCTTATACAATGCCTCCATTTTCCGGGATGAGGCCGGTGAAGTATTGGGCGTATTCGCGGTTGCACGCGATATCACCGATCGCAAGCAGTTCGAGACCCAGCTTGTCCAGGCTGAAAAACATGCCGTGATCGGCCGCATGGTCGGCTCGATCACGCACGAGATCAACAACCCGCTGCAGACCATCAAGAACTGCCTGTACTTGATCCAACAGGATGTCACGCCAGACAACCCGATCCAGGAACCGCTGGAAATGGCGACTTCAGAAACCCTGCGCATCACCAACCTGGTCGGCCAATTGCGTGAACTGTACCGGCCAAAAGCCGGCTCGCAGAAGGCCTCCCATGAGGTCCTGGACATCCTCGAGGAAGCCCATGCGCTGCTGATCCCCCATCTGAACAATGCCAAGGTACAATGGCAGCCGTTGACAGGCTTGCAGCGCTGTTATATCAATTGCGTGCGGGACCAGATCCTGGAGGTTTTTCTAAATATCAGCATGAATGCCATCGAAGCGATGCAGCATCACGGTGGAACGTTGTTCGTGAATATGAATGTAACCGAAGACCGGGCGGCCGTGATATTCAGGGATACCGGCCCGGGCATTCCGAATGAGATGCTGGAGCATCTGTTCGAACCGTTTATGACCACCAAGGCCAGCGGCCTTGGCCTGGGACTATCCATTACCTATGGAATTGTACAAAGACACGGCGGTCAAATCCTGGTGGATAACCAGCCCGGACAGGGAGCTGCTTTCACCGTTTTGTTGCCTCTACAAGAACACGTCGGAGGCGAGGAGGAAATCCAACATGGCAACGAATGACACGATCCTGGTTGTGGACGATGAGCCAAAATTAGCCCGCAGCCTGGCATTGATCCTGCAGCGCGCCGGCTATGGGGTCACCACCGCTGCGAGCGCCGGCGAGGCGCTGCAGCTCTTGCAGGCAGGCGCCTACGACCTGGTATTTCTGGATATCAAGCTGCCCGACCAAAGCGGCGTTCAACTGCTGCCTCAGATCCGCAGCCTGTACCCGGATATGCCGGTGCTCATGCTGACGGCACACGCTTCGCTCGAAACGGCGATCGAAGCGGTCCGGGCCGGCGCCCGGGATTACCTGCTTAAACCGATCGACCCGGAAGCCATCCTCGCCCGGGTGAAAAAGATCCTGGATGAACAAAAACAGCCCAAACGGCGGCGCGAAATTACCACGCAGATCCAGGCATTATTGAGCCGAATTGCATACCACCGATGCCAGCGAGGCCTCTGCGTATGGTTTTGTCACGGCCACGCCTCCGGCGGATCCGGCGCGGTATTTGAAACGCGGGCCACTCGTGCTCGACCTGCACACCCGCCACGTATCCTTGAGTGAACGCAGTATTTCGCTGCCCCCTCCACTTTTGACTATCTGGCGACCCTGGTGCGGCATTCCCCCCAACCGGTATCCTATGATACCCTGGTACTGGAATCACAGGGATACCAGGGCTTGAGCCGGATCGAAGCCAAGGAAATAACCCGCTGGCAGATGCATGAGATCCGGAAAGCCCTCGAGGAGGATGTACGCCATCCCCGCCTTATCATCACGGTCCGGGATGTGGGGTATCGCCTGGTGATTTAGACGCGACCAAGGCTCCTTCCTATCGGCAACTCCCAATGGGAGGTTATTCAAGCGAACGAACGGGCAGAACTACTCGAATTCGTTCTGCTTAATAAATTGGGGATTTGGGGCCATTCAGCCAATATATTCAAAGGTTTTCCAATGTCTCGGGGGGATTAACTTTGTAAAATGATAACGGATGATATATATGTCCCGAGAATATTCGCTTTCCCCCAAATCCGTGTTGATCGTAGACGAAGATGAAAACCTGCGCCGTTCTTTGGGGTTGGTTATTCGCGCGCGCCGGCTACCGGGTTGCCACGGTTGGCAAGTCTTGCGAAGCGCTTGAATTCTTACGGACCAGCCAGTGCAACCTGATTATTTTGGACATCTCCACGCCTGAGAACAGACTGACTTTGCTTCCGAGTGTCCTGCGCTTGTATTCCCACCTTTCTGTATTGGTTTTTAGCGCACATTGGTCTCCCGAAACCGCTCTGGAGATCGAGCAGTTGGGAGTACAGGCTCACCTCGAGAAACCGGTCATGCCTAAAAGTCTGCTGGAGCGTGTGGATGCAATCCTAAAGGAGAACCCCGACCCAACCTGATTATCCGTATAAAGAAGAACAGCCCAAATCCATTCCACCCACATCATTGAGAAAGTTTTAGAGGAGATATGCCATGAAAACCCATAAATACATCAACATCATCCTTTCTTTGCTGGCTGTGTTTTCCCTTGTTTTCGGGGGCATCAGCCCGGCCCCGGTGCTTGCAAAAGGCCAAACCCCGCCGACAAGTACTCCCGCTCCCACGATTTCGGGGGGAACTGGCAACACCCATGGACATGTGACGCCGGCTGAGCGGCAGGCCGCAGCTGTGCGCGCCGCCAAGGCACGCGCAGCTGGTCTCCTGACCCCGGAGCAAATGACGAAAGCGGCGGCCCCTGCCATGAATCCCGGCGGGACACCCGACTATTTCGGGACCACCCCCAACTACGCCAACAGCCCGATCCCGGCCAGTGTGGGCATTGCCGGTGATGGTACAGGCGCTTCGGCGGTAGCCACACTGACACTTGCCGGCGCGGTTGCCGGCATTACAGTTACGAATGGAGGCAGCGGATATACCGATGCAGCCACCACGGCCACCCTGATCGGCGGCGGAGGCACGGGGGCGGTCCTCAATCCGGTTATTGATGCCGGGAGCGGCGCCATCACCTCCATCAATGTCGTTTCTGCAGGCACCGGCTACAATACCGTCCCCGGGATCCGGAAATTCGTCGATTCCCTGCCGGGCCTGACCTCGGCCGGCGCAAATGATCTCGGCCAGTACATCCCGGTCGCCGCGGCAGATACAAGCTCCTATCCTGGATCGGGTACCTTCGGGAACTCGAATTACGTTCCGCCCGCGGATTACTATGAGATCGCTCTCGTCGATTATACTGAGAAACTTCACAAAGACCTGCCGGCCACCCTGCTGCGCGGTTATGTGCAGGTAAAACCGACCAATTCGACCGGTACGTACATCCCCATTTCATGTAATGGTACTACTCTTTATGAAGTCGAAGCCCCGCAATATCTGGGACCTGTGATCGTTTCCGGCAGTTATGACCCCACCAAACCAGCCGGGACAGCCGGCAATGGCAAACCCACCCGCATCAAATTCCACAACTGCCTGCCCACCGGCAGCGGTGGCGATCTTTTCATCCCGGTGGATACCACGGTCATGGGTGCAGGCGAGGGGCCAAAAACGGCTGGAGGCGCAGCCTGCGATCCTGATACGCAGGTTTGTGCCAGTACACTCAGAACCGCGCCACCCTGCATCTCCACGGTGGCAATACCCCATGGATCAGCGATGGGACGCCGCACCAGTGGACCACCCCGGCCGGCGAAACCACCCCCTATCCGGAAGGGGTCAGTGTGTATAACGTTCCGGATATGGACGGTGGCACAGAGCCGGTCGGAACGCTGACCTTCTACTACACCAACCAACAAAGCGCCCGCTTGATGTTCTATCACGACCATGCCTACGGTTTGACACGCTTGAATGTATATGCAGGCGAGGCGGCCGGTTACCTGGTGACCGACCCGGTGGAGCAGACCCTGGTGACCGGCGGGACCATCCCGGGTACGAGCGTGACCGTGCCGGCCGGAACGATCCCCGCCACCCAGATCCCTCTGATCATCCAGGATAAGACCTTCGTGCCCTCCCAATCCCAGCTGGCCCAGCAGGATCCCACCTGGAACTCGGGTTCCACTCCCGGAACGGTCCATACCGGCGATCTGTGGTTCCCGCATGTTTACATGCCGAACCAGAACCCATTCGATCCTTCAGGGGCCAATGGGATGGGCCGTTGGGATTACGGTCCCTGGTTCTGGCCGCCGTTTAATACCATTGCTTACGGGCCGGTACCAAACCCGCTCTATCCCTCGTTGACCAACCCAATGGAAGGCCCTGTAAATCCCGGAACACCCAATCCATCCCTGGTCCCGGAGGGCTACATGGACACCCCACTGGTCAATGGGACGCCCTATCCATTCCTCAATTTAAATCGACAGGCTTATCGATTCCGCATCCTGAACGCAGCCAATGACCGCTTCTTTAACCTGCAGTTCTACTGCGCCAAATCCAATGGCAGCATGTGGGACGCCGGCACCGGCGCTTTGCTGGACGCGAATGCCGGTGAGGTCAGCATGGTCCCGGCGAATGAGACAGAAGGTTTCCCGGCCACCTGGCCCACCGATCAACGGGCAGGCGGTGTGCCTGATCCGGCCACAGCCGGTCCTTCCTTCATTCAAATCGGTACCGAAGGCGGGCTGCTCCCGGCGCCAGCAGTGATCCCCAGCCAGCCCATCGGCTATCTGTATGACCGCAGAAACATCGTTGTTTTGAATGTCACCGACAAGGCGCTCTTCCTTGGACCGGCGGAACGGGCGGATGTGATCGTTGACTTCTCCCAGCTTCCGGCCTCCTGCTCGAACCTGATCCTCTATAATGACTCCCCCGCGCCTGTTCCGGCGTTTGACCCGCGCAATGATTATTACACCGGCGACCCGGATAATACCCTGGTTGGCGGCGCGCCCACGACCCAGCCCGGCTATGGTCCGAACACCCGCACGCTCATGCAGATCCGGCTTTCAGGAACAGCCGCTGCACCATACAATCTCTCCAACCTGCAGACCGCCTTGCCGGCCGCTTTTGCCGCCTCCCAGCCTGCGCCCATCGTACCGCAGGATGTTTACAATGCGGCCTATAATGCAAACTATCCCGAGGATGCGTTTGCCAGGATCCAGGATAGATCCATGGCCTTCGTTCCTGCCGGCAGCACTGCCATCAACGAAATCACGGTAACAGCCGGCGGCTCAGGCTATACTTCCGCACCCAGCGTGGATCTGGCGGGGGGCTCAGGCAGCGGAGCGACAGCCACGGCGACCATTTCCGGCGATGAGGTGACCGCCATCACGATCACAAACGGCGGCTCGGGCTACACAACCGCAGGTTTGCCAACCGTTGTATTTACGGGTGGGGGAGGCTCAGGCGCTGCAGCTACGGCCAGCGTGGCGGTTACCATGCCATTCCAACCCAAGGCCATCCAGGAACTGTTCACCCTGGATTATGGCCGCATGAATGCCACCCTGGGGGTTGAAATACCCTCCACCAATGGCACCAACCAGACCACCATACCCTACGGCTACGTCGATCCACTCACCGAACTCGTCCAGAATTCGGCCTCCGGAACTCCCATCGGGACCCTGGCAGATGGGACCCAGATCTGGAAGATCACGCATAACGGCGTGGACACGCATGCCGTGCACTTCCACTTGTTCAACGTGCAGGTGATTAACCGGGTCGGCTGGGACGGTGCGATCCGGCCAACCGATCCCAATGAACTGGGTTGGAAGGATACCGTCAGGACGAATCCTCTCGAAGACATCATCGTTGCGTTGCGGCCGATCGTTCCGGTTGTCCCCTTCAAAATGCCCAACAGCGTCCGCGCTTATGGATGTGACCAGGCCGGCCGGCTCCGCTATGGGGTTCTGGGGCCAGGACCCGCAGGGAAACGTGGTAACCATCCTCAACCAGATGGTTAATTTTGGTTGGGAGTATGTCTGGCACTGCCACCTGCTCGGCCATGAAGAGAACGATATGATGCGCCCGTTGGCTTTTGGAGTCAAGCCGGAAACGCCCACCAGTCTGACAGTAACAAATCCAGGCGGTACGTTCAGGTTGAACCTGACCTGGAATGACAATTCGATCAGCGCAACCGGATTCACCATCGAACGGGCATCCGATCCCGCCTTTACGCTGGATCTGACCACTTTCAATGTAGCCAAAGCGGCCGGGATACCACAGGCTTACACCGATACCACGCCTGTTGCAGGAACCTTGTATTACTATCGGGTGCTGGCCGATGACGTGATCGGCGGCATTTCAGGGGTACCAACCGAGCCCAGCATGACCGTCTCTTCCGATCCATCCAATGTTGTCAAGTACCCGACCAATCGCTACTCCATCACGGTGATCAGCCCGCACGGCACAGTCGTAAAGAGTCCCAACCAGGCCTCGTATACCGCTGCAAATAGCGTAAGTCTGACTGCCACTGCATTCCCAGGCTGGACCTTTGCAAACTGGACCGGCAATGTCCCGGGTTCTCCCAACTCCAACAACCCGGTCGGACCTTTCGCGATGGGTGCAGCCGACCGGACGATCACGGCCAACTATACACCGGTAAATCCCACGATTTCCGGCAATGCCGGAGTAGCCGGGGCGACCATAACCTATACAGGTGGCTCGACGGTCGCCAATGCCAGTGGGAATTACTCCTTCTCCGTTACACCCGGTTGGAACGGAACGGTCACACCCTCCAAGACTGGCTACGTTTTCTCGCCTGCCAACCGGCCCTACACCAATGTCCGGGCCAACCAGTCTGCCCAGGATTACACCGCCACGCTCCTAACCTACACCATCTCGGGAAACACCGGGGTGGGCGGGGTCACCCTGAGCTATACCGACGGCACGGATAAGCTGGTCAATTCGGATTCCGGCGGAGCCTATTCCTTCGCGGTTTCATACAATTGGACCGGGACGGTCACACCCGCCAAGACAGGTTACACTTTCACGCCTGCCAGCCGGCCTTACACCAATGTGCTCGCCAACTGGCCCGCACAGAACTACACTGCCAACCCGATTTTGATGACCATCACGGGTAACGCCGGTATCGCTGGAGCGGTCCTGCATTACATGGACGGCACTCCGAAAACTGCCACCGCGGATGGTACCGGGGCCTACACGATAACTGTCGTTTACAACTGGTCCGGCACGGTCACGCCCGCCCTGCCTGGCTACATCTTTACACCTGCCAACCGGGTGTACAGCCCGGTGCTGGTAAACCAGACCGCCCAGGATTACACTGCTGCGCTCATCCCCAACACCATTTCCGGCAGTGCAGGTGTGGCGGGCGCGATCCTGAGCTACACGGATGGCACGCCGAAAACCGCCACCGCGGATGCATTCGGGAACTACGCCATAACCGTTACGCCCGGCTGGACTGGTACCGTTACACCGGCCTTGACAGGCTACACCTTTGCGCCTGTCAGCATCACGTACAGCGTTCCCCTGTCGGTCAGCCTGACCGGCCAGAACTACGCTGCCACGGCCAACACGTACACCATCTCTGGCAATGCCGGCATGCCGGGTGTTACCCTGAGCTACAATCAAGTCACACCCCAGACGGCCACAGCCGACGCATTTGGAAATTACTCCTTCACCATCTCTTACAGCACTGTGCCGCTGGTGGTCACGCCGAGCCTGGCGGGCTTCAATTTCGTGCCTGCCACGATGACTTATACCGCTCTGCTGGCCAACCAGACCGCCCAGAATTACACGGTCGTACCCATTACCTACACCATAACGGGCAATGCCGGCGTGGCAGGGGCGACCATGACCTATACGGGTGGCTCGACAGTCGCTGACGGTAGTGGCATCTACACGATCACCATCCCGTACAACTGGAGTGGCACGGTCACACCCACCCTGGCTGGCTACACCTTCGCGCCTGTCAACCAGACCTACTCCAATGTACTGGCCAACCAGACAGCCCAGGATTACGTTGCCACGCCGGTCACATTCACCATCTCCGGCAACACCGGTGTGTCAGGGGTGACCCTGACCTACACGGATGGTTCGCTGAAGACGGCCACATCCGATGGGACAGGCTCCTACTCCTTTAGTGTCTCTTACAACTGGAATGGGACAGTCACACCGAGCCTGGCGGGCTATACTTTCTCGCCGCCCAGCCGGCCTTACACCAATGTATTGGCTGACCAGACCTTGCAAAATTACGCAGCCACAGCCAACTTCTTTACCATCACAGGCAATGCCGGCATGCCTGGTGTGACCCTGAGCTACAATGACGGTGCGCCGAAGACGACTACAACGGACGCCGTGGGTAACTATTCCTTCGTCATCCCATTCAGCGCTTTGCCCGTTACAGTCACGCCGGTCATGACAGGCTTTACCTTCCTGCCCGTCAACCGGTCTTACTTCAGCGTGGTAGCCGATCAACCCGCACAGGATTACGCTCCCACAGCCATCACGTACACGATCACCGGTAACGCCGGGATGGCCGGAGTGACCCTGACCTACACGGACGGCACCCTGAAGACGGCCACATCCGATGGCACCGGGCTGTATACTTTCAAGGTCTCGTACAGCTGGACCGGAACGGTCACAGTCTCAATGCCGGGTTACGTTTTTGCGCCTTTCACCCGGTCTTACCTGAACGTCCTTTCGGATCAGCTTGCACAGGACTTCGTTCCCTACCTGGCGTTCTACCAGTACGTGCCTGGCGTCTTAAGATAATGACAGGGCAGCCACAGCATGGCCAGCCCGGCCAGGGCGGCATATAAGGTGTACGCAGATTGATGTAAAAAAGTTGAACGGCCTGTCCGAAAGGGCAGGCCGTTCTGCGCGGTTGGGATAAACCTGGCGAAAAGGGTTCAATCATCCCTCGAGAGGCAGGCGTCTTGACAGCTACCGCAAACGAAACGATAATCCAACCGATCATTACCACATGCTTGCCGGGAGCATTTGAAGAAGGAAAAACATGCCTGAAATGATCGATCCCAACGATTTTTTGCCGCGCTATTACCAATTGGCAAATATCCTGCGCGAGAGCATCTCGAATGGGAAATTCGAGGCGCACCAGCCCATCCCCTCCGAACGACAGCTGGAAGGTCTGTATTCTGTCAGCCGGACGACCATCCGGCAGGCGATCGACCTGCTGATCCGGCAGGGGTTTCTCTACCGTGAGCACGGGCGCGGCACCTTTGTCTCTCCGCAGAAGCTGCAAAAGGGCATTTCAGAACTGACCAGTTTCACCGAGGATATGAAACAGAGGGGCATTGTCCCCGGACAGAAGATCCTGGAGATCGGTTACGTCGAACCATCCGACCAGGTGCGCCTGCATTTGGAGCTGCCCGTCACCTGCGAGCGGGTCCTGCGCATCGAGCGCCTGCGCCTGGGGGATGGTGTGCCGATGGGATTGCAAACTTCCTATTATATGCTCCCCGAAGGACAAACCATCACACGCGAAGAATTGGAAGAGTATGGCTCGATCTATAAAATGCTGCAGGAAAAATTTCATCTCATCCCGACCGAAGCGGACGAAACCCTGGAAGTGACCCTGGCGACCCCGCGCGAGGCGGCCCTGTTGCAGATCCCGGCCGGCAGCCCGCTGCTGCTGAGCGAGCGCACCACGTATTCCCAGTACCGCCGGGTGATCGAATTCGTCAAGATCCTGTACCGCGGGGATCGTTACCGTTATATTGCCAAACTGACGCGGTAACGTAGAGAGCAAAACGCGAGTTCCTGCTTGACTTTTGGATTTTCCCGTGCTATGATATGAGATAAGTGGTCATGTGGTCACTACCAGTTATCTGGAGATGCAAGGACGAACCTGGCATGAACACGATCGATGATGCAGAAATCCATCAAATTGTGCAGCGGGTGCTGAAGCAGGTGCTGGGACAGTCGCAGCCGGCTGCTGCGCCAGTCACTCCCGCCCCTCCGGCAGAGACTGTCCCCGCGCAGGGCGCCACCGGCCCAGGCGAAGAAAGTGGTCGCGATCGGGTCGGATCATGGCGGCTATGAGTTGAAGGAAATCCTCAAGACCACCTTGAATGAGCTGGGCTTTGATGTCGGGATGTGGGCGCCTACAACAAGGACGCGGTGGATTATCCCGATTTTGCCCATGAAGTGGCCCGCCTGGTCAGCGCCGGCAAGGCCTGGCGCGGCATCATGATCGACGGCGCCGGCATCGGCAGCTGCATCGTCGCCAACAAGGTCCCGGGAGTGCGGGCCGGCATGGCCTACGATTATTCCTCCGCGGTGAACAGCCGCGAGCACAACGATACCAATGTGCTGACCCTGGGCGCCGGCTTGATCGGCGTGAATCTTGCCAAACAGATCGTCAAGGTCTGGCTGACGACCGAATTTGGCGGCGGGCGGCATGCCGGGCGCGTCGACAAGATCACGGCGGTTGAAAAGCAGTACCTGAAATAGAGGCGATTCATGCTGACAGACCTGAAAACAGATCCAAAAGCAGTTGAAAACTTGGTGGAGATCATCACCCACGAGGTGCTGGCGGCCATGCTGGAACAGCAGGAAAAGGCAGCAGGCGCCGGAAGGCGGGCAGTGCAAGTTCAACTGCGCCGACGGGCTGTGCGTGCGCACCTGCTTCGACCGGGCCGGGAAGGTGGTCAGCGCCGGGCGCGGAGCGGCTTTCCTCCACCCTCGGCGTGATCCCCGGCAGGACCTGAACCTGGCCAGAATGATCGACCACACCCTGCTCAAACCGGATGCCACCCCGGACCAGATCGCCCAGTTGTGCTTCGAGGCGCGCAAATACGGCTTTGCCTCGGTGTGCGTCAACCCCACCTGGGTGGAGCTGTGCGCCCAGCTGCTCAAGGGCTCGCCGGTCAAGGTCTGCACGGTGATCGGCTTCCCGCTCGGGGCGACCGCCCCGGAGGTCAAGGCTTTCGAGACCCAGACCGCCATCGACCACGGCGCCACCGAGATCGACATGGTCATCAACATCGGCGCCCTGAAAGCGCGCGACCTGGAACTGGTGGCCAAGGATATCCGCGGCGTGGTGACCGCCGCCCATGCCGCAGGGGCCATCGTCAAAGTCATCATCGAGGCGGTCCTGCTGACCGATGAAGAAAAAACCATCGCCTGCCTGCTTTCCAAGGAAGCCGGGGCGGATTTTGTCAAAACCTCCACCGGCTTTGCCAGCGGCGGCGCCACCGTGCACGATGTGGCGCTGATGCGCAAGGCGGTCGGCCCGGAGATGGGCGTCAAGGCCGCCGGCGGCGTGCGCACCTACGAGGATGCCGAGAACATGATCAAAGCCGGAGCCACCCGCATCGGCGCCAGCGCCGGGGTGAAGATCATCCAGGGTCCCAGCAAGGAACCTGCCAGCCCGCGGCACCGCCGCCGGCACCGTGCCAAGAACTATTAAGTTCATACGGGAGAAAGACCATGTTGATCGCCAGAGTGATCGGAACGACCGTCTCGACGATCAAGGATGAAAAATTGACCGGGCGCAAACTGCTCATCGTCCGCCAGACGGATGAGACGCGGCAGCCCGGTCGGGAAACCCTACGTGGCGGTGGACACGGTGGATGCCGGCATCGGCGACCTGGTGCTGACCTGCGCCGGTTCCTCCGCCCGCCAGACGACCATCACCAAGGATACCCCGGTGGATGCGGTCATCATGGCGGTCATCGATTCGCTGGAAGTGGATGGCAAAGTGGTCTTCCGCAAGTCGTGAGCAGCTGCGTGAAAGGATGGAGAGCGATGGATAAGGATCTTGCCTCCATACAAGAAGCACGCGACCTGGTGGCCGCGGCCCACGCAGGCCTGGAAGACCTGGAGCCAGGCCTCGCAGGAGGAGGTGGACCGCGTCTGCGCGGCCATGGCCGAGGCCGGCTACCAGGCCTCCGAGCGCCTGGGGCGCCTGGCGCAGGAAGAGACCGGCTACGGCGTGGCCGCTGCACAAGAAACTGAAGAACGAGTTCGGCTCGCGCATGGTCTGGGAGAGCATCCGCGATCTGAAAACGGTCGGCGTGATCCGCCACGACCCCGCCCGCCGGCTGTACGAGATCGCCTGGCCGATGGGCGTGGTGGCGGCGCTGGTTCCCTCCACCAACCCGACCTCGACCGCCTTCTTCAAGATCCTGATCGCGGTCAAGGCCCGCAATGCCATCGTCATTTCGCCGCACCCTGCCGCCGCGCGCTGCACTTACGAAGCCGCCCAGACCATGGCCCAGGCGGCCGAAAATGCCGGCGCGCCGCAAGGGATTGATCAGCTGCCTGCAGCAGATCACGCCTGCCGGGCACCCAGGAATTGATGACCCACCGCCACACCGCCCTCATCCTGGCCACCGGCGGGACGGCCATGGTGCGGGCGGCCCACTCGACCGGCAAACCGGCCTACGGGGTCGGCCCGGGCAATGTGCCGGTCTACGTCGACCGCAGCGCGGACATGGAAAAGGCCGCCCGCTACATCGTCGCCTCCAAGGCCTTCGACTACTCCACCATCTGCGCCACCGAGCAGTCCGTCATCGCCGACCGGCCGATCGCCGGCCGGCTGGCGGAGCTGATGCAGGCGCGAAGGCGCCTATTTCACCGACCCGCAGCGAGACCGAAGCCCTGCGCCAGGCGCTCTTCCACCCGGATGGCAGCCTCAACACCGCCGTGGTCGGGAAATCGGCCGCATATCGTGGCCGCCTACGCCGGCTTCAGCATCCCGGCCGGCACGCGCATCCTGGTGACGCCGCTGACCAAGGTCGGGCAGGAGGAGCCGCTCTCGCACGAGAAGCTGACCACCGTGCTGGGCTGGTACGAGGCGGATGGCTGGGAGCAGGGCTGCGAGACGTCGATCGCGCTCATCGAGACCGGCGGGCGCGGCCACACCCAGATCATCTATGCCAACGATGAGAAGGTCATCATGGCCTTCGGGCTGGAAAAACCGGTCTTCCGCATCCTGGTCAATACGATGGGCACGCTGGGCGCGATCGGCCTGACCACCGGGGTGATGCCCTCGCTGACCCTCGGCTCGGGCGGCGTGGGCGGCTCCATCACCGGCGACAATGTCACCGCCTATCACCTGATCAACATCAAGCGCCTGGCCTACGAGACGGTCCCGCCCCCGCCGGAGGCTTTCTCACCCGGCGAAAGCCCGGCCGGTCCCGCGCCCGAGGAGATCGAGCGGGTGGTCCGGCAGGTTGTCAATGAAATTTTGGAAAGCAGGTAATCAAGTGTCATTGCGAGGTGGCCGCAGGCCGACCGCAATCTATGGCAATCAATCACCATTGCATGCGCGAGATGCTCGCACATCACAATGACATCAAACATAGAAAGGAAGGAACAAAATGGCTCTAGATCCCTCTTTGATCGCTCTCGGCATGGTCGAGACGCAAGGCCTGGTCGGCGCAGTGGAAGCCGCCGATGCGATGGTCAAGGCCGCCAACGTGGTCCTGCTCGGCTCCGAGTATGTCGGCGGCGGGTACGTGACCGTGATGGTGCGCGGCGATGTGGGCGCCGTCAAGGCCGCCACGGATGCCGGCGCCGCCGCGGCCAAGCGGGTCGGCGAACTGGTCTCGGTGCACGTCATCCCACGCCCGCATTCGGACGTGGAAATGATCCTGCCCAAGGCCAGCAAGGGCAGCATCGGCGGACGCACGGCCGAAGCCAAACCCAAATAACCCTGGATCGGGTTGACCGGTGCATGCAATCGCACGCAATCAGCCGAACCGTAAGGACCTGTCGTGATCCTGACCCGGGCAGAAGCAGTACTTCCTGTCACCGTCGTGCTGCAGCGTGCTGGCGTTTCTGGCGATTGCCCTGCTCCGATCAGGCCGGGAGAAAGGAGAAATAAACATGGCTGATACATTTTCCCTGCGCTGCTATTGTTACCTGGACCGCATGCAGCCCCAGTTCGCCGCCTTCGTCGGGACGGTCACCCAGGGCGACCTGCCGACCGAGGGCATGGCGGCCCTGTACGTCGAGATGTCGCCGGGCAACGAAGTCTTCCGGGTGGTGGATATCGCCGTGAAGGCCACCGAAGCCCGCCCGGGTGCGCAGATCGTCGAACGCGAGTTCGGCATGTTCGAGGTGCATTCCCTCAACCAGGCGGCGGTCATCGAAGCCGGCAATGTGGTCCTGAACCGCCTGGGCTTGAGCGTGGCGGACCGCATCAAGCCGCAGGTGGTTTCCACCCAGGTCATCACGCGCATCGACCCCTACCAGGCCCAGCTGCTCAACCGCTTCCGGCGCGGCTCGCATGCTGGTGGCGGGCGAGACCATGCTGGTGCTGGAATGCGCCCCGGCGGCCTACATCAACATTGCCTGCAACGAAGCCGAGAAGACCGCCAGCATCAAGCTGATCCACGTCTCCTCGGTCGGGCGCTTCGGGCGCATGTGGCTATCCGGCACGGAAGCGGAGATCATGACGGCCAAGAATGCCGCCATCCAGGCGCTGGAAAGCCTGGAAGGCCGCGCAAGGCGCGTAAGCTGTCGCTCCGGAAAGGAGCAGGCTATGCCGAAAGAGTTCTATACCGAACGGGATATCGAGGACATGTTCAAGCGCGGCATCCTGTCGCTGCAGGTCAACGACAATGTCGTCCTGACCGAGCTGGCCTACGAAAAAGCCAACCGGCTGGGGATGCAGTTGCTGCAAGCGAGCAGCCCGGTCGAACCACCCGCGCCCCGGTGCGGCCCTACATCTCCCAGGCCCGCAAGCCCGACAGCCGCCGGCTGCACCGGCTGCGCCTGCGCGAAGCGGACCTGACCGCCCGCATCCGCGCGCGGTGCTGGCCCAGCTTGGGCAACCAGGTCGATCCGGCCCTGCTGGATGTCATCATCCAGCGCGTGCTCAAGAGCACGGGAGTGAAGTAATGCTGTTCGGCAGGGTCAAAGGCACGGCGGTCTGCACGCTCAAATACCCCGGCACGGAGGGGCTGAAACTGCTGGTCGTCCAGCCGCTGAATAAAAAGCTGGAGCCGGTCGGCGGCTTGCAGGTGGCCGCGGATGTGGTGGAGGCCGGGCCGGGCGACCTGTGCGTGATGGTGCGTTCGCGCGAGGCCGCCCTGGCCATGCCGGAGGTCAAGTTCGTGCCCATCGACCTGGCGCTGGTCGGCATTGTGGACGAGCTGGACGTCCGCCCGGATGGCGAATTCGATTTCACCCTGAAACGCGGCTGGAATCCATTCACTTGAGAGTCTGAAATGATCCTGGGAAAAGTCGTCGGCACCGTGGTGACCACCATCAGCCACCGGGATTACAAGAACCGCCGGCTGCTGGTGGTGCAGCCGCTGGGTCTGGAAGACGAGACGCCCGACGAGGATTTCATCGCCCTGGACAACACCCACGCCGGCATCGGGGATACCGTGCTGGTCAACCGGGAGGGCAACGGGGCGCGCCAGGTGCTGAACAACCCGGATGCCTGTGTGATCTCGGTGATCGTGGGGATCGTCGATTCGGTCTACCTGCAGCAGTGACGGAATGCCCTACCGGTAGTTGAACGTCATGAGCTTCATTTCGCTCATTTCTTCGATGGCATAGCGCAATCCCTCGCGTCCCGTCCCGGATTGCTTGACGCCTCCATACGGCATATGATCGATCCGGAAAGTGGATACGTCGTTGACCATCAATCCGCCCACTTCGATATTCTCGAAAGCTTCCCGCGCCACCGCCATATCATTGGTGAAAATTCCGGCCTGCAGGCCATAATCGGACTTGTCCACAGCCTGGATGGCCTCCCGCACGTCTGTGTACTGGTACAAACCGACCAGCGGGGCAAATACTTCCTGGCAGCTGACGCGCATGTCTGGCTCGAGTTCCGCCAGGATGGTCGGCTGCCATAAATTCCCTGCCCGCGTACCGCCGGCCAGCACCTGCGCTCCGCCTTGCCGGGCCTCCTCCACCCACTCCTCCACCCGCTCGGCCGCGCCACGGTCGATCAGCGGCCCAACATCCGTGCTCTCGTCCAGGGGGTCGCCGGTCTTGAGTGACTTTACCCGCCGGACCAGTTCATCCCGGAAGGCCGCGTATATATCCGCATGGATATAGACTCGCTGCACTGAGATGCAGGATTGTCCGGCATATTGGAAGCCTCCCCAGGCCACCCGTTCGGCTGCGTATCGTAGATCCGCGTCCCGGTGAACGATCACGCCGGCATTGCCGCCCAGTTCCAGGGTCACGCGTTTGCGGCCGGCCTGACCCTTGAGCGCCCAACCGACCGCCGGGCTCCCGGTGAAGCTCAGCAAGCGGATGCGCTCATCCTCCACCAGCCGAGAGGCTGTCCGGGTGGCGCTGGGCACCACACTGAATGCGCCCTCCGGCAGCCCTGCTTCTGAGACCACCTGGGCCAGTTTCAGGGCGCTCACCGGCGTCTGGCTGGCCGGCCGGATAATGATCGGGTCCCCGGCTGCAAAAGCTGGCGCCACCTTGTGGGCAACCAGGCTGACCGGGAAATTGAAGGGTGTGATGCCGGCCACCGGGCCGAGCGGCACCAGGCGAATATGGGCTTCACGGCCTTCCATCCCCGGCTGCCAATCCAAAGGTACGATCTCGCCATAGATGCGTTTGGACTCCTCGGCCGCCACTTTATAGATGAAAATGGCCCGGTCAACTTCGATCCGGGCGGTTCGGATGGGTTTGCCGGCTTCCAGGGCGATCGTCTGGGCGAATTCTTCCCGCCTGGCCGCGATCCCCGCGCTGATCTCCTCCAGCGCGGCGGCCCGTTTCCATACCGGCATCCGGCGCATGGACTGGAAGGCCTCGCTGGCCCTGGCAATGGCTGTTTCGATTTCCTGCGCGCCGGCCTGGTGGACCACAGCCACGAGCGACCCGTCATAAGGGCTGAGCACATCCATGCTATCGTTGGTCTCGATCCATTTGCCCCCGATAAAACTGCCGAATTCACCCAGCCGGGCCAATTCATTCCCGGCGTGGGAAGCTCTGCTTACGGATGCGGTCCGGAGTCTTTCTGTTACGGCCATGACAACCTCCATACCTGGTAAAGTGATCGGATGTCCGGACAGTTTATCACGATAATTTGGATAGTCAATATAGTATTATTAAATTAAAATAATAGAGCCTTGTTTTGCCGCTTCATTGGGCCGTTCTCTTGCTTCGATAAAGGCAGCTTCCAGGCCGGCGCGCCTTTCCGGGCTGCCGGTTCCCAAATGATTGATACACCGGGAAACCGCTACCGGCGCCACACCTGCGTTTTGATGAATTTTGGATGATTATAATGGGCGCATATTTGCACAGGCTTTACCCATTCGTCTAATTCGCCTCAACTGGATGTACGGATGGAACCAGGCTAATCCTATGGAGACAGTCCCTGTCACCGGAAGATCCGGGCTGAAGGATCAATTCGCCAGTGAAATTCTCGTTCTGGGCAGCGGGATCACAGGCTTGTGCGCGGCTGCCCTGTTCGCCAGCCACGGACAGGCGGTGCGCGTGCTGGAAGCGCATCCCGGGCTGATCGGTGGCCACGCCAGGACGATCCAAAAACAGGGCTATCGTTTTTCGGCCGGGCCGCAATATGTCTGGGGCTTTGGGCACGGGCAGATCGGTTGGCGCATCCTGGATAGGCTTGGCCTGGCGCAAAGCCTTCCTTTCCGTTCCATGGATCCGGATGGCTTCGAACGGCTGATTGTTGCTGACCATGCCCCCTTCGATGTTCCCATGGGCTTGGACCGCTTCTGCGAAAAAATGGTTACGTCTTTTCCAAAAGAAGAACCGGGGTTGCGGGAATTCTTCACCAAAATAAATGCATTATTCCTGGCCGGGCAGGTTATTTTTGAGGCTGGGCTGTATTTGAAAAGCTTTCGTCAGATGCTGTCCGGGCTGCTCGCTTCATCCAGGCTTTCGCTCGACGTAAAAGGCTCTGTTCTTGAACATGCCGGGTCCACCCTGGAGCAGCTGTTCAACCAATCCCGCCTGGGTGACCCTGTCCGCCGGCTCCTGTTTGGTCATTCCGGCTTATTCGCCGAGAATGAGACCGATTTGCCCGCCTTCATTTATGCCGCCGCCACAGGCTTTTACCATGCCGGCGCAAGTGTGCCTGTCGGTGGTTTCGATGGATTGCTTGAATGGTTTGATCGGTGCGATTCGAAAAAATGGGGAGCTTCTCTTGGGGAAGAAGGTGGTCAGGCTAATCCCAGGAGACAGAAGGATCCAAACAGTCCAGTGTCAGGATGGCTCCCAATACACCGCCAGGACGATCATCAGCACTCTTTCCCCGCGCCTGACGCAGCAGTTGTTGCCCGGTCAGGCTCGTGATAAATACGGCTACACGCCTTCCAATTCGTTCAATACTTTTCTGATCGGAGTGAAAGACTATCCACCACTGCTTCCCGCTCTGCGGTTGCGGAATATCTGGTGGCAGGACTGGGAAAGGAAAGATCGAATACGCTGCGCCGGATGACACCCGCCTCCCGCAAACGCTCTATCTGGGCTCTCCGACCGCCAATGGGATCCATTCTGAAGAGGAGCGATCCGGCCCGGCAGGCATTGATCGCATTTTCGCCCGGGAGTTTTTCCCAGGCGAGGCAGCGCTATCTCCAGGATCCATCCAACTACGCGGCCGGCAAAGAAGAACTCGCCAACCGTATGCTGGAACTGATCGATGAAAAAATATTTCCCGGAATCCTTTCCGGGATCGAGTTGTCTGAATGTTATACCCCCTGGGATGTTTTCCAGGAACTCGGCGCGGAGGCCGGGAATGCCTATGGAAGACGCCTGACGCTAAAAAACCTGCTGGCAGGCCCGCCGCCTCAGTTACCCTTCGAGAATCTGCACATCGCCTGCGCCTCGGTCGGGTTGCCCGGCATCGCCAGCGCCTTTCAGACCGCCGCCCATCTTTTTTTCAAGCTCTCCGGAAGGCGGATTTAGCGCCCGGAGCGCGCTGCCCTCTCAACAACTCCAACGCTACCGGCTTGCGCGTTTGCGCACGTGCTCGATTTGTTCCTGGGTGACCTCCCGCTCGAACGAACGGAAGCCGCTCAATTTGAATCCGTGTTTCGCCGCCAGCGCCGGCGATCTCTTCCACCCGCTGGCGCGAGATTTCCTTGCCCAGGGTGTAGTCTTCGAACCGGCCTTCCAGGGCCAGCACGATCGTCTCTGCCATGCAGGCATACGCCTTCCCGGGCGGAAAGCCGAAGTTGAAATGGAAATCCACCGGCCCGGGCACATCCACCATGCCGCCGTCGATCACCAGGATATCGTCCCGGCTTGCCGCCACCAGTGCGGATACATCGCGCGGCCGCGCCACGTCACACACCACGCTGCCCGCTTTCAAAACCTCCGGCCGGATGACATCCTGGATGGCGCTGGTCACGGTCAGGATCAGGTCGGCTTTGGCCAGGTCGTCCATCCGGGTGCTCGTCCGGACGCGCGCCTGGGTGCGGGCCTGGATGCGCTCGCGCAGCTCCTCCAGCGCGGCCTCCCGCCGGCCGATCAGGATCATTTCAGCCACCTCCTCGGCCAACAGCTCGGCGCACACCCGCCCGATCGAGCCGGTTGCGCCCACCACGGCGGCTGTGGCGCTCCCGGGCGCGATCCCCATCACGCGCGCCGCTTCCCGGATCGCCTCGACCGCCATCGCCACCGTATAAGAATCGCCCGTCGTCACCGGCAGCTCGAGCGCCTTTGCGATCGTCACACCCGCATCTCCGACCACCGAGGTGAAGGCGCCCAGCCCCAGGATCTGCGCGCCCAGCTTCTCGGCCAGGTGCCCGGCCTGGATGATCTTGTTGTAAACCGTCCGTTCCGGCAACTCCAGCATCCGGCGCGGCGTGTACGGGCAGGCGATGAACCAGCCCTTGATCTCTTTGCCGGTCGCTTCCGAGGTGATCCCCTCGATCTCGGAAATATAAACCGGCGGGAAGAAAGTCGAGAAAAAATCGATCTGCCGTTCGCTCAGCACGCGCCCCAGGAACGGATACTTGCGGCTGACGTCGCGTTTTGGATCGATCGGGTGAATGATGAAGGCAAAAGTGTCCATGAGGGTACTTGTATTGGGATGTCCTTTTCGCTGTGGGTGGCTGCTGGAATCTTTAAGCTTGTGATTTCTTCCCCGCCAGTATAGACCTTTTTCCCCCGTGAAACAACGGCAGTTTCATGCCAAATTCATGCCAGATAGAGCCTTTACCATGTAGAGCAGGCGCTTCACCGCTGGCCGCCTGGCGCGCCTTTTGATAAGGTCGAAAGGGATTGCGCGGCCCGGACTCAACCCATCCCGGCTGCGCTTCCCTCACAGTCCTCCAAATCATCAATAATTCCTACTGGATTCGGTTGCGGTTGTTGTTCCGCTAACAGTCGCGCGTGTGCCCCGTGTTGGTCGAAGTCATATTGCTTGATCTTTTCACCATCCCCCGGTTTCTCATGAGCCGGGGGACGTTCTTATTCTCGTGAATTTTCCATGCAGGTTGCCCATCGATAACCTGCACGTCGCCTGCGCCTCTGTTGGCTTGCCCGGGATCGCCACTGCCTTTCAGACCGCCACAGCCCTTTTCTTCGAACTGACCGGGAAGCATATTTAACGCCAGGGAGGCCGCGCGAGTGACATATTGGGTAAAACCAACCCGGGGAATGCCGGCCGCGAAAAATTTTGGTTTTTTTTAATTCGCGTTTCTTTTTTGGATTTGTTGCAAATAGTCCCGTACGTCTTTTGCACTTGTAAGCCCCAGTGCTTCTTGTGCAACCAGGCTACATTCTTTCATACTAAATCGACGAATGGTTTGTTTCAGGATCGGGATTAATTTGGGGGATGCGCTGAACTCATCCAATCCCAGGCCCAATAGACAGTGGTGTGGCCAACGGATCCCCGGCAAGTTCTCCGCAGAGTCCTGCCCATTTGCCATTTCCATGGGCGGCTGCGATGACTTGATGAATCAATTCAAGTACTGCGGGATGAAAAGGGTCGGCCAGATAAGCCACATCCGCGTTGGTGCGTTCGGCGGCCAGAGTGTATTGAGAAAGGTCATTGGTGCCGATGCTGAAGAAATCCACCTGGCTGGCGAATACATGCGCCAAAATGGCCGCGGAAGGCACCTCCACCATGATACCCACCTGAACTGCCTCGCAGTATTGTTTCCCCTCCCCTGACAGGTCCAAGCGGCATTGCTCAAGAATGCTGCGTGCCTGATGGATTTCCTCCAGGCTTGAGACCATAGGAAACATGATGCGCAGATCGTAACCGGCTCCTGCCATCAGCAGGGCACGCAGCTGGTCTCTAAAAAGCTCCTGGAAGCGCAGGGTTAATCGTATCCCCCGCAAACCAAGAAACGGATTGTTTTCAGGCGGAAGGTTCAGGTAACTGGCCGGCTTATCTCCGCCGATGTCCAACGTCCGGACAACAATTGGTTTGGATTTCCCTATTAACTTGAATATTTCGGCATAAGTATGGACTTGCTCAATTAAGTCCGGCGCGGCAGGGCGGGCCAGAAATAAAAACTCTGTCCGCAATAAACCAATCCCTTCAGCGCCGTTCCGGATGGCCTCCAGTGCATCTGGATGGGAGCCGATATTGGCGACTACCTCCACCCGTCTTCCGTCCGAAGTAACCGCGGGCTGGCCCGTAGCCCGCAGCGCTTCCTGCTGAAGGATCATTTGGTCTCCGGCAATCGATTCATACTTTTTCCGTGTCTCGGCATCCGGTTCGATCAGGAGTTCGCCGGTGTTCCCATCCACGATCAGGAAATCGCCCTCCTGGATCGCACCCAGACCAACGCCCAAACCTACGATACAGGGCACGCCCAGTGCCTTTGACAGGATGGCAACATGCGAAGTGGGCCCTCCAGCCTGGGTGCAAAACGCCAGTACCTTGGTGCGGTCCAGAAGGATCGTGTCAGCCGGGGTTAATTCTTCCGCTATAATGATCGATGGCGATTCGAGCGAGAGCAACTCTGCCGGTCGCCCCAATAATATTGCCAGCACCCGCTGGCCTACATCTTCCACATCTGCAGCCCGGGCAGCCAGGTACTCATCTTCCAGCTTGCGCAGGCTGCCCGCATAAAATCGAATGCCTTCATCCCAGGCAAAATCTACATTGACTTGTTCCCGCTCGACCATCTCTTTTACGCGCTTTTTCAATTCGGGATCACGCAGGATGGAGTTCTGGGCCGCGAAGATCCCGGCTTCTTTCTCTCCGACTTGTTCCGTGGCGCGCCGGACTAATAAAATCAGGTCGGCCTCTGCCTGATCCAGGGCGGACTCCAGTCTGGCAAGTTCTTCCTGTGCATTGGCAGAAGGGCGCCGTTCCGCATGCAGTACCCCGCGCTGGAACCCATATGCCGGTCCATAGGCAATCCCTTGGGCCGCTGGCAGGCCAGTTAATCTATGCTTCAAGGTAATCCTCCCGGATTAGTGTAGGCGCATACTTACAAATGAAACCATGCCGGTATCCTGCCTGATATCCTCAAGCCACTCCTTTTGAGAAATCAGATCGCACCAGTTCTTCCAGCGCCTCGACCGCCGCACCTTCGTCAGCCCCTTCAGCCTTGATCCCGATCTGGTCACCCTGCCTGACACCACAGGTGAGCAGGCTGAGGATACTTTTGGCATTCTGCCACTCACTTGAAGTGGTCAGGTTGCAGATCGATATATCTGCGCTGAATGAATTGGCCAGTTTTACGAACAATGCCGCCGGACGGGCATGCAGTCCCACCGGATCCATGACAACGATTTGAGAGCTTTTCATGGGGGGACCGATTTTAAATAAAGAAGATGCGGTCGTGATACTGCTTGATCAAGCGAGCATTATATTCTGCTCCGCCATCCACATTGGCTGCCAGGAAGATGGGTGGGACGATCCCGCGGCTCAGAAGTTCCTCGATGGTCGCCGCGATCAGCGCCTGCAGCAGCGCCGTGGAGGTCACGCCCGATACCGGATTGAATCTTTGCGGGACATCCTTTGATTCCAGCACCGCGTCCCCCTTGGGAGCCTTGTTATCCAGGAGGATATCCGCAAAGTCATACATCTTCTTTCCGGATGGATGGCGGGAAGTGACCGCCTCACTGTATTCACGTGACATTACCCCGATCACCTTGATGCCGCGTTCCTTTGCAAGTTGAGCCAGTTCGATCGGTACAGCATTTCGGCCCGAAACAGAAACCAGGATCAACACATCCCCCGATTTTATCGGGCTGTTATCCAGGATCACTTTGGCATATCCCGGCATCTGCTCCATCGCAGAGGAGATGGTGGTGGGTTTGATGTCCAGCGCAGCTATTCCCGGACCGAAGATCGGGTTTACCAGCATGAAGCCTCCCGCACGATAAACCAGGTCCTGGATCGGCAGGGATGAATGCGTGCAGCCAAAAGCAAACAGGCAATGACCCTGCTCGATGGCATCCGCAATCAGCTTTGCGGACTGGTCGATTGCGGCTGACTCCTCTGCCTGTATGCGGGCGATCAGCTTGATGGCTGTATCGAGGTATTTATTGGAAAATGTACTCATGGGTTCCTCCATATTATGATTTATCGACCCACAACCGGGTCTAAAGATTACGATAAACGACTTGACCGCCTACCATTGTCATCCAGACATGGTAGGTTTCATCCAGAATAACAATATCCGCATCGAAGCCCGCGGCGATGCGCCCTTTCTGCCTTTCCAGGCCGATGGCCGTTGCCGGCACACTGGTAGCCATCGGAAGAGCTTCCTGCAGGCTCAGGGTCGGCAAACCCCATCGTGTTTCGCAAGGCCTGATCCATGGTCAGTGTGCTGCCCGCCAGGCCGCCCGCCTGCGTGCGCGCGATGCCAGCCTGCACGGTCACCGTCTGGTCGCCCAGCGCATAATCGCCATCCGGCAGTCCGGTTGCACGCATGGCATCCGTGATCAGGATCGTATGATCGACTCCCTTTGCTTTTACCAGCAGCTTTACGATTGACGGGTGGACGTGGATTCCATCTGCGATAATTTGTGCTTTGATGCGCTCGTCGCTTAATACCACCCCCAATGCTCCGGGAGAACGGTGCTGCAAAGGGGCCATCCCGTTGAAAGTGTGCGTGGCCTGGCTCAATCCTGCTTCCACTGCAGCCAGCGCTTGTTCATAGGTGGCGCCGGTGTGTCCAAGAGCGAATTCAATCCCGGCCTGTCTGCCTGCCCGGATCAAGTCCGGAACGCCCATCACTTCAGGCGCAACCGTAATAAGGCGGACATCTTTATTTTCAAGCCAGGCCCTGTATTCGTTTGGATCCGCCGGGCGCAGATGCTGGGCAGGCTGCGCACCGCGATAATCATGATCCAGATAGGGGCCTTCCAGGTGAATGCCCACATGCCGCGCCCCGTCTTTGGGCGGGGGAGTACTGCCGATATTTGTTATCGCAGCCAGGGTGGCTTCAATGGATGCTGTTACCGTGGTGGGGAGATATGCGGTTACCCCATGCCGTGCAATGAAACGGCCCATCCCCTGGATCGCCTCGGGCGTGGCGTCCATGCAGTCGAATCCATTGGCGCCGTGCATATGGATATCGATCAGGCCCGGGATGATGGTTTTTCCCCGGGCATCGATCGTGATGGTCCCGGCCTCAACCGGCCCTGCCGGTTCGATCCCCACGATCTTCCCATCCTGGATGACTACCTGATGGCCTGAAATCTGTTCATCCGGTGTGAGAATGACCCCATTGACGATAACGGTTTTCATAGGAACATCGATACAGGTGAGAGGACTGGGAGTTTTCTCTCACATCCCAGTCCTCTCCTCATTGAGCAAACTCAAACACCAAATAACTTGGCGATCGCCCAGATCACGATGCCCGGAATGATCGCATCCGGTACTGTGAATCCGAGGCCGGTCGCACCCAGAGCGGTGAGATCGCCAAACACCTGGAACTTGTAGGCAAAGCTGATCAGGAACCAGCCAACGAAGCACCACAGGAAACCTCCCGCCCAGGCGCCGCGCCTGCCACCGGTGGCATTGCCAAAGATGGCTCCCGAACCGCTGGCGAAGAACGCCGCGATCATGCTGGGAAGCGGGACAGGCCAACCCATCAGGGCCAGGATGATCATGGCGAGCACCTGTGCAATCGTCCCGGAGATCAAACCGATGATCAGGGAATTCGGGGCGAAGGGGTAGATGACCGGGCAGTCCAGGGCCGGCTTGGCGCCCGGGATTGCCTTTTCGCCGATGCCTTTGAAGGCCGGCACGATTTCGGCGATCAGCATGCGCACGCCTTGCAGCAGCACCAGCACACCCGCGGTGAAGCCGAGCGCCTGCAGAATGGTGAAGACCAGCCAGTTCTGCCCGCCGCTGATGTCTTTCTGGAAAGCCGGAATGCCAATTTGCACGACGGCGACGATGGCCGCCACCAAGGCAACCACCAGCATGATCAACGAGATGGAGATGGCCATGTCACGGAAGAAGTTCAAGCCCTGCGGGACTTCGAGCTTCTCGGCCGAGTCATCTTTCTTGCCGATCAGTTTGCCCACCCATGCACCGAGCATGTTCAGCAGGGTCTGGCCGTGGCCGAAGGCGATTTCGTCGCTGCCGGTGATCATGCGCATGACCGGTTGGGCCAGCGCCGGCATGAAGGTCATGTAGGCGCCATCCACAAGCGAAGCCAGGACGACTGTCCAGAGCAGGGACAGCCCGAAGGAGTGGAACAGGATGGCGAACGCGCCGGCATGGATCCAGATCATGTGGCCGGTCAGGTAGATATATTTGAACGGTGTGAAACGGGCCAGCAGGATATGGACGATGTAGCCGAACAGCATCGTCCAGGCGATCGCCGCACCGAGTTCTTGCAGGTTGGCGCTCTGGATCGCTCCGACCACGCCTTCGTCAAAGGTCACAAAGGTCTGTCAGGGTAGTGGCTGAGAAGCCTGCCTGGAACATGTTTTGGATCGGGATCAGGGCGTTGATCAAGCCGCCAATACCGAGGCTCATGACCAGCAACCCCAGGACGGTTTTGATCGTCCCCACTAAAACTTCGCCGAAGGTTTTTTGTTGGATGATCAAGCCTACCATGGAGATCAATCCCAGGATGATCGCCGGGAGCTTGATCAGATCGATGATGAAATTGATGATTTGCATATGGTTCTCCTCGTAAAATGGATGTCAAGAATATGAACGAAAATCTTCAGATGAAATCATATGTAGGTTCTCTCGGTCCACCTCCTCGCGCAAACTATTTCGTGTCCTGTAAGGGAAGATTCCGGATTGCTTCCAGCACTTTTGTCTTAATCTCTGCTTTATCGACCAGGTTCCGGATCAGGACCACCTTCGCTTTCTCGGATCGCAGGTGGCTTTCCATATCCGTCGGGGCCACGACGATATCCACCTTGTTTCCCTTAAATGATCCCAGGTCCCAGGGGACTACCTCGGCTTTCAGTCCCTCTGCCTTCAATATGTCATCGATAAACAACTTGAGCATCATGCTCGTGCCAAATCCCATTCCACATAAGGTTGCGATTCTCATCTTAGCCTCCAGAACGTTCAACTTGTTTCAGGAATTTCCAACCATTACCTTGAAAAGCATTTGATCATCTTGAGCGGCACGGATCTCTTTTAGTTTCCGCGGGTCGCCCAGCATCCCTGCCAGTTGCTGCAAGGCCGAGATATGCGCCGATTTGTCGACCGCCCCGAGGGCGAAGACCAGGTCGACCGGGTCGTTTTCAGAATGTCCAAACGGGACCGGATCGGCCAGGGTGATCAAACCCAGGCAAGGCTCAAGGACGCCATCCTCCGGTCGGGCATGCAGGAGCACTATCCCGGGGGCGAGCACGGCATAGGGTCCTAACTCTGTAAATACCCGTTTCATGGCCGGGATGTATTCCGGCCTGACTTTGTGGTCATTCACCAGCAAGGTTCCAACATAATCAACGGCAGCTTCCCAGGATGCCACCAGGACTTTGGCCCGGGCGGTATTCTCGCTGATCATTGATGAAAGACTTATTGAGGATGCTGGTTCCATCTTGTTATTCATCCAACACCACTACCGATGAAAGATTGAGCGGGCGGTCTGGGTTCAACCCGTTGTGTATCGCCCGGTGATAAGCGATCAGCTGCAGGATCGGCAGGTAAAGCGGTCCACGCCACAGTTCTGGTAAGCCGCTCTGGAAGAGCACACGTTCGTCCAAAGCCTCCTCTGCAGCCGGGTAGTCCTGGTCGAGCAGACCGAGCGTGCGCGCCCCTTTTGAGCGCATCTCCTTCATCAATTCGAATTCATACTTCCCGGTTGCTGGACTCGTCAGCCCGATGATCAGGCTTTCGCGGTCCACCAGCGACATCGGCCCGTGCCGGAACTCGAGCATATGGAACGATTCCGAATGGGCCAGCGACATTTCTTTCATTTTCAGCATGGCTTCACTGGCCAGACCGTACAGGGCTCCACTCCCCAGGAAAAAGAACTTGGAGATCGATCCGTCTTCCCCGATCTGCCTGGCAAGCTGCGAATGGTTGCTGATGATTTTCTCACCCGCCTTAAAATATTGGCCGGGTAAATCCTTGCTGATGGATCCACCTGCCAGCCAGATGACTGCCAGCATCATATTTGTGAACGAGCGTGTTTGCGCTACGCTCTGCTCCTGGGCCTCGGGAACATCAATGACAAACGGGGTTAATTGTGCCAGGGCGCGTTCAGGATAGCAGGTAACCACGATCGCATCCCCATACCCGCCCGCCTGGAAGGCCTTCAAAGCCCGGATGGTTTCCGTGGTTTCCGCTGACCGGGAGATTGCCACCAGCAGGCTTCTTTTCGATGAATGTACCCAGGCTTGCGGAAAAAGCAGCAGATCCGATGCCGGGACAGCCCGGCAGATTACTCCTGTCGCCTCTTCGCAAATCCGCGCCGCCCACAGCGAGAGATAATAAGTCGACCCGCAGCCGGTGAACAGCACCTGATCGTAGTCCCGCAACTGCGGATAATTCTGCCTCTCCCGTTCCGTTAATCTTTGCAGGCTCTTCTCCCACACGCCTGGTTGGGAGAGGATTTCCTCCAATGTTTGCGAACCTGGTTTTGTTTCAGACATGCTTCCCTTTTCCTCAATTTGGCCGGCTATACTTCCAGAATTTCCACGCCCATCTGGTGGATGGCCTGCAATACGTCTTTTTGGCCTTCCTTATTGGTTACCAGCTTGCTGATCGCCGTGATGGGCGCAGTCCGGATCGCAGCCACCCGCCCGATCTTGCTCTGGTCCGCCACAACGATGATGGTTTTACTGATGCTTAGGATGGCCTGGTCGGTTAAGAGCTCTTCCATATGATCGCTGGTCAGCCCTTTCACGGGATCGATCCCGCGAATGCCGATAATGACTTTGTCAACCCGTATGCCCTGGATGCTCTTTTCGGTCAGATCACCGATCAGGGACAACTCTGTCCGGCGTAAGGATCCCCCGATGATGATCACCTTGACCGGGTAATGGAACAGTGCATCCGCCACATTCAGGGCATTGGTATAGACGGTCAGGTTGCGGTGGTTCGCCAATGCTTCGGCAACCGCCATCGTGGTCGACCCCGAACCCAGGAAGATCTTCTCCCCATCCTTGATCAGCCCTGCCGCAGCCTGGCCGATCCGGCGTTTTATCTCCAGCCGCTCGAGCAACCGGTCGTAGACGGGTGATTCGCTGCCGCGCCGGTCATTTTGGATCAACGCGCCCCCGTGTACTCGTTCGAGCAAACCGCGTTTCTCCAGCTCGCCCAGGTCTCTTCGGATCGTCATCTCGGTGACCTCGAACCGGACCGCCAAAGCGTCCACTTCGGCTTTACCGGTTGTTTCAACCACCTTCAGGATTTCCCGCTGGCGCTCTTTTTTCAACATGGGCTTGTTTTCGTTTCTCCAGGATATCCTATCAATGTAATTATAGAGATAATATACACCCTTTACAACATATTCGAACATATTCGAACATTATTAGTGTTTGAATGTGTGTGATATCCATGCATACGTTTCTACTTAAAAAATATCGCTCTCCCACCCTCTGAACAAAAAAGCCCTCTCGCTGGAGAGGGCCCATCATGCTGGGCAGTGCATATCCGCCCCCGATGGAAAGTTCGATTTCACCCTCCGTCCCGGTCGGCAGCAGTTTTTTTATATACTTTTTTCAGCGAAGCTATCTGTGGTGAAGTTTTTTCTCACGAAACGCCGCGCCTCAGCTGCTCAAGCACCCGCATGCCTGCGCCATCCCGGTCATCGTGGGGATCGTTGATTCAGTCTATTTGGAGCAGTGAAGGGGAAAGAGAATATTCGTATGGTACGTGTGCCACGCAGTGGTACGTGTGCCACGCAGAGGTAATACCGACTCCTGATCTTCTGCCATGACCGGAAACACCAGTGTGTTCTCGCAAGGTTTTATCGGAATGTTGTACGCGCAGGTCGAGATCTGAGCGCAGAAGATGCCAGGCCTATGCTATTTGAGCGTAGTGACCCAAAAACAAAAGCCGACACTGAACTCAAGTCATTCGTCACTTGTAGAGTTGACAATGTTATTGCTATAATCTTAATAAGTGTTCTCAGCTAGAAGTCTGAGAACCACATGCCCAAGGCACAATCCGGTGCCCATTCCAGTTCATAAGGAGAAGAGAATGTCAAAGAAAGTCAATGCACTTTTGGTTAGTGGCCTTGCTGGGTGCTGCGATCCTTGCAGCCTGCCAGCCAGCCGTTGTAGCAACTCAGGCCCCGCCAGTTGCCACGCAAGCCCCCATTGTTACTCAAGCCCCAGTAGTTACTGCAGCTCCAGTAGCAACCGAAGTTCCCACCGCAACTCCACTTGTCATCACCGACACCGAACTCAATGTACTCTGCACCCCGCAGGAAGAGTGGTGCCAGGGAATGAAGCAGGAGTTCGAAGCAAAATACGGGATCACCGTAAATTATGTTCGCATGTCTGCAGGCGAAGCCTTGGCCCGTATCGAAGCCGAAAAAGATGCTCCGACCTTTGATATCTGGTGGGGAGGCCCCATTGACAGTTTTGTTTCAGCAAAAGGCAAGGGTTTGCTCGAAACCTATGATTCTCCGAATTTTGTCAATATCCGCAATCCTAAGTTAATGAAAGATGTTGACAATCAGTGGGTTGGTATTTATGTTGGTACGCTGGGTTTTGCCACCAACACCAATTGGCTCGCAGCCCATCCGGATGCCAAAGCACCCACCTCCTGGGACGATCTGCTGAAACCCGAGTTTACCGATCAGGTGATGGTTGCCCACCCCTCAACTTCCGGAACTTCCTACACAGCCCTTATGCACAGTTCTCCAGATCCGTGGTGAAGCATGCTGGATGGGAATATATTAAGAAATACGCCGGCTCAAATGTCATCCTTCACGAAAAGCGGCGCCGCACCGGCCAAATTCGTTGGTCAGGGTGAAGCTGCGGTGGCGATCGTTTTCTCTCACGATACTGTCAACGAAATTGACAACAATAAGATGCCCCTGGTGCTCACCTTCCCTGCCGAAGGCACCGGCTACGAAATTGGCGGTGAAGCAATTTTGAAGGGTGCCAAGAACATCCAGGCTGCCCATTTGTGGTATGACTGGGCTATCTCTCCAGAAGGACAGGCCTTGGGACCGAAATACCACGCCTACCAGGCTCCCACGGTCAATGGTGTTGCGCTCTCCCACCCCGAATTGATGGATGCAAATCTGATCGACTATAATTTCATCTGGTGTGGTGAGAACAAGACTGCCTTCGTTGACAAATTCACCAATGAAATTGCCAATGCTGAAAACCTGCACCCGTAATTGATTCTCAAATTCTGGGCGGCGCAAGCCGCCCAGAATTCCATTCCCAGGAGGATTATGCAGACCATTTCATCCAGCCCAGATTCTCCCGCTCATAAAATCCTCAAGCCTCACCAGACGAATTCGCGAGTTTTCCCTCATCGGCAGAGATCCTGTACTCTCCATCAGCCTGTTGCTTTCTGGTATCTTCATATTTGTATTTGTTGTTTTTCCCTTATATCGCTCAGCGGCAGGGGGGTTTGTCTCCAGAAGAAGGCGCATGGGATATCACTTACTTTGCACGCTATTTTGACAATTACTATGGACCTGCGCTTCGTCAGATCATTTACTCGATACCATGCAGATGGGGTTATTGACTGCCACGCGCGGGAACACTGGTTGGTTTCATCTTTGCCTATGCGATCGTCCGCTGCCAGATCCCCGGAAAGCGCTTCGTGCATTGGCTGGCGCTTGTTCCGACTGTTTCACCACCCTTTGCCCTGGCATTAAGCATGATCCTGTTATTTGGTCGTAATGGTTTGATCACGCATAAACTTCTCGGGATCGAATTTGTTAAAGGGATGAATGATATTTATGGACTGGATGGGCTGGTTATTGTCCAAACCATCACCTTTTTCTCCGTCTCATATTTGATCCTCAAAGCCATGCTCGAGCGGCTGAATCCGGCCATGGAAGAAGCCGGAGCCAGTTTGGGTGCAGGCCGGTTCCACTTATTCAGGACGATCACCTTGCCCCTCCTGATCCCTGGGATTGCAGGTTCTTTTTTGCTGTTATTTGTGGAGTCCCTGGCAGACCTGGGGAACCCGTTATTCATTGCGGGTAATAAGACGGTGTTATCGGCGCAGATCTTTATGGCGGTGATCGGAGAGTATAACTTTCAGAAAGCCTCCGCTTTATCTCTCGTATTGATCATTCCGACGTTGGTCATTTTCATGGTCCAGCGTTATTACGTGAATCGACGAACATATATTTCCGTTACCGGCAAACCAGCCGGTTCGCAGATCGTTGAAAAAGACCCGCTCATCCGCTGGGTGATTCAATATTCTGGCTTACCTGATCATTGCTTTCATCATCCTGTTATATGCCACGATCATTTACGGCTCTTTTAGCACCGCCTGGGGTGTGGATTTTACACCGACATTAAAACATTGGTCCATGACCATCACGCGTGGTGTCGAAGCGATCCTGGATACCACTTTCCTGAGCGCCCTGGCAACCCCCTTTGCAGCCATCTTGGGAATGATCATTGCCTGGCTGGTGGTCAGAAAAAAATTTACCGGCAAGGATGTATTGGATTTTACCTCCAACCTCGGCGGCGCGGTTCCTGGCACCATCCTTGGGATCGGTTTTATCCTGGCGTTTAACAAACCGCCCCTGGCTCTGGCAATCGCAATCTACGCAGTTTTGGCGTTGTTCTACGCGCAGGTTGTCGGGAAAAATGCGGCTGAACGGATCATCATCCTGATCGTTGGAACTGCCCTGGGTGTGGGGCTCACAAAAGTGGAATCCAGGCACGCATGTACTTTTATCTCGGAGGATATGTATGTGCTGATCGCGGTATTCCTTATGATCACACAGAGAAAATTTTGCAAGCCATTGGTCACCGCCCTGATCGGCGTTTATGTGATGTCCACCAATTGGGCCGCGCTATTATCAAAACCAATTGCTGATTTTAGCCGGACCCTGGAAAGAGGCTTCTGGAGCAATGCCATCTTCCAGATTGCAGATTATATTAAGGTGCTCCTTCAACCAACCCCGGCCTTGCTGGCGATTGCCCTTGTTTTTGCCGGGGTGATCCTTTTACAGGGCACGCAGGGGAAAGGCTTCCGGATCGGTCTTGGGGTGCTTGGGCTCGCCGTACCTTGTGCGCTCTCTTTTGTCGGGATAGCCTTTTGCAATGGTTGGAGGCGCTTATATCATCATGGCTGCATTCATCGTGCGCAGCCTGCCTGCCTCTGTCCGTTCCGGGGTGGCTGCGTTGCAGCAGATCGATCCATCCATCGAAGAAGCCTCCAATATTCTGGGCGCGGATGCACAATACACCTTCCGAAAGGTCACGCTCCCGCTCATCCTGCCGGCCTTGTTTGCGGGCCTGATCTTCAGCTTCACCAGGCACATGACCAGCCTGTCCGCGATCATTTTCCTGGTCAGCGCCAAATGGAGGATCGTGACCGCCTCGATTTTGAGCGAATGGGAACAGGGTGGGGTGAGCATCGCGGCAGCCTACTCAACGGTCATCATCATCTTTGTTATGATCGCCATTCTTGTGCTCAATTTGATCGTCAATAAGTTGTTCAAAGGCAGGGGCTCAGTGGATATGAGCCAGGGATTCTAATTCTTGAAAATCGAGGTAAATCAATGTACCTGACCTTGAAAAATATCACAAAAGTGTTTCCTCCACGTGGAAGCGCAGGCGAAGTCACGGCGGTTCACGATGTAAGTCTTGATATTAAAAAGGGTGAATTGGTCACCCTGCTTGGACCCAGCGGCTGTGGCAAAACAACCACCTTGAGAATGATCGCCGGTTTCGAGTTTCCGACCTCGGGCAGGATCACCCTGGATGGTCAGGAGATCAACTCACTGCCTCCGCATAAACGCGAAATGTCAATGGTTTTTCAGAGTTATGCCATCTTCCCGCACCTGACCGTCTTTGAAAATATTGCCTATGGGTTGAATGTTCAAAGGCTGTCCAAATCCGTCATCAAAGAACGGGTGGACAAAGTTCTTGGACTGGTTCACCTGGAAGGATATGGAGATCGAGCTCCGACCCAGCTTTCCGGCGGACAGCAGCAACGCGTGGCGCTGGCGCGTGCTTTGATCATGGAGCCGAAAGTTCTGTTGATGGACGAACCGCTTTCAAATCTGGATGCGAAATTACGCGAAGAAATGCGTACCGAGATCCGGCGCATCCAGAAAGAGATGAACATCACCAGCGTTTATGTCACCCATGATCAGATCGAAGCCATGACGCTCTCTGACCGAATCGTGGTGATGAACCAGGGCATCATCGAGCAAATTGGCACTCCGGTGGAAATTTATCGTTTTCCGAACAGCCGGTTTGTAGCAGATTTCATCGGACGGGCTAATTTTGTTCCCGGAGAGGTTCAGGAGAAGAACGACAAGTAATTTGACAGTGAAAGCGCTTGGCGAGGTCATTGAACTTACGAATATACAACGGGAATTCAATACAGCAGGAAGCAGTTACTTTGATCGTCCGCCCTGAGATGATTCGCATAAAGAAAACTGGCGAGTTGTTCAAGGGGGTCATTCGCAGGGCCGTCTATCTTGGCGATGTGATCGAATATGATGTCGAAGTAAGCGGGCAATTGATCACCGGATTGGAAACGGATCCATATGTGATGGAACTCTTCCCGGAAGGCGAACAGGTGACCGTTGGATTTGCGGAAGGCTGCATCCAGGTTCTGCCCGGTGAGTAGCTCATGCCTGATTTTGATATTGTCATGATCGGCAATTTCGCCAAAGACAAATTGATTGTTGATGGCGTTGAAGAAATTGCCTCCGGCGGGGGGGTCTATTACGGCAGCGTCGTGGCCAAACGGCTCGGAGCGCGCGTTGCCGTGGTGACGCGCCTGCACCCGGATGACTTTCCACGCCTGGAGGAACTGCGCTCCGAAGGTGTGCAGGTTTTTGCCACCCCGGCAGACGGGACTTCCGGTATCGCCAATTATTACGCATCTTCAAATATGGAAACCCGCATCTGCAAACCGATCGGATTTGGCGGGAAATACAACCTTGCCCAGATCCCGGATTTAAGCACCCGGGTCATCATGCTTACTCCATTATTCGCCGGTGAAGTTGATCTGCCTCTCCTGCAAGCGTTATCCAAAAGAGCCCCGGTTGGAATGGATATTCAAGGCTTTGTGCGTGTCCCGGTGGAGAATGACTTGATCTTCCAACCCTGGGCGGAAATGGTTGAAGGTCTGAAATGTATCACCTACCTGAAGGTGGATAAGGCCGAGGCTGAATTCCTGACCGGGTTATCAGATCTCCATGCGGCTGCCCTCAAACTGCACGCCCTCGGGCCCAAAGAGATCGTCTTAACCCAAACCTCCGGGGTGACCGTTCTTGCTGATGGGAAGTTCCATACTGCCCCATTTAATCCGCGTTCCCTTGCCGGTCGGACGGGCCGGGGCGACACCTGTTTCTCAACCTATATTGCCAAACGGCTGAGCGGGGATGCGGAAACTGCCTGCCGGTGGGCGGGAGTTGTGACCTCGTTAAAGCAGGAAGTTCAAGGACCCTGGAAAGGCACGCCGTGCGGATGTTGAGGCGGTACTATCCAGGCAGCCAGGGAATAAAGCCCCAGGCGAAAGACAGGCTTCGTAGGATCAATTTCGATTGCCGTATACGTGCTGGTCAACCGGGAGCCCAAGCACGCGCCCCAGGAACGGATACTTGCGGCTGACGTCACGTTTCGGATCGATCGGATGAATGATGAAGGCAAAAGTGTCCATGAGGGTACTTGTATTGGATTGTCCTTTTCGCTGTGGGTGGTTGCTGGAAGCATTAAGCTTGTGATTTCTTCCCCGCCAGTATAGACCTTTTTTCCCTGTCAAACAACGGCAGTTTCATCCCAAATTCATGCCAGATGGAGCCTTCAACCGACACAGGAGCCGGTGTGACGCTAGTCAGGCCTCTATGTTGGTTGCAGCTCCATGAGTGAAACAGTTTCGAGACTTGCTTATTCGCTTGAGTGAGAACTGCCCAGCATCTTGTAAGTTCTATACAAATCCGGCCATTCTATGGTCAATTATAGCACTGAGCATGTGATCGATCTGATGAAAATGTGGACTTCGAACTGTAAGAGAATATAAGACCTGGGCAGACATGTAAACCGGCTTGAGCTCTCGGGAACCAAGCTAGAATGATGCCGGTAAGTGAAAAAAAAAACAAACCCATTATCAACTTTATTCAAAAAATCGCCCACAGTGTATGAGTTAAGCATGTGTAGGGGATTATGCAACAAGTCAGGGACATAAATCTCAACTCAAAAAAACAAGAAACTCAACTCAGATTGAGTTGAGTCAAAGCCTTGGCAACAGCGACGAGACTGGCGAGACTCCATGCTCGATTTCACGATAATTCTGTAAACGCGCTACAGTCGCGGGCGGCAGGTCCGCGATTGAGCGGCCATTATTCCATACACTAGAGCTCTTGCATACGTATTTCAGAATAGGCCAATCTTCACTGATCTGCACGGACATTTCTGAATCTGAACAGAGATACTTATTACTTTTACCACTTGGGCGAAACATCCATAGTAAGCAGGGCCTGCAGACATACAGTTGCGCGGCTAGTTGGGGCAGGAATACAATCCCTCTGGTAATAGGTGGCGCACGTGTAACCGATTTTGCGATTTAGTTACACTGGATCCGATTTTAGGAATTGTCGAGGCCGATTCCAACAAAAAACCAGCCATACGAATATTTTGTCGGCTCAGAAGGAGCCTGGGTAGCGATTATTCGGGCAAAAATGTGGTCAACCTCCATTGAGCAAATGAAACAGAAGTAACTACCGACAAATAAACTATGCAAGTTCTTTTATCGGATAAAAGCCGACAAAAGAATTATTTGACCTCTTCCGTAGGGATGTGAAAGCCGACAAAAAATAGAAGACACTAACTCCAAATTAGCCCGTTCAGGAACAACACAGCGACACCTTCTTGCAGGAAAATTAGGAATACGCCAATTTCCGATACCTGAAAGGAGATGTCGCTATGACTATTGTACCTGTTTGCCACTCTCAAAGAGTGGACATTTTTGCTTGCGCCCAGGCAGGTTGCCCGAGACTGTCTGGAGGCGCTCTTGCGGGGAAACGAAGGCTTGATCCATCACATCCTCAAACGGCAGGGGATCGGGGGAATCGAGTATCAGGATCTGATCCAGGAAGGGCGGATCGCCTTGTGGCGGTCGATCCTGCACTTTGATCCTGGACGAGGCACGGCATTCTCAACGTATGCCGGGTTGGCCATTCACAACCAGTTCTGGCGCTGCGTGGGGACTGCGGACCAGTCCCAAGGGCTATGTTGAAGTCGAGGAGTGGTTCGATCTGTCCGACCAGGCTGAAGAAGCCTGGCAGCGAGGAGCAGCTGCGCCAATTGCTCCGGGAAGAATTGGAATGCCTGCCGGAACGGTTACGGCAGGTGATCGTTTGGTATTATGGATTGGCCGGGCAGCCACCGCTCAGTCTGGGAGAGATCGGCCAGCAGCTGAGGGTCAGCGGGGAACGCATCCGGATATTGCGCAACAATGCCTGGTGCTGCTGCGGCTGCCCGCCCTGTCCATGCGCTTGCGCAGCCTGTGTGAGCAGGACAGCCGCCAGGCCTACCGGCAAGCGCTCTGCCTTGAACCGGACCTGGCAGCGCAGCCGGAGGAGGCGGCCATGAACAAAGTCCTGGTTCCCGCCACCCCTGTAGTTGCCGCCATCGCTATGCCGAGACAGTCCATTCCACCAGCTGAAGAGTTTCTCGCGCAGCCAACTGGCCGAGACGCGTAGCCTCCCGGCGGCCGAGCGCCGTTTGCTCATCCCCAACTTCGTGGAGCTCTTCCGCTGGGAAGCCATCCGGCCCCTGCTGCCATTCCGGCTTGCCCACCCCCGGCGATCCCCCGCCCTGGCAGGGACGCTGCCTGCCGCTCCTGTTACCAGTGGCTGCCTCCCGACCATCTGCATTCCAGCGCCGATCTGGCTGGCATGGATCCCTTCGACCTGTGCCTGAACTCCTCGACTTCTCCGCCTGGCGGCCCTACTTCGGCGCCCGCTTCAAGAGCCACTTCGGACCGCCACCCTTCGATCCGCTCAGCCTGGGCCTGGCCATGTTCCTGGCCCGCTACCGCAGCTGGGATTGGGCGACCCTGGCGAGCGAACTTCGCCATCCCGAGCGCGGCCACTTCTACCGCCAGGCGCTCGGTTTTCGTGAAGATGACCTGCCCAGCCGCTCCACTTTCCGCATGGCCTTCCAAAATACCCCCGAAAACTGGTTCTACGCCTGTCAGGACAGCCTGCTGCTGGCCTTTCATGGCCTATGGCCTGGTTCCCACCCACTCCACTTTCCCCGACGATCCTCCCCAGAGCGGCATCTCTCTCTCCACCGACTGCCAGCTGATCGACTCCCGCTCGCACATGCTCTGCCTCCACCAGGTCCCGGCCTGTTCGGAGCCTGCCGCCGCTCGTCCCTGCCCGGCCCGGACGGCCGGCAAGGAAGGCTGCCAATGCGATACGCCCGCCTGCCGCGAGCACTGCCGCTTTGCCACCTTCCGCGATCCCCAGGCCACCTATGTCTATTACTCCGGCTCCAACCAGCCCGGCCACACCTGTGCCGCACACGTCCCAGGTGCGCCTCGATCCCAGGCTGCCTACGTGTATTATTATCCCGAGGATTTGGAAATCCCGAGGATTTTCCATGATCGGTGGCGTTCTCGGGTCAGTTTTTCAAGCAACCCATCCAAAATGCTTCCACGCTTGTCTGGGGGCCACTTTAGTAATAAAAACGCATTTTCCTGTCGTAACTTCACATGCAAATCCTCGGGATAATATTTCATAAATAATCGCTATCTCCCCAGCCTATGTGCTTCATAATTGGTTGCAAGGATTTCCCAAACCAACAATTATGGAGATGAAATATGGACGAAATAGCAATAACCGAGCTCATTGTACAAACGAATAGATTCCATCCGTTCATTTGAGCACAGCCAGTCAACGGTATATCGGTACCAGATGGCCTGGAGAGCATTAACCGATTATTTCATCGAAAACAATCAGGTTATGTTTTCAAAACAACTGGCAGAACAATATGTCCTTGAGTCAAAAGCAAAATTGGACGCCGGAGCTATAAAAGAGTGGCGATATAAGTTAGATCGCCTGACAGTGCTAATGTTGATAGAGTGTTATGAGTATGGCCAGCGTCACATGGAAAAACCATAAAGATGACCACCCGACCATGTTTACTCCAATCGGCTTACATTCTCTTGCATAAGGATTATCTCAACTGTCTCGAGAAAGAAGGAAAAAGTGCCGGTACCATCCAAATCTATGAACATCGTTTCAAGGCAATTTTTAGAATACCTGGAACAGAGGAAAGTCAAGGATATCTCGGAAGTCCGGGGGAACGATGTCAGTTCTCTTTATCCCTTTTATTTCAAAACAGTACCAGCCAACCAGTATGGGAACGGTTTTATCGGCTCTGCGTTCTTTTCTCAGGTTTGTTGAGAGCCAAGAACCTGACAGAATTTTGTCTCAGCCGTGCCATACCCAGTAGTTCTGGAAGAAAAACCGTTGTTGTCCCGACGATCACATCCGAAGAGGAACAGAAACTTCTTGATTCGGTGGATCGTACGACAGCTTCGGGGAAACGCAATTATGCGATGCTGTTACTGGCTCTCAGAACCGGCTTGAGATCCATTGATATCGTCAACCTGAAACTGGGTGATATCCAATGGAAAAGCAATACCATCGAGATCGTACAGGCAAAAACAGGTACCCCCCTTGTCCTGCCCTTGCTGACCGATGTTGGAAACGCCATTGCGGATTACATCCTGAACGGAAGACCGGATTCGCAACAGCCCTATCTATTTCTGCGTACCCAGGCACCTTATCGAAAACTGTCAGGACGTTCTACCTGTTATGGGATCAGTCGCAAGATGATGAAAGCAGCGGGTATACGGCAAGGCAAGCAGGACCGGAAGGGATTTCACTGTCTTCGCCATTCCTTGGCAGCGCGCCTGCTTGCGGAAGAAACACCGCTTCCGATCATTTCCAGTATCCTGGGACATCGGGATAAGGATTCCACGAAGATCTATTTGTCGACGGACCTGGTGCATCTGCGTGCCTGTGCACTGGGTCTAACGGGAATTGAAGTTACCAAGGAGGAATTGCTATGAATACGCCTGTCTCCGGGAACTTCAAACCCTATATTGAAGGTCTGATCGAACAGAAAAGATCGATTGGTTACCCCTACGATTCTTCTGCCCGGATATTGAAAGCATTTAGCGTTTTCTGCATGAACCATTATCCTGATGAAACTACTCTAACCAAAGAGATGGCCATGCATTGGGCAGAAAAGCGGCAGGATGAACATGTGAATGGTCTTATGCGTCGAATTACTCCGATACGGCAACTGGCAAAATACATGAACCGTCTTGGCATCGAGGCATACGTCATCCCACCGGGAATCCCCGGAAAGCAGACCCGGTATGTTCCTCATATCTTTACAGATCAGGAACTTCAGGCGTTTTTTGCTGAAATTGATCGGTGTCCGGTTAGTCCGTGTTAGTCCTGCCAGGCATCTTGTCATTCCCGTATTTTTTCGGGTGCTGTATTGCTGCGGGTTACGCTCCTCAGAAGCCAGGTTGTTAAAAGTGGAAGATGTTGATCTGGAAACCGGGAAGCTGACGATCCGGCAGTCCAAGGGCAACAAAGACCGCAACGTGATGATGTCGGAAGATGTTCTCGATCTCTGTCGTGATTTACCATTCTAAAGTCAGCCGTATTTTCCCTGACCGCGTCGCATTCTTCCCAAATCAATGTGGCAAACATTACGACAATAGCATGATTGACTACTGGTTCCATCTTTTCTGGAATAAAACAGGCCTCACGAACATCAGCAGCGGAAATCCGCCCCGTGTACATGATTTTCGACATACCTTCGCGGTGAAGCGTCTAAACCTGTGGGTACAAGAGGGAAAAGACCTCAATGCCTATTTACCCTATCTCAGCATGTATCTTGGTCATGCTCACCTAACGGAAACCGATTACTATCTGCATTTTGTTCCGGAATTCTTCCCTTTGTTCAAGGAAAAAACGCTGGAAAAATGTGCGCACTTGATCCCGGAGGTGAAATATGAAGCAGGATGATAGCTTTTTCAAACATGTGAGGGGCTTTCTGACTGTTTTCCTTCCAAAAAACAAATGCTACAGCAAGAATACGGTGAAGGCCTATCGTGACACCATCAATCTTTTCCGAAAATTCCTGCTGGAGGAAAAGGCGATCTCCTTTACCGAGATCAACTTTGACATGATCAACCATGAGGTCATCTATGAATTCCTGGCATGGCTTCAAAACACGCGTGGTTGTGAAGCCTCGACAAAGAACCATCGGCTGGCAGCATTGAAATCCTTTTTTCATTATTGTGCGATGGAAGATCCTGCACTGATGGCAATCTATATGGACATTCAAAAGGTACGATCACAAAAGGTGGTGAGAAACAGAGTGGAATATATGTCCGAAACAGCGTTGAAGATCCTGCTGGAGCAACCAAACCCTGATACTCGATGCGGGCTGCGCGATCGATTTTTTATGATCCTTTTGTATGACACGGGTGCACGGATCCAGGAGATTCTGGATTTGAAGCTGAAGGATATCCACTTGAATGACCAGACTCCCTGTATTTACCTGACCGGAAAAGGGAACAAAACCCGCGCCGTACCGTTGATGGATAAAACCATTGCACATTTACATGAGTACATGAAAATATTTCACCCGGATGGTTATCTGAAAAAATGATCAATATCTTTTTTATACCCTGATCAAAGGGCTGAAAGGCAGGATGTCGGAGGATAATGTTTCTTATTTCTTGAAACGTTACGCAAAATCTGCCCACCAGGTGTGTTCGGAAGTGCCGTTACGAATGCATGCTCATCTGTTTCGACATACAAGGGCAATGCATCTGTACCAGGCAGGCATTCCGCTTTCATACATCAAAGACTTCCTCGGCCATGTCAGCATCAACACAACGGATATTTACGCTTCCACCGATACATCCATGATGAGAGCTGCCCTGGAAAAAATCGACAAACGAGATATTGAACAGGCATCCACAGTAGGACCCATATGGCAGGATAATGAAGAAATGATATTAAAGCTGTGCGGCCTGAAATGACGATGAACTGAATGGAAAAATATTATCCCGAGGATTTTATCCAAATTTGCCTATAAACCTGCCTTTCAAGGCGTTTTCCCGATTCCTCGGGATTTGCAAATCCTCGGGATAATAAGCTTATCCCGAATTCGGG
>CAWHNM010000015.1:0-262206 GCA_963830665.1 uncultured Chloroflexia bacterium
GAGAATAGGTCGATATAAAATGATCAAGACGGCTCCCCTGCATATAACTTGATGGTCGTCCTGAAAGAAACGGGGCTAAAGGCCGATGTTCTACGCGTGCCTGGGAGCGTCGTTATGAACTGCCCCGCCCGCAGCGGACCGCCGGTGGGCACCGTCTTTATTCCGAGTACGATATTGCCATCGTAAAATGGTTGAAAGAACGGAAGGCCGAAGGCCTCAGCATCAGCCGGGCAGTCAAACTTTGCAGGGACTTAATCGCCGTCGGGCAGGACCCCCTGGAAGGGGCATCCTTCGCGAAAACCTCCTCCCCTATGCCAGCCATCGGAGCGAATATCGAGCTCCTGCGCCAAAAATGGCTGGATGGTTGCCTGGCCTTCGATACGCTCCAGGCAGAAGATGCCTTGAATCAGGCTTTTGCCCTGTACCCCGTCGAGAAGGCCTGTGACGCCATTCTTCGGCAAGGGCTGCAGATCATCGGAGAACAATGGTATCTTGGAGGTGTTCCCCCCAGCAGGAGCATTTCGCATCCGCCCAGGCCATCCGCCGCCTCGAAACGCTTATCACCGCCGCCCCCCAGCCCACCCGTGCCCAGACCGTGCTGGTCGGCTGCCCGTTTGGCGGCGTGCACCTTCCCGGCTCTACTGCTTAGCCTGTTCCTGCAGCGCAGGGGAGTGAAGGTTGTCTATCTGGGCGGACATCCCCATCGAGCAGATGGATGCCGCTGTCGTTGCCATCCATCCCAACCTGGTTGTGCTCGCTGCCCAGCAGCTTGTCACTGCCGCCAGCTTGGCATCCATGGCCCTGGCTCTCCGAGAACGGGGCGTCCCACTGGCCTACGGAGGCTTGATCTTCAACTACATTCCCGAACTACGCAAGCGCATCGCGGCCACCTTCCTGGGGGAGAGCCTGGAGGAGGCCGTGAACAAGATCGAACAGTTGATCCTGGTGCCGGCCTTCTTCCCGACTGCTGTTGGGGTGGATAAAAGCTATTGGGCGCTGGCCAGACTTTTTCGGGAAGCTCGTCTGTTGATCGAGCATGCCTTGTTTGAGAAACTGCAAAAAGATGGCCTGCAGATCGAGGCCATCGAAGAGGTTAATTCCTTCTTTGGTAGCAAGCTTTCCGCGGCACTGGATCTGGGCGACCTTGCTCTCATGGAAAGCGAACTGGACTGGATCAAGAGCTTGCTCACCAGTCACCAGATCACGGCACATGAACTCCTCCCTTACCTGACTGACTATGGCCATTGCATTCTCGCCGAGTTGGGGCAGGAGGGGCTCATCACCGACTGGCTCAACCAGTATGTGTCCCGTAACGAATTGTCACAACAGTGATTTTTTATTAGAAAAGGAGATCGAATGAAATCGAAACTATTCTTGTTTATAATACTAACTCTGGCCTTGGCAGCGTGCGGAAGCAGCACAAAAACCTTGGCTGCTCTCCCGACCGTTATGTCGGGCAACAATGCCTCTACACCTGCTTCCAGCAGTGGCGCTGGCGGAGGTGCAACCGCCTCGGGGGTTGTGGTCGCCGACCAGCAGGCCAGAATGGCTTTCAAGCTGGCGGGCAACGTCAAGCTCGTTCAAGTCAAGGCTGGCGACCAGGTCCAGGCTGGCCGAGGTGCTGGTACCCTGGATGATTCTTCCCAGCAAATCCAGTTGGAGCAAGCCAATATGGCTTTGCATGAATTAAATTCCCCTGAAGCTATCGCGAATGCCAAACTGGTTATCACTACGGCGCAGAAAAATGTAACCAATGCGCAGACCGCCTTGAACAACCAGCAGTATTGGAAAAACGATGCACTTGTACAAAACTACTATGCCAATTATGTGATTGCAAAGGATGCACTGGACAAGGCCCAGGATGCCTATGATAGTGCGAATGTGGGGGATTATATTAACAACGCAGGGGATGCAGAAGCCTACCAAAGGCTTTATAACGCCAAGCAAGCCTACGATACCGCCCATTATTACTGGAGTCTCTATTCACAGGCGCCCACCCAGCGACAAATGGATGAGGCCCAGGCAACTCTGGATCTGGCCAAGGCCACGCTGACAAATGCACAAAACTACCTGTCCTTCTTGACTGGGGGAAACATACCCGAGGATGCCAGTGGTTCAGCCTTGGAATCATTCAGGCAGGCAAAGTTCGCCATTCAAACTGCTCAGAATAATCTGGATGCCACCCGCCTGGTGGCACCATTTTCCGGAGAGGTGGCATCTGTTATAATGAGCGTTGGAGACTACGTCTCACCCGGCCAGGTGCTCCTGATCATCATTGATGTCACCCATATGCATGTCGAGACGACCGACCTGAGTGAACGGGATATCCCGAACGTCAAGCTCGGCCAGACAGCCACGGTTTCCATCAAAGCCCTGAATCAGGACGTGGCCGGGAAAGTAACCGCGATCTCGCCGCTGTCGGATATCCTCGGTGGGGATGTGATCTACAAGGTTACCATCCTCCTGGATAAACTTCCTGCCAACCTGCTTTCCGGCATGAGCGTGGACGTACGCTTCAATACAGGCAAATAAGAGAGTTCGAGGCTCGAATTCCAACCAGGATAGTGGTTTATGTACAACTGGGTTTTGGTACATGATCAGTCAGGAGAGAAATGACAAAAAAGAAGCAACTTAATTTCAACAATATTGCCCCGGACCTGGCGGTACTTGACCTATCCGGAAAGCCCGTACAACTTTCCAGCCTGTGGGCCAAAGGGCCCCTGCTGCTGGCTTTCACCCGCCATTTCGGCTGCACGCAGTGCAAGGAAATGCTGGATGAACTGGTCGCGGGGAAGGAAAGCGATTGAGAAGGCAGGATTGGGAATGGCCGTAATCATGCAGGGAACGCCGGAAGCAACCGCCGAGTTCGCCAATAAATTTGCGCCCGGCCTGCTGGCGTTGGCAGACCCGGAACGCAAGGCCTACCAGGCCTATGGGCTGGAACGTGGCGACCTGTTCCAGACCTTCCTGAACCGTAAGGTATGGGCAGCAACTGCAAAGGCACGCAAGAAGGGTTACCTGGTGGAAGTACCGCCGGCCGGGCAGGATGCCATGCAGATGTCAGGGACATTCATCATCAGTCGGGATGGACGGATCGAACTGCCTTATTACTACGATAATATCGCCGATCACCCACCGCTGGAGCTGTTGCTGGATGGTGTACTTTCAACCGGTTGGGATCAGTCTTTCGATGGACCGGTGGGACCCGGTGTGGAAAAATCAAGCGGCAAGTCCGGGAGGAGCAAATGAAACAGATCTTTTCTGTTTCCAGTTACCTGGCTTTGAAAGAGATCTGGCGCAACCGCGGGCGCTTCCTGCTGGTTAGCATGGTGATCGCCTTGATCACCCTGCTGGTGCTGTTCATCGCAGCATTGGGCGAGGGGTTGGGCAACGGCAACCGCGGATATATTTCCAAACTGAATGGAGAGTTGCTCATCTACCAGGACAAGTCGGACTTCCTGATCTCGGCCAGCCGGCTGGATACGAATCGGGTGGCACAAGTGCGGCGCGTCGAGGGTGTGGCAGATGCCGGCATGATCGGCACCGCTAACGCCACATTGATACTGGATGGAGGCACAAAAAGCATCAAGGTTGCCCTGCTGGGCGTGGAGCCGGGTCATGTTGGTGAACCGGTGGTGGTACAAGGACGAAAACTCAACCGGAGCACAGCCGAAGAGGTAATCATCGACCGGAATACTGCTTTCCGCACGAAAATGACGGTAGGGGACGAGTTGACCTTCCGTGTCACACAAGGGACTTCCGATAAATTCTTTACCGTGAAGATCATTGGCATTTCCACCGGACAACAATACAGCCTGCAACCCCCTCCATATTTCTGCCCTTTCAGACCTGGGACCGCGAACGCCCGCAATCCGAAGCAGAAATAAATTCCACCAATGCAACGGCAAACGTGATCGCGGTCAAGCTTGAAGGATCCGAAAAGTATCGAAGCAGTGCAACAGAATATTATCAACAAGGTGGAAAATATTCAGGTTGCCACACTGAAGCAGGCCATCCAGGCCCTGCCGGGGTACACCGCCCAACAGAGCACGCTGAACACGCAGGGCGGGTTTACCCTGTTCATCGGCCTCCTGGTGATCGGTGGTTTCTTCCAGATCCAGCTCCTGCAGAAGGTGCCACAGATCGGTGTGCTGAAGGCAATTGGTACATCCAACCCGATCGTAGCGGCTGCCTCCGTGATCCAGATCGTGGTAATCACCATCATTGGCGTGGCGATCGGAGGAGCGCTGACATACTTGTTTTCGCTCTCGTTCCCGCCCACGGTACCGATCGTTTTCAATGGGACAACCTCCGCGATCGCACTGGCCGCGTTGCTGGTGATCGGCCCATTAGGCGGATTGGTCTCCATCCGCTACGCAACCCGGATCGAGCCGCTCAAGGCACTGGGGCTAAGCTCATGAGCGATATGACGAAATCCAAGTATGCTCTCGAAACCCACTCGGTAGTTAAACAATACCAGGCGGATACGGGCACGATCTTTGCGGTGGATAATGTCTCGCTGCAGGTGGAGGCGGGTGAGTTCGTCGCACTGGTCGGACCCAGCGGCTCCGGCAAGACCACCATGCTGTCCATGCTGGCAGCGCTTTTGAAGCCCACTTCCGGTCAGATCCTGCTCGATGGGGAAGACCTGGCCGGGATGAGAGAGCCGAGCGGGTGGTCATGCGCCGGGAGAAGATCGGTTTCACCTTCCAGGCCAACAACCTGGTGCCGTACCTGAGTGCGGTGGAGAATGTGGAATTGATGCTGCGCCTGAACAATCGACTGGATAAAGCCGGCAAGCTGCGTGCCCGTGAACTGCTGGCACGCCTGGGGCTGAGCGAACGGATGAACAACCTGCCCGGACAGATGTCGGGCGGACAGCAGCAGCGTGTGGCAATTGCCCGCGCGTTGATCCACAACCCCAGCCTGGTGCTGGCGGATGAACCGACTGCCAGCCTGGATACGGAACGTGCCTACCAGGTGGTGGAGACCTTTGCCGGGCTGATCCATGAGCAGAAGCGCGCCGGGATTATGGTCACCCACGATCTGCGCATGTGCGAGTTTGTGGATCGGGTACTGCAGATGCGGGACGGCAAGCTGGTGCAGGTTTATACCAGTCGGAACGAAATCATGAAGCTGGTCAAAGGAGGCAGGGATCAATGAAAATCCAGCCTATTTCAACGAGGAGAAATTTATGAAAACTTCTTCGATCTGCAGATGGTTGTCCGAATCACCGGTTCTATTCAATCGGTTCTTGGGTTCATTGTTTGGCCAGGTAATACTGACTTCCTGATTCCTATTCATATCCTCGTAGGATCGGCCCTGGTCATTACCCTGTTAACCTTATCATCCTTGCAGCCCTTTCAAAAATTCCGACTGGCCTGGTGATCCTTGCTACGGTGTAGGCATTGGTGCTCCCGGCCTGGGACTTGCCCAGGAAGAACTCGGCCCTTTGAGAACAGGCCACTGGATCATTCAGATTCTGAATTTGCTGTGTGGTATCGGCGCGGTTGGTATGGCTGAAATGTTGGGGCGCTCAGATACCTAGAAAAAGCATATCACCTGCTCAGAAATTAATATTTCACCCACAAGGGATAAATCAAAAGGTGCCATTTTCCAGGAGAAACCATCAAGGAAAACTGCACCTTTTTCTTCGTTAGGGATCCTAGATCATATGGAACAAGTACTGGTGCCCGCAAGGGGAATTGAACCGCTGTTTGAGCCTCGAGATGGTCTGAAAGAAATAAGCCTTTCCGTATGTACCATTGAGGTGGTTCGGGAATACAGTCGAGTGATTTTGTTAAGAAGGGTAACCAGCGGATATAATCGATATAGGATCATACAGCTATGTCCATTTGGCGTCTCTATTATCACATCCTCTGGCCCACCCGGGATCACCGTCCGCTGATCCAACCGGCATGGGAGAAGGAGCTTTATACCTATCTGGGAGCCAAGGCGCAGGAACTCGGTTGCGTCCCTCATGCCATTAACGGGACCTCCAATCATTTACACCTGGTGCTCTCCATCCCACCCAGCATGGCCGTGTCGGATGTTGTCGGGCTATTGAAGGCGGGCAGTTCCCGCCGGATCAATAAAGCTTATCCCGAGGCCCGCTTCGCCTGGCAGCGCGACAGCATCCTCTACACTATTTCCGAGACAGGGCTGGAGCGGATCGTCGGCTATGTGAAGGCGCAGAAGGTTCATCATGCCCAGGGGACCTTGATCGCCGGGTTTGAGGAACCAGCTAAAGAGATCTGAATTGTGGCCGGAAACCCCGATCTTCAGAAGATATTCGGTATCCAGCGTCTTAATAGTTCCTTTATCGAACCCTCTTGACAGTCTCCCGGATTGTGGGTATCATCCAGCCAATCCAACTTGATATATCAACATATCAATACAATAGGCCAGATGGATGTCTGCAACCCCTACCCAACCCAGATCCCCGCTGTATTTCCGCATCCAACAGGTCATCCTGGAACAGATCCAGGCCGGCCAGCTCCAGCCCGGGGCACAGCTGCCTTCCGAAGCCGACCTGGCGCGCCAGTACCAGGTCAGCCGCATCACGGCCAAGCGCGCCCTGGACGAGCTCGTCCGCCAGGGCCGCGCCTTCCGCCAGCAGGGCCGCGGCACCTTCGTCGCCCAGGCCCGCATCCGGGATATCTCCGGCTTCCGCAGCTTCAGCGAGGACATCCGGGCGCGCGGCTTCACCCCCAGCTCGCAGGTACTGGACTTCAAGGAGGTCGAGCCGGAGGCTGCCATCCGGGAACGCCTGCACACTTCCCGCGGGCGAACATGTCATCCTGCTCAAGCGCCTGCGCCTGGCCGACCAGGAGCCGGTGGCGGTCGAGACTGCCTACCTGCCCTGCCGGCTTTGTCCCGGCCTGCTCCAGGAAGACCTGGCAGCGGCTCGCTTTACACGCTCCTGGCCGAAAAATACAACCGCGTGCCAACCTGGGCGGATGCCGAGATCGAGGCGGTCGTGCCGGACTAAGGAGCAGGCCCGCCTGCTCAAATTGAAAGCCGGGACACCCGTGCTGGTTGCCCACCGGGTCACCTACGCGGCGGACTACGATGCCATCGAGACGGTCGATTCGGTCTATCGCGGCGACCGCTTCACCTTTTATACCGGCCGCCAATTCATCGGGTGAGGGCTGCTGCCATGGACCTCCCGGCTTTGATAGCACCGTCTGCACAAGGGCTTGATCGTCTCGTGCCAGGCCTTGCCGGACGAGCCGCTCTTCGGCGCCGGGCATGATGGCTGCCATGGCGCGTGCCGCCGTCTCTGCCGGTGCAGTCGCCATCCGCGCCAACGGTCCGGCGGATATCGCCGCCATCCGGGCGGAAGTGGATGTACCCATCATTGGAATTTATAAGGTCGACCTGCCCGGTTTTGATGTGCGCATCACTCCGACCCTCGAACATGCCCTGCAGGTCGCCGAAGCCGGCGCGGACATGATCGCCATTGACGCCACCCTGCGTCCCCACCCCGACGTGAAGTCTGATGAATTGATCGAACAGATCCACCACCGCACCGGGCTGCCGGTGCTCGCGGATGTCTCCACATTGGAGGAAGGTCTGGCTGCAGCCGCCTGCGGTGCAGAGTTCGTCGCCACCACCCTCTCCGGCTATACCGCTGACAGCCCCGACCAACCCGGTCCGGACTTCGCCCTGCTCGAACAGTTGGTGGCAGCGCTTCGGCCGAAGGGTATCCCGGTCATCGCCGAGGGACGCATTGCCACGCCCGAACAGGCCGCCCATGCCCTGGCTCTCGGCGCGCATGCCGTGGTGGTTGGCAGCGCCATCACCCGCCCGCAATGGATCACGGCCCGCTTTGTGGACGCCCTCAAGAAAGCTGGTGCGGCATGACAAGGCTGGCCTGTCTGCCCCTGGACGACCGCCCGGTCAACTATGACTATCCACGCGAGCTGGCGGCGCTGGCCGGGTTCGAGATCGAACTGCCGCCGCGTGAATGGCTGGGCAACCCCTGGCGTCCCAGCCGGCACGCCGAACTGGTCGACTGGCTGGAAAAAGCCGCCCTGCATGCGGAGGCCCTGCTGGTGGCATTGGACACGCTCGGCTATGGTGGTTTGATCCCCTCGCGGACCTCCAGCGAAAGCGTCGAACAGGTGCTTGAGCGCCTCTCCATCGTGAAGAAATTGAAAGCCAGGCAACCTGGCCTGCTCATCCTGGCCTATAATGTCATCCTGCGCATCTCGCCGCGCCAACTCCGCCGAGGAGGAGAAGGCCTACTGGGCGGAATTACGGCAGCCGCATGTTCCGCCTGTCAACCCTGGAACACAAATCCGGGTTGGGCGAGGCGAATGCAGCCGAGACGGCCGAGTGCGCACGTGCTGCGGGCACAGATCCCCGACTCCGTCTACGAAGATTACCTGCAGGGTCGAAAACGCAACCACGCCGTCAACCGGGCCATGCTGGACTGGCTGGCCGAGGGCGTCTTCGACTACCTGCTCCTGCCGCAGGACGATACCGCCGACTACGGCTGGAACATCGCCGAAGCGCGTGCGCTCCAGAGAGCCATCCGCCTGCGCGGCTTGAGCGACCGCGCCATCACCTATCCCGGCGCGGACGAGACTGCCAGCCTGCTGCTGGCACGCTACGCCTGCCAGAAGGCCGGTTTTGCACCACACGTCTGGCCGCGTTATTCCAGCCAGGCCTCTGCCCAGGACAGTCACTGCCTACGAAGACCGCCCCATCCACGAGCTGATCAAGGCGCACCTGGCCCCGTTGAATGGCATGCCTGGCCGAGTTCGCCGGAACAGGCCGACCTGGTGCTTCTTCGTGAACGCCCCGGCCGAATCCCAGGGAGCGGCCGACCTGCAGGGGCTGATCGCCCGGGAACTGCTGATCCCACCTTCCAGGTCCCCATCGCCAAAGACGATCTATTACCGCCTCACCCGCCGGGAGATGACCACCCCGCGCCGCAGCGTGGAGGAATTCGTCCGGGCGCTGCAGGTCGACACTGGATTCCGGGCTTCCGGTGGCGCTGGCGGATGTGGCCTTCGTCAACGGCGCGGATCTGTTGCTTGGCCAACGTCTTATGCAGACCGCCCTGCCTGCGCCAGTGCCGCAGGTACAGGTGGCTCCGCGCTTGCTGGCCTACGCCGGCTGGAACACCGCCGGGAATACACTCGGCACCGTCCTGGCGCAGGCCGTCCTGCGCCTGCTGATGCTGCAGCACAATCCTTCCCCGCACAGCAAACCGCCGCACAGACCGGCTTTCCTTTTCCGACGCTACCTGGACGATTACTATTACCAGGCCGTCGAACGAACCCAGCTTATGTATGAAGACCTGCCAGCTCTGGGACTGGCTCCCAGCATGGAGCGCCTGCCGGCGGATAAACTGGAGGCGGTCGAGGCGCGCCTGCGAACCCGCCTGACCGCCGCGGCCGGGGAACTGCGCGACTGTTTTGTAAAGGCCGGCCTGGTCCGGGATGTGCGCATCAGCAACATTCACCTGCCCTGGCAGCGCCTGTTCGAGATCGGTTTCGATGTTCAAGTGGAGCTCCCATGACCCTTTCCCCTGTTTCCATGACCGGAAATTATTTCGTTAAGAATGGTCAGCCTTTCCTGCCGATTGGCGCCCACTGGGTGCCCGCCAAGACCGGCCTGGGTTGGCCGGTCGAATGGGACGAAGCCGACCTGGAAGCGGATTTCGCCAAGATGGCCGACCTGGGTTTCAACACCGTGCGCTTCGACCTGTTCTGGGCCTGGTTCGAACCCCGCCCGGGCGACTACAACCCCGAGGCCTTCCGCCAGCTGGATGTCTTTATCCGCCTGGCGCACCAGTATGGGATTTACCTGCACCCGGCCCTGTTCATCGGCGGCGAGGTCGGCGAGGCCTTCTGGGACCTGCCCTGGCGCCAGGGCCGCCACCCGCATGCCGACCCGGAGATGCTGCGCCTGCAGACCGATCACGCCGCCGAGTTCGCCCGCCGTTACCAGGCCGAACCCGCCATCCTGGCCTGGGACCTGACCGACGAGCCGCCTTTCTGGATCGTCGGCGACCAGACCACGGATGCCATGGCGATCAACTGGACCCGCCTGATCGCCGGAGCGCTGCGCCGTTACGATCCCGGCCACCTGCTGTGCGTGGGCACCAGCATGGAGGATATCACCCACGGTCCCTTCCGCCCGGATAACCTGGCCGCCGAGGTGGACTTCTTCTCGGTGCACCCGTATTCGATCTACACCCCGGACCGCTTCCCCGACCCGATGCTCTCCGAGCGCGGCACGTATGCCGGCGCGTTCGAGACAACCCTTTCGCTGGGCGCCGGACATCCGGTGATGATCCATGAGTTCGGCGCCTCCTCGGCCCAGTACGACCCGGAACGCATCGCCGCCTTCGACCGGGTGACGCTCTACTCCGGGCTGGCGGCCGGGGCGTGCGGCTTCCTGCCCTGGTGCTACACCGATGCCGCCCCCGAACTTTTCCGGCGCGCCCCCTACCTGCGCGCCCCGCATGAGACCCAGTTCGGCCTGACCACCTGGGACCGCCAGGACCGCCCGCGCGGCCGGGTCCTGCGGGAGTTCAGCCGCCTGCTCAGCCAGCTGGACCTGACCGGCCTGCAGCCTGCCCCCGGGGAGGCCGCCCTGATCGTCCCGCATGAATGGGCCAAGCCGCATGGGGATATGTCACGTGCCGGCCTGTCCGGACCGGCCAGCCCTGCCTTATACCTCCACCCAGGAGGTCTCCGAGAGCGGGGAGGCCAATCTCTGGCTGACGCGCAGCCTGCTCAACACCTTCATCCTGGCACGCCGGGCCGGCTGGAAGGTGGACATGCCGCGTGAATACACCGACTGGCAGGCCCACCCGCTCCTGCTGCTGCCCTCTCCGCTGACCAGCACCGAGCGCAACCTGGTTCACGTCCATACCGCTTTCTGGGAGACCGCACGCGCATATGTCGACCAGGGCGGCACGCTGTATGCCAGCCTGTGCGCGGATGCCGCCATCCCCGGGATGGCTGACCTGTTCGGGGCAAGCCTCTCCGACCATGCCCCGGCAGAAGAGGTCGTCCTCAAACTGGTCAAGCCCTTTGGCAGCCTGGCTGATGGAACCGAATTCCGCTTCCGGGCGGACCCATCCAATGGCAAGCACTGGCCCGCCACGCTGGATGTGGCCTCCGGGACGGTCGATCGCCGTGGATGGCTCAGGCCGGCCGGCGCTGGTGTCGAATACCTTTGGCCGGGGGAAAACACTGCTTGAGCGCCTATCCGCTGGAGAGCTATCTCGCCGTCCAACCGGCTGCCTTCGATGGCCCGGAAAGCACGCACCTGCTCTACCGCGCCCTGGCGGAATGGGCCGGGATCCAGCCGATGTTTTCCACGAATGTCCCCGGCGTGGAAGTCGCCGGGCTGTCAGCCGGGCAGCACGGCTATGCCGTCCTGGCCAACCACACACCTGAACAAAAACAAGTTACCGTCGTCTCAAATCTAGCCTTGAAGGAGGTGAACCAGATTACAAGTCAAGGCAGGCAACCCTTATCGCTCCAGGATCGCGCCTGGCGGATGGAAATCCCCGCCTACGACGGCGCGATCGTGGAATGGAAATTGTGATTTGACTCAATAGTATCAAGAAGGAGAAGCATATGCAAAAAACATTTCGTTCCATTTTGTTGCTCGGTCTTTCCCTGATGCTGGCCCTGACGGCCTGCGGAGGCAAGACTGCAGCCAACCAGAAGGTCACCATCACCCTCTGGGATTACTATGGCGAGGCCACGCCGCTCAAACCGCTGGTTGCACCGTTCATGGCGGCCAACCCGGATATCACCATCGATTACCAGGCCCTGGATTGGGACACCACCAACCAGAAGCTGGATGTGGTGCTGACCGGCGGGACGCCTCCGGATGTGGTCACCATCGACATGACCTGGCTGCCCAAGCTGGCGGCCCTGGGCGCCTTCACCGACCTGAAAGCCCTCTCAGGCGGCAAGCTCAACGGCGTCGCCTGGGCGGACTCTTACACACCCGGCGGCCTGGAAGCCATCACCTATAACAACAAGATCGTGGCGGCCCTGTATGACTTCGATACCTATGCCCTGTATTACCGGGCGGACCTGTTCCAGCAGAAGGGCCTGCAGGTCCCCAAGACCTGGGATGAGCTGCTGGCGGTCGCCAAGCAGTTGCACGAAGGCGATAAATACTATTACGAATTCGATGCGGACACCTTCCACGGTTCGCAATGGATCTACGAGAACGGCGGATCCCTGATGAGCGCCGACAACAAGACGGTCGTCTTCAACTCGCCCGAGGCCGTGCAGGGCGATCGAGTTCGATGCCAGCCTGTTGACAGGCCGGCGTGGCCATCAACTGGACCACCGACCAGGGCGAACGCATCCAGGGTGTCAAGGATGGACGCATTGCCATGTTCTCGGATGGCCCCTATTACATGGGCATCATGAAGAGCGCTGCTCCTGAAATGGCGGGACAGTGGAAAGTGGCCTTGCATCCTTATGGCAAACAACCCCGGCTCCTACCTGGGTGGTACCGGCTTGATGATCCCCGTCCGCATCGAAGAACAGCGCGGCGGCCTGGAAGTTCATCCAATACGCCATGCAGGTCCAGAACCAGATCGGCGTTTATAAACTGGCCGGCGCCGCGCCCGCCCTGACCGCGGCCCTGCAAAGCCCCGAGGTCGATGTGGCCGACCCGTACTTCGGCGGTGAAAAAGCCTTTGCCGTGTTCCTGGATACGATGAAGACCGCCCACCACTTCCCGTACGTGCGCCAGTGGACCGACATCGATGCGGCCTTCACCAATGCCATGCAGCAGATCGCCCTCGGACAGAAATCCGTCAAGGATGCCCTGGACGAGGCCGCCCAGACCAGCACGACTGCACTAACGAAGTAGATCCATCTTAGCGTCATTGCGAGCCGTACTCCGTAGAAGCAATCTTTGGTTCGATGTGCAATGCTGACATTTCTGAGATCGCTTCATCGCAAAGTCCGCTCCTCGCAATAACAGAATCAATTGATCTGCGCTCACTTTTCCTCCACGCCCGGAGGAAAAGTGAGCCAGGACAGTTCTGAATTCCCGGATTGGTCTTAACCGGAGAATGGCAGGGAACCTTATGAGCGTTGCCCCCTATCCAAATCGCTGTCCGGCGCTTTATGAGCAAATATTCCATGCCCTATTTGTTCATCGCCGTGCCGGTCCTCTCCATCATTGTCTTCCTGTTCATCCCGATGATCGTTTCGTTTTGGTGGAGTCTGAACGATTTCAGCGGCATCCAGGCCGCGACATTCGTCGGCCTGAAAAACTACATCCAGCTTTTTACCGCCGACCCGATTTTCATCAAGACGCTCGTCAATACGACCCTGTTCGTGTTGATGGGAATGGGCATCGGTCCCGACGCCTGGGCCTGCTGACTGCCCTGCTGCTCAACCAGAAAGTCCGCTACCAGTCTGTCTTCCGCACCGCCTATCTACCTGCCGGTGATGACCTCGCTGGTGGTCGTCTCCACCATCTGGGTGATGCTGTACAACCGGAATGGGCTGCTCAACAGCCTGCTCACCGGGCTGGGGCTGGGAAAGGTCGGGTGGCTTTCCGATCCAAGGGTTTCGCTTGTTTCGGTTGCCATCGCCAGCATCTGGCAGGGTTTCGGGTTCGAAACGGTGATCTTCCTGGCTGCCATGCAGTCCATCCCGCGCGAGCTCTACGAAGCCGCCATGATGGACGGCGCCGATCCGGTCCAGAGGTTCTGGTATATCACCCTGCCATCCTTGCGGCATGTGATCGTATTCATCTATATCTACGGCATCATCGGCAGTTACCAGGTCTTTGACCAGATCTACGTAATGACCAGCGGCGGGCCGGTCTACAGCACCTCCACCATTGTGCATTACCTCTTCACCAAGTTCATGGACTTGCGCCTGGGCTATGCCTCGGCCATCGCTTACATACTCTTCGCCATCCTGGTCATATTCTCCTTTATTCAATGGCGCTTCTTCACCGAGAAGAATTAGGAGGTCCGGCACATGAAAACCCAGCGCACATCCCCCAAAAAATATTTCGCCCGCGGCCTGCTTTACCTGGTACTGGTTGTTAGCTCCCTGCTGATGATCGTCCCCTTCTACTGGTCGGTCGGCACCTCGCTTAAACTTGAAAAATTCGTCTTTGCCAGCCCGCCGCAGTGGTGGCCGGCGCCCGTATCGATCCAAAGTTATGTCAACATCCTCACCCGCATTCCATTTCTGAGCTATTTCTCGAACAGTGTCTTCGTAGCGGTCGTCACCACGCTCGGGCATGTCTTCTTTGATACCCTGGCGGCCTACGCGTTCGCCAAATTAAAATTCCCGGGCCGGGACAAGATCTTCTTCCTGTTCCTGCTCGTTCTGATGGTGCCCTGGCCAGGTCAACCTGATCCCGGTCTATCGTATCATGGCCAGCCTGCATTGGATCGATACCTATCTGGCTTTGATCGTCCCCAACCTCACCAGCGTCTTCGGCATTTTCATGATGCGCCAGTTCCTGATGTCCATTCCCGGACGAACTGTTGGACTCGGGCCGGATTGACGGCTGCAATGAATTTCAGGTCTTTCATAAGATTGCGCTGCCGCTGGCCATCCCCGGGATCGCCACCCTGGTCATCCTGACCTTCATGGACCGCTGGAATGATTTCCTCTGGCCGCGCATCGTAATAAACAGCGAGAAGTTGTTCACCCTGCCGGTCGGGCTGGCCCAACTCCAGATGAAGAACACCTCCAACGAGGCCCAGATCATGGCGGGCACGGTCTTGACGGCCCTGCCGATGATCATCGTATTCCTGTTCATGCAGCGCCAGTTCATCGAAGGCATGACCGCCGGAGCGTTGAAGGAATGATCGGAGCGGTCGATATCGGCGGTACGAAAATCGCCGTGGGCATGTTTGACAGGTCCGGGAAGATCCTGGCCCGCCGGGAAAACCCCAGCGGGACGGAGCTTGATGCTATCCGACGGCCTTTCGCTCATCTTTACGATGCTGCGGGAGACTGCCGGGGAAGCTGGTGGGAACCCTGGAAGGGATTGGCGTGGGCTGCACCGGCCCGGTCGATCCGCTGACCGGAACGCTCGAACGGATCGAGTTCCTGCCCGGCTGGGAGGGCTGTCCCCTGACGGCTGAGCTCCAAAACGCCTTTGGAGTGAGTGCCTGCCTCGAAAACGATGCGGACGCGGCTGCATTGGGAGAACTGGCCTGGGGGGCTGGAAAGGACTGCAAAACGGTTCATCTATGTCACCGTCAGCACCGGCATCGGGGCCGGCGTGGTATTGGATGGTTGCATCTACCGCGGTGTGGAGGGCGCCCACCCCGAGATCGGTCACCACGTCATCGACCCATCCGGCCCGTTGTGTTTTTGCGGCGCACATGGCTGCTGGGAGAGCCTGGCCAGCGGACCGGCTTTGGCGGCGCGCGCCGGGCTGCCCAGCGCCCTGGCCGTCTGCCAGGCGGCTGAACGCGGCGAGGCATCTGCCCGCCAGGCGGTGGCGCAGGAAGCCCGCTACCTGGGCCTGGGATTTGCCAACCTGATAACGCTTTTTACCCCGGATGTGATCGCCGCTGGGAGGCGGAGTGATGCACAGCCGCCACCTTTTCTGGGATAAAATTCTCGAAACCATCCGGGAAAACTGCGGCCTGGTACCCTTCGAGAAAACCAGGCTGGTTCCCGCCAGCCTGGGCGCACATGCCGGTTTGGCCGGCGCAGCGCAGGTCTGGATAAAAGGATCTCAATCGTATGCTTAATTCATTGTCCACAGTTCCTTACGTAGATGACATCCTCCACCAACCCCAGGCGTTGCAGGACACGCTTTCAGCCCTGGCGGGAGCGGAGTTGGAAAGCGTTGCGAAATGTATACAAACCTTTCGCTCCAAGGGCAGCCTGCAGCAGGTCATTCTGACCGGCATGGGCTCATCCTACCATGTCCTTCAACCGCTGCTGCTCGGTTTGCTCCGGCAGGGTATCCCGGCGCGGATGATGGAGACCTCGGAATTGGTACATTACACTCCCGGCCTGCTCTCTGCGAATGCGTTGACCGTGGCAGTCTCCCAATCGGGGGCCAGCGCGGAAATCCTGCAGTTGTTGAAGCAGATGCCACCCCAGGCTGTTCTGATCGGAGTCACGAACACACCCGGAAGCCCGCTGGCGACCCGGGCCAATGCGCTCCTGCTCACGCGGGCCGGGCTCGGAGAATACGGTCTCCTGCAAGACCTATGTTACCGCCCTGGCCGCTCTGGCCGTGCTGGAAAGGCTCCTGACCGGCCAGGATTCGGGAGCGGTTCTTTCTGAATTGGGCGAGCCTGCCGGAAGCGGTGGCCGGATACCTCTCGGGTATGCCGGGCTACGTGGAAACCCTTCAGATCAGGCTGCAGGATGTAAAGTATGTCAGCCTGGCAGGGCGGGGCACCTCCCTGGCGGCGGCCGGGACCGGCGGCTTGATCATCAAGGAGGCTGCCCATTTCCCGGCCGAGGGCATGAGTTGCGCCGCTTACCGGCACGGCCCGCTGGATATGGCTTCGCCCGCAGACTTTTGTCATGGTCTACGAAGGGCTGGAACCCACGCGTGCGCTCAACCGCAACCTGGTGATGGACATTCGAAAAGCTGGCGGGAATGCGGCGCTCGTGGAGATGGCTGAATGCCTGGATACTTTCCACTTGGCGGACGTCCCGGCGTGCGGGCTGCCCATCCTGGAGATACTCCCCGCTCAAATGCTCTCGGTGGCCCTGGCCAGGCTGCACAAGCACGTCCCCGGCCAATTTTCCTGGGGCAGCAAGGTGACCGAGGTTGAGTAAGCCCTCCTGAATTACTCCTCCGGGGATGGTTTTTAGCCGGTTACTGCAGGCGCTTCTTCTGTCACCAGCCACACGCCCGGCCAGGGCTGCCAGGAACGTTTCGATATCCGTCGGGGCAAGAAACACCTCTCCCTGGATCTGCTTGGAGAAACCTTGAGGACGGACCGCATAAAGGAGCAGCCCTTCCTGAGGGTGGCTCTGAGGCGTCAGCATATACCAGCGTAAAGGGATGCGCTCGGGAAGTTTTGTCCGCACAGCCTGCCTGATCTCAATGAACTTGAAGAACAGACGGTGGTCTGCGACCCCGGGCACGTAGCGGACGCTGATACCCTCGATCCGTTATCATGTACGTAACCGCCGCGCCAAACAATAAAGAATCCCTGTAGAACAGCATGACCCCGGCCAGCAGGAGCGCCCATTGCAAGACGCCCAGGCTGAAGCTTCCGTTAAGCAGCCATCCCAGGGCGGCACTGCCCGCCAGCACAAGCACGAGATTGCGAATCTGAAACGTCCGCGCGGCATGCGGGTGGTCTATAAATGGGCCGGTTTTTCCGCTGGAAAATTCGCGTGTGATTTTGGCCTGCCAGGCGCGTGTCTGCCAGACCATCATCAAGACGCTTAACAACGCGACCGCCAGGATAAGAGCAGAGAATGCCGGCTCCCAGTTCCGTAAGAAGGCCACTGCCAGCCAGCCATACGGGATCCTCCTGAGCAGGGAATAAGGGATATCCAGGATGAACTGTTCGAGCCATTTCATGGTTTTGTCTCCAGCTTGCCTCAATAATTATACATGCGACTGCACAACCTCAATGTATAATGAGGTGTGCAAGCGGCTCCAACTGGCAGGGTTCCATGCTTCGACTTCTGCCTGATCATCTGCTCTCTGTTCCCTACTCACTACTCTCATCTTTTCCATGCCCACTCTCACCCTCACGACAGACTTCGGTCTTAAAGACGGCTTTGTCGGCACCCTGAAAGGCGTCATCTGGAGCATTTGCCCGTCTGCGCAGATCGCCGATATCAGCCATTCGATTTCCCCGCAGAACGTGCTCGAAGGCGCCTTCGTGCTCTGGCGCGCCTATGCCTTCTTCCCGCCCGGCACCGTCCACGTGGCCGTGGTTGATCCCGGCGTTGGCACCCGGCGGCGTCCGCTGGCGGCCCGCCTGGGCGCGCATTATTTTGTCGGTCCCGATAACGGCCTGTTCACACCCATGCTACGAGGATGCCGAAAAGAACGGCTGGCCGCTGGAAATCGTTCACCTGACGAATGAAAAATACTTCCTGGCGCAGGTCAGCCGGACCTTCCACGGACGGGATATTTTCGCCCCGGTGGGCGCCCATCTTGCCAATGGCGTTCCGCTGGCAGACCTGGGGCCGGCCATGACCGACCCGGTGCGGCTGTCCTGCCGAAGCCCGAAAAGACCCTGACCGGCTGGCGCGCTCACGTCACGGGGTGGATGGGTTTGGCAACCTGACCACCGACCTGCCCGCCGCCGCGCTGGCAGAGCATGCCCATGTCAATTTCCACCTGCGCGGCCGGGAAGTGCGCGGCCTGGTGGCTTCTTATGGGCATAAACAACCCGGCGAGCTGGTCGCCCTGGTGGACAGCGAGAACTACATCGAGATCGCCATCGTTAACGGCAGCGCTGCGCAGGTCACCGGAGCCCAGGTCGGCGAAATTGTTGAGGTGAACGTCACCAGGTGGAAAGAGTTTTGAAATTAGCTTGAATGAAGGAATGCGCTAATAAGGTAGAATAGAACTGCAAGCCAATCGTGGTGTTATTCTTAAGCAGCCATGACAACCGAAACGCCGCTGGTTATCGAGAAGCTCTCCTTCCGTTATCGCGACCGGGAACAGCCCGCCATCCGGGATATTTCCTTTTCAGCCAATCCCGGGCGAGATTTTGCTGATTGCCGGTGCAAGCGGTTGCGGCAAGACCACGCTCATCCGCTGCATCAACGGCCTGATCCCACGCTCCTATAAGGGCGAGTTGTCCGGCCGTATTTTATTAAATGGGCAGGAAACGACCGGCTGGCCGCTGGCCAAAATTTCCCAGACGGTCGGGACGGTATTACAGGATCCGGAACGGCAGATCTTGGGGACAAAGGTGTTACACGAGGTGGCTTTCGGTTTGGAAAACCTGGGCATGCCGCGTCCGGAGATCATCACCCGGGTGGATGAGTCGCTCCAGTATCTCAATATTACCTACCTGCGCGACCGGGAGACCTTCAACCTGTCAGGCGGGGAGAAGCAGAAGGTGGCCCTGGCCGGCGTGCTGGCCATGCGCCCGTCCATCCTGCTGCTGGACGAACCACTCGCCAGCCTGGATCCCGCCTCAGCCTATGAAACCCTCGACATGGTCCGCCGCCTGGCGGATGAAGGCATGACCGTCCTGATGATCGAGCACCGCGTCGAGGATGTCCTGCGCATCCGGCCCGACCGGGTCATGTTCATGTCGGACGGCGGGATCAGGTATCTCGGTCCGCTCAAGGGGCTGGAGCAGGCGGTGGATTACCACGAGGTCAAGCTGCCCGCCGCGATCGTCATCGAACTGGCGAAGCACGATCCCGCCCCGGCCGAGCTGAAGATCCTGCCGGATAGCCTGGTTCCCTCAGGTCCGCTTTCAACACGTCCGCCGACCTCGCCCGGGACAGGGGTCGGATTCAAGAATGAAGCGCTGGTCCAGTTCCAGGAAGTCGCCTTCGATTACGAGAGCGGAACGGAGGTCCTGCACGGCATCAACCTGGACATCCAGCGCGGCGATGTGATCGCCGTTCTGGGGCCGAACGGAGCCGGCAAGACCACCTTCGTCAAGCATGCCATCGGCCTGCTCAAACCCAAATCCGGGCACGTTCTGGTGGACGGACGTGACACCCGTGAAGCCAGCGTGGCCCAGATCGCCAGCCACGCTCGGTTATGTGTTCCAAAGCCCGAGCCACATGCTCTTCGCACCCACGGTGCGGGAGGAGCTGGCGTTCGGGCCAAAAAACCTGGGGCATCCCAAAGACCAGATCGAAAAGGAGGTGAAAGAAGCCCTGCAGATTGTCAATCTTGCGGATATGGAAAACGATCCACCCCTTGCGCTGTCCTTCGGCCAGCAGAAACGCGTCAGCATTGCGGCCATCCTGGCCATGCGCTCGCGTATCCTGGTGATGGACGAGCCAACCGCCGGTCAGGATTACCACAACTACATGAGCTTCATGGATGCCATCCTGCAGTTGCCCGGGTTCGAAGCCATTTTGTTTATTACCCATGATGTTGACCTGGCGGTCATTTACGCCAACCGGGTCCTGATGGTGGCTGACGGCAGCATTGTCGCGGATGGCTCCCCGCACGAAGTGCTGGGTGACCTGAAACGGCTGGAGAAATGCCGGCTCGTGCCTACCAGCCTGCTAAGCGAGAACCTGGAGCGCTGGCCGCACACACAGCGTTTCCTGCGCGCCGAAGCCCTGGCGCACATTCATTAGCCATTTTGTGGCTTCCCAACAGCCGGGGAAGGACCCCTGGTTTATTGGGATGAAACAAAAATCAGAAGAGGAGAATAGTATGGACAAAAAATTAACCAACATGCTGCTCACCCTGGTCGTCGTGCTGGCCATCTTCGCCCTGGCCGTCTTCCTGGTCGGCAACGTTCTGGGCGTGGCCAGCTTCCAGACCGACCAGGCCACCGTGCTGCTGCGCTTTGGCTTCGTCGTCCTGGGCATCCTGATCGCCTTTGCCGTCTACCTGGCCACTCGCGAGAACAAGGCCTGGGAGATCGGCACCCGCCAGGTGGTCTGGATGGCCATCGGCGCGGCCCTGTACGCGGTCTTCTCCTGGCTGTTCAACGGGACAGTTTTCGTGGTTCCTTCCATCAGCCAGGTGGCCCTGCGCCCGGCCATTGCCATCCCGATGTTCTTCGGCTATGCCTTCGGCCCGGTGGTGGGCTTCTTCACCGGCGCGGTCGGCAACATGTTCGGCGATGCCCTGACCGGCTTTGGCCTGAGCCCGCAGTGGAGCATTGCCAATGGCCTGATCGGCTTCATCGCCGGCCTGCCGATGCTTGTTCGCCGACAAGAAGAAGAGCCTGGATGTGGTCCTGATCATCGGCGCCGTCCTGGCCGTGCTGGCGGCTGGCCTGTATTTCCTTTACCCAACCATTGCCAACCTGAACTACTACAACCCGGCCAACGATACCTTCGGTGAGACCCAGATCACGCTCCTGGCAGGAGGCGGAGCCATCCTGATCGGGCTGATATTGGTCCTGATCGTTCGCTTTGTCTTTGGCAAGAACATCGACATCGCCGCGGCCGTCACCTGGGGCATGCTCGGCAACATCCTGGGCATCGGCTTTGCCGCCATCTCCGACATCTGGATCAACGGCTACAGCCCGGCGGCTGCCATCGTCGGCGAGTTCCTGCCGGCGGCCGGCCCGAACCTGATCTTTGCTGCCATCCTGGTCCCGCTGCTGGTGGTCGCTTACGCGGCCGTCCAGAAGCAGTCGGGGCGGTAGTTATCAGTGAACAGAGAGTAGAGAGTAGTACAGACTCTCTACTCTCACCCTTTTCCACTAGCTACGATTCTCTGATCCCTGTTCTCTACTCTCTACTCTCTTCTTTATGTTAGTCACCTGGCGATACCGCAAACGCAAGTCCCTCATCCAGTGGTTCGACCCGCGCGCCTGGATCATCTTCTACGGCTGCTTCCTGGTCACCAGCCTGTTATTCTGGGATATCCGCTTCCTCCTGCCGCTGGTCGCCATTTCGGTCATCGTGCTCCTGACCTCCGGGCTGAAGTGGAACGAGATCCGGCGGGCTTTCCTGTTCATCATCGGCTTTATTTTCATTTTTACCTTCCTGACCTTCCTGACCGGGCGGGGCGGCTCGGAAGTCTATAAACAGGAACATCTCATCCGCGAGTTCCGGGCCTCCTTCTCGATCCTGGGCTGGACTCCCACCCTGAAGATCACCGTGGAGCGGGCCTTCTTTGCCGTCAGCCAGTTTGGGCGGGTCTTCGGGATCGCCATCATGACCATCCTGATCCCTTACTCGCTCAACCCGGCGCTCTACGGGATCACCTTCCGCGGTATCGGCCTGCCCGACAAGATCGCCTATGCCATGGATCTGACCATGCGCTTCATCCCCACCTTCGGCCGCGATTTCCAGTTGACCATGGATGCCCAGCGGGCACGCGGCTATGAGCTGGAAAAGATCTCCGGCGGGCTGATCGCCCAGGTCCGCAAGCTTGGGCCGATCTTCGTCCCGGTCACCATCCACGCCATCATCGGCAGCGAAGACATCATCGATGCGATGGACCTGCGCGCTTTCGGCATCGGTCCGCGCACCTGGCTGGAGCAGCTCCATTACCACACCCGGGATTGGCTGCTGATCGCCTTCGGCGTATTGATGCTGGTGACAGGCTTTGTTCTGGTCTTCAAAGGATATGGGAGATTTCTGGGTGCCGGAAGCCTTGCTGCACCTGGGGAGTGGCTGAAAACGGAAGGGCCTGCTTGACGCAGGCCCTTCCGTTTATTCCAGCAGTTTCTTCCAATCCAATTCTTCGGCTGTTTTGTGCAGCCGGTGGTCGTCATCCACCACAATATAGGTCAGGTTCATGAAGACTTTTTCAGCCAATCTTCTGGGTGGGTTCGAGCGGGATGAATTCATCCTGCGTACCCTGGATGATGATCGTCGGGATGGAAATTTGGGAGGCCAGGCTCATGGTGAATCCGGGCAGTGTCAGCGCCGGGGCAAGTAACACCAGTTTGCGCACCTGGTCCGGATGCTGCATTGCGAAAAGAGCGGCCATCAGCCCGCCCAGGCTGGAGCCGACCAGCGTCCAGCCGGTTTCAGTCCCCAGGATCGCTTCCAGTTGCTCCATCCGCTCTGGCAGGTCGCCGGCGAAATCGGGGGTGAGCATGCCGGGAAAGATGCCGCGCAGGATGCCGGCTTTATAGGTCTGGCTGTTGCTGTCGGAACCATGGATGAAAAGGATATGAGTGGGATCAATCACAGGCTTATTATACAGAGAATCCCGGCTTTTGAAGGTAACGCGATGCCCCAATATTCAATTGTGCTATACTATCTGTGAAGATTCGAGATGCCCCCACCTGTTCGTTGTATCGTGGCAGGCAGGATCGTGGAATACCCGGCACTTGATCGTTCCAAGTAAACGCATATTTCATGCAGCGCTCTTTGGAAGCAGTTTTAAGTGCCGCTCAGCACTAATGCTGCAAACCGCATTGTAAAGCCAATCCTATGCCTGACGATGAAACTCGTTCCTCCCTTGAATTGCTTTATGAGGTCAGCCGTGAACTGGCCTCGGCCCTGGAATTGCGCACAGTCTTACAGCGCATCCTGTTCCAATCGCTGAAACATGTCGGCGGCGAGCGTGGCAGTATTGTGGTGATGGACGACAATGGCAAAGTGGTCGATTCTGCCATCGTCTATGGACGCAAAATCCATGACCATACCACCCAACAATTGCGTGAGACAACCGAGCGCGGCCTGGCCGGCTGGGTGATCCGGACGCGGCAGCCTGCCTGGGTGCCGGATACCAGTCGCGACGAACGCTGGCTGCGCCGTCCGGATGATGCCATCGACAAATCCGGCGCAAAAGCCGCTTTATGCGTCCCGCTTGATGGCCCGCAAACGTCTGGTGGGTGTGCTGACACTGGTTCACCCGGAGCCAGGATCCTATAGTAAAGAGCATTTCAACCTGATGCAGACCATTGCTGACCAGTCCGGGATCGCGGTTTTGAATGCCCGTCTGTATGCCGAAAGCCAGCGCCAGGCACGCGTTATGACTGCCCTGGCAGCCAGCGTATGCCGCCATCAATGGATCACTTCGCATGGATGAGGTGCTCCAGCGGATCCTGAACGAGACCATCCAGGCTTTGGAAGTGGACACGGTGACGCTGGCGCTGGTCGAGCCAAACTGGGACTTGATCTTTCGTGCAGCCACCGGGGAGAACAAGGCCGGGATTGTCGGCAAGCGCATCCCGGCCGGGCAGGGCATCCTCGGCTGGGTTGTTCACGAAGGGGAAGGCGTTGTCATTCCGGTACGTCCAGGAGGATAAACGCTTCCGGCCAGGGATCGAGCAGTTCGAGGGTCTTGAAATCGCATGCAATGGCTGTCGCACCGATTTATGCCCAGGAACACGTCATCGGCGTTCTACAGGCCATCAATCCTCGCTCCGGCGTATTCGACCCGGATGCCTTGCTGGTGTTGGCCGGAATTGGAAACCTGGCCGGCACCACCATCCAGACATGCCCAGCTATTCGAGCGTTTACAGGCAGCCCATAAACATTATCGTGAGTTGTTCGACGACAGCGTGGACCCCATTTTTGTCACCGATTGGGATGGGAAAATCCACGAGGCCAATCGCCAGGCGGCCATCATCAGCGGATACACATCCAAACAACTGCAAGGGATGTTGATTGAAAAATTGCACGATGTCACGCGCGGTGACAGGAATGTCGATATTGAAAAACTCAAGGCCGGAGCGACGATGAGTTATGAGGCGGTACTGAAGAGCAGTACCGGACGTGCCATTCCCATCCAGGTGCAGGTGCGGCGGGTGGTTTTTGAAGAGGCCGAATCGTTGCAATGGCTTATGCGTGACATCACCGAGCGCAAGGACCTGGACACGCTGCGCGAAGACATGCTCTCGATGATCTATCACGATCTGCGATCTCCGCTGGCAAATATCGTGTCCAGCCTGGATGTGATTGACTGTCATGGGTTCCGGCCAGGATAACGAAACCGTTCAATCGGTGATGACAATTGCCCGCCGTTCCACTGACCGCATCCAACGCCTGGTCAGTTCGCTGCTTGACATTAACCGGCTGGAACTGGGGCAGGCGATTGTCTCCCAGCAGTCTGTCGCAGCTGCCACGCTGGCTGAGGATGTGATCGATGCAGTCCGTCCAATGGTGGAGAGCAGGCATCAAACATTAACGAACCGCTTGCCGGAGGAACTGCCATCCATCTGGGTGGATGTGGATATGATCCGCCGTGTTCTCATTAATCTTGTTGGAAAACGCCTCCAAGTTCATTCAACTCGGCGGGAAGATCGAACTCGGAGCCAAACGGGATGGTGAATGGCTGCAAATGTGGGTGCAGGATGACGGCCCGGGGATCCCGTTTGCCGACCAGGAACGGATCTTCGACAAGTTTACCCGTTTGAAAGAACGTGGGGCCCCCACTGGCCTGGGAGTGGGTCTGGCTTTTTGCCGGTTGGCCGTGGAGGGTCACGGCGGCAAAATCTGGGTCGAAAGTGAACCTGGTCAAGGGCTCCAAATTCATTCTTACTCTGCCGCTTGCAAAAGAAAAATTGGAAGCTTCCCAATAGATGGGAGCGGCGGGACCGATCTCATATCCCCCCCGATTATTGAGTTGATATAAAATTGGTTTTTTCAGGAGAACAAATGCAGGCCATTGCCAAGGATGTTTATATTGAAGATGAGTATCCGGGAGTCACACTGGGAGTTATTTCCCTTACGCACGGGCTGCTTCAGATTGACGCACCCCCCTCTCCGGAGGATGCGCGCACCTGGCGGGCAGCCCTGCTCAGCCTGGGCGGCGGTTCCGAGCGGCTGCTGGTCAACCTCGATGCACATCCGGATCGTACATTGGGAGCCCGGGCGATGGATTGCACGATCGTTGTCCATGAGAAGACTGCCCAGGTCTTCCGCAGCCGCCCCAATACCTTTAAAGCCCAGGGGGAAGATACCGGCGCGGATTGGGAAGGCATTCCCGGCCTGGGAAATGTCCGCTGGATATTGCCGGAGATCACTTTCAGCCACCAGATGACCCTTCACTGGGATGATAATGCTCCAATTATACTGGAGCATCACCCCGGACCTTCTGCCGGGGCAACCTGGGTTATCCTGCCACACGAAAAAGTCGTCTTTGTCGGTGATGCTGTGCTGCGCAACCAGCCGCCTTTCCTGGCCGGGGCAGATCTACCTGCCTGGCTGGAAACGCTGAAGCTGTTGCTTTCCTCCGTCCTACCGTGGCTGGCTGGTGGTCAGCGGGCGCGGTGGATTGGTGAACGTGGACGTCATCCGGGCGCAAAAGGATTATCTGGAACAGGTGCTCAACAAGATTGGAAAACTGGCACAGAAGAAAAGCCCACCGGAAGCCGTGGAAAACCTGATCGACGCCCCTTTTGAATCCTTTCAAGATCCCTGCCAACCGGCACCAAAAATATGCACAACGCCTGCGCTATGGTTTGTATCATTATTACGGCCGGCATTACCATCCATCCAGCAATATTACCGGTGAGGAGTAAATTCATCCGTGACAGGTGAATATCAACCCGTTTTTGAACTGACCCGAGGAACCATCGTTGAATCCACTCATTTTGGGGCAGTGGCAGTCGTCGATTCGAACGGCCGTTTGCTGGCCTGGTATGGCGATCCCAACTGCAGTGACCTTCATGCGGTCCAGCGCCAAGCCGCTCCAGGCATTGTCATTTATTGAACATGGCGGTGACCAGACTTTCCATCTGACATCCAAAGAAATCGCCATCATCTGCGCCTCGCACGAAGGCAGTGATGAGCATGTTGAAGTGATCAAGGGTATCCAGGCCAAAGTTGGGGTGCAGGAAAGCGACCTGTTGTGCGGCACGCACCTGCTCTCGCATCTTCCCACCGTCGAGGCGATGCGAGCCCGCGGCGAGACCCTGACCCCAAACCGGAATAACTGTTCCGGCAAACACACCGGCATGCTGGCACACGCCCGCATGCGCGGCCTGCCGATTGCAGACTATATCAACCCCGAACACCCGGTCCAAAAAACGATTTTGGAGACTTTCTCCGAGATGTGCGGGATCGAACCCGAACGAGTGCAGATCGGCACGGATGGTTGTTCGGCTCCCAATTTTGCCATTCCACTTTCGAATGCCGCCCTGGGATTTGCCCGCCTGTGCGACCCGCACGAGCCTTTCACAGGAACGCGCCGCCGCCTGCCGCCGGATCACCTCGGCGATGATGGCAAATCCGGTCATGGTCAGCGGAACAGGTCGCTTCGATACGCGTGTTATGGAGGTCTGCTCCAAGCGGATCGTGGCAAAGGCCGGCGCGGAAGGCTACATGGCGCTGGGGATCATGGCTGGAGCACTGGGTGCGGAATCGCCAGGAATTGGGATCGTTTTCAAAGTTGCCGATGGTGACCTGTCGGTGCGCGATGCAGACGGTAATTTCCGCAACCGGGTCCGCCCGGCCATGGCGCTTGAGATCCTGAAACAACTCGGTTACATTTCCGAAAAGGAATTGGATGCACTGGCAGAATTCGGACCGGTCAGGCCGGTCGTCAATGCACGGAAAATCGTGGTGGGAGAAGCCCGTCCGGCATTTTCCCTCAAAAGAGAATAATACCAAAAAAGGCGGATCATTGTCCGCCTTTTTTTAACCCAATGAACACATTATCCGACCCGTTTTTTCAGTCCCTGGTAGCCCAACTCGACAACGACAATACTGTTGGCGTGACATTGGCAGGCAGTTACGCCCGTGGCGATGACGGGCCTTATAGCGACGTGGATATTCATCATTACGTCCGGCAAATGCCAGGCGATACTGGCGAAACATATTCCCTGTGTTATGCGGACGGCTACCTGGTAAGCATTTCCTTGATGACGGTGGAGGAGGAGCTATGCCAGCCTGCGCGACCCACAAAAAGCCAGTCTGGGTAATTCCGGGCCTCAGCCAGGAACGTATCCTGCTGGATAAAGATGGCTCGATCACAACGCTCAAAAAAACCGCTGCCGAATTCACCTGGGAGCCACTGCAGACGGGAGCAGACGCGTATGCTTCCTGGAATCTCTCCGGCTGCGCCGAGGAAGTCCACAAGATCCTTGCAGGCCTGGCAGAGCGGAACGAATCCAAAACGGTGTACGCCACCTGGGGCCTGACACGCGGGTTGGCCGACTGCCTGCTGGTTCAGCGCGGAACGCTGATCTCCTACCGAGAACGCCTACATTGACCTGGCCCAGGAAACAGCCGGGCGGAAGTCAGAATGGACACGCCAATTCCGGTTGGCGGCCGGTCTTGACCCGTTTTCGCCGGGGAAGCCTGCTTTCATCGGATTCGGAACTGCTGGTTTGCGTTTGTATCTGTGAGACTGCCAGGCTGCTTCAGAATATCCTCCTGCCCAGGCATGCGGATGTCGTAAACCAGACGATGCAAATTATTAGGGAGGCCGGATTCTGATGGAAATATCCCAGCTTGCCAGCGAAGTACAGCGCCGCCTGCTGGATTTCTACGGGCAGCCCACCTGGCGCAACCCTTTGCCGCCGGTGGACGAGCTTGTCTCGACGATCCTTTCCCAAAACACCAACGATATCAACCGCGACCGGGCCTTTGAGTCGCTCCGCCGGCAATTTCCAAACTGGGAGGCAGTCCGGGATGCAGACCCGCCAGCAGTAGTTGCAGCCATCCGACAGGCCGGGTTGGCCAACCAGAAAGGACCGCGCATCCAGCAGGTGCTGCGCGAGATCACCAGCGAACGTGGTTCGCTGGAACTGAATTTCCTCAAAGACATGCCGCTTGAAGAGGCCCGCACCTGGTTAAAAAAATTCAAGGGAGTTGGTCCAAAGACGGCGGCGATCGTCCTGCTCTTTTCGCTGGGACGTCCGGCCTTTCCGGTGGATACGCACATCTACCGGGTCACGGGTCGCATTGGCCTGCGCCCGGAGAAAATGACGGTTGAGGATGCTCACCTTCACCTGGAGAAATTGTTTCCTCCAGAGACATACTATGCCGCCCATCTGAATATCATCCGGCTTGGACGTGAGATCTGCGCGGCGCGCAAGCCTGCCTGCGGGCGTTGTCCGCTGCGCAGACTTTGCAATTATGCAATGACTCTGGATACCCAATCCGGTATATAATAATATTGTCAATTCGAGTTGGACTTCTTAAAGAAGGGAGGTGGGATGGATGCTGTGCAGTGTTCGCGAAGCTGGCCAAGGCTTGGTCGAGTACGCTTTTATTCTGGTTTTAGTTGCTCTACTCGTTATGGCTGTATTGCTTATACTCGGCCCGATCATTGGCAACGTGTTCACAAAATTGAACAGCAGTCTTAAAACTTACTAGTCAAGCACTATGGGAATCCTAGTATCGAAGATGTAAACCAGCTGTTCGAGGAGGGCAAAGCCCGTATAAGCCCCCTGTCTCTTAATCCATATTTGGTAATCGAGTGCGACGTACCCGCCAGGTGCGTCGCACTTTTCAGACCATGCTCAAATTTTCGCTTGCATGGACCACGGTCCGGTCCATGTTACGGTTACGGGAAGGACTTTCCCGTGCAAATCCTGCTCCGCTCTCTGCAAAGACCAGTTTATTGGTGGGGGTGCGGCCGCGCCAGCGACCCTTGACCTTGTCTTCAAACAACACATCCACCTTTTTGCCCAGATAACGGCTGTTTATCTCGCCGACGATCTTTTCCTGCAGCTCTTCCAGCATCCGGAAACGCCGCATTTTTTCTTCCTCCGGCACATCATCGGGGAACCGGCGTTCAGCCACGGTGCCCGGACGGGTTGAGTAACGCGCCAGGTGGGCCACATCCAATCGCAGATCTTCGAGAAGCTGGTAGGTCTCCATGAACTGCGATCTCGCTCTCGCCTGGAAAACCGACGATTATGTCGGTGGCAATGGAACCGCCGGGGATGCGCTCCCGGATTTTTTGAACAATTTTCCGGTAATCGGCCTGGGTATAGCCGCGCCGCATATTCTTCAGCACCTCGTCGTCCCCGGCCTGGACCGGGATCTCGATGTGCGGCATGACTTTGGGAAGTTCGGCCACCGCCTCCATGATATCTTCGCCGAAATAATTCGGGTGGGAGGTCAGGAAGCGGATGCGTTCCAGACCCTCGACCTGGTGCAGCATTCGCAGCAGGGCGGCCAGGTTGGGGCCTCCGGGCTGGTCCTTCCCGTACCGGTCAACGATCTGGCCAAGCAGGGTGATCTCCTTTACGCCCTGCGCCACCAAGAGCGCACTTCGGTCAGGATATCCGCAACCGGACGGGAGCGTTCGGCGCCGCGCCGGGAGGGGATGATGCAAAACGTACAGGCATGCGAACAACCCAACACCACCGGCACGTGCGCCGAGACCAGCCTGCCGCGCTCATGCTCCGGCAGGATCAGGCTTGCAGCGCCGGCTCGGGCGACCAGGTCCGGCAGCACGGTCGCGATGCCGCTGTCCATCATGGCAAAGCGTTCCCCGGTCTCGGATGCTTCGACAGCGCGGGCCTCGCCCTGGGTCAGAAATGACACCAGCGGACCCGGGTCGGAAGGCGGGGAGAATACATCCACATAAGGGAAGCGGGTGCGCAGGCTTCCGGTTATCCCGGATCCCGACCAGGCAGCCCATCAGGTTGATGACCAGCCCGGGATTCTTCGCCTTGAGCGGCTTGAGCGAACTGAGACGGCCATAGGCCTTGTCCTCGGCAGACTGGCGGACGACGCAGGTGTTGAGGACGATCACATCGGCTTCTTCGACTTTACCGGTAAATGCATACCCAAGGCGTTCCAGAGCCGACCCAACGCGCTGGGAATCGGCCACGTTCATCTGGCAGCCTTCGGTCCAAACGGAATACTTTTTCATACTCATAGGGCGTAAATTATACCAAGTTTGTCTGCATTATAGGATGAAGGTGGGATAAATATGAATCCTGAGCAGGATTACCTTGACACCCATTGACTGGTGAATATAATCAAACCATATCCAACGACCAACCCGGAGACGAGTACCCGTTCAGCTGTTCAGCGACCTGCCGGTCGGTGCAAGGCAGGCAGCCAGGCGGCGAAATCCACTCCGGTGTCTCGAAAGAGACAGTCGCTCTCGCAGGGGTGCGCCAGAATAAGGCGCGACCGTAAGAGAGCCGGGTCCGCCCGTTAGCGCGCAGCCGAGACCCCCACCCGGCCTCCCCTATTTTCACGGAAAATGGGGGAGGCGGTCCGAAGGACCGGAGGGGGTGAAAGCAGGTGGTACCACGAGACGCCCCCTCGTCCTGCAAACGGACCGGGGCGTATTCTTTTTCCTAAGGAGGTGCTTTATGTTGGACATGACTCTCATCCGCGAACAGCCCGACCTGGTCCGCAAGGCCTTGCGTGACCGCCAGATGGACCCCGCCCCGGTGGATGCCATCCTGAAGTTGGATGAACGCCGGCGGGGCATGCTGACCGAGGTGGAGGCGCTCAAAGCCGAGCGCAATACGGTCTCCAAGGAAATCGGCCAGATGAAGGATGCGGCCTCCCGCCAGGCGAAGATCGAGGCCATGCGCGCCGTGGGCGATAAGATCGCCGTCCTGGATAAGGAAGTATCCGAGGTCGAGCAGGAGCTCAAATCCCTGGCGGCCGGTCATTCCCAACATCCCGGATGGACGCACACCGTTCGGCAAGGATGACAGCGAGAACGTGGTCCTTCGGACGGTTGGGGCACTGCCGGAATTCGATTTTCAGCCGAAACCGCACTGGGACCTGGGACCGGCGCTCGGCATCATCGACTTCGAGCGCGGCGTCAAGATCACCGGTTCGCGCTTCTATGTGCTCAGCGGCGCCGGGGCGCGCCTCCAGCGGGCGCTGATCGCCTACATGCTCGACCTGCACATCCGCCAGGGCTACACCGAACAGTACACGCCTTTATGGTCAAGGCGGCCACGCTTTTCGCGGCAGGACAACTGCCGAAATTTGCCGACAACCTGTACCATGACGCCGAAGAAGACCTGTGGATGGTGCCGACTGCCGAAGTACCCATCACCGGCCTGCTCATGGATGAGATCCTCGACGAGGCAAACCTGCCCCTGCGCTACACGGCCTATACGCCCTGTTTCCGGCGTGAGAAGATGAGCGCCGGGCGGGATGTGCGCGGCATCAAGCGCGGCCACCAGTTCGACAAGGTCGAGATGTACATCTTCAGCAAGCCGGAAGAGTCGGATGCCATGCTCGAAAAGATGCGTGAGGATGCCGAGGCCACCTGCACCGGCCTTGGCCTGACCTACCGGGTCAAGCAGCTTGTGCACCGGCGATATTGGTTTCGGCGCAACCATGACGTACGATATCGAGGTCTGGGCGCCGGGACAGGAGGAGTGGCTGGAGGTCTCCTCGGTGTCGAATGATACCGACTTCCAGGCGCGCCGGGCCAATATCAAGTACCGTCCCGCGGACGGCGGCAAGACCCGCTTCGTCCATACGCTGAACGGCTCGGGACTGGGCATGCCGCGCACCTTGATCGCCGTGCTCGAAAATTACCAGCAGGCGGATGGGTCCATAAAAGTTCCGGAAGTCCTGCGTCCGTGGATGGGCGGAGTGGATGTCATCCGTCCCTGATCCGAGCCGGGAGAGGCCCATGACCAATCGGCCCTTATTTCATCGACATTGACCTGATCATCAAGACCATCACCTTGACGGTCATGCTGGTGGGCCTGCTGGTTATCCCCATCCTGCCGGGGCTGGTCATCATCTGGGTGGCGGCGCTGGGGTACGGGCTGGCGGCCGGGTTCGGTACGCTTGGCTGGATCATGTTTGCCATCCTGACGGTACTCATGCTGGCCGGTTCGATCGTCGACAATATCCTGATGGGCACCTCGGCGCACAAGGAAGGCGCTCCCTGGTGGGTCATCCTGCTTGCGATGGCTGGCAGCCATCATCGGCAGTTTCCTCATTCCCATCCCGATTATCGGCGGGATCCTGGCGGCGCTGCTGACCTTGTTCGGGATCGAATGGCTCCGCCGCAAGGATTGGCGAAAAGCCCTGGCTTCCATAAAAGGAATGTTGATCGGCTGGGGATGGGCATTTGTGATTCGGTTTATAATTGGAATGGTCATGATCGGCCTGTGGCTCATCTGGGCCTGGGTATGACACTTTCCCAATTTCAGTAAGGAGGAACTGCTATGCCTACCAATCGTTTATGAAATCATTGACTTGCTCGCCTCACTGATGCGCCTGCTCGGCGTGGCGGCCCTGGGGGTGGGCCTAGGCTACCTGGCCGTGGATTTGCTCCACAAAGCCGAGGGCTGGCCGATGCAGGCGGTCGGTTTCCTGGGACTGGCCGGCCTGGTGATCGCCATGGCGGTATTCCTGGCCCCGGGTGCGCTGGGTGCGTTTGGCATCGGGCTTGGGGTGGCCATCTTCATCTGGGGCATGCCTAAGAAAGAAGAAAGAAGAAGAGCAGGAATAATAAAATTTGTCCGGCAGATACCCTGCCGGACAAATGCTTTAGGACAATGAAATTTACCTTGCTCTTCCGCTGGCAAATTTCTGCCGCAGCCTGCGCTGCGGGAAGCGGCTCACCGGCCTGCCTTTCGGAGCGGGCGCAGCGACATGGGCAGACGGGTTGCGGCGCGGTTCACGGCTGCAAAAGCAGGTCTCGCCTTTGAAGGCGATATTTCCGGGGCCGGGATGTCATAGTCGAAGCCATCCAGGGTCTGGCGGGGCAGCGCTTTCCCCATGATCTTTTCCAGGGCGCGGATCACATCCTTGTCATCCGGTGTGACCAGGGTGAAGGCATCCCCGCTGCGTTCGGCGCGGCCGGTGCGCCCGATGCGGTGGATGTAATCGTCGGCGGTGGCGGGCATGTCAAAGTTGATCACGTGCGAGATGCTTTCCACATCCAGGCCGCGTGCGGCGATGTCGGTGGCGACCATGATCTGGTACTGGCCGCTCTTGAACCCGCTCAGCGCGCTCTGCCGCTGGCCCTGGGTGCGGTCGCTGTGCAGGCTGGTGACTTTGAAGCCGGCCCGCTCGATCTGCTGCGACAGGCGGTGGGCGCGGTGCTTGGTGCGGGTGAAGATCAGCACCGAATTCGGTGTCGGTCTGTTTGAGCAGATCCAGCAGCAGGGCGGTTTTCAAGTGCTGGGGCACCGGGTAAAGGGCGTGCGTGACGGTGTGCGCCGGCCGGCTGAGCCCAATGGCGATCCGCTTGGGGTGATGCAGCGTCTGGGCGGCCAGTTTTTCGATTTCCTGCGGGAAGGTGGCCGAAAAGAGCATGGTCTGTCGTTTGGCGGGGACGTGCTGGAGGATGCGTTTCACGTCCGGCAGGAAGCCCATGTCGAGCATGCGGTCGGCTTCGTCCAGGACGAGGATTTCGACGCCGTCCAGACGGGCATGACCCTGTTGGATGTGGTCCAGCAGGCGGCCCGGGCAGGCCACCAGGATCTCGACCCCGTCGCGCAGGGCGGAGGTCTGGGAAGCCGCGCCCACGCCGCCGTAGATGGTGGCGCAGCGCAGCTTGGTGCCGGTCGCCGAGGTCCTGGACGGCTTCGTGGATCTGTTCGGCGAGCTCGCGGGTGGGGGTGACGATCAGGGCACGCGTCCGGTTGCGCGGACCGGTCAGCAGTTTATTCAGAATGGGCAGGACGAACGCGGCCGTTTTGCCGGTGCCGGTCTGGGCGGTGCCGATCAGGTCATTCCCGGCCAGGGCGGCCGGGATGGCCTGCGACTTGAATGGGGGTTGCCTCGGTATAGCCGAGACGGTTGATCCCCGCCAGCAGGCGTGGATCAAGGTTGAACTGGTTGAAGTTCACTAAGATTTCCTTTTCTTCAGAAGTCAGACAAGCGTTGGGGGGATCGAGCGGGGCTCAAACGAACAACAGCAGCGACTGCTGAACTAATGCGATTATTGAATAGTACAATAACCGATGACAGCGGGGATGTCAAGGCCCAACTCAAAAGGGTCCAAGCGGGTTTTGCGCCCGCTTGGACCTCTTTCTTTGTTGCTATGATCGCCTAAACCAGATCATGTACGGTTTTCAGGCGACTATGCCTGGCTGCCGGGCTTGTTGCGCAGGAAACTGTAGACCACCAGGGCGATCCCGGCGACCAGCAGGGCGGCGGCCCAGAACAGGGCTGGAATTCCCGCCGGAGAAGAAGGCCACCAGCGCAGCGATGAACAGGCCAATGGCAGGATAGCGGGCCCAGGCGGTCGGACGGGTGCCGCGCAGCAGCCACAGGGCGCCGAAGGTCAGGCCAAGACCGAGCAGCAGGACACCGTTCAGGATGCCCTCGATGATCGGCTGGTTCTGCGGGACGAGCATCCCCAGGATGACCACCAGGCCGATGGAGGCAAAGACACCGGCCGGGATGAGCGCCCACCAGTGCTCCGGCCAGCGGAAATAGACGAAGAAGAAGGCGGCCGAGAAGAGCAGCATGACCGCCGCGCCCATCCAGTCACCGCCGACGACGGAGGAGAGCAGCGGGATGGTCCCAACCAGGGCAATGGCGACGGCCGGGATGAGCGCCCAGCGCCGGGTCCGGTCCGTCAGGTAGACCACCAGGAAGGGCAGGGCCACGGCGTACAGGAACAGGGCGCCGATCAGGTTGCCGTCGACGTGGTCCGAGAGCAGGGTGATCGTGCCCAGGATGAACATGACCCAGGCCGGGATGAGCGCCCACCAGCGCGTGCGGTTCAGCAGGTAGACGACCAGGAACGGCGCGGCGACCGCGAAAAGGAACAGCGCACCGATCAGGCTGCCCTGGACCAGGTCGGCCGTCAGGGTGATGAAGGCCAGCACGGTCAGCACCCAGGCCGGGATGAGCAGGCCCCAGGCCTTGCGGTCGAAGGCGAACCCGACGTAGAAGGGCAGGCCGATGGCGAGCAGGATCGGCATGCCCACGTAGGAGCCGGTCAGGCCGTGGTCGGACATCCAGATGGTCAGGCTGATGGCGGCGAAGATGAGAGCCGGGAAGAGCCAGCCCCACTTGCGCAGGCCGTTCACGAAGTAGCTGAGGAAGAAGACCAGGCTGAGGCCGGCGAAGATGTAGACCCAGGTATTCGTCGAGAACAGGCTGAAGTTGACCCAGCCCATCCGGTCGGCCAGCAAGGCCGCGCCGGCCAGGATGAACAGCAGCCCCCAGAAGACACTCGAGACATTTCGTTTCATATGACACTCTCCTTGCGTTTGTACTCTATATACGGGCCAAATCAGGAAAGATTTCTATTCAGGGCACTTAATAACTTAAAGATAACCACAGATAAAAAGGATTCTTTATATCTTCCTAATCATACAGCGTTTTTCAATTTTCAACCTATTCATCCGCTAACAGCCGGGTACATAAGCGCTGAAAAATCAGGTCTCGAGACTCAATATAACCTGGTTCGAACTCAGCGAACCGAGACGAGCTGTAGGTTTCGAAGCTGTTATCGTATTTGACCAGGGTGTGCGGTTCATTGACATCGTACCAGGCCGGTCCGACGCTCGTCTGTGCCGGTGATGGTCAACTCCACACGGTAGGCCTGGAAATCCCCGGCCGGGACATTGACGGGCTCGGGAGCGTGCAGCCTGAGATCGGCCGGATGAGTGATGGGCTGGTCACTGTTGATCTTGCCGACATAGTGAGACGGCCAGGCAATCAGCGTGGTGCCGCTCTTGAAATGATCGAACGCCAGGGCGGAAAGCCGGAAGGGCCATTCTCCATCCAGGAGGAACTTCTCAGGGAGAACCAGCCGGTGGGGCTGGTTGTGCGAATTGGTGCCCGTCAGGATAAGCCGGCCAGCCTCGCGGGTTACGCCGGAACGGGCCGGTTGTGGGCCGGAATCCCATTCATAAACAGTCTCGGAAGTGATCAGCCCGAAGGGTCTGACGGTCCCAGCGGAATTTGTTCAGGCTTTTCCCGGCGCCACCCATGAAGGTCCCGCCGCGGTATTCGACCTGGTAGGCCTGGTGGCTCCCGGAGCAGGCCAGATCGACGAAGCTCCCGGCAGGAGAAAGCGTACAAGTCTCCGTGCCGACCGGTTGGTCCAGGATGTTGCGGATCTGGTATTCCCAGGCGGCCGGTTGGGTCCAGGGGGCGGCGTCATATTGCAGGGTGTCCCGGGTTGCAGCTGCCAGGGCATTCGGATCGGTGGATGTTCTGACTTCTGCATAGGCAGAATAAACGTAGATCGCCGCCACTCCCAGAAGAGGCAGTAAAATTGCCAGGCGTGTCCACGTGAAGGACAGGCTGCGGGCAGGTTGCGCAGGCGTCGCGCTCGGTACGCAGCCGGGCGGGGTGTCCACTTCCAGAACAGGAAAATGCCCACGGCCGCCAGCGGAAGGCCGGCCAGCGCGCCCAAGAGGATGGCGATCCCCAACACGGTGTTGGAGACCAATCCCAGACTCGTCAGGGTGGTCACAAGCACCTGCAGGCCGTTGGCGACAAAGTGGGCCAGGATGCCAGGCAGCAGGGAGTTACTGCGCCAGGCCAGGAATCCCAGCATGAAGCGCAAGAGGGCAGCAGTGAGAGCAGCCCTTGCAGGCGCAGGTGCCAGAAAGCAAAGAGCAGGCTGACCAGGCCCACGCTGACCCATGGGCCGCGTGCCATCATATGCCCGCTGGATGTAACCGCGCCAGAGCACTTCCTCGCACAGCGGGGCCGCCACCGCCAAGCCGAGGAAAAGCAGGAGCGCTTCCCACAAGTTGGTAGGGGCGAAGCCGGCCAGCGCCGGCGGGGTGTAGCGGAACAGCCAGACGCTCACGGAATTCAACAACAGAGAGAGCGGCCAGACGCCTGCAGCAATGAGCACGGCCAGGACTGCCAGGCGGAAACCTGGCCGGCGCAGGCGCAGGGTTTCCTTGAGCGGCAGCTTTCCGAGCCGGATGAAGAGCAGGGTCGGTAGAAGGACCAGGAGGCCCTCCGTGGCAATCAGCCCCAGCGATAAGGCCTTCGACTGGATGAAAGCGCCGGCGGTGATGATCAGAAGGGTGGTCAGCAGGTACAACAGGTTGGCGCTGCGGATGGAGGGGGTTGAGTTCACCAAATAATTCCTTTTTTGTGATGATCGTGTTTTTGGTTCCATTTTAGCCTTTCCCAGCATACCGCGATTGGGACGAAAACTCCCCTGTCGATGGGGGAGTTTGTGACTGGCCAAATGGACAGGGATCAGATCCGGCGGTTCCATCCGGTGCCTGCCAGCAGCAGATCCCAGCCCGCCGATCAGCATATCGCGGCCGCGCATGACCAGCGTCAGGCTGAGCGCAGCCGCGGCGCTGAAGCCATACATGCCAAGGGTGAAGACCTGGCTGGCCTCCAGCGCGCCCAGCCCGCCGGGCAGCGGCATGACCAGCGAGATCCAGCCCATCATCCAGCCGGCGGTCATTTTCCAGAACGTCAGGTGAATGTTGAGAAAGGCCGTCATCAGGGCATAATCCAGAAGCATGCCGGCCCCGGCCAACAGGGAGCATGCGATGGCAGCCAGCAGGCGGCGCGGGTGCCGCTGGCAGAACCGTCCGGCCAGACGCTCGGCGGCACGCAGGAAGCGGAGCGGCTTGGAATTTTTCTTGATGAATGGGAGGCGACGCGCCAGTCCGCTCAACGGGTAATGGCGGTTGTACAGCAGGATCAAATGGACCGGCGGCCAGAATATCAGAAAGGCCAGCAGGAGCAGGTCGCCTGAAAACTGCAGGCCGTTTTCCGCCAGGACGCCGACCCGCAGGATGGCGGTCAGACCGATCGCCAGCATGAAAAAATCCACCAGGAATTCGAGCAGTTTATCCATCAGGACTGTGGCGGTGGCATGGGTATAGGTCAGGCCGTATCTTTTCTGGAGCGCCAGGACCTGCAGCGGTTCCCCACCAACCTGCGGCCCGAGCGTGAAGTAACTGACCCCGAAGACCGAGACGCGCACCGCCAGCAGGGGAAAATAGGGAATGCTGTGGGTTGTCGGCGCGGAGGATGATCCACCAGCGCAGCGTGGCGAGCATGTAAAAGAGACCATTGAGCGTCAGGATGACGGCGATCTGCCAGCCGCGCAGTTGCCGGATGGCGGCCCAGATCTCGGCCAGCGGCGCCTTATGGAAAGCCCACCAAAGCAGGAAAGCCAGCAGCGCCAACACGGCCAGCCAGAGCAGCCCTTTCCGGAGGCTGCTCCTCTTAATTGAAATCCCTTTGGCTTCTACTGAGGATGACTCATTATCCAAGTTATTTTCCCTTGGCGGGCAGCGAGCGGGCAAATGCCAGCCCCTGTGAGACCCAGGCCTGCAGGTCGCTTTCGGTGGCGCAGCCCTGCGGCGCCACCATGATCCAGCCGGCCATGGGATGCCCGGTCATATCGAATTCGTGCGTATGCGGGCGGGAGAGGGCTTTAGCATAGTTTTCCGGTCCGACCCGCACGATCAGCTCGTTCTTATGGACTCCGCAGGCCATGTTGCCGTTGACCAGGAATCCGACCCCGCCGAACATTTTCTTTTCTTCCAGATCGGGGAGCGGGCCGAGGGCAGCGCGGATGCGGATGGCGAGCATGGTATCGTAAGGCATGGTGTTTTCCTATTTGCAAAGGGCGTAGATTTATTCCTCAGAAACAAATCGGATGAAGATATGGAAGAGAGGACTTTAATATGAAGGAGTTGTGAGCAAAGAACAGGGATTTGTTCCTCAGGAACAAATGGAGGAACAAATCGCCGGCTGAAGAGAGAAGTGGGCAGGACGGGAAGGCAAAAGGAGAGGGCGGAATTAAAGTCACCTTTTTAAATATTTTCGCGGAACGAATGCGGGTTGGTGAGGCACACAGGGGATTTTCTTTCCCTTGTGTAAATTGAAATGCAATAACGAGATTCCGAATAATCTGTTCCAAAAAAGGCTCCCTGGCTGCTAAAGACCGGAGGGTGGGTCCCTTGTGCGGGTCTCTGTTACAGCCTTATGCATCTACCTCTACAATGTACCAGTTCGATTGGAGCGAAAAAACTCTCACCACAAAGGTCACAAAGTACCACGAAGGAAAGAAAAAACATTTTTATGTGTGCTTAATGAGCCGGTGTGTCAAAAAACCTAATCCAACATTGTCGAGGTAAGCACAGCCTTATTTTAGAACAATTGTTCTTTTTGGGCAAGGGGTAAATCTTTCAAAGTATACCAGACGGGAAAATGGCCAGGCGTGTTAGGGAGATGAAGGCAGGGTTGGTTTGTATATCAGGGGTTGAGCGAATTGCTCCTACCCTTCTTCGAGTTTCATCTCCGTGATCCGATCCAGGCGGAAAGAGCGGTCCTGGTCGCGTAGATGGCAGTGGGCGGATACATAAATGTAATCGTTCAGAATCAGGACTTGTTTGGGCGAGATCCAGCGCTGCGGTCTCGCGGCCTTTCTGATCCACGTAGTGGATGAAGAGACGCTTTTGACTGGCCAGCGCCTCCTGGATGAGCGGCGGCAGGTCCGGAGAGGCCGGGCATCACCAGGGGTGAAGTGTAAGTGGTAACAATTTCTTCGAGCGGCAGGCGCTTCAACCTGGAGAGAAAATGTTCCAGGACTGCCCGCGTGGTCAGGGTATCCGCCAGGGCGCGGTGGGCGCCGGAGCGGTCGATCTTCAAGACATCCGCAATGGCTTGCAGGCTGTTCGAGGCAAAGTCGAAATGTTGGCGTGCCAGTTGGAGCGTGTCGATCACTTCCACAGGGGGAAGCTTGTGGCCGAGACGATTGAACTCGCTGCTGACGAAGGCCAGGTCAAAGGGGGCGTTGTGGCAGACGAGGATGGCATCCTCCAGCCAAAGGCTCACCTGCGCAGCGATCCCGGCGAAAAGGGGTGCATCCGCCAGGTCTATTTCGGTCAGGCCATTCACGCGGGCCGCGCCGGGCGAGAGCGGCCTTTCGGGGTTGACCAGTGTATCGAAAGTATCGAGGATGGCATCCCCCTCGGTTCGCAGGATGGCGATCTCGCAGATGCGGTCTCCGAACCAGGGCGAGAGGCCGGTGGTTTCGACATCCAGGAAGGCCAGGGTGCGGGAAGCCAGTTTGCCCATTTGGGATATACTTATCGCCTTTTCGGGTAGACGGCAACCGGCAATACGCCTTTTTGCGTGCAGATTTCCGAGGTTTCCCTTGCAAGTGCAAGCTGTGAGACCTTCGGCTACCTGGCCAACCCGATCACCTTTCGCGGGCCTTTATCGCCCATAAGAGCGGAGAGGCGTAAGGATACGCGTTTCCCCCCGCTTTTATGATTTATAGGGGCTTGTAACATAAAACAACTAGGAACACCCCTGCTGTAGTCTGATTCTTAACTAAAATGCTCCTTATATTCTAGGGGTAGAGGGGTATGGAGAAAATTGGAGAAACACTCACCGAATTTGAATAAATCCAGGCAAGTCGATTATTTAAGTTGACATACACAAGAATTAGGAGTACTGTGTGTGCATCACTAAGATAACCACAGCAAACATCGAATGCGGGTGAAAATGTAGCCCATTATTGCTTCAGTGTTGATCGATGATAGCCGCCAATAAATCCCTGGCGGCTATTTTATTTCTTCAGTCCTGCCAGGGAAAATGCAAGACTGCTTTATGAAGGAGGATATCAATGAAAACCATACGACCTCTGCTCGGCCTCTTTGCCTTTGCCATCCTGCTCATATCCGCCGCCTGCGGACAGTTCGCCGCCAAGCCCACCCCCACTCCCACAGCACCGGTATGGCCACCTGCCGGCACGCTCGCGATCGGAAGAACTGATGAATCGCGCAGCAATAGTGAAATATACCTCATCCAAACAGACGGGACCAGCACGCAACAGCTGACCCAATCCGGCGGCAGAACGGATTCGCCGGCCTATTCGCCGGATGGATCGAAGATTGCCTATCATCACAACTCCGGCGCGATATGGGTGATGAACGCAGACGGTTCTGACCGCCATCGGCTGACTGTTCCGCCGGCGAAAGGTGGCAGCTGGCCGGCCTGGTCTCTAGATGGAAAACAGATCGTCTATAACACCTGGGATAATGTTCATCTTCAGAATTGCGATGAAATCTTCCAGATCTACATCATCAATGTGGATGGAAGTGATAACCGTCAGTTGACGAAAGGTCCCCTGTGCAACACAAACCCATCTTTTACGCCGGACGGGAAAATCCTTTTCCTCGGTCAGGAGAACCATAAGATGATATCCAACGGGGGCGAAGTGTTCGAGATGAACCCGGACGGTACCGGCCTGGTCAAATTGCCAACCTCAGGGCACATCGGCTGGTATGCCCTCTCCCCCGACGGCAGCCTGCTGGCTGTCCACGATATGTTCTTGAGTCGCATCGACATCATTACCATGGACGGCAGCCAGCCGCCCAGGACGCTGCTCGACAATGATTATTCATTCGACTGGGCCCAGATGGCCTGGTCACCGGATGGGAAGGCGCTGGCGATTGCCAGGGCTCCCGGATTGAACCCGGTTATGTATGGTGCCCCAGCATACATCGTGAACGTCGACGGATCCGGGCTCACCAGGATTCCAAATATTGACAACGTGTGGTCGATCGCCTGGAAACCATAGAAAATAATCAGCACTGCCTGTGGAAGGGTGACGGTTTAAAGCCGCTGGAGCGCATCAGTCCCACGGTGAAGCATTAGCCTAGATGGCAAAGCCGCTGCCCCGTACCGCCGGGGCAGGTCGTGATTTTGGATGGATAATGGACAACCCCCACTCAACTGGGGTGGTGAAAGTTTTTGCTTTTTGTTGTTTTTTCTACTTTGCCAGCCCGATCACCTTACGCGGGCCTTTATCGCCCATCAGGGCAAGCACGTGCAGGTTGATCGGATTGGGTCCGAGCTTCAGGTGGCCGGGTCCAGGCCGAGTTCGGGCAGGATCTCCGGCCAGACGCGCACACCAAACTTCATGTACTGCCCGCCCTTGGCTTTGTAGGTGGGTAAGCCGTTGTCATCCACGCCCACCAGAAGAATGCTGGCAATAAAGTCAACGGTTTGACCAGGCGAGGCCGGGGCCGGCTGCGGCTGGCTGGCCGCAGCGGCCAGGCCATCGCGCAAGGCGGTGATCTCGGCCTCGATCTGGTCGAGGCGCTCGGTGAGGGCCTGGAAAGCCTGGCGCAGTTCGGCGGGGGTCATTTTGTCCACACTGCGTGCGGGCAGGTCGAGGGGTGGGGGTTTGGTTTCCATATTTTATGCTCCTTGGTTCCACCTTTGGTTGCTTTCATTATGCACGAAAAAATATGGAAAGGCAAGCAAAAAACAGATCAGGCGGCAGCGGGTCCCTGTCGCGGAGATTCATTCTTTTGGCACAAGTGGTTCCAGGGTCCGGATCAAATCTGGCAGATCGTTGTTGATCGTATCCCAAACAGTCATGTGGTTGATACGAAAGTATTCATGGATAAGCCGGTTTCGAATGCCAATGATCTTATGCCATGGGATATCCGGATGATTCTGACGAAATTCTTCGGAAATATGGCCTGCCGCTTCACCCATGATCTCGAGAGGATACATTACAGCATCCTGAACGAGTTCATCCGATTCAAACTGCTCTAAATTCAAGCCTTCAATGTATTTCAAGGCGCGCCGGGCTGAGAGAAGAATATCCAGAAGGTAAGCTTCATCCCTGCGCATAAACGACCCTGGTATTTGCGAGGATACTCTTGCGGCGGATGTAATTTTGGCTCTCAAGAACGGCATTTTTCTCTACCAAATCCACTTCGCGCTTGAAAATTGCCTTCAATTCATCCTGCATTTCGACCAAATCAAACAGGCTCACGTGTGTGTCCGGTGAAAAAGTGATCAGCACATCCACATCGCTGTCCGGCCGGAAGTCGTCCCTCAACACGGAACCAAAAAGGCTGAATTCCACTACTTTCCTTCGGCGGCAGAACTCAGCGATCTTTTTCTTTGGGATAGTTATTCTTTGCTTGTTCATGGACGAGTCCTTCGAATACAAAATCAATTATGCATTAAATATTGTCTGCTGACAAGCATTAATAAAAAAGGCCAGGGCAAGATTTTGGGGTGTGGTTGGTCGGCGCAGCCGACCAACCACACCCCAAACCCCATTCTGTCAAGCTACCTTGTGAAAGCCGTGAAAAAACGGCGGCAAGTCATTGACCTGCCGCCTGCAGGGCTCACTGCCCGTTGGCCAGCGTGTAGGTGCCCGTACCCAACCCAATATCGGTCCAGGTGCCCGTGCCAACGTTCAACCAGGAGAGGGTGTGCGTACTGGCGTCATACCTGGCGGGGTCGGTCTTGCCATCCCCGTTGAAGTCGCAGCCGGGTACATAAGTGAGTGTGCCCGGGCCCAGCCAGGCGCCGTCCATGCTACCCGTGCTGGATTTGACCCACCAGACATTCCCAGAGGCGGGGTAATACTTGGCCGGGTCGGTTTTGCCATCCCCATCGAAGTCGGAAGCCGGCACATAGGTGAAGGTATCCGGACCCAGCCACATCCCGTCAATGCTATGGGTGGTGGATTTGACCCACCAGACCGTGCCTGTGCCGGGGTAGAACTTGGCCGGGTCGGTCTTGCCGTCGCCGTCGAAGTCCGAGCCGGAAACGTAGGTGAATGCATCCGCTCCCAGCCACTGTCCATCCAGGGTATGGGTGCTGGATTTGACCCACCAGACCGTGCCGGTGGCAGGGTAGAACTTGGCCGGATCAGCCTTACCATCCCCATCAAAGTCCGAGCCGGTAACGTAGGTGAAAAGATCGGGTCCCAGCCATTGTCCATCCAGAGTGCCGGTGCTGGACTTGACCCACCAGACCGTCCCGGCGGCGGAGTAGAACTTGGCCGGGTCGGTCTTGCCGTCCCCGTCGAAGTCCGAAGCGCCTACATAGGTGAAGGAGTTCTGAGCCCAACCACTGCCCATCCCACAGGCTCGTGCTGGACTTATACCACCAGGCTGCGCCAGCGCCAGAGTCGAACTTGACCGCATCGGTCTTGCCGTCCCCATCATAGTCATCACGGATCTTTTTAACGGATTCATAAGGGCCGGTTGTAAAGCTCCAGGTGCTGCTGGTGGTACTGGTTGTGCCGTCGTTGGCGACCGCGTACCACTCGTATGCGGTGTTCTCGGAAAGCGGCCAGGAGATGGAGGCAATGTCTCCGCTGGTGACAGCGCTATCCGTGCCGATCAGCGTGTAAGGCCCGCTGGAGGCCATGTCATAGGCCAGGTTCTTCTGGTCAGGGTCAGTAGTGATCGATCCGCCAGTGTACGGTGAGTAGGTGGTCATGTAGATCATGTCATTTGCCGGCGAGAAGCGGAACAGGCGCAGCCAGCCATTGCCGTTGCTGAAATCCTGGTAGTCCGCCTGGACGACATGAATTGTGTGCCCATCCGTCCCTGTTCCTGCTACATACGCAGCGCCGTCAGAACCGGCGTGCATGTGCCCGCACAGCATCAGGAACAGGTTGGCGTGGTCTCCTCAGGGCATTGTAAGAAGTCTGGTTGTTCCAGGAGTTGTCTGTATTGAGGATGTCATGCTGTTCAACGATCGCCCGCCGGCTGGTGTACGTTGTCAGCAGGGTATCCGCCCAATTGATATCGGCGGTGGTGGGAGAGTACTGCAGGTTGATCAGGATGAAGTCCATCCCGGCGGCGCTGAAGAGCGAATAAGTATTGTAATTATCGTAAGAACCGCCGAACCAGTACCCATCCGAATACAGGTGACTGGCGTAACGAGAGGCGCCAAAATAGTTGGCATAAAGGGTCGTGCCCATGGCAATGTCATGGTTGCCGGTGGCCATGGTATATGGAACGCCGCCTGTATCCAGGATGTCGACGGCCGAATCAGCGTTAGCATACTGGGCAGCGTCGGAGGACGTGTTGACCATGTCGCCCGTGGCGGTGACGTACACGATGTTATTGGCCGTCTTGTTGTTCACGATCCAGTTCGTCTGGGCTTTGAACAAGTCCACATTGTATTGGCTTTCGTTCTGTGGATCCGGGATGAGCGCGAGCATGAAATCTGCAGCGGTGCCTGCGCCGGCCGCCCGTCCGTAGAAGGAAACATCGCTCGTGTCCGCATCCGGATCGGTGACCGTGACCTGCAGATTCGGCGTCGTACTTACCCCGCTGGCGCCATCCGCCGGCTGTACCAGGCTGACCGCCGGCGCGCCGTTGGTCGCCGTGCCGCTGCCGGTAAAAGTGTAGATGACATTGCCGTCTGCCGTGGAGGTTGTACAGCCGGTGCAAGACGCAAGAGAGTCTGCTGCCACCGGGTGGGCTGGCTGCAGCCCCATCAGCGAAAGCGCAAAGATCAGGGCGAACAGCAACCGAAAGAGCTTGACGTTCCAGCTTGAAAGAGCTTTTGTGAAAAAGGCATGAGTGTTCATTTAACCCTCCATTTTTAGATAATGAGCTTTTGCCTGCAAGGTAGACCAGATTGAATAATAAATTTTTTGCGGCTTATTCAGATATCTGCGCTTTGGTAAAGGATCTGAAACGCAGATCGACCTCATAGCCGTTTTTTTCAATCCATCATGGAAGCGTTTACATGATCTATGGATTTTTTGTGCTTCAACCTGGTAATCAACCTTTTTATGGCTGTCTCTGGAATTTATTGGCACAAATCGACTGAAATAACTTTGAAATACCTTGAAAAACCCTCAAAAACCCCTAAATCATCGGGCAAAGATACCTGTAATAATTTAATATTTGGATTGGGGAACAGCCATACCGATAAATGGCAGCTGTGGTGGCCCTCGTTCTGTTGCGTCTTAATATATTAAAGTAAAATTATAACGTGCAAATATGGTAGCATTTTTTTAGACCAGAGTCAATTGATTTTTACAGGTATTTGCCCATATCTCGAAACTCGTCCGGTTTTTTCACTGCCAAGCTAAAAAAAACGGGCGGCAAGTCCAATGGCCTGCCGCCCCATACTCAAGAAGTGCGACGCACCTCGCAGGTGCGTCGCACTTATGATTTATAGTTTCGGGAACCTGCTCAGCACCAGCGCCTCGGTGGGCAGCAGGCCCTTGTCGCCGAGCTTCATCTCGGCGGGGGCGGGACCGGCCTCCTGCGGGGCGCTCTGGTAGACGAAGATGTGCGTGCCTTCCAGGGCGTATTTCAGTTCCACGTAGGCCTGACCGGTCAGGGTGCCGTCCATGTCGGCGGCGCAACTGGTCACCCAGCCGATGACCCGGCCGCGCTTGTCCAGCACGGGGTCGCCGTTGTGGGCCATGCGCACGCCCTTCTCGGGGAACTGGAAGCGGCAGACCACGCCCTTGCGGGTCTGTTCACGTGCCATGAAGGCCTCCCGCCCGATGAACCAGGGCTTGCTGAGCTTGACGTAGCCGCCGAAGCCGGCTTCGCCGACGCCCAGGTCGTGCTCGCCGGCCTTGCCGGAACCCAGGCCCATCTCGTGACCGTAGAGCGGCAGGCCGGCCTCGGTGCGCAGGGAGTCGCGCGCGCCCAGCCCGACCGGCTTGAGGCCGAACTTCTCGCCGGCTTTGAGGACGGCGTTCCAGAAATCGGCGGCGCGATCCGGATGGACGAACAGCTCGAAGGCCATCTTCTCGCCGGTGTACCCGGTGCGGGAAACGATCAGGTCGAAGCCGCCCACTTTGGCATCGCACAGTTCGGTGCGCTGCAGGGCCAGCAGGCGCTTGCGTGTTTCGGCGCTGACGCCCATCGCCAGCAGGATCTCCTGGCTTTTGGGACCCTGCAGGGCAATGTCCACGCGCATGTCCGCGCCGGCCTGCGGGTCGCGCAGGTTGCGGATGACGGCTTCGTAGCCGAAGCGTGCGCGCCCCGGGGCGGAGCGTTGTCGATCCTGACTTTGCCGTCCCGGACGGCTTCCAGCCAGGCGCGGTCCTTGTCGTCGTTGGAGGCGTTGACCACCATCAGGAACTTGTCGGCGGTGCGCCGGTAGACCAGCGTATCGTCGATGACATTGGCATCCGGGTCGAGGAAGTGCGTGTAGAGCGACTCGCCCGGCAGCAGCGCACCGACCGAATTGGCAGCAGACCGAGTCCAGGAACGAGGCGGCATCCGCGCCCTCGATCTGGTAGACGCCCATGTGGGAGACGTCGAACAGTCCGGCGGCCTGGCGGGTGGCCAGGTGCTCTTCCACCACCGAGCTGTACCAGACCGGCATTTCCCAGCCGGCGAACGGGACCATCTTGGCGCCCAGGGCTTTGTGGATCTCGTAGAGCGGGGTCCTGCGCAGAGGGCGATTCAGACCTCCTTCCATTTGAAATCGGGCAGGGCTTTCCCGGCAGCCCTTGCCGGTCACCCCGATGAACCAGGGTTTCTCTGCGCCGGAGACGGGCGACTCATGAGTCGCCTCGCAGTCCGTCGACATCCATCGCGATTTCCATGACAACCACCGGACCGGGCAGCCGGCGCGGCGAATCATCCGGTTTGCCGTCCAGGTTGAAGGAGACATAGCCATCCGAGAGATCGCGCAGCCAGGCGGCGGCCAGGCTGGCCTGCTCGAGCGGGACGGACAGGCGGTAGGTTTCGGCATCCAGGCAGGTCAGCGTGCCGGTGATCTCGCCCTTGGGAGTGATCAGTTTGGTGGCCTGGGACTTGCCCGGCTTGAGGGCGGACAGGTCGCTGGAAACGGCATAATCCAGGAACTGGCGGACGCGCGCGCCGGTCAGGTCGAAGACGCCGGTGGTGGCCTTATCGTCAATATAATAGAAATGGGGGTAGCCGTGCTGGGCGGGCTCGAAATCGATCCCGGCTTCCAGGGCCAACGCTGCGCACCTGCAAACGGGCATCGTTCAACATGTTGAAATCCACCTTGGCGCGCCGCTGGGGCTTGCCGTGCGCGGACGGAACGCTGTGCGGGGCGGCAGCCAGCAGCACATCCGCGATGATATCGGCCAGCTGGCGGGATTTCTCCTCGTCGAAGCCGCGCTGGGTGATCCAGGGCGTGCCGAGACGGATGCCGGAGGGGTCGAAGGCGGATTTGTCGCCGGGGATGGTGTTGCGGTTGACGACGATGCCGGCCAGGTCCAGGATGCGGGCGGCCTGGTCGCCGGAGAGGCTGGTGCCGTCCGGGCCCTTGATGGTGCGGCAGTCCAGGTTGAGCATGTGGCAGTTGGTCCCGCCGAAGGGCACGCGCAGGCCGCGCTCCTTGAAGCGTTCCGACATGGCCTGGGCGTTCTTGATGGTCTGTTTCTGGAGTTTCTCGAACTGCCTGGTGCGGGCCAGTTTGAAGGTGAGCGCCAGCGCGGCAAAGATGTGGACGTGCGGCCCGCCCTGTTCGCCGGGGAAGACGGCCTTGTCGAGCTTTTTGGCCAGGGCCGGGTCGGTGGTCAGGATGACCGCACCGCGCGGCCCGTGCAGGGTCTTGTGGGTGGTGGAGGTGATGACATGGGCATAGCCGACCGGCGAGGGCACCACCCCGGCGGCCACCAGCCCGCCGATGTGGGAGATATCGGCCAGCAGGTAGGCGCCGACGCTGTCGGCGATGCGGCGGAAGGTCTTCCAGTTGGGGATCCAGGAGTAGGATGAGTAGCCGCAGATGATCATCTTGGGCTTGCTCTCTTTGGCCAGTTCCATGACGGCTTCGTAGTCGATCTGTTCGGTCTCCGGGTCGACCGCGTAGTGGACGATCTTGTAGAGCTTGCCGGAGCGGTTGGCGGAGGAGCCGTGCGAGAGATGCCCGCCGTGCAGCAGGTTCATGCCCATGACGACCGAGCCGGGTTCGACCAGCGCCTGGTAGACGGCGTTGTTGGCGGGCGCGCCCGAGAGCGCCTGCACGTTGACGTAGATCTGGTCGGCGGTCACGCCGTTGGCGGCGAAGGCTTCGGCGCAGCGCCGGCGGGCCAGGGCTTCGATGGCATCGGCATACTCGGTGCCCTTGTAATAGCGCGGGTCCGAGTTGCGGCGGAAGTTCGCCAGGCGGTCGGGATAATCCAGGATCTCGGCCTCGCTCATCCAGCGGGACTCTTCGTCGGGGTAGCCTTCGGCATAGATATTCTGGAAGGCCGAGGACATGGCTTCGCGCACCGCCAGCGGGGCCTGGCTCTCGGACGGGATCAGGATCAGCTTGCGGGCCTGTCGTTCGGATTCGATCTGGGTCAGTTCGTAGACTTCGGGGTCAAGGTCGGCGAGGGAACCGCGGAAAAGGTAATCGGACATGGGAGTTCTCCTGTATCAGGTGTCAAGTGTCACGTGCGAAACCCTATTTGAGTAGAAATGAATTGTAGTGCCCGATGGGAGGCGGGTCAAGTGGGAAAAAATTGTATAGAAAGGGCTGCGGAGCGCAAGACGCTCCACAGCCCTTTTTTGCTTCTTCTTGCTTGTGTGGGCGCAAAGGGACTCGAACCCCTGACCTCCTCTGTGTAAGAGAGACGCTCTAACCAACTGAGCTATGCGCCCGGCGCTGCTATTATACCGAGATTTTCGCAACTGTGTTACACTTTTATATGGATCATTGGGAATTCCCGTGGAAAAGGAAAATATGGGGGTGTTGGGCGGGCGAAGCCCGCCCAACACCCCCTATTATCTTCAACACGGCAATTCCGCATATTATTTTATCTTTTGGAGGCCCTTATGCGTATCGTCCGGTATCAATATAAGACCGAAGCACCCACCTATGGCTGGCTGCTGGAGGAGAAGGTTGGCCCGATCGTTGGGAATATTTTCGGCGAGTACCGCCGGGAGGAAGCGGTAATGCCGCTGGCGTCCGTGCGCCTGCTGGCGCCGGTCCAGCCCTCCAAGATCATCTGCATCGGGCGCAACTATGCCGAACATGCCAAGGAACACGAAGTCGAGGTACCCAAAGTGCCGCTGCTTTTCATGAAGCCGCCCTCCTCGATCATCAGCCCGGGCGAGGCGATCATCCTGCCTCCGCAGAGCCAGCAGGTGGAACACGAGGGCGAACTGGTGGTCGTGATCGGAAAACGCGGACGGAACGTGACCGTCGAGACCGCCCAGGATCATGTCTTCGGGTACACGGTCGGGAATGACGTCACGGCACGCGACCTGCAGCACAGCGACGGTCAGTGGACGCGCGCCAAGGGCTTTGATACGTTCTGCCCCTTCGGCCCGTGGGTGGATACCGATTTCGATCCATCCGACGCGATCATCACCTGCCGGGTCAGCGGCCAGCCGCGCCAGATGGCCTCCACGCGCGATATGGTTTTCAATGTGAGCATGCTGATCGCTTTCATCACCTCGGTGATGACGCTCGAACCCGGCGACCTGATCTTTACCGGGACCCCGGCCGGGGTCGGTCCACTCACGGATGGCGATGAGGTGGTGGTGGAGATCGAAGGTCTCGGGAAACTGAGCAACCCGGTGCGGAAGGGATAGTGAATCCGCCAATCTGCACAAATACTCCTGATCGAAGTCTTACAGGATGAAGACAAGAACGCCCGTGCTCGTTTTCCTGGCTGTGCCGATTATCGTTCTGGCAGCATGTGCGCCGAAAGGAACCCCCATGCCTGCACCAAGCCCGTCTGCAGCCCCATTTGACAAGTATGGCCAGGCGCTTACGGATGTGCCCTACTGCAGCCCGGATGGCCAGCCGCAGAAGATGGATATCTACTTCCCGGGCTCGGGCGGACCCTGGCCGGTGTTCATGTACGTGCACGGCGGCGGATGGGATAAAGGCGATAAAGCCGAAGGGGCGGGCTGGAATTATCTGAATGATGCAAGGCTACCTGGTCGTTTCGGTCAATTACCGGCTGGCGGCCTATAACATCAAATTTCCTGCCATGATCCAGGATGTGAAATGCGCCGTCCGCTATCTCAGGGCGCATGCCGGCGAGTACAACCTGGACCCGCAGCGCATCGGTGCACTGGGTGCCAGCGCGGGCGGGCACCTGGTGGCCCTGCTGGGCACCTCCGACAAGAGCGCCGGCTGGGATGTGGGCGAGTACCTCGACCAATCCAGCCGTGTCCAGGCAGTGGTGGCGGAAGCGGTTTTCTCGGATTTCACCCAAGCCGATGCCGAACAGCATCAGCATGGCGATCTATTTTGCGCTGGGGGAGCTGCCCGGCACGAGCTCCCAGATCAACGCGGCTGCCAGCCCGGTCACGTATATCACTCCGGACGATCCGCCCTTCCTGATCATCCACGGTGAAAAGGATGGCTTCGCCCCGGTGGAGCAGGCACAAAGTACTGGATGCAAGATTGAAAGCGGCGGGCGTGTCCATCCAGGCTGGTGATCGTCACAGAATGGGGAGCACGGGCTGAACAGCACGAACGGCGATCCGACCGTGCCTTCGGCGGAGGAAATCAGCCAGATCATCCTGGATTTTTTGAATGCAAACCTGATGAAATGAAATGGAACGAAAAAACGGGTGCAGGCAAGCGCAAAGCGCCTGCCTGCACCCGTTTTTTCGACTTGTCAGTTCTTTTCTTATATCGCTCTAATAGCCAGCCCTCCCTGCCCATGCTATAATCTCCCCGAAAGGTACTTTCCATGCTCCAGAAATTTGTCAAAGTCTTCGGGGGCGACCCCAATAAACGTGAAATCGAAAAGACCACCGATATCGTGGAACAGGTCAATGCGCTGGAGCCGGAGTTCGAAGCTCTCAGCGACGAGGCCCTGCGCGCCAAGACGGACGAGTTCCGCCAGCGCCTGGCCGGAGAAGTCGAAGGCATCGAGGATGAGGACGAACGCCGCCAGGTCGAGCAGGCTGTGCTGGATGAACTCCTGCCGGAAGCGTTCGCGGCGGTGCGCGAGGCCGCCAAGCGGACCATCGGCCAGCGTCCCTATGATGTGCAGTTGATCGGCGGGCTGATCCTGCACCAGGGCAAGATCGCCGAGATGCGCACCGGCGAAGGCAAGACGCTCGTCGCCACGCTGCCGCTCTACCTGAACGCGCTGACCGGCCGCGGGGTCCACCTGGTGACGGTCAACGATTACCTGGCCCGCCGGGATGCCCGCTGGATGGGCGCCATTTACGAGTTCCTGGGTCTCTCGGTCGGCATCCTGCAGATGGCCGCCGCCACCGAGAACGGCAAGAAGGCCTTCCTGTACGATCCGGCCCGCACATCCCCGCGCGAGGACCAGGACGAGATGCGCCTGGTGGACCGTGTGGAGGCCTACCAGGCCGATATCACCTATGGCACCAACAGCGAGTTCGGTTTTGATTATCTGCGCGACAACATGGTCATGCGCATGGAAGACAAGGTCCAGCGCGGCCATTATTATGCCATCGTGGACGAGGTGGATAACGTCCTGATCGATGAAGCCCGCACCCCGCTGATCATCTCCGGCCCGGCCTCCGGGGACGTGGAGTGGTACGCCAAAATGGCCGTGCTGGTACGCCAGTTGAAGGCGGAAGATTACGAGGTCAGCGAGAAAGACCACAGCGTCTCCCTGACCGAGATCGGCACCGTCCACGTGGAGCAGTTGCTGGGCCAGCCCCTGCGCGACCCCGACCGCCCCGAAGATGTGACCCCCGAACAGGCCCACCTGCTCGGTTTCCTGGAGCAGGCCCTGCGCGCCCAGCACCTGTTCAAGCGCAACAAGGATTACCTGGTCCAGGGCGGCAAGGTCATCATCGTGGACGAGTTCACCGGGCGGCTGATGCCCGGACGGCGCTGGACCGACGGCTTGCACCAGGCGGTGGAGGCCAAGGAAGGCGTGAAGGTGGAGCCTGAGAACGTCACCTACGCCACCATCACCCTGCAGAACTACTTCCGCATGTACAAGAAGCTGGCCGGCATGACCGGTACGGCCCTGACCGAAGCGGAAGAGTTCGACAAGATCTACAAACTGGCGGTCCTGCCCATCCCGACCAACCTGGAATACCAGGCCATGGGAGCAGATGCGCCCTTGATGGAAATCAAGGCAAAGGACGAAGAAGGCTTCGATTATTCTTATTTTGCCCGTGCGGATGACCCGGAAAAGCAGGTCTATCTATGGCGCCGCAAGGATTTCCCGGATGTCATCTATCGCACGGCCGAGGCCAAGCTGCGCTCGATCGTCCGCGAGATCCTGGTCTACCATGTCCAGGGACGCCCGATGCTGGTCGGTACGACCTCCGTCGAGGGCTCGGAACGCCTGTCGAACCGGCTGCGGGCCGAACCCGTCCGCCGCTTGCTGCAAATCCTGCTGATCCGCGCCGTCTGGCTGGAAAAGAACAACCGCTTTGAAGACGGGCGGCTCATCCCGGAACTCCAGCCGCTGAATAAACCGATCGATCAACTCCGCCCGGAGGATCTGCGCCCGATGGCCAAGGAACTGGGCCTTTCGCTCAATCCTGAAGACCCGGCCAACCTGGCGCGCCTGCTTGACCATTCTGAATTTGGACGAAGCTGACACAGACCGGCTGAAGTCGGTAATACAGGGAGGCGTGCCGCACCAGGTATTGAACGCCCGCAAGCATACCGAGGAATCCATGATCATCGCCGGGGCGGGCGCCTTCGGCGCGGTGACCATCGCCACCAACATGGCCGGACGTGGCGTGGATATCAAGCTGGGCGGCGATCTGGCCGAGGAAATCCTGAGCGGCGTCAACCGGATCCTGCGCAAGGCCGGGTATAAAGATCCTTACGATATGCCCCTGCAGGAGCGGCGTGAAGCCTTGCAGAAAGTGGACCCAGCGCTTTACGGGATCTACGAGACCGAAGCCAAATATTTCCTGAACTTTTTCGAGGAGATGGAACGCGTGCGCGAACTCGGCGGCCTGCACATCATCGGCTCCGAGCGCCATGAAGCCCGCCGCATCGACAACCAGTTGCGCGGCCGCGCTGCCCGCCAGGGCGACCCGGGCTCAAGCCGCTTCTATCTTTCGCTCGAAGACGACCTGATGCGTATGTTTGGCGGCGACCAGGTCAAAGGCGTGATGGAACGCTTCAGCATTGACGACGATTATCCCCTGCAGGCCCGCCTGGTCAGCAACATGATCGAGCAGTCTCAACACAGGGTGGAAGGAGCCAACTTTGACATCCGCAAACATACGCTGGAATATGACGATGTGCTGAATGCCCAGCGCCAGCGCATTTACTCCCAGCGTGACCGTGTCTTTGAAAAGGAAGACCTGGTTGAGGATGTGAACGAACTCCTGGTTCAGGAAGTCACACGGCGTGTCAAGGAAGCCCATGCGACCGAGGAGTACTGGCGGTTGCTGGCCTGGCTGGAACAGATCCAGCCGCCCTTCAATTCACCGGACGGTATCTTCCCGCCTTTCACTTATAAACTCCTGTTGGATGAGCTCAATTCATCTAATTCAGACCTCGCCACTGGACTGCGGGACCTGGCCTTACGCGCCATCCAGGCCGATCAGGAGCATTTCCTGGCAGCCACCCTGGACCAGATCGACAATGCCGGCCTGGATCTTCAGACCCAGATCGACGACCGCGGCGACAGCCTCGATACGGCCCTGGACGGCCTGGCGGATGGTCTCGAAACCGAAACCCGCCGGCCGAACGTCATTCTGGAAGAACTCTCCGGATTGGTCCGGGTACCTTTCCGGCTGGACTCGACCCAGTTGAGCCAACTGGCCAGCGACCCGAAGGATCTGGCCGGCGACCTGCGCACCCAGGTGGAGGCATATGTCACTTTCACGACCATCACCCGCCTGGCCAATACCATCGAGTTCCGTCTCGGTGAACCGCTCGGTTTGAACCCGGCGGACCTGCAGGAGCTCGAATGGAAAGACGTGGCGAGCCAGATCGAGGAACGCGTCCGCCAGGCCCTGGCTGTACGCCAGGAAAAACTGCTGGGTACAGATGGACAGATACCGCGCGATCTTGATTCTGCCATGGAGCGCCTGTCCGATCAGGACCGGAACCTCCCCGCAGGAGACGACCAGACCAAACTGCGCCTGCTCGGGTTGATGTCGCAGGGTACCAGCAGCTCTTTTGATGCCAGGACCCATCGCCAGGTGCGCCAGGTCTTCACCCGCCTGCATTACATATACCTGGCCGGAGAGATGCTGCGTAATTCCGACAACCAGACTTTGGAAGAGGATGTTCTGGAACATCTACAAAAGGCCCAGCAGGCCCAACGGGGCGCCTGGGGTGAAAGTGAACGCGTCCGGCTGGGAGAAAATGCCCAGGCGATCCCGGCGGAGGAATTGGGCCATGGCATCCAGACTCAGATCTATCGGCAGGTACTGCTGAGCGCCATAACGGAACTATGGGTGGATTACCTGACGCGCGTGGAAGCTCTGCGCGTATCCGTCGGACTGGAGGCTTATGCCCAGGCAGATCCGCTGGTAAAATACAAGAGCCAGGCATCAGAGATGTTCCAGAGCCTGTTAAGCGATATCCGCGCGGCTGTCATCGGGAGAATCTTCCTGTACCAGCCACGTGCGGCTGCTGCGCCGGCTGAGCCGGGCCCAGGACGGCGCGCTGCCAGTGCAGGCTCCCAGGGCAATGACGAGCATCCCAACGGTGACGAAACACCCGCCCCCGCTGCTGCATCCAGTCCAGCCGGGACTATCCAGACGCAGAGTCCCAGCAAAAAACGGAAAAGACACAGGCACTAATCCAGTGGAAAACCTGAAAGATTTTTATTACGCGCTTCCCAAGGTGGAGCTCCACCGTCATCTTGAAGGCTCCCTGCGCCTCAGGACCATCCAGGAAATTGCCCGGGCCCAGGGGATTACCGTCCCAATCAGCACGGGGTTGTTGAGCAACCTTGTCCAGGTGCAGGCGAGTGAACCGTCCACTTACCAGAACTTCCTGGCTAAATTTTCCACGTTACGCCTGTTCTATCGCAGCCCGGAAGTCATCCATCGCATTACCCGCGAGGCGGTCGAAGATGCCGCCAAAGACAATGTCCGTTATCTGGAACTGCGATTCACTCCGGTAGCCCTGAGCCGGGCTGAGCGTTTTCCCCTGGGCGATGTAATGGATTGGGTCTGCGAGAGCGCCATGAAAGCTGCCGGTGAATTTGGCCTGGGGGTGGGCCTGATCGTAAGCGTCAACCGCCACGAGAGTGTGGAACTGGCCGAGCAAGTGGCCTGGCTGGCGGTCGCCCGCCGCAGCCGCGGCCTGGTCGGGCTGGATTTGGCTGGAAATGAAGCGGAATTCCCGGCCCTCCCGTTTGCGGGCGTTTTCCATGAGGCACAACAATCCGGGCTTAAATTGACCATCCATGCTGGAGAATGGGGAGGGGCCGCCAATGTCCGCGAGGCGTTGGAGGTATTCAATGCCGATCGAATCGGCCATGGCGTGCGGATCCTGGAGGATGAATCGACCGTGGCGCTGGCGCGCGAGCGATGTACGACTTTCGAGATTTGCGTTACGAGCAATTACCAGACCGGAGCCATTCCAACTACTTCGGAACACCCATTAATAAAAATGTTGGATATGGGATTAAACACCACACTCGACACCGACGATCCATCCATATCCCAGATCACCCTGACGGATGAGTATCACCGTGTCTGCGAAGATATGGATCTGTCACTGCCAAGGCTTAAGAAATGCATTCTGGCTGCTGCGCAAGCTGCCTTCCTGTCAGATCTGGAACGGCAAAAGCTTGTCGAGCAACTTAAAATAGAATTGGTCTAATCCATACCAGGTCGGCCCCTCTCTCATGGATCGGGCCGGAGGGCATCCGGGATTCTCCCTGGTGCCTTTTGTGTCTCAAGGGTTGCCCTTCACCCCGTTCCCGCTCCGATTGAAAAAGGCGGCGGGGGAGGAAAACCGTCAAAGGAGTAAATATGTACCAAGATCTCTTTAAATCCCGCGATAATCTCACGGTTGGGAATAAGCAGTATGTCATCTACCGCCTGGATGCCCTTGAGAAAGCCGGCCTGACCAGACTCAGCAAGCTACCCTATTCCATCCGGGTCCTGCTCGAGGCAGCCCTCCGGCAGTGTAATGGGAAGGAGATAACACGGGAAGATGTTGAGCATATCGCCGGTTGGACACCGACCGGCGTGCGTCCTGGCATCCCCTTCCTGCCGGCGCGCGTCATCATGCAGGATTTTTCAGGTATCCCGGCGGTGGTCGACCTGGCTGCCATGCGAACCGCCATCGCCCGGCTGGGCGGCGACCCCAAATCGATCAACCCGCTCGTACCGGTTGACCTGGTGATCGACCACTCCGTGCAGGTGGATTTCTTCGCCAATGCGGATGCCCTCCAGCGCAATGTAGAGATGGAATTCCAGCGCAACCATGAACGGTATGAGTTCCTCAAATGGGGGCAGAAAGTGTTCTCGAACTTCCGCGTCGTTCCGCCGATGACCGGCATCATCCATCAGGTCAATCTTGAATATCTTGGCCAGGTCGTTTCAACCAAGGCTGAAAAAGATGAACTCTTTGCCTTTCCCGATACGGTGGTCGGCACCGATTCACACACAACGATGATCAACGGTCTGGGCGTGCTCGGATGGGGGGTGGGCGGCATCGAAGCCGAAGCGGTCATGCTTGGCCAGCCGATGGATATGCTCCTGCCGGATGTGGTTGGCTTCAAACTTTACGGAAAACTGATAGAGGGTGTCACTGCCACCGACCTGGTCCTGACCGTCACACAGATTTTACGCAAGAAAGGCGTGGTGGATAAGTTCGTTGAATTCTTCGGCCCCGGTCTTGATAGCATGTCGCTACCGGATCGAGCCCTGGTCGCGAATATGTCTCCCGAATATGGAGCGACGATGGGTTACTTTGCAGTGGATGCCGAGACTCTGCGTTATCTGCGACTGACCGGCCGCAAAAGCGAGCAGATCGATCTGGTTGAGGCTTATTTCCGGGAACAAGGGCTGTTCAGAGATGCCGACAGTCCGCAGCCGGAATATACCGAAACCCTTGAGCTGGACCTGGGGTCGGTTGTGCCATCCCTGGCCGGACCGAAACGCCCGCAGGACCGCGTGGCGTTGAGTGCCATGAAATCCGTGTTCCAGAATGCCCTGACTGCACCGGTCAAGGAACGTGGTTATGAGCTCAAGCCGGAGGCCGTCGACCGTAAGGCGAAAGTTGGCGCCAACGGCGGGTCTTATGAAATCGGGCATGGGGCGGTGGTGATTGCTGCCATCACTTCCTGCACGAATACATCCAACCCAATGGTGATGCTGGCGGCGGGCCTGCTGGCCAGGAAGGCCGCCGAAAAAGGGCTGAAGGTCAAGCCACATGTCAAGACCAGCCTGGCACCCGGCTCGCGGGTGGTGACAGATTATTTGATAAAGGCTGATCTGATCGAACCGCTCGCCAAATTGGGGTTCAACGTGGTAGGTTACGGCTGTACCACCTGTATCGGCAACAGCGGGCCGCTTCCGGGCGAGATCGCCAAAGCCGTAACCGGGTCGGATCTTGTGGCGGCGGCAGTCATTTCAGGCAACCGCAACTTCGAGGGGCGCGTCCATCCACTTGTGAAGGCCAATTACCTGGCCAGCCCGCCGCTGGTCGTGGCTTATGCCCTGGCTGGAACAGTCAATATTGACCTGTCCACCGAGCCGATCGGCATGGGCGATAACGGGCCGGTTTACTTGAAAGACATCTGGCCGACCACGCAGGAAGTGTCGGAGATGGTTGAGGCCTGCCTGGACAAAAGCATGTTCGAGCAGCGTTATGCCAGCGTATTTGAAGGTTCCAAGATGTGGAAAGATATCAAGGTGTCTGGCGGTGACCTGTTCCAGTGGGACGAAGCCTCCACTTATATTCATCATCCCCCGTTCTTCCAGGATCTGACCCTGGACGTCCCGTCCATCCAGAATATTAAGGCTGCCCGTGTGCTGGCCTTGATGGGCGACTCGATCACGACCGATCATATTTCCCCGGCCGGCAATATCGCCATCGATAGTCCGGCTGGTCATTACCTGCAGGAACACGCTGTTCAACCACGTGATTTCAACTCGTATGGAGCGCGCCGTGGGAATGACCGGGTGATGACGCGCGGCACGTTTGCCAATATCCGGCTAAAGAACCTTTTAGCCGGTGGCAAGGAAGGCTGGTTCACTCGTTACTTTGGACCGGGCGGCGAGGGTGGTATGGGTGAGGAGACCACCATCTTCGAGGCTGCCATGAAATACCAGGAGCAGGGCATCCCGACCATCGTCATCGCCGGCAAGGAATATGGGACCGGGTCCAGCCGTGACTGGGCAGCCAAGGGTCCATTATTGCTGGGTGTGCGTGCAGCCATTGCGGAAAGCTTCGAACGCATCCACCGCTCCAACCTGGTCGGCATGGGTGTCCTGCCGCTGCGCTTCAAGGAAGGTCAGAATGCCGAAATCGCTTGGCCTGGATGGCAGCGAGGTCTTCGACATCGATGGCTTGAGTGATAGCATGCCGCCCAAATGCGAGCTCACCGTCAAAGCGCAGAAGGCCGATGGTAAGGTGGTGGAATTCAAGGCGGTTGCACAGTTGAATACAACCGTTGAAGTGAACTATTTCCGGAACGGGGGCATCCTGCAAACTGTCTTACGAAACCTGGTGAAACAGGATGCTGTATAGCGCTGGATGGATACTGCTTTGGTTGTATGCAGGCCTGATGCTCAAGATGAGTATTCAGCGGCATGGGAAATTGCCGGGTGGACCGAAGATTTTTGTTTCCAACCACCCCAGCGCCACTGATCCATTCATGATCCATATCATCGGGCGTGAACGCCTGAACGTTCTTATCACCGCCAAGGCTTTCAGCGTGCCTGTATTTGGCTGGTTCCTGCGCAAGATCCGGGAAATCCCGGTGCCATTGGAGCATGGGAGCAGCGCATTGGAGCATGCCGGGCGCACTCTTCAAAACGGCAGATCGGTTGCCATCTTTATCGAGGGTGCGACCAGCCCACTGGACGGAAGTTTTCTAGCACCGCGTACCGGGGCGGCGCGCCTGGCACTCAAGACCGGCGCCCTGGTCATCCCAGTGGGAATTGACTTGCGCCGTGATCTGTGCACCCGCATCCGGTCGAGAATCGCTGGTAACCAGACAGAAGGTAACTGGTATTTGCGCGGGCCGTATGCGATAACGGTCGGAGAGCCGATGCGATTTGAAGGGGATATTGAAGACCTCCAGCGTGTTCGGAATGTCACCGAGACGATCATGCAGCAAATCCGGCTGCTGGCCCATGAAAGCAGGTACCGCATTCAGGGTTTGAAACCGGCGGCAGCTCCCGTCTAAATGAATGAGATAGGTGCCCTCACTGGCACGAATCGAAAGACCGGCACGTTTATGCGCCGGTCTTTTTTTTAGCGACGAGGCTAATTTCGGGTATACCCTGGCAACCGCTTAGTTGCGTTCCACCCGGGGTTTGGCGACATTGACTTTCAATTCATGTTCGGCCAGCGAATAGGCGTTGAACATGCCGATGGCCTTCTCCGCCTCAGTCTGCTGGGGCATCGTAACAAAGGCAAAACCCTTGTTTTGGCCGCTTTCCCGGTCTTTGATGACCTCGACTGCGGTAACGTTTCCGGCCTGTGCAAACAATGTCCGAAGTTCAGCTTCGGTGGTTGTTTTGGCCATGTTCCCTACATAGAGTCTTACGTCCATTTCTCACTTCTCTCTCCGGCTAGGCTGCCGGTTAATAAAAAATACCGCCACCCAATAATTGGGTTGGCGGCAGAGTTGCCACTGCTAATCCAGTTATTTCACTCTGGGATGATTGTACCACAGATATAGTTGCAAGCCGGGCGACTAAGAGAACTTCTCTAACAGCCCCCCATATTCCTGGTTCAACCCATCAAAGGTGAATGGCTCAGGAGGCTGGTGATATGGCCAATCATAACTCTCCACCCAAACATCCTTGAACTTGCCCAAGATGGATTTCCTGGTCATTTCGAAATCAAGCAGCGGATCCAGTCTGGACATGCCAAAAATACACGGGATATCGCAAAATTCTGCTTCCGAGATTGGATCTGCACAAAGAATTTCGTTGATCTGATAGGTTAATACATCCAGCGTTGATCCGGGCAAGGATAATAAGGTGCTGCGCAGGGCGTTGCCATAGAATTCGACATGCCCCCATTTTCTAAGCATGAGGAGCACATAGTCAACCAAAGTCTCGTTGTGCATCATTTTCAAAAATAAGGCTTGCGGCGAGCGCCGGATCATGATTTTTATTAACATTCTTAAGAGCATGACCCGTGGTCGCGAATAGAGTAATGTGCTGTGCGAAACACAGGGTGACAGCAATACGATCCTGTCGATCCTTGGTTTAATCTGAGCGAGAATATGTAAAGTCAGTATTCCTCCAAACGAAAACCCCATCAGGGTGATCGTGTTGAACTGCAGCGCATTGATCAGATCTTCCACCGTCTGGCCGACGAGGCGGCTTGAGAAAGGTTGAGGAAAAGGGGTCGAGCCTCCATGTCCGGGCAGCTCAAAAAAAAGGGTGGTGAATTTCTGGCCCATGAATCGAATCAGGGGTTGCCAATCCCTGATCCTCGAAATCGTTGCCGGAACGATGATGAGGGGAGGCCCCTGTCCGCAACTTGCGTAGGACAAGCTGGTCAGCAGGTAAATCTATTTTGTGGAAACTTAAATCAGGTTGTTCCATCCGTCAATATTGGCTGAAGAAACAAGGCTGATGGCTTCTAATTTGGATTTATCTTTCCAAAAAACTCGTCCTGCAGTCTTTTGGTCTCAGTATCAGCCTTGATGGCCCGGATGATCTTTGCCAAAGCCTGGGAACGGTCAATGAACCAGCGTTCGCCCTTTTCAGCCGTGGCGGGGCGCCCATCACCACAGTAATGGGTCGGATAATCCGCGTACCACCAGATGCCCATGTCGGTGCCCAAGTCGCGCAGAGGCTTGAGCTGCTCCAGGGGCTGCCCTTCTCCGTCAGACGGCAAGGCTTCGGTCCTGACCAGATCGGGGTGGATGGCAAGGAGCATGCTGGTTTCACGTTCGCCGGCATGCCCGTCAACGGTAGTCTCCCATTGGGAGGCGGTGGCGGCATCTTCAGCTACATAGGCCGGCTGGGCCACATAAACCACATAATCGCGCGGGCTGGCAAGCTGGATCTGGGCGAAGTAGTGGATCAGGTTGTCGTTGCCGCCATGCGAGTTGACGATGACGATCTTCTTCAAGCCATTGCGGGCAATTTCGCTGCAGACGTTCTCCAATAAGCGGATGGTCAAATCCGGTTGGATACCGATGCAGCCGGGCATATGGCGCGCTTCCAGGATCTGGGTGTAGATGAAATCCGGGAACACCAGCACCGGTTCGAGCTCGGCGGCGCGCTTGCATAGCTCGTGGCCGATATACAAATCCGTGCCAAGCGGCATATGATGTCCGTGTCGTTCGATGCACGAGAGCGGCAGCAGGCAGACACCTGCAGCCTGTTTGACGGCCTGCGGGAACATGTCGCCGGTCAATTCTTCCCAATACATAGGTTCCATCCTTTCTAATTTTCCGGGTATCTGTGAAAGAGGTTGGCAGTGGGGGACAATCCCACCTGATCACGCCCTGGTCATGCGGAGGGCTCATCTTTATCGAAGATGGAAATGCTTTCGATGGAATAGGTCTGCGGGAAAAGGTCGAATGGAGTAACCTGGATCAGCCGGTAGCCTGCGGCGATGAACCGGGCGGCGTCGCGCGCCAGCGTGGAGGGGTCGCAGGAGACATAGGCGATCTTTTTCGGAGCCAGGGCCAGGAGTGCATCCAGGGCACGTTTGTCCAGGCCGGCGCGCGGCGGGTCCAGGATGGCGATGTCGGGAGTGACCTCCAGGGTTGGCAGTACAGCCTCCGCGGGAGCTTCGTAAAGTTCAACGTTGTCGAATTCGTCCAGGTTGGCCGCGAAATCCTCACAGGCGGATGGGGAGACTTCGATCCCGATCAAGCGACCGACACGGGCAGCAAAGAATGCGCTGAACAACCCGACCCCGCAATAAACATCCAGCAGGGTGGTCGCGGAAGAAACCGGTAAATTCTCCAGCAGGTGTTCGACCATTTTCCCGGCCATCCCGGTATTGACCTGGAAGAACGAAGCCGGCGAGACGCGGAAGGTGCGCTCTTTGACGGATAGGGCCAGGGCTTCATCGCCGGCCATCACGACCATATCGTCATCCGCCAGATGCACCACCGAGAGGTCCGTTTCAAGCTCCAGCTCGGGCGGTTTGGGTTCAACGGACTCCAGCACCAGCATGGACTGGTCATTCACTCCCACGCGCAGGGAGACGCGTTCCAGGCCCAGGTCAGGATCAAATTCCAGGCCGGGCCAGATCCCGTTCAGGGAGGGCTCGGGGAGATGGCATTCCGTTATGGCAAGCACGCCCCGGCCATTGGCCGGGATGTAGCCCAATTTTCCGGCACGGGTCAGATGGAATTGAATGTGGTTGCGATAATTCCATTCAAGCGGAGAAGCGACGACCGGCTGCACGGGCGGGTCCGGGATCCTGCCAATGCGCACCAACTGGTCGCGCAGGATATCCGTTTTTAACTGTAGCTGGGCCGGATAGGAAATGTGCTGGTAATGGCAGCCCCCGCAGATCCCGAAGTGTTTGCATTTGGGGGTAATACGCACCGATGAGGGTTCCAGCACTTCGACCAGCTCGGCGCGCACATGCCCGCGCTTCTGCTCGACGATCCTGACTTTCACGGTTTCCCCCGGCAATCCAAAAGGGACGAAAGCGGCCCGACCGTCTGAAAGTCGTCCGAGGACAGCGCCTCCGTAAACCTGTTTTTCCAGCTTAATGGTCAGCAGGTCTGAGGGAGTGCTTTGAGGATCAGGGGTATCGGTCATGGGCGGTTGCGCAGCTCCCAGAGCCGGCCGAGCGTTTTTTCGAGACGGGCCTCCAGCAGGGCCGGTTTGCCGGTGGTAACGTCGTCCTCGTTCTCGAAAACAACATAGGGGAGGCGCCGGCCTTTGATTTCGAGGAAGCCGTCCTCGCCGGGAGCCAGTTCCGCCCAATCGTCCTCCCGGTAGAGTCGTTCCAGCTTTTCATCGGATAGACCGTGCTCGAGGATGCTATCGGGACGGTCGGGGTTGAAGCGGCGGCGGTTCTTGCGCAGAGATTCGGCAAACGAGACCCGGACGTAGACAAGCGCGGCCCGCTGCAGGATCTCATCTGAGAGGTGTTGGAAAGCCTCCCGATAACCGCCGTGTTCAAGGCCGCGCGAGAATTCGATCAGGGCCGTGGTATGGTCGAGGTAAGCCGGGTCGCGCAGACGTTTGTGGTATTCGAGGCTGAGACGTTCGATCAGCAATTGCCACAATCCGGGCGGGTCGAAATATCCGTCTGCATCGGTGTGCAGGCGCGCCAGACCGAGCGTACGGCTGAGCAGGTCGTCCTCCTCGAACCAGGCCCACAGCATGGGGAAGTCATCCAGGACATCCAGCCCGGCGATATGGAAACGCCTGCGCCGGTCATCTGCCTGGGTATGAACGAGAAAATCCAGGATCTCACTCTTGCCGGAAGCCGGACGACCGACCAGCAGGATGACCTCGAAGGAGTCTGTGCTCATGGCGCATGCAGGAAAGGGATGCCAGCGCGACTGCGGCAGCGCCGCCGGAGGTTACTTAAGGAAAACGCCCAGAAGCTGGTTCTGGAAGATCGCCAGCACGACCAATACAACCACAAATATGCCGGCCAGGGTGCCGATCCGGCGCAGTTCGTGTTTGGTGGTGGTGTAATCCGGATTGAATTCGACCGTTTTTGCCGCCACAGCGGGAACTGTGCGGGGAACCTGACGGGAAACTTGACGCTTACTCTTCTTGCTCATAATTCTCCTAAGGGTTTTAAAGTTTTGGTAACTCTCATTGGATCATTGAGAAGTTACGAGTTTTGCAAACACTACGATACGTTTTTTATCAACCATGTACGGGTAACAACTGATGAGCGTGACGGTGGGTTCAGCGGTGGCGTTCATCACCTCCACCTGGGTTGGCTCGACGATCCGGCTGCCGGTGACGGTGTAGACGTATTGCTGCTGCGCCGTAAAGAGCACGACCTGGTCGCCGGGTTGAAGGTGGTCAAGGTTGCGAAATATCTCACCAAAAACGTCGTCGTGCGCCGAAAGGACCACATTGCCAACCTGGCCGGGGTCGGTGGTGCCAACGTGCTGGCCGACGCCTTTTTTCAATTGTTCCCAACCATCCCCCTGGACAACCGGCGCATCCACGCTGATGGCCTTGATCTGGATGCGGATGGCCTGGCCGGGTCCCGGGGTGGGGAGAGGCAGGTTGGCGATGGACTGTACCAGCGGGCGCAGGTGCTGCGGGATCTCAGCATCGTTGGGCTGGGCGCCGCCCGGCGCGGTGGGCGGGGTGTGACCGCTGGGCAGGACGATGGCTGTGATGAGCGGCGTGGGCGTCAAGGTTTCCTGAACCAGGGCGCCAACCACTTCCTGGTTCAAGGTTTGCAGCAGACCGAACCAGTTCAGCATCAGACCTGCCAGTCCCAGCACTGCCAGGATCTCAACGGTCAACAGGATACCATCATACCAGCGCCGGCGATTGCGGCGCACCACCGGTCTTTCAGAAAGCGGGTCCTGCCCGTCGACCGGGGGCTGGGTACGCCATTCATCCAGGGCGGCGGGCGGCAGGTCCGGCGAGAGCAGGACGGCCCGCCCGCTGCGGCGGAAACGCTCCAGGCGCTTTTGCCTTGCATCGTGGCGCTTATCGAGCAACAGGCGGCGCAACTCCTGTTCCGAAAGTTCTTCGGGGGTTTTCGGGTTGGTCACGGGCGTGATTATACCGCACCTGTGGAGACGTTTTTCAGCGGGAGGAATAGGCGTTTTTTGGCCCTTTTTGCTGTATAATGAATTTATCAGGTCCCATGTGCCCAAAATCGGCACAGTCCTCTTATTAGAAAGGAGAACCCTATGGCATTCAGTTTTAAGAACAACCGTGGTGTAACCTATTTCTTGCATGCCAAAGTGACCACAACGAAAACAGGCAAAACCCAGACGCTATACTTCTTTGCCAAAGAGGCGAAAGCCGGCGTGCTGGAAGCTGTGCCGCAAGGATACAAGGTGGCGGAAACCGCCAACGGTTTGCCGGTTTTGAAAAAAGTATAGCAAAGAGCGTAGATCAAATAGGATGCTCCCCGAGAGGGGAGCATTTGATTCTGGGGGGAGAGGGAAGAGGTAAAACGTAATGCGTAAAACGTGAAAAGTAAAAAGTTGTGAGAGAGTCTTTTATCTTTGCCTCTCCGGCAGCAGGTCGAAGAGCACCTGGGGCGCCCTGCGTTTGACCAGCCCTTCGGCCACGTGGGCGATGCGCAGCAGGACGTGCTCGTGCCAGGCCCGCCCGATGGCCTGGAAGCCGATTGGCAGCCCGTCTGAAGCATAGCCGGCCGGGAAGGAGATGGCCGGCAACCCGGTGAAATTGGCCGGAGGGGCAAAGCGCAGGATCTCCAGCAGGGTGGTCAGGTCCGAACTCGCCGGCCGGCAGCGCGTCCGCGGGGATGGGCGGGGCGGTGCAGGCGGTGCTGGGGGTGACGATGGCATCCACCTCGCTGAGGACCCGCTCGAAATTGGCCATAGTGCGGGTGCGGATGCGCAGGGCCTGGAGATAATCCCGGGAGGTGAAGGCCAGCGCCAGGTCCAGGTTGGTGCGCACCTCCAGGCTGAAATCCTTCCAATGCGCTTTGGTGTAAGGCGACAACCCGGCCAGCATTTCGGAGGTGATGCTGACCAGATGCCCGATGCGTGCGGCGTCCAACTCGGGGATGGTGACTTCCCTGACCTGCGCGCCGCGCTCCTGCAGCCCGGCCAGCATATGTTTGCAGGCGGCCACCACTTCCGGGGCGGCGTGTTCGAACCAGGGCCAGTAGACGCCCAGCGTGAGACCCTGCAAGTCGGTCTTGTCAAAACCATCGAGGGTCAGGGCGGGCTGGGCGAGGGTGAGCGGGTCGCGCGGATCGGGACCGGCCATGGCGGCGTACAGGCTGGCGGCATCCGCAACGCTGCCGGCCAGCGGGCCGTACACGTCGTTGCTCCAGGTCAGCGGAGCGCCCCCGAACAGGCTGCCACGCCCGCAGGTGGGTTTGAGACCGACCAGGCCGCAAAATGAACTTGGGATGCGGATGGACCCGCCGCCGTCCGCGCCGAGAGCAGCCGGGCACAGGCCGGAAGCGACCGCGGCGGCCGGTCCGCTGGAGGAGCCGCCGGTGTAGTGGCCGGGGGCATACGGGTTGCGGGGCGTACCGTTGTGCGGATTCTGCCCGGTCACGCCGATGCCGATCTCGTGCATGTTGGCTTTGCCGATGATCAATGCGCCAGCTTCACGCAGGCGGGCGACCATGGTGGCATCCTCGACGGCGGGCGCCGGGCCCAGGAAGGACGTCCCGACACGGGTGGGATAGGGCAGGGCGTCCATCTCATCCTTGACCGCCACCGGAACGCCTTCGAGCAGGCTGCGCGCCTGGCCGGCCTGGATCAGCCGGGCCGAGACCTGGGCCTGCTGGCGGATGTCCCCGGCGTCCGAGGCGATGATGGCGCGCAGGGCGGGCGTGGCGGTGTTGCTGGCGGCAATGGCCGCGATGACCCGTTCCGCCACTTCCAGCGGGGTGGTGGTTTTCTGTCCATAGGCCGCAGCATAATCGGCGATGGAGGCGAAGGAAAAGGACCCGGCAGACGGTTTGGGAGCGGGACGTTCCGCCAGATCAGCCAGAGTGGCGGGCTGCCGGCCCTGGAGGCCGGTGGAGGGGTGAACCGGCAGGTAGGTGGGGGGCTCCGGGATGGTCAGCTCGCGCAGGCGGGTGATGCCGCCCTGCTTGAGCAGCGGACCGATCAGCAGCCAGCGCGTCAGCGGGCTTTCGAGCAGTCCCACGAAGAGCCGCAAGGCAAAACCTGCGAAGCGCGGCAGTTTGACGGAGACAAGGTCGTAGGTTTCGTCTGGCATGGGGTGCTCCTTCTGACCGGGTACAGGCCCGGTTTTCCATTGCGGGATATTTAGGAGTACAACCCTCGCGTGGCCTTTTGGAGGCTGAGGAACCCCGGCGAATAGACCCCCATGCCCTAATGTTTTTTGACAACTTAAACGGGTAATGTTTCCTATCGCTCCAGCCGCCGTCTTCGGCGGCGGGGACGTGCCACTTCGTGGTACAGGCCGCCGAGAGCAAAAGGATGACCCGTTTTAAAAATCAAAAACCATAAGGGCATCCCCCCATACAGTACAGAAATGGGGGGAGAGGCCGGCACATATCCCGAAGGGGAGGGGAAATGGCGCGAAAAAAGGGCTCCAGGCGGCGAAAAGCGCAATTGGAGCCCTTTTTGATAAGTGATTCTTCATCCGCTAATCTTCACTAATCTGCGCGAAAATTCCAAAGATCAGTGTGGATTAGTGGAAAAAGGTTTTGAAAATTATCAGATCCCGACGTTGCTGAGCGCTTCCAGGAGCTTGGAAAGCAGCATGGTCAGGGCCGGGTGGGTCACCTCGAACTGGTCGAGGCCTTCTTCCATGCGCAAGAGCGTGGATGGGTGGACCGATGCAGTCCGCACCCCGGTCTGGGCGAGCAGTTTGCGGATGTCCGCATCGAGGTCAACCAGCAGCTCCTGGCCTTTTTCGTCAACAATATGGGTATTCTGGATCTCGTCGTGCAGGCTTTCGATCAGCTTGCGCAACTCCTGGTCATCCATGGGGAAGCACCTCCTGTTAGAATGGTTGTGTCCCACCCATTTTACACCCGTATTCCAGGACTTGCTTCTGGTTTTTGGAGCAGGGTGTTCCAAAAAAAGGAGTCTCTAGTCGCGTTGATACCGATCGATTTGTACAAGATTAACCGCGAAGCACGGAAGCACGCGAAGCTTTAAAAAGGTTTTCTCCGCGCCTGCCTCCAGCCTTTTTCGGCGGGTCACAGCTCGCGGTTAAGAATTTCCATTGCTGGAGCTTAAGGACAAACTGATCCTAAGAAGAGCGCCGGTTGGAAAAGCGGCAAGGTGATGTAAAATAGGGAGACCAAGTTCAATAATATAACCCCCTGAAGAAAGAAACCGATATGACCGATATTCAATCCATTATTTCAAAGATGACCCTGGAAGAAAAAGCCGCCTTGTGCACCGGAGCCAGCCCCTGGTCGACCACGCCGGTCGAGCGGCTGGGCGTGCCTGAAATGATCGTTTCGGACGGGCCGCACGGTGTCCGCCGGGTGGCCAACCTGAACTCCATTTCCGAAGAAAGTTTGCCGGCCACCTGCTTCCCGACCGCCTCCAGCACGGCCTGCACCTGGGACCCGCAACTGCTGCATGCCATGGGGCAGGCCCTGGCCGAGGAAGCCATCGCCCTGAAGACGGACGTGCTGCTGGGTCCCGGCGTCAACATGAAACGCTCCCCGCTGGGCGGGCGCAATTTCGAATATTTCTCGGAGGACCCGTTCCTGGCCGGCGAGATGGCGGCAGCCCTGATCGACGGCATCCAGAGCAAGGGCGTGGGCACCTCGCTCAAGCACTTTGCGGCCAACAACCAGGAATTCCGGCGCTTCGCCATCAACGCGGAAGTGGACGAGCGCAGTTTGCGCGAGATCTACCTGCCGGCCTTCGAGACAGCCGTTAAAAAGGCCAAACCCTGGACGGTCATGTGCGCCTACAACAAGCTCAACGGGACGTACTGCTCCGAAAACAAGGATTTGCTGACCGGCATCCTCAAGCAGGAGTGGGGTTTCGAGGGACTGGTCGTCTCGGACTGGGGCGCAGTGCACGACCGGGTCAAATCGCTGCTGGGCGGCCTGGACCTGGAGATGCCCGGTCCCAAACCGGGCCGGGTCAGGAAGGTGGTCGAGGCTGTCCAGAAGGGTGAGCTGCAGGAAGCTGTCCTGGATGAGGCAGTCCGGCGCATCCTGACGATCGTTTTCAAAGCCGCCCAGACTCCCAAGGGTGGGACATTCGACGTGGAAGCTCACCATGCGCTGGCACGCCGGATCGCCTCCGAAGGCATGGTACTGCTCAAGAACAACGGCATCCTGCCGCTCAAGGAGCCCCAGCACATCGCCGTGATCGGTCGTTCCGCCGATTGCGCCTATTTCCAGGGCGGCGGCAGCTCCTACATCAACCCGACCAGCGTGGACATCCCTTACAAGGAACTGCAGGCCCAGGCCGGTGGAGCGGAACTAACCTATGCGGCCGGCTATGCCGAAGACGGCAGCTACCAGCAGCCCCTGATCGACGAGGCCGTCAACCTGGCCAGGTCCGCGGACGTGGCGGTGCTGTACATCTCCCTGCCGGCTTTCAAGGAATCGGAAGGCTACGACCGCACCGACCTGGACCTGGCGCCCCAGCAGGTGGCGCTCATCAAGGCGGTCGGCGCGGTCCAGCCCAACTGCGTGGTGGTGCTGAACAACGGCGCGCCGGTAGTGGTGGCCGAGTGGATCGACAGCGCGGCGGCTGTGCTGGAAAGCTGGATGATGGGCCAGGCCGGCGGGGCTGCCATTGCGGATGTGCTGTTCGGGCGGGTCAACCCGTCCGGCAAGCTGGCCGAGACCTTCCCGGTGCGGCTGGCGGACACCCCGGCTTTGCTGAACTGGCCGGGCGAAGCCGGCGCGGTGCGCTATGGAGAAGGCCTGTTCATTGGATATCGTTATTACGATGCCCGGCAGGCGCCGGTCCAGTTCCCATTTGGTTTCGGCCTGAGTTATACCAGCTTCGAATACAGCAACGCCAAAGTCTCTGCGACGACCTTCAAGGATGTGGATGGGCTGATGGTCTCGGTGGATGTAACCAACACCGGCAAGCTGGCCGGCAAGGAGACCGTTCAGGTGTATGTCCACGACCGCAAGTCCGGGCTGGTACGCCCCGAGAAGGAACTGAAGGGGTTTGCCAAAGTGGGGCTCCAGCCGGGCGAGAAGAAGACTGTCTCGATCGCGCTGGATTTCCGTTCCTTCGCCTACTATCACCCGGCCTACCAGCGCTGGATCACCGAGAACGGCGAGTTCGATTTGCTGGTCGGCGCTTCTTCGGCGGATATCCGCTTCAGCCTGCCGGTCACCTTGCAGTCCAGCCTGGACCTGCCCTGCATCCTGGATCGCGAGTCCACCATCCGCGAATGGCTTGAAGATCCCCAGGGCAAAGTGGTCTTCGAGCCGATGTTCCAGCAGATGACTGCCCAGATGGGCAGCGTGCTGGGGGGCGCGACGGATGCCGTGATCGGCGGCATGGATATGCAGGGTTTCATGATGGAGATGCCGCTGTTGGGGATCCTGCACTTCCAGGAAAGCCTCCTGCCCATGCCGGCAGACGATCTGGTGGACGGTCTGCTGGCCCAGGCGCATGCTTTGAAGAAATAAGCAGAAATAGGATTAATAAGAAGATCCCCGCCCGGGCGCATTTCGATCCGGGCGGGGATTATTTATATATGAACACCGGTGTGAGGATGTCACATTTCAAGCAGAGTAAAAAAAGCCAAATCTGACATTGTCAATCCAGTCAGGTTGCCATCATCCGCAGGCAAAGGCGTAATCTTCCAACACGGAAGACACCCGATCAAGGATGAGCGCATCGGGCGAATTCACGATCCGGCCGCTGCGGATCTTTTCCCAACCTGCCGGCAAGAACTGGCTGACCAGCGTGGGAGGCAGCGGCTTGCCTGCCAGGTTCTGGAACAAGCATGCGAGGGCGGACTGGACCTGAGGATCGCTCCAGTAATAGCGGATGCGGTCGCTCAGGCTGTATTTGCGGGCGAATGCCATTTGAGAAGGTGTGCCGTGGTAGTGGTCTTTCCAGTAGGCCGGTTCGCGCAGCATGACTTCGTCGAGTATCTCGATCAGGCGGGAACGCTCATCGGGAGCGACCAGTTCGTTCTCCATCATCGCCAGGGCAAAGACGGCTTCACGGAAGGCAAAAGTCAGGGCCGGCCCAACCTTCAGGATGGCGAAATGATCCTGCACGAGCTGGCGCAGGGCCGGGCCGGTCTGGTAATCGGTGGAATGGGCTTCATAGACGAATGGGGTCGTTTCCGCAAACTGCGCCAGAGGATGGGCGGCGGCAGGGTTGTAGTCCAGCACGAAATCATCGCCGAACTCGACCCCCGGCTGGACCACCAGGGCGATGACGCGTTCCCAGGCCGATCCCAATCCCTCGCCAAGGAAAGCCGTTTGGGTGAGCCTCGAGTGTGCGGCGGGCAGCCTGCACCTTCGTCACGCTGACAGAGTCCTCATGCGCACTGGCCCCTCCCGGGATGGGGACTTCGCTGCCGATGACATATCGCAAGCCTTGGAATCCTTGCGAAGGTTCCGAAACCTTCGCAAGGTTAAGTGGCTGTCTCTTCCGCCACCCGCGCGAGCAAGGCAGTCCGTCGGGCGGACAATTCCAGGTCCAGCGGGCGGGCGGGGTCATCGTCGGCCAGTTTCATGCTGGCATCCAGGTGCAGCTTGGTGTAACCGGCCCGGACATAAGCCCGCACCAGGTCGGTCGCCTTCTGCATGGCGCTGGCAGCCGGCTCCTTCTGCCAGGGCGCTGGTCCAAGGTGGTCGCCGCCCAGGATCAGCCGGTCTGGCGGAAAACCGTTTGCCTCAGCCAGGCCGTGCAGGTAGTCCACAAAAGCCGCCGGGGTCAGGCCGGTATACCCGCCAAACTGGTTGACCTGGTTGCAGGTGGACTCAACCAGCAAGACCCTGAAGGTCTTGGAGGCCTTCAGGGTCTGATGCATGGCGGCCTTCAAAACCCACGGATGGGCAGAACAAATTGAGGCTATCCCGCGCGCTTGCCCGCCTTTTTGGGCGCGCACAATTTCATCCAGCAATTTGGACATACTGCAGTGCTTCTTCCAGGCTGGGCTGGGCAGAAGTGCCGCCGGCCGCGCGGGTCGAGAGCGAACCGCAGGCGGCCGCCAGCGCCAGGGTTCTTTCCAGGCTCCAGCCGTTCAACCAGCCGACCAGGAATCCGGCATCGAAGGAATCGCCCGCTCCGACGGTATCCACCACCTGGACCGGCAGGGCGGCGGCACGTGCGCTCTCATCACCCCGGCGGGCCAGGGCACCTGCCGCACCGCATTTAATCACCACCACCCGGCATTTCCGGCTTAATACCTGCAGCGCGCCCTCAGCCGTGGAGGCGCCGCTGATGGCCAGGGCCTCCTTCTGGTTGGGCAGGAAAACATCCACCCTGCTCAATAATTCATCGAAGCCGCTCCACCTCCCGGATGGGTCCCAGTTGGTATCCAGGGAGGTGCTCAGGCCAAGAGCGTGGGCACGCTGGAACAACTCCGGGAGGCCCGGGCGCAAGGCGGTTTGCAGGAAATAGCTGGCGACGTGCAGATGGCGGGCCTTTTGCAGCAGGGTCTGGGTGACCTGTTCGGCCTGCAGGCGGTCGATGGCGCCCAGGTGGGTCAGGATGGCACGCTCGCCTGGATTGCCGCCGCCGGGGCTGAGGATCACGCTCAACCCGGTCGACAGAAGCGGGTCAACGATCACGCCGGAAACATCCACGCCGGCCCGGGAAAGTTCGTCCAGCATAAAGCGCCCGAAAATATCCGCGCCACACACGCCAACGAAGGCCACCTTCAGACCCAGGCGGGCTGCCCCACAGGCGAAGATGGCCGAGGAGGAACCGACGGTCAGGTCAGCCGAGTCGACCAACTGCTCCACCTGGCCGAATTCGGGAATGACGTTCCCGGAGAGGATCAGGTCGGGGTTGATCTCACCGGCGACCAGGATGTCAAAGACGTGTTCTCCGTGTCATGTGTTCCTGTGTCACGGGTTAGGAAGCCAAGGGTCCAGTGTCAAGCGCCGGGAACCGGGGACACTTGACACCTGTCTGCGAACCACTAATACGTTTTATACCACTCCGGGGTGATCTCGCCGGGGGTGTAGAAATCCGTCCAGGGGCGGCCGAGTTCGCGGCAAGCCCGGGTGAGGGTTTCCAGACGCGGCCAGGCGACCTCGCTCAGGAAGGATCATGCGCGCCTGACCGGTCAGCCCGACGGCCTCCTGCCAGACGGCCCGCCCGACTGCGCATCCGGAGGCGCCCGCCTGGCAGGCCACTTTGACCTGGCGCAGGTAGGTGTCGATAGTCCACCGCGGCGGAGAGCAGGATCCAGGGCGCCCGGCTGGCAGACGAGATCTCCTGGCAGGCCCTGGCCCATTCGGATTCGAGCGGATCGGCGGCAAGCTCCAGCGGGAACTCGGCCTTGAGCACATCCACCCCGGGTACCGTCAGCCGGCGGGCGGTCTCGGTGACCACGTAACGCTTTTCGGTAGAGGTCAGCTTTTTATCCGCCACCAGCGAGTAGGAGAGCGGCTCGAGCATGAGGCCGAGATCGTGAGCGGGAGCACTCGTCTGCCACCTGCCGGACGAAGCTCTCGATCTCTCCCGCTGTCGGTGAATCGGGGTGGTAGTACACCAGCAGCTTGATCATGCTGGCGCCCATGCGTTTGGCCTTCTCCACGCTCCAGCCTGGCAGGATCTGGCTCTGCCGGGCAGTCGGCTCGCCGCCGTAGCCGGTCGATTCGACCGCCACCACGAATGGAATATGTCCGGGCAGGACCCTGGAGGCAACCGCCTGGGCGGCGCTGAACTGCGGGTCGAGCAGGACAGCCGTGGCCGCTCCGGCCAGGGCAGAGGTGACATCCAGCTTGAAGCGGGTCAGTTCAAGGTCGCTGACCGAGCCCGGATCCGCCGGGTTGAGGGCCCGCCGCAGGTTCTGGCGATGGTCGAGGGCCAGGCAGGTGAAGGTGGAACGATCTGAAGTGCATTGCTGCAGGCCGCGCAATTTTCCGATGGTTATGGTTGTCATAAGATTAATTTAACCACAGATGAACACATATAAAAAGGATTGGGGGATAAAGTTATTCGCACGTGATGCGGAAGGCAGTCAGGATGCGGTTCTTCTGGATAAAGTTAATATTGTGGAGACGGCCCCAGGCGCAGGCGGCGTTGAAATCCACACCCGTATCGGTGTATTCGGCGGCAAAGACGGGCTTGCCGGCCGCGATGAATGGCAGCATCTGGTCGCACCAGCCCAGGTGGTAGCAATCCTCGGTGATGGCAAAATCAAAGAAGGGCAGCGCGTCCGCCACCATATCGGGTGCGTTCTTTAGCCCGATCGCCAGGCCGCGCGATATGGGCTTCGTCGGCCAGCCAGCGGGCATAGTCCAACTGGTCCTGGTAGGTGATCGGAAAACCGGTCTCGTTGTCGTGGATCTCCATATTGTCAGGTTCGACCGCATCAAATCCTTTGGCCTTGCACAGGTTCAAGCGGGCGCGCAGGATCGGGGCCAACAGGTCGATCCGGCGGATATCCAGCCACTTCTCGCCTGGCCAGCCCTCATAATCCTTGCCGAGCAGTTCCGGCGGGAATCTGCCGGCGTCGGGACGCCACTCTTCGCGTGAGCCCACGCTGGTATAACCGATGACCTTGCGGCCCTGGCCGTGCAAGGTCTGTACGACCGAGGCAGCGTTTTCGAACAGGTCGATGTCATAGACCTGGGCCTCCACGGAAGTGTCGACCGGCGGGTCGGACAGGTGCCACTGCCAGGTCAGGCCGGGCGCGGGATGCCACCAGGAAGGGAGGGGAGCAGGGGAGGCGGGGATAGGGGTCACGGTTTCAGGTTCCGGGTCGAGGGCAGAGGAATAAGGATACCTAGTCTACCAAGTCTCACAGGTCGGACCCGTAGGACAAAATGGCATTTTGTCCTACACTTTATGGACTTTAAACATCGGCAGGTAAGGTTCATTTTGGGCGAGCATAGTCGTTGACCATGCTGCGGATCTCGGCCAACGAGAGCACCGCGGCCGTCAGGGGGTCGTTGCAGATGGCCCGGTAGAGCATGACCGGGTCGCCGGTCAGCGCGGCGGTGATGGCCATTTCCTCGATCCCGCTGGAGAGCTGGGTCAACAGGGCGCACTCGGGCGGCAGCGCCCCGACGTGGATGGGATGGAACCCGGCCTTGTCCACGTAGACCGGCACCTCGACGCAGGCGCCCTGGGGCAGGTTGGTGATGAGACCGGTGTTGGGCACGTTGCCGTTGAACTTGAAGGGCTCGCCACCTTTGAGGGCATTGATGATGTAGGCGGCATATTCCAGGCCGCGCGCCAGGTCGCCGCGCGTGACCTCCTTGGCCAGCTCCACGCGCACGCCGTCCTTCCAGGTGGCCTCGGTCTTCTGGTATTCCTTCAGGATGTAGGCATATTCACCCGGGTTCCAGCCGGTGCCATGGGTGCAGTACTTCTCGATCAGGTCGGGGCGCTTGCGGAACCAGGCAGTTGTACTCGGAGTTGTGGCCGCTCGACTCGGTCACGTAGTAACCCAGCGCCAGGTACATCTCGTTGCGGACCTGCTCCTCGTTGTAAATATCCGGGTTTTCGGTGATGACTTTGTAGATCTGCGGATAGGCGTCCTGACCGTTGACTTCGTACTTGAGATACCAGGCCTGGTGGTTGATCCCGGCGCACAGGTAATTGACCTCGGGATAGAGCGCCCCGATCCAGATCGCCAGCATCATGGCCGTGCCCTGGACCGAGTGACACAGCCCAGTGACCGGTATGGTGGTGATGCGCTGGAGGGCGCCACACAGCATGGCCATCGGGTTGGTGTAGTTGAGCCAGACGGCCTGCGGGCAGACTTCCTCCATGGTGTGCAGGATATCCAGCATCGGGGGCAGGGTGCGCAGGAAGCGGAAGATGCCGGAAGGGCCGCGCGTGTCGCCGACGTTGATATCCACGCCGTAGCTCTTGGGGATCTCGATGTCGTATTTCCAGACGTCCGTGTCGCCGGTCAGGATGGTGGTCAGGACCACGTCGGCATCCTTGAGCGCCTCGACCCGGTCGAGGGTGGCAGTCACCCGGGCGGGATATTTCCCGGCCGCGATGATCTTGGAGACTTTTTGATAGGCGAAATCCAGGCGTTCGGCGTCGATATCCATCAGGGCGATGTGGGCATCTTCCAGGAGCGGGAAGGTCAACACATCACGTACCAGCCCTTCGGTAAAGCCCAGGCTGCCGGCGCCGATGAAAGCAATTTTGGTCATGGGATCTCCTTGTTTCAATTAAAAATTGGAGGCGCGCAAGCACCTGCCTTGATTTTAACCGGGAATTCCGAAGTATCCTTCCGAAAATTCGATGAGGATGTCCTTTTTTGATGGTGCCAGCTTCGCTGCCACCCTCAATAAAAGTATTATCTCTATTTTCGGATAGGTCTAGCGCTTCACGCCGCTCAAGGCCACGCCTTCGATGAACTGCTTCTGGGCCAGGAAGAAGATCAGCAGCAGCGGCAGGATGCTGATGAAAGCGCCCGACATCAGGACGGTGAACTTCCCGCCGTGCGACATCTGCTGCTGGAAGAAGGCCAGGCCGACTGTCAGGGTGGTGTTCGGTGCAGCCGGCATGTAGATGAGCGGGTGCAGCAGGTCGTTCCAGGCGCCCTGGAAGGTGAAGATGGCCAGGGCCGCCAGCGCCGGTCTGGCCATCGGCATGTAGACCTGCCAGAAGATCTGCGGGAGCGAGGCGCCATCCACGCGGGCGGCGTCCACCAGGTCGCGCGGGATGGTCAGGAAATACTGGCGGATCAGGAAGGTGCCGAAGGCGCCGCCCCAGAAGGCCGGCAGCCAGAGCGGCACGCTCGTCCCGATCAGGTTCAACCAGCTGAAAATGACGAAATTCGGGATCAGGGTGACATGGAAGGGGATCAGCATGGTCGCCAGGAGGGCCGTGAAAAGCAGCTCGCGGCCCTTGAACTTGACCACTGCAAAGCAGAAGGCGCCCATCGAACAGGTGATGAGCTGGCCAAGTGTGATCATGGCCGAGATGAAGAAACTGTTCATGAACAGGAGCCGGAAGTCCAGGTCGATGGCGAAAAGCTCCCGGTAGTTGTTCCACGTGAAGGGCTGCGGGATGAGCGTCTTGGTGAACTGGTCGGCCGGCAGCTTGAAGGAGGTCGAGATCATCCAGAAGAAAGGGATCACCATCAGGAGGGCGCCGAGGGTCAACAGGCTATAGGTGACGATATCGAGTGTACGGTTCTGTTTCATATCATTATCCCGGGTGGCTCATTCGTAGAACACGAAACGCTTTTCCAGCCAGAAGTACACCAGCATCAGCACGGCCACGATGACGGTCAGTTCGATGGCCTGGGCGCTGGCCCCGCCGTAGTTGCCGAAATTCCAGGCGTTGCGGTAGATCGAGAAGACCACCACCGGGATGTTGCTGTCTCCCTGGCCCTGGCGGGTCAGCATGTATATGTAGTCATAGGCCTGGAAGGCGTTGATGGTGGACAAGAGCACCTGGAAGAAGATGCTGGGGGTGATCAAGGGCAGGGTGATCTTGAGAAATTTGTCCATTCCGCCCGCCCCGTCGACGGTGGCGGCCTCGTAGTATTCGCGTGGGATGGCGGTCAGCCCGGCCAGGAAGATGATCATGCCCTCGCCGATCGCGCCCCAGATGTTGACAATGACAACGGAGACCATGGCATGATTGGTGCACAGCCAGCAGACCGGCGGGAGGTGGAACAGCCCCAGGAAATAGTTCAGGATGCCGGTATCCTTGCCGTAGATCATGTTCCAGACCAGGGCGGTGGCGACGGCGGAGGTGACGGCTGGCAGGTAATAGGCCGTCCGAAAAACACCGATGCCGCGCAGTTTGCGGTTCAGCAGGATCGCCACCAGCAGGGAAATGATCACAACCCCCGGGACGTACATGACCGAAAAGGCGACTGTATTCGAGAGGGATTTCAGGAATTTGGCATCCGTGAAGAGGGCAACATAATTCGCCAGCCCAGCCCAGGTCGGAACCGTCAACAGATCCCAATGTGTAAAGCTGAGGGCGATCGTTGCCAGCAGGGAGCCAAAGGCGCTGAACACCAGGCCAAAGAGGGTCGGCAGGAGCAGGATCCACAGCCAGAGGCGCTCCCGCCCGAGCGGTTTGATGCCAAATTCCATGAGGCCTCCAAAGAGGAAAAAATCAACACAAAGGACACCAAGGTCTAAAAGAGCTTAGAAGGATTTATCTCTCTGTGCTTTTCCTTCGTGTACTTCGTATACCTCGTGTCCTTTGTGTTTAAAATATTTTTCTTGTCTTATTTCATAGAAGAACTACTTGTTCTTCGCCAGGACATCATCCGCGGCGACCACGACCTCATCCAGGGTCTTGTTCAAGTCGGCTTCGCCGCGCCAGACCGGGGCCATGCCGTCGCCGACTGCCGAAGCCCATTCATCGTAGCCCTTGAAGACCGGCTTGATGTTGGCGTACTGCAGGGCATCCAGGAAGACCTGCTGGTTGATGGCGATCTTCTGGTTCAGGAAGACCGGGCTTTCGGCGATCGACTTGAGCACCGGGCAGGCAAAACCCAGTTCCGCCAGGCGGGTCTGGCCTGGCGTGCTGAGCACAAACTTCAGGAACTCGAAGGCCTGGGCAGGATGTTTGCTTCCTTTGGCAATCACGAAGCCGGCGCTGTTGACGCTGGTGAATCGTCCGGCCGGACCCTTGGGCATGGGCGCGGCATCGAAATTGAGCTTGGCATCTGCATACCCGGGCACCACCCAATGTCCCAGGGCGGTCATCGCCGAGACACCCGCCAGGAAGGTGTCACCGCCGTACTGGCCGGAGGTGTTCGAATCCGGGACGGATTTGTCGATAAAGGTCATATCGTAGAGCATCTGCCAGGCCTGGCGGGCTTTCGGATCGCCCAACAGGGTCTTGGTATGGTCGGCGTTCAGGATCTCGCCGCCATACGACCAGAGCGCTTCGCTCCAGCCGGGTTCCATGTCCCACGGGTCGAAGCTGAAGCCGTATTGGGTGGTCTTGCCATCGCTGCCGGTCAGGGTCAGCTTCTTGGCGGCCGTCCGCAGGTCATCCCAGGTCCAGTCGGCGGTCGGGTAAGGCAGACCGGCCTGATCGAACATGGTCTTGTTGTAGAACAGCACGATGGTCTGGAAATCGCGCGGCAGGCCGAAGTAACCCTGGGGGGTCTTGTAGGCCTGCAAGGTCTGCGGGTACAGGCCGTCCAGCATGCCGGGGTTTTTGTCGAGATAGGGCTGCAGGTTCAGGAGCACCCCCTTGCTCTGATAGTCCAGGTAGAGCGGTGCATCGATGGCGAACATATCGGGCGGGGTCTTGGCTGCCAGCAGGGTCTTGAGCTTGGTCCAATACGAATCCCAGTCCGAGACATCCACCTTGACAGTGATATCAGGGTTGGCCGCCTCGAAGTCCGTTACGATCTGGTTCCAGACGGTCAGCTCGGCCGGGTCACCCCACATCATGAAGCTGAGCTGGGTCTTGCCGCCGGTGGTACCGCCGCAGGCGGTCAGCAGCAGAACGACAACCATTACGAGGGAAAACACGATCTTTTTCATTCCTTCCTCCTTATGAATTGACATCCTTGCGAAGGTTGGGTTGTGGCAAAAAGGTGGCCAAGTCAGAACCTTCGCAAGGGTAAGAAATTACAGCTTGACAACGCTATCCAGATTGGTCGGAAGATCCGGATTCAAGCCCTTTGGATATCGACCGCTCGAAGGCGATCAACTGGCCGACCGGAAGATAAAGCACATTCCGGACAGCTTCCTCAAGTCCCGAGGCAAATCGAACGTCAGATCCATCCTCGGCCATGTCGAGCACCCGGCCCCCGAGGGACTTCACATCCTCCAGCACGGCCGTCTCATAGGAACCATTGCGAGTGGAGCGCAGCCCGATGACCAGGGCCTGCGGGGTTACCATTGCCTTGGGGCCATGCCGGAATTCCATGAAGTGGAACGGCTCGCTGTGGGTCAGCGACATTTCTTTCATCTTCAGGCTGAGCTCACAGGCCAGTCCCTGGCGCGGGCCGGAACCCAGCCAGTAGAAACGTTCGAGGTCCAGGTCCCGACCCAGTTCGGCGGCCAGGGAGGCATACTTGTTCAAGAACTTGACGTCCCGCCTCCGGCAGCCGGCCGAGCGAGTCGAACAGGTCCAGCCGGCCGGCCCACAGGCAGGCCAGCGCAACCGTCGCCAGGTAGAGCGTGGAAAAGGCGCGCGTCTGCGCCACCGACTGCTCCTGCCCGGACGGAAAGACCAGGTTGAGCGTACCCAGCTTCGCCAGCGGCATTTCGCCGTAGCAGGAGAGCGTCAGCAGGTCGCCGCGCCGGTCAGACAGGAAGGCCTGGCAGGCCCGCAGCGTCTCGGTGGTCTCGCCCGAGCGGCTGACCGCCACCAGCAGCGTTTTCCCGGCAGTGTAGGAAGAGTGCGGATAGAGCCAGAGTTCCGAGGCCGGGAAGGCCCGGCAGGAGCGGCCGGTCAGTTCCTGGGTCAGGGAGGCCGCCGCCAGGGCCAGGTAATAGGTCGAGCCGCAGCCGGTGTAAAGGATCTGGTCGAAATGCACCGGTCGCGCAGAGTCCAGGATGGCCTGGCGTTCGGCGCCCAGCACATCCAGCGCCGCAGTCCAGGCTTCAGGTTGGGAGAGGATCTCCTGGCGGGTGTAAAAACCTTTATCGATACTCATGCTGCGTTCATCCTTGCGTTGCATAGGATTCGTTCGGCATTGCCGATAATAGACTTTCTCCAGCACATCCTCCGGCAGGTACAGGCCGTGGACGTGCCAGCGGCCCTGCATCGGGATAAGGGGCGGCGTTGTAATTGAAGTATTCGTCATCGGTCTCCAGGAAGCGGTAGATGACCCGGTAGGCTTCCGGGTAGGGACCCATGTCCGAGCCGAACAGGATCCGGTCGGCATACTTGAGGAAGAAACGCCGGGCGGTGTAGGGCTGGCGGCCCAGTTCGCCAATGCGGGCGGAGATATCGACGAAGAAGTTCGGGCAGCGCTCAAGCAGCGCCCCCACCCAGCCCAGGTTCTCGGCATAGCAGCCGACATGTGCGCCGATGAAGGTTGTCTGCGGGTGGCGGGCCACCAGGTTCGCCAGGCCGTCGACGATGTGCAGGAAAGGCGGGAAGGGCGGGCTGGTGAAGGCCCAATCCGGGTGGTTGCCGAGTTCCTCCCAGCGTTCGTTGGTCTCATCGATCGGGTCGAAGAAGGCCACCGGGTCGGCCACATGGATGACAACCGGCAGGCCCAGTTCTCCGGCGGTCTCCCAGATGGCGGACCAGGCGGGGTCGTCCACATCGACCAGTTTGCCGTGATGGTCGCGGACGTGCAGGCCGAGGCCCTTCCAGATCTTCAATCCCTGCGCGCCGCGTTCCTTCTGGACCCGCAGCCTTCCGGCCGCCCACTCGGGAAACGCGATCGCCCTTCTCCTGCCACTGCGACCAGTCCACCCCGCCGAAGACCAGGAAGCGCTCCGGGGCGGGGCTTTTGAAATGGTCGAGGTGGGCATTCAGCAGGTGCTCACCCCAGCCGCCGTCCAGGTCCACATAACGGAGGATGCCGGCCTGGTCGAGCAGGTCGAGCAGTTCGGACAGGGGTTTCTGGTCCCAGCCGCCGCCGAAGTCCTCCCCGAGGTGGTTATGGGCGTCGAAAGCCGGGAAGCGCGGCTTCTCCACCAGGGTGGTTTTGGTGACCAGTTTGGATTGCGGGCGAAAATTTTCAAGTTCCATGTTATCCAGTCACGAAGACACAGAGACACGAAAGAATGACAAAGATAAAACAGCAGACTATCAGACCATACTATAAGACTACAGACTACGAACTATTACTTTCAGCCCGCGTTCCTGGACCGCCTCGAGGAAATCCTGGGGTGTCTGTCTATCCGTAACAATGGTATGGATGCTTTCGAGCGGGGCCAGCCGGACCGTGGCAGCCCGGCCGAACTTGGTGTGGTCGGCCAGCACGATGATCTCCTTCCCGGCTTTCAGGATGGCGCGGTCGGTCATGGTTTCGGGCAGGTATTCGTGGGTCAGGCCGTACTCCAGGCTGATGGCGCGTGTGCCCATGAAAACCTTGTCGGCGCGCACCTCGGCCAGGGCCTGCTCGGTGATATGGCCGATGAATGAGAATTCGCTCTCGCGCAGCATCCCGCCCAGGCAGATGACCGTGATCCCCTCGGCCCCCGCCAGGGCATTGACCACCGGCAGGGAATTGGTCAGCACCGTCAGATCCCTGCGCCCGCGCAGGGCGCGGGCGACTTCGAGGACGGTTGTCCCCGAGCCGAGGAAGACCGTCTCCCCGGCCTGCACGAGCGCCGCGGCGGCCTGTCCGATGCGGATCTTTTCATCGGCCTGTTCATTCTGGCGCTGCAGGATGGGCTGTTCGGGCGGAGCCTGGGTCAGGACGATCGCACCGCCATGCACGCGCTGGAGCTTGCCCTGGCTGGCAAGGGTTTCCAGGTCACGCCGGGCAGTGGCCTCACTGATATCGAATGTGGCGCAAATTTCCGCCACGCTGATGCGCTGCTGGCGCTCCAGCAGCTGCAGGATCTGGATGTTGACGGTCAGTACCTGAAACAAATGTGGTTTCCATAATCGCTCATAATCAATCTAAATCAATCATTTTCAATCATATAATACGAATTTTTTATGGGCGTTTTCAAGTGACAAATGTCATAACCTTACCTGGCAACGAAAAAAGCGCCGGTTCATTTTCCGGCGCTTTTCCGATCAGCACTACGTTTGGAAATTGAGTCACAGGATGCCCAGATTTTGGTGAATCTGGTACAGTTACATTTGGAGGCTGAGATACCCAGGCAAATGCAGAATCTTATGATAGGAACAGCCTTCCACGATTCCGTGGATACTGCAATTCTTTTCCCGATCCATTCCTAAGGAATCAAGCTCGCGCACTCACTGGCAAGAAAAACAACGATCAAGATAACTGCCGCCACTCTAAGCCAGATTCGCCGGTGAGCTTCCCCTTGACGCTCGTTCTTGCCAGTGAGCTTGGATTGGTGCTTTGCAAGTGACGACGCAACTTTATAATTATTAATTTTCATATTTGTGTCCTTTATTTAAGGTCGCGAAATGATCCAATCCACTGTTTTTCGCGAATCAACTCTACGGAAGGGTGGCAAATAACCCGCGCTGGAGACGGTGCTGTGAGGATGGGGGTTACCCATCAAGTGGCTACTTCAGTTGGAATTCAAACTCCTCGGAGGAGTCGTCCAACTCATGCCCAATAGTGATGACGGGAATGGCATGAATGGTGATTCCTTGTCCTGCCACTTGAATTTTAAATTACTGGCCTATCTCGACATAATCAGCAAAGCGCCTTAATTTATTGACAAGTTGTCTCGTGGGGTAGATCTTCTCGATGTCTCGTTTAGGTTGTTTCTTTGCATTACCATTTGCGGTTTCCATTTTTTCATTTATTGGGCATTTGTCCTTGTTGGCTATCCCAGAGGTTTTTGAAGAAACAGGCTTCTTTTGCTTTTCGTTTAAGATTGAACCCTACTTCTTAGGCTTGCGTAGTCTTTCTAATAAAAAAACTATTGGAATGGATATCAACGTAAGCAAGTCCAGCAGGATGAAAAGAATCTGTAATTTCATTGTGTCTTCTCCTTATGAAATCAGGGCAGGGAAAATCGCAATCCATCGTTAAACCAGCCTCCCAAACCATCCTCTGCGTTCCATCCACTTCGCTATTTCCAGCACGGGCACAACGGAGAATGCCAGTCCAACGACAATTCCCCAATCCACCAGCGGCAGGTAATAGGTGCCGAAGGCCTCATGCAGGAAAGGCAAATAGATGATCACCATCAACAATGCCAATTCCCAAATGATGGCGGTATTCAGCCACTTGTTGGCAAAAGGTTTATCCAACACCGAATGCCGGTCCGAGCGGAAGTTGTAGGCCTTGAAGAACTGGATCAGCACCAGCGAGACGAAGGTCATTGTCATGGCTTCTTCCAGGCTACGCCCGGAGTTCAGCGCCCAGGTAAACAGGCCCAGGTTGACCAGTGTAGACCAGATACCGCCCAGCATCATCAGCGTCACTACCGGGCGGGTGAAAATGCCTGTGCGCGGATTGCGCGGCTTGCGTTTCATCAAATCATTTTCGGGCGGGTCAACTGAGAGCGCCAGGGCGGGCAAACCATCGGTGGCCAGATTGACGTACAGAATTTGCACCGCCGTCAACGGCAAGGGCAATCCCAGCAGCGCCGAGCCTGCCATCAGCCCGATTTCTCCAATATTCGACGAGAGCAGGTACATCAGGTATTTCTTGATGTTGCCGAATACGCCGCGCCCTTCCTCCACCGCTGCCACAATCGAGGCAAAATTGTCGTCGGTCAGGGTCATGGCGGCGGCTTCCTTGGTCACATCGGTACCGGTGATGCCCATCGCAATGCCGATATCCGCCTTTTTGAGCGCCGGGGCGTCGTTCACCCCATCGCCGGTCATCGCGACGATATGCCCGCGGGCCTGCCAGGCCGTCACCACTCGCAGTTTGTGCGCCGGCGAAACGCGCGCATACACGCTCAATTGATCTCCACTTCACGCTGCAATTGCTCATCAGTCATTTTCTCCAGCTCAGCGCCGGTCACCACGCGCCCACCGTTGCGCAGCAAGCCCAACTCGCGCGCCACGGCCTGCGCCGTAACCGGATGGTCGCCGGTAATCATCACCGGGCGAATGCCCGCCTCGGCGCAGACCGCAATCGCCGCCTTCGCTTCAGGGCGAGGCGGGTCGATCATGCCCGCCAAGCCCCAAAAAGGTCATGCCACGCTCTGCGGTTTCCAAGGTCACATTCGGCTTTGGAGGCAATCCCCAGCACGCGCAGCGCCTCTCCCGCCATTGCCTGCGCCTGAGATCAAAATCTGTTCGCGCCCGACAGCATCCAGCGTGTTTGCGCCTTCGGCGGTCATGCAAAAAATCACAACCTTCCAAAATCACTTCCGGCGCACCTTTGGCATAGGCTGTCAGCTATTCCATTCGTTTGATGCAAGGTGGTCATGCGTTTTGTTTCGGATGAAAATGGAATTTCGTGCATGCGGGGATAAGCTGGAATCGAGGGACTCTTTCTGCAACCCGGCTTTTGCCGCCGCGACCACCAACGCCCCTTCGGTTGGATCCCCTTTAATATCCCAACCTCCATCGGAATCGTTGACCAGCTGCGTATCCGACGCCAGGGTGGCGGCAATCAGCATTTGACGCAGGACCGGCTGTCGGGGCGGATAGGTGTTCCGCCATTGGCGGAGAACACGCCCTCGGGAGTGTATCCCGCCCCTGAGACGCTGAACATCTGCCCCGCGCAGTAAATCCTGCGGACGGTCATTTCGTCTTTGGTCAGCGTGCCGGTTTTATCCGAACAAATCACCGAGGTGCTGCCAAGTGTTTCCACAGCGGGCAGGCGGCGGATGAGCGCGTTGCGTTTGACCATCTTTTGCACGCCAATTGCCAGCGAAATGGTGACGACGGCGGGCAGAGCTTCGGGGACAACCGCCACAGCCAGGGCAATGCCAAAGATGAGCATTTCGATGAAAGGTTGCCCGCGGAACAATCCCAGGGCGACGATGATGGCGACCACGACGAAAGCCGCCCGCGCCAGCACCGTGCCAACTTTATCCAGGTTCTGTTGAAGCGGTGTTCTGCCGGTTTCAACGGTCTGGAGCATCTGGGCAATCTTGCCGAACTCGGTTTGCATGGCGGTGGCCGCCACCAGCGCCCGCCCGCGCCCGTAGGTGACGGCTGTCCCGGCGTAGACCATGTTCTTGCGGTCACCTATTGGCAGATCGGTGATTTCGAGCGTTTTGATATGTTTCTCTACCGGAACCGATTCGCCGGTTAGGGCGGCTTCCTCTACCTGAAGGTTGACCGATTCGAGCAGACGCGCGTCCGCCGGGATGCGGTCGCCGGTGTGCAGGAAGATGACATCACCAGGGACTAGATCCGAGCGCCGGGATTTTGATTTCCACTCCATCGCGCAGGACGGTGGCAGTTGGCGCTGCCATCTTGCGCAATGCTTCGATGGCGCGTTCAGCACGGTATTCCTGAACAAAACCCAGCACCACAGCGAACAACACGATGATGGCAATCACGATGGATTCTATGCCGTGACCCAAAAACAGTGAAATCACTGTCGCTCCGAGCAGGATCAGGATGAGCACGTTCTTGAACTGTTCCAGTAGGATTTCCCAGGGAGAGACGCGGTGCATGGCTTGTAATTCATTGGGCCCGTATCGCGCGAGGCGCCTTGCAGATTCAGCGGTGGTTAAACCGCGGAGCTGGCTATGGAGTTGGGCAAGTGCTTCCGTTGTAGTCAGGGAGTGCCAGGGCTTAATGGGTAGCATTAGGTTGTTTCCTCTTTCCTGTTTTTGAGTCCCCTAGTAAATCTTCACGTCGTGGCATACGGGATTTGAAGATCAAAATATCGAGCAGGTAAATCACTCCTGCCATAATTGGCAGGGAAATCAGTGCAAGGATTTCCTCAGCGAAGATGACTATTTCGTCAATCCAAATGGCAGTTACCGCGCCGCCTGCGCCAGTAGCCAGGGCAGGCTTCCACAGCCGCCGAAAAAGAAGGAAATGGGGGGCAGATTTCGAGTAGTTGGACATGGATTATCTCCTTTTATTTAGAACCTATCCAAAATAAGAAGCACCAGTTTGACGGGGTTTTTTCCTAGCCGTCACCTACCTTTACTGGTAATGACGATGCAGCCAAAATCCGCCGGCTGAACCAAAAGTACAACGCGAGAACAACCGCACCGCCTGCCAACAAATATGGCATATATAGTTTCATATGGGTACTGATTAGGGTCCATTCGTTTCCTAGCAGAAATCCTGCGCCGATCAATAGGGTGCACCAGACATAAGCGCCGAGAAAAGTGGCAACGAAAAAGGTGATGAAGGGCATGCATGCCAATCCGGCTGGGATGCTGATGAGTGTGCGGATACCGGGCATCACACGCCCAACCAGAACCAGACTTGCGCCCCAACGTTGGAACTGATTTTCGGCGCGTTTGATATGAACTGGGTCGATCCTGACCCAGCGGGCAAGTTTCTCCACTAATGGACGACCGCCCAGGCGCGCTACCCAGTAAGCGATGGATGCGCCGACTACACTGCCGGTGGCAGCATACAATCCGCCCAGAAAGATTACCGAGGGAGATAATTGGTGTTCGGCGATAAGCATCCAGCCAGCCAACCCAAGGATGATCTCGCTGGGGGTGATGCCAGTGGCATTTTCAAAGACCAGCAGCGTCGCTACGCCAAACCAGCCCCAGGCATCGTAAATGGTCTGGGTGGCAGATAGTATGGTGTTTTCAATTTCAGTGATCAAGATAACTCCCATTAGCGAATCAACATTAAATTAACTTTTGATTCATAATTACCGTTTGACTCAAGCGGTTTCCCCGGAATTAGTTTCATCCTTTTCACCTTATGGTCATAATCGTTTTGATTTCGGGATATCATTTGAGTACCGAATCGTTTTACGGGTATGGTTGACCGCAACATCCACGACCTGGTAGTGTTCCTGACTGTGTGTCAACATTTTTCTGCATTCATCACTGCTTCCCATCAGCCGAAGGTGCGGGTAAGCATATCGATCGATCTCAGTACCATTGGCATCGAACAATATGGCGATATCGCCGTGATTATTCCATATCTGGTCTTTTGTCCAGGTCAGATCAGCCCGGAAAGCCAACGCTGCAATGGTTTCCTCATTGTTCTGCCATCCGCTGTGAATGGCCACAGTCATCCCCGGCATCAAGATCAGATTTTCCGGAAATGAGTAGAAAACCTGGCCGCGCAGGCTGGTTAGTACCCATCCGGACAGGGGTTGCGCTATAGTGCCGTGATTGTTAATAATGACATACTCCTGCAAGCCGTCATTATGAACGGTTTCAATTTTCAAATTCGCGCCGGCCTGTTGACCCGATTGGATCAACTGTGAAGTTCTTTTCGACATGTCTGTTTTCTCCTATATGGTTAGGGGAGCAAATAGCTTGCTGGTTTCATCTTCCGCGCTTTCTGTGTTTCCGATCCCCATAGTCAAACAGGTTTCCCAGCAATGCCATTTTTAGCTCTTTTTATTTTGCACACGAATAGGTAAAGACTGGACTTTGCCAGCTAGAAATAGGTATGCGCCCAGAGACAGAGAAATGGGGTGAACCATTTACATGTGGCAACAGGTCACAACAGCCAGAGGTTGTTGTCCGCTGGCGGCATAGGGTGTCTTCTGAATTATGGTTGTTTGGGAGGGGGGGAAACAGGTGATAAGTATGCAGTTTGATAATACAAACTCATTGGTCTGGATTTTGAAAAAATTATCCTTGCAAGTGTTGCACCAATATTAGTATCGATAAGAAATTCTTCGTCAAAATCAGCCTGAACAAATAGATTGTTTTTTTCAGATTCAACCCCGGAAATCTCCAGTACGGAAAGGCCGGCAACATTAATCGCAGGCAGGATTACCAGACTGCTTATATAAAGGCAGGTGATCAGGGTAACCACTGAGATTCGAGAACTGCGCTGCATTATCATTTTTTGTGTGATTCACACCCAGTAGAAATAAGTAAGAATATGCTTATCCTCAATACGATACCTTAACAATCAGCCGGGGTATTCCTCTACAATGTGGCCGCGGGGTAGTAATTTATACTATTCCCGGAAAACACATCCATTAGTGCACCTCATCGATGAATACTATTTCAAACGATTTTCTCCATTAAGATAACTAACAAAAAAGACCAACGCTTTATGAAGCGATGGTCTTGCGTTTTCTTTCAGACAGCCGGGAAATCTCTTTCCGTCTTGACGACTGTCCGTCCCGAAAAATCGGGCGGCTACTCCCCATCGGAGTATCCGGATTATACGTGATGTGGATTACTATGTCAATTGACTATAACCACGGGTTTGGATAGCTGAACTTCCAATTCTCAGTACCGGTTATCGTGGAGCAAGTCTGCCAGGTTGAAAGGTTGCCCGGGAAATTCTTGCTGTGCGATGAACTTCCTCACTGGTCGCGGTGGACAATGCCCCTCTGCCAGGCGTAGACAGCCACCTGGGTCCGGTCGGCGACGTGGAGTTTGCTCAGGATGTTGCTGACATGCCCTTTGACCGTGTTCTCACTGATGACCAACTTTTCAGCGATCTGACTGTTGGTCAGACCGCTGGCGATCAGTTTAAGCACATCCAGTTCGCGCTCGGTCAATTCGGTGAAGAGTGGTTCTGACTCCGGATTGTCGCCGCGGATATTTTGCAGGACGCGAATGGCGACACGCGGGTGTAGGGTCACTTCACCCTGGACGGCCCGGCGAAGAACATCAACCAGCTTCTCCATTTTCATGTCTTTGAGAATATACGAAATCGCTCCGGCCTTCAAGGCCGGGAAAATATGGGCATCTTCATGGTAGGAGGTCAGGACCACCACCTGGGTACGAGGGCTGATCTTCTTGATCTGGCGGGTGGTCTCCACGCCGTCCATTCCGGGCATGATGAGGTCCATCAAGACCACGTCCGGAATAAGTTCAGATACCAGGTCGATGGCTTCCTCACCCGACGAAGCTTCACCAACCACCCGGAAATCCGGCAGGGTATCCAGGATAAGCACGCACCCCCTTCCGCACGACTTCGTGGTCATCCACAAGGATAATGGTAATTGGCTCAGTCATAATTTTCTCCTGTTATCGCCGTGTTATTCCATTTGCTCAACAGGCAGATGAACCGTCAAGCGCGTCCCGCAATCGGGCAGGCTGTCGATCTCGACCACACCTCCGAGGGATTCGATCCGCTCCCGGATGGAACGCAGCCCCACCCCGTTCGGCTTTGCCTTCCGGTCGAACCCGCAGCCATTATCAGCTACGATCAACAATTATGCTGTCCTGCTTGTAAGATAAGGCAACTTCAACGTGGGTGGCGCGGCTATGGCGGGATACATTGGAGAGCGCCTCCTGAATGACGCGGTAAATGGCCTGCTCAAGATCGAGGCGTAGATGGCGCTCATCGTCAATGTGCACATCCGCCTGGATGTCGGTGCGATCTTCCCATTCGAACACATACTCACGCAGGGTGGTCGCCAGCCCTTTCTCTTTCAAGGCAACCGGGTACATTTCCTGGATAAGGAAGGTTAGTTCCTCGATCACTTCGTAAACCAGGTTCTCTGCCTCAACGAGATGATTCCTGGCAGCCTTGGGATTCTTCTTCAGGATCCCGTTGGCGGTTCCCAACTGGGCCAGGGCAGCGAAAGCCTTTTGCTTGGCACTGTCGTGCAGTTCGCGCGCCAGCCGGTTCCGCTCCTCTACAACGGCCAGTTCCTTGGTTCTCTCGAAGAGTTTCTCGATCTCCTGCGTACGGTCGCGGACCTGGCGTTCCAACTCGCGGTTATAGGACTGAATGCTCTTGACACGCCACAAGTAGGCGGTCAATCCCAGGGCAAGGAAAATACCTGCGATACTGAGACGGAACCACAGAGTCTCCCACATGGCAGGTACAACATTTACCCGGACCGAGATGCCGGTTTCATTCCAGACACCATCCTGGCTGGAGGCCTTTATCCGCAAAACATAATTGCCTCCAGGCAGGTTGGTGTACCGTCCGTCCCTTTGGGTCCCAACCTGGTTCCAATCCTTATCGAAGTTTTCCAGAATGTAGGCATACTGGTTCCCCGCCGGCTGGGCATAGCTCAGTGCAGAATACTCGAACTCAAAGCTCCTTTGAGGCCAACGGAGCGTAATCTCCTGTAAAAACTCCGGGACAGTTTCCCCATTCAGGGGTAAACCCTCTTGTGTGATCGACACCAGCACGACCGGCGGTACAAATGGGCTGTTACTGATCAGGTCGGGGTCAAAGACTGTCAGTCCGTTGACGCCGCCAAAGTAAAGGTTTCCAGCCTTGTCGCTGGCAGAGGCATTGGGGCTGAACTCATTCCCCTGCAGCCCGTCATCCACTGTGTAATTTCGGATGCTCCGTCCAGTGGCCGGATCGAAACTCGAGATCCCGTAATTCGTGCTGAGCCAGAGATAGCCTTTATCGTCTTCCAGAATGCCATAAATGACATTGCTTGGCAGTCCGTCTTCTTCGCCATAGTGAGTAAAAGAATCATTCGCGGGAATCGCCTGTGCCTGCGCCACAGGTGCAGTCGGATGGGGCAGGGAAGGAGCAGGCAACCGGTTTAGGCCTCCTCCGTCTGTCCCGATCCAGAGCGTCTCCAAGCCTGTCCTGGTACAGGCTGAGGATGGAATTGGAACTGATACTTTGCGGGTCATCGGGGGTGTTTTGGTATCGATGGAATTGACCGGCGACCGGGTCGTAACGGTTTAGTCCATCGTTTAGAGTCCCGATCCACAGTATTCCAGAACGATCGATGTAGAGTGTCTTGATTTCATTCCCGCTGAGGCTGTTCGGATTCCCTGGATCGTTCTGTTGGTGAATGAAAACCTTGTTGTTACGATCGAACCGATCCAGGCCGAATTTCGTGCCGATCCAAAGATTTTGGGCAAAATCTTCAATGATGGCATACACCGGGGCTCCGGTCAGACTGGCAGGGTCATCCGGCTTGTGCTGGTAATAAACGAAACGGGTTGAATCCGGCGCAAGCATGTCCAGCCCGGCCGAGGTCCCGACCCAGAGTGTACCGGCGCGATCGGTATATGCGGACCAGATTTCATCGCTGCCCAGGCCGCCTGGATCAAGGAGGTTATTCAAGATGTGAGTCACCAAACCGGTGGTGGGATCGAGACAATCCAGGCCACCGTCAAGAGTGGCCACCCACACATCGCCATTCTGGTCGATGCTGATATTCCGGATGATATTGCCGCTGAGATTGCCTGAATCATTTGCACTGAGGTGGTAGTACTTGAACCGGCCCTGTTCGCGATAGTATTTATTCAACCCGCCGCCAGATGTTCCAACCCACAGCACTCCGTCAGTGCTTTCGCGGATGGCCGTAACAATGTTGTTACTCAGGCTGGTTTCCAGCCTGGGGTCATTTCGAAAGTGAATAAAACTTCGCGATGAGCGATCATACCAGTCCAAACCATCGCTAGTGCCTACCCACACATTCCCGATGCTATCGACATAAACGGCCCGCACAAAGTTGTTTGCCAGGCTGGCAGGATCTTCCGGAGAATGCAGGAAACGGGTGGATAGGCCGGTCATTGGATCAAATAGGTTAACGCCCTTATCAGTTGCCACCCACAGGTCACCATTGGTATCTTCCTGAATGGAGAGAACATTATTGCTGCTAAGCGGGGAATAGACTGTGTCTCCCTGGGAATAATTGATAAAAACGTTATTTTCCTCATCATACCGGTTCAAGCCGGCATAGGCGGTGCCAACCCACAATGTCCCCTTTTTATCCTCGAAGATGGAGGTAATGTTGTCGATGGAGCCTTTTATGAAAGACTTGGATTGGAGGCTGCCTGGTTCAGAGGCGGGTACTGCAAGGAAATCGGAGTGGACAAAACTGGTTGTAGCAGGGAGGAATTGATCGAGACCCTCGGCCGTCCCGACCCAGAAACGTCCGTGGCTGTCTTCAAAAACAACCTGAACCCGATTGCTGATCAGGCTGGATGGGTTGGCCGGGTCGTTGACAAAGTGCGTGAACAAGCCGGTATAGGGGTCGTACCGGTTAAGTCCGCCCAGTCGTGTCCCGATCCAGATGTATCCTTGTTTATCCTGAAACAGGGTACTGATCCAGCGGTCGTTGATGGTCTGGGGGTCATTGGAAGCGGGTCGAAAAATCTTGAAGGTGTAGCCATCGTAACGATTCAATCCATCCTGAGTGCCTATCCATAGAAAGCCCTGGCGATCTTGCAGGATGCAATTAACAGCACTCTGGGAAAGCCCCCTGGAAACTCCAAGCCGGCCGAAGCGAATGTTCGGGATGGACGATGAATAAGATATAGCCTTGGGCTGGATGGGGGTAGCCGGCAGAAGAACGGAACTGGTCACGATGACCGGGCCTGCGCAGCCTGCCAGGCAGATAATGCTGATAACCATCATCAGCGCGATCAAAGATCGGTTTGGGGCTGCATTCTTTCTTGTCACGAATATATCCCTGAGACCGCCATCTCTGCTTATCCACTGCTTCTTACATAAATATCCGAACAGGATGCAGGCGAATCGCTCGCAAATCGAGAAGCCTGGTTCAGATATTTACGAAGTACTCTGTAATTATAACCAGAACCAATCCGAACGAATATTTCGGTACCCTATAAGTATATTGCAGATCTCGGTGGAGAAGCTGAATCCCCAGGATGTATTTCTCCCCCTCCATTGAAGGAATTTCATACCTGCTGCTCCCCCTCTCCAGAGGGGTTTTTGAGGCTTTAAACAATCCTCTGGAGGGGGTGCCTCCACATAAAAAAAGAGGATCGATCCCCTCCAAAGAGGGACAATAAACCCGCATGTGGATTGATGCATCTCCGGTCAGAGATTGTTATTCTAAGATTGCTTTTATCTGACACACGCATTTCCGTTCTTTACCATGATGTGGGTTGATGTCAAACAGGTGTCCCGGACCCCCGATTTTCCCTTCCTACTCCTCGATCGGAAAATCGGTCACTCGAAAAAATCGAAACGGGCAGGGTGAAATGGGTAGGGCAAGCGGGTTCAAGTCCGGTGGCACGTGCAAGACGCCATAGGATGCTCGGTTGGGTGACGGATACACCCCGCTGAAATTATCGAGGGCTTGAAGCGCAGCACTTTTTCCGGGCCACCTGTTTGCCATTGTCACTAATCCAACCCAGGGATAAATCTACATACATAAAAATACTGCCAGGGATCACTAATGCCCGAGCTTCTACTGGATGTCCAAAACCTCAAAACGCAATTCAAAACCCCGGACGGGATCATCCATGCTGTCAATGGGGTTTCCCTGTCAATGGAAGAGGGGGAGACCCTTGGCATTGTGGGCGAGAGCGGTTGTGGCAAAAGCGTAACAATGCTTTCCATACTCCGTTTGATCCCAATGCCCCCCGGAAAGATCGTTGGCGGGGAAGCGTTCTTTCGCGGGCAGGATTTGTTGAAGATGTCAGAGGAGGGTTAAGACTTGTGCGCGGCGCCCAGATCGCCATGGTTTTTCAAGATCCCATGACTTCTTTAAATCCCGTCCTGCCGATCGGTGTCCAAATGGAAGAACCTTTGAGACTCCATTTGAACATGAACAAGAAGCAGGCCAGCACACGTTCTGCCGAATTACTAACGATGGTAGGGATCCCGAATGCAAAGGATCGCCTGCAGGATTATCCTCACCAATTCTCGGGGGGCATGCGCCAGCGTGTGATGATCGCCATGGCTTTGTCTTGCGGACCGCAGATCCTGATCGCCGATGAACCAACCACGGCTTTGGACGTGACCATCCAGGCTCAGATCACCGAGCTGGCCAAACGCCTGCGCGATAAACTGGGGATGGCCATCATCTGGATCACGCATGACCTGGGTGTGATCGCCGGTCTGGCGCGGCGCGTATCCGTGATGTATGGCGGCTATCTTATCGAGGAAGCGGGCGTCAAAGAACTTTACGCCAATCCGCACCACCCTTATACGATCGGGCTGCTTGGCAGCCTGCCACGCCTGGATAGAAAAAAACACCAGCGCTTATTTTCCATCGAGGGTGCGCCCCCCGTGTTGTATGAGCAACCTGCGTCGTGCCCATTTGCGCCTCGCTGCAAATGGGTGACGGAACGCTGCTGGAAGGAGAATCCGGCTCTGGAGTTGGTAGCCGCCGATCATCGCGCGGCCTGCTGGGTTGATACGCAAACCGGGAGAAACCGGATATGAGCAACGAGAATAATGTGTTGCTGCATGTGGAAGATCTCTTCATGCATTTCCCGATCTATCGCGGCGTGGTCCGCCGGCAGGTCGGTGCAGTCCATGCCGTGGATGGCGTTACATTTTATATCAAGCGGGGTGAAACAATGGGGCTGGTCGGCGAGTTCGGGCTGCGGAAAATCCACTACCGGACGCACGATCCTGCAACTCTATAAACCCACATCCGGACACGTCTATTTTAACGGCACGGATCTGACGACCCTCAAACGGGAGGAAATGCGCTGGATGCGCCGGGAAATGCAAATGGTCTTCCAGGATCCGTATGCCAGCCTGAATCCGCGCATGACCGTCGGCGAAATTATCGGTGAGCCTCTCGCCCTCCACGGCGTGGCGGGCAGAAAAGAAATCCAGGAAAACGTGGAAAATCTACTCAACCTGGTGAAACTCAGCCCGGCGTTTGCCAGCCGATACCCGCATGAATTCTCGGGCGGGCAGCGCCAGCGTATCGGAGTGGCGCGCGCCCTGGCCCTGCAGCCTTCCCTGATCATCTGTGATGAACCCATCTCGGCGCTGGATGTGTCAATCCAGGCACAGGTGGTCAATTTGCTCGAGGACTTGCAGCGACAGTTCAATTTGACTTACCTTTTTATCGCGCATGACCTCTCCATGGTAAGACATATCAGTTCGCGTGTGGCGGTCATGTACCTCGGCATCATCGTTGAGATCGCCGACCAGGTTGATCTGTACGAAACCCCACTGCACCCTTACACCCAGGCACTGCTTTCTGCAGTCCCGATCCCCGATCCGGTTACGGATGCCAGGCGCCAGCGCAGGGTGCTTGAAGGGGACGTGCCATCGCCAGTGAACCCGCCCCCGGGCTGCCGCTTCCACACCCGTTGCTGGCTGGCAGAAAAGATCTGCGAGGAGCAGCGCCCCGAATTGCGTGAAATTACGCGCGGTCATTTTGCGGCCTGTCACATGGTGAGCAACTAATTTTTCTTCTTGAAGGAGGTGATTGCGAATTTATTGTAATAGCCACCCTGCAGAAGGATTTTTCAAATTCATATCAAATCAAAATTTCTCAATTTGAGAGGAGAAGACTATGCGTAAGTTTTTAATTGTTATCAGCCTATTGATCGTGACCAGCATGCTGCTTTCGGCCTGCGGAGCCCCGGCGACTACCGCCGCTCCAGTGACTGCAGCCCCGGCGGCGGCTGATCCGGCAACCTCAGCCCCGGCTTCTGCCGACCCGGTGGCAGCTGACCCGGCAACCCCGGCACCCACCGAGGCCGTTCTGCAGAACCCATACCTGGGTTCAGGCAAATTGGACGGCAATGGCGCTCCGAATGATTTCTTCTCGGACGTTCACATCCGCCGGGGATTTACCTACGCGTTCGACTTTAATACCTATGCCAGGGATGTGTATAACACCGAGGCTGTTCAAGCGCTTGAATTGCCGCTGCTTGGCATGCCCGGCTATGACCCCAATGCAGCCCATTTCACCTTTGATCTTGATAAATCAACAGAAGAATTCAAGCTGGCCGATCTGGACCATGATGGGATTGCGGCCGGCGATGAAACCGATGGGACGGATGTATGGAACATGGGCTTCCGCATCCAGATGCTCTACAACCAGGGCAACACCGTCCGCCAGACTGTGGCAGAAATCCTGGCTGCCAAATTGTATAGGGTTAATAACAAGTTCCTGGTGGATGTCCTGGGTATGCCGTATCCGGCATTTCTGGGCGCCCAACGGGCCGGACAAATCCCGATCATGACAACCGGCTGGCAGGAAGACATGCACGATCCGCACAACTGGTACCAGCCATTTATCACCGGGGCCTATGGCACCCGTCAGCATATGCCCGAAGAGCTTTTCAACCAGCTCAAAGCGCTGGTTGATCAGGGTGTCGCCCAGGCCGATCCGGCTGCACGCTCCAAGATATACTTCCAACTCAACCAGCTCTACTTTGACAACGCGGTTGGGTTTCCGGTCGTTACCGCAACCAACCATATTTTTGAGCAGCGCTGGGTGCAGGGGCGCATCGTGAACCCGATGTTTTCCGGCATCCAGTACGCCACGATCTCCAAAGCTGCCGGAGCACCGAATCCGACCACCTTCACGAAAGCTACGACAGCCGATCTTACCGACCTGGACCCGGCCCTGGCGTATGACACCACCAGCGGCGAGATCCTCCAGAATGTTTACGAGACGCTGGTTTACTTCGATGGCTGGGCCATGGAAAAGTTCGTCCCGAAGCTGGCCGAGTCGTTCGAGGTCTCTGCGGATGGATTAACCTATACCTTCAAGCTCCGCCCGAATGTGAAGTTCCATAGCGGGAATGTCATGACGGCCTCGGATGCAGCCTATTCGTTCCAGCGCGGCCTGCTGCAGGGTGGATATGTTTCTCCCCAAACAACGCTGGCCGAAGCGTTCTTTGGGGTAGGCCTGGACGATATTTCCCTGCTGGTGGATGAGACCGGCACCCTGGCAGATGACCGGGAGGGTATGGTGGCTGCCGATCCTGCCTTGCTGAAGGCAGCCTGCGAGACGGTCAAGTCTGTCATAACAGCCGACGATGCCGCCGGCACGGTTACCATGAAGCTCAAGCAGCCATGGGGCCCCTTCCTTGCGACGATCGCCAACCCATGGGGCTCCGTCCTGGAAAAGAAGTGGGTCGTGGAGAATGCCGGCTGGGATGGCTCCTGCGATACCTGGCAGAATTTCTATGCGGCCTCAACGGCGGACGATTCCATCAATACGATCACCAATGGCACCGGCCCCTTCAAGCTGGATCACTGGACGCCTTCGCAGGAATCCGTGCTGGTGAGGAACCCGGATTATTGGGGCAAGGCGCCTGCATTGGAACGGGTTGTAGTCCTGCCGATTTCCGAGTTCGGCACGCGTTTTGCCATGCTGCAGGCCGGCGATGCTGATTTCATTGATGTCCTGCCCGATCAGCGTCCGCAGGTGGACCCGATGGTTGGCGAAATGTACGTGTTCGATATCGCAGCCAATCAATACAAACCTGTCCAAGCGGTCTGCTCGATCGACCAGGCAGCCCTGGGAGTGCCAAAGTTCATTCCCTGTGAAGCAGGAAAAACAGGGACCGGGAAATTGCGCCTGTACATCGGTCGTCCTGGAATTAGCCAGGATGTAGTCACCTACAACTTCACCATCCGTTAGTCTGCCCGATCGTTGGCGTGGTGTGCGGGGGCCTGGGAACAGGTCCCCGCACCTGCCTGGCGCTTTCGGGTCAGACAAATTCCGAGGCTATTCATGACCAATTACATCCTCCGCCGCTTGTTGCTGGTGCCGCTATTGCTCTTTGGGGTGACGATATTGATCTTTGCCATGCTGCAGTTCCTTACCCCAACAGAGCGCGCGGCCCTGTATGTACGCGATATGCCCAAAAATAACCAGCAAATCGCCAGCATCATCAAGATCTACGGACTGGACAAACCCATCCATGAGCAATATTGGAGATGGCTGGTGGGCAAGATCGATCCCGGAACCGGCAAGCGGAAAGGCGGGATCATTTACGGCGATCTTGGCTATTCGCGCACCGGTTCCCAACCGGTCATTGATCTGATCCGCACGCGTTTCCCGAATACACTAGATCTCACCCTCTGGGCGGTCGCTCCGGTGCTTTTGGTGGGGATCTGGCTGGGGGTGCAGGCCGCCATTCATCAAAACGGGATTGTTGACCAGGCGGCCCGGATCTTCAGCATAGTGGGAACCTCTCTGCCCGTTTTTGTATTCGGCCTGCTGGTCCTGATGTTGTTCTATGCCAAATGGCGCGTATTTTTGCCGGGCCGGGTTTCAGACTGGGCGAACATCGTCCTTTTCTCGGATGGTTTCCATCACTATACCAGACTGTTGACCTTTGATGCGTTACTTAACGGACGATTCGATATTTTCCTGGACGCCCTGCGGCATATGTTCCTGCCGATCCTGACCCTTTCATACATAAGCTGGGCGACCTTTGTAAGGGTAACGCGCTCCTCGATGCTGGAAACCCTGCGCATGGAATACGTGACGACGGCCCGGGCCAAGGGGTTGCGTGAACGGGATGTCATCAACAAACATGCCCGGCCCAATGCCATGATCCCGGTTGTGACCCTGGCGGGCTTCCAGGTGATCACCCTGCTGGGAGGGGTTGTGATCACTGAGACGGTCTTTAATTATCCCGGTATCGGTCAGGCGGCTGCCACTGCAGCCAGCCAGTTGGATGTGATCACAGTTCTGGGCTTTGCACTTTTCAATGGTTTGATCCTCATCGTAGCCAATCTGGTGGTCGATGTTCTTTATGCGGTCGTTGACCCACGCGTCCGCCTGTCTTAGGGAGGTCCGGCATGGCTGAAATTATTCTTCCAGGTATCAAAACTCTCCCACCTGAGGCTGCTCCAATGCGCAAAATTGGCCGGTTGGAGCGGATCCTGGGCCCGGAAAACTACCGCATCGTCAGGGGATTGCTCAGGACGCCGGCTTCGATCCTGGGATTTATCCTGATCGGTTTTTTTATGCTCCTGGCTTTGGCGACCCCTGTGATCGCACCGCCGGTCAGCCGGGACCCTTACAAGATCCCACGGGATGGGTACAGCGCCAAGCCCCGTCCGATGATGTCGCCATGGGAAAATGATGCGCCGCCTCTGCCCTTCTGGTGGAAGCCCATTATGAAGACAGACCAGTGGGTGCATATCCTGGGGACTTCCCAGGGTCAATATGATATTTTTTACGGCACCCTGTGGGGCACGCGCACAGCCTTTCGCACCGGCTTGATCGTGGTTGCGGCCACCTTCCTGATCGGCATTCTCGTTGGTTCCTTCTCGGCGTATTATGGCGGCCTGGTGGACAACATCCTGATGCGGATCGTGGATGTTTTTATGACCCTGCCGTTCATCCTGGCGGCCCTCATCATGGCGGCTGTACTTACGCCCAGGATTGGAAAAAGCCTGATCCCGGCGATCATTGCCCTGGTCACATTCGGATGGATGTCGTACGCACGCGTCATCCGCGGGGATATTCTCTCAATAAAGGAGCGTGACTACATCATGGCGGCACGCGTGATCGGCGCATCGGATGGGCGCATCCTCTTCCGGCATATCCTGCCGAATGCCATATTCCCGACCATGGTGCTGGCCTCCCTGGCGATCGGCGATGTTGTGCTCAGTTTTGCCGCCCTGAGTTTCCTGGGTATCGGCACACCGATCGGTTATGCGGATTGGGGCCAGGTGCTTAGTTTTGCCCGCAACTGGATCGGAAACCTGACCACCTACTGGTACATCGTTGTCTGGCCCGGTCTCACCCTGGTGTTGTTCGTGATGGGTTGGAACCTGGTCGGCGACGCTCTGCGGGATGTGCTTGATCCACGCATGCGCGGCAAGACCTAAAGAGTTAGCCTGTCGCAGCACTCATTTAGGAGCAATACCCATCGCGCCCAGGATACCTGGCTGAGGCGGTAGCCCTGCCCGTACGCAAAAAACTCATCGCTTGAAATTGTTTTACCCGCCTGTCCTGCCTTTTTAGGCAGGACAGGCCTTGTGGGGTATCTTGCCAATAAACCCAAAGGTTTTCAAATGCTTGTGGGGGTTATTCTCCGTAAAATTAAAACAGAACAAGTATGTCCGGGCAGTATTTTATACGCCTAAAAGCCGTACTGGTCGCAGCCAGGCGCCAGAAAAGCGCCAGTTCAGCACCCAACATCCTCCCAACCAATCCTGAAGTCGGTGCACTTTTGCCTGTGACTGCGTAGGCAATGATATGCCTATTTTTTAATGAAGACTGGAAAAGATGATGAAAAAAATCTTCAAATGGATTGGAATTACCCTGGGCAGTTTGCTTGTCATTATTCCGGCTGTGTTTTACTTCAAGGGCAATGCCCTGCTCACCCACCACTATAACATCGTTCCCGAAAATGTCACCTTTCCTACCGACGCTGCTTCACTTGCACGCGGCAAGCATTTCGTGGACGCAATTTGCCGGGACTGCCATACAGCCGACCTGTCCGGCAAGAACATGATCAAGGCGCCCTTCGCCAATATCAATTCGGCCAACATCACGCCCAGCCAAAGCGGGGCAGTTATTCGAATTTAATGACGCGGATTGGGTACGAGTGCTCCGGCATGGTGTGGATGACGAGGGGCGCGCCCTGGTCATTATGCCGGCCCAGGAATTCTGGTATTTCAGCGACCAGGACCTCGGCGATATCATCGCTTATGTCAAGACCGTCCCGCCGGTGGAAAAATCGCACCAGGATCCCCAGACCAATATCCTGGGGAAGATCCTGTTCGGCGTGGGAGTGTTTGGGCCTAATGTCCTGCCTGCCAATTTAATTGCCCACGACCAGCGACCGCCTGTGCCTCCCATTGGCATTACCGCTCAATATGGTGAATATCTTGTCAATGTCACCGGCTGTCATGACTGCCACGGCGCACAGTTGGCGGGTGGCAAAAGCGCCAAACCCGGAGCGATGGATGCGCCCAACCTGACTCCCGGCGGCGACCTCAAGACCTGGAGCCAGGCAGAATTTGTCAAAACTGTTCAAACGGGCGTCAATCCCAAAGGGCACAATTTGAAACCGGAAGAAATGCCCTGGAAAACGATCGGCACCTATTCCGATGACGAGTTGTCGGCAATCTTCCTTTACCTGCAATCGCTTCAGCCTTTGCCGACGATCAAACCTTAGGACATATCAGGCAGATTGACTGTCAAAAGTATCCAGGAGGAAAAGCTCATGACCCAGCCACTTGATGTCATCATGGCATTCCACAATGCCTTTCGACGCGACATGCAGAGGATCGACACGGCCGCGCTCGAAGCGGCACGCGGTAAAGCCGGGTTCGAGCCAACCCTAGAACGTTACCATTTTTTCAACGAGATCTTGATCTGGCACGCCACGGGCGAGGAAAAGGAAATTTACCCGGTTCTGGAGACCGTGGCGCCGCTGGTCGCTGAGGCTTACGTAATGGATCACCATGGCCTGGATGCGGCCGGCGAGGAACTCCACACGGCAGTCTCTGCAGGCGATCCAATACAGACGGCGCGGGCGGCGGCAGCGTTCAAGTTCCATCTCGACCTGCACCTGAAAAAGGAAGATACGCACCTGTACCGCCTGTTCCGGGAACGCATCCCCATGCCCGAGCAGGGCAAGGCGATCGGCCAGATGTCGAACCATGTGCCCCAGGAACGCTTCCCGGAAGTGGTGACGTGGATGTTCCCCTTGTTGGGGATCGATGACCGTGAGAATACGACCCGCATTTTCCAAAATGTGTTTCCTGCTCCGGTTTTTGAGGGAGTCAAGGCGCTCATCCATACGGCGATCGGAGCAGATGACTGGGCAGAACTGGTCCGGCGAATCCCTGCGTTGCAGGGTATGTAGCAAGATAGGTTGATGGTCGATTAAATATTCATGGTCAATTTGAATCGTACGATGCCACGAAAGGATTGTCTATGTTAAAAACAAACGACCAACACAAATTACTTCTTGAGACATTTGGCCTGGGGCCCGGCCTGGACGTTCCACCAGCATATGACTCTATGGGCTTTTCGGATGTCGTTGTTCGCAACGAACTCAAGACTTCTTCAGCATTCGAATGACCTTTTGAGAAAGCAATCAGCCGAATTGCAGTCCCGCAATGAAGAATTGGAAGCCTATGCCCACACGGTCGCCCATGCGCTTAAGAACCCGCTGGCTGCCATCATCGTGACTTCCGGAGCGATCTCCGATATTCATGACCTGACGCCCAAGGAAATCCACGAATACATGCAGCAGATCACATCCACTGCATTTGAGATGAACAGCATCATCGACGATCTCATGCTGCTCTCGGAAGTCGGCAATGTGGATCGACCGGTGGAACCCGTGGACATGAGCACTGTTGTCGCGAATGTGCAGAGACAGCTGGGCAGAATGGTCAAACAATATAAAGGCCGTATCGTCTTCCCCAAGTCCTGGCCGGTTGCAATCGGCTATGCTCCGTGGATCGAAGAGGTCTGGGAAAACTATATCAGTAACGCTCTGAAATATGGCGGACGATCTCCCTGCATTGAGCTGGGCGCGTCGATCCAGCCGGATGGCATGATCCGTTTCTGGACGCGTGACCGCGGGCCGGGCATCCCAAAGAAAACCCAGTTGCAGTTGTTCACTCCGTTCACCCGGCTCAGCCTGGTTCACCGGCCCGGACATGGCCTTGGCCTGTCGATCGTGCGCCGGATTATCGAAAAGTTGGGCGGTCAGGTGGGGGTAGAAAGCGAAGTCGGCAAGGGCAGCCTGTTTTACTTCAGCCTGCCAGCCAGCCCAGCCATATCCGAGTCTATTCCGAAAAGTGCATATGGAAAGAACATCAGCCTCCAGGCAGGCTGATATCAGGAAACCGATCATTATTTGAACGTTCGCCAAATATCCGTCTTACGAAAGGAGTAGCAAAAATGGAAAAGAAACTGTTTCGCGTGAGGGTGATCCTGTACGTGATGGCAGAAAATGAATCCGAGGCCTGCGTGGCTGCCACCAATGCGCGCTTTGATATTTTTGAATGCACTGCCAGAAAAGCAGACCGTCTCGAGCTTGGCTGGGAAAACGCCGTCCCCTACAACTCGGGAGATTACCGCACCTGCGCCGAGATCCTTGCAGACCAGCAGAGGGGACTTTATTCACCTGCCCCATCTCGAATTGACCCAGGGCGAATGCGATCAATGCTGCCGACACAATCAAATTCTCAAGCGGCACAGGCCTCTCCAGGTTAGGAGCAACCACTCGATCACTTCCCCAAACGGGAGAGACAAACACCCCCCGGCCGGTGGATGCGGCTGGAGGGTGTTTGATGTTGCAGCGCAGCCGGTATCTTCATAATGTTGGAACGGCAGCCAAACTCCCACCGGGTTGGTTGAACAGTTGGTTTACAATTGAACCTGCTCGGATTTATTTAGTAGTTGAACGCTCTTCACACATACAATCGATAAACGACAGCCTTTGAAATAAAATAAACAGGAGTGGCACATGATCCTACGAAGATTGGTCGGCTTTCTATTAACCATTGCAGCCGTGGCAGGGATTATTTTCAGCATCGGCGGCTTGATCGAAGTATGGCGGTACCGGCCTGCTGTGACAAAAAGCGTGACTGACAACCTGGCTTTGTTTGATCAAACCCTCACCACCACGCAGGGCGTTCTCACCATCGTCGGTCAGGTGGTGCAAACCACAACGGTTGGTGTCGCTTCGCTTCAGACAACCACGCAGGCATTGGCCCAGGCGATCCATAGCACCAACCCAATGCTTGATTCCCTGACAAGCCTGACCAGCGCAGGCCTTCCGGCAGCCGTCGACGCTGCTCAAACCTCGCTGGCATCCGCTCAAACCAGCGCGCTTCTCATCGACAACGTTCTGGCGGCCCTGACCAGCATTCCCTTTTCACCGGTGGCTGCCTATAAACCAGCAGTTCCTTTGCACACGGCCCTGGCCCAGGTTTCTGACAGTATGAATACACTGACGCCTGCGCTGACGACCATCAACTCCAGCCTGGCGGAGGGCAAAACCAATCTGGGCATTGTGGAGGCCGAACTGACCAAAATCTCTAAATCTACGCAAGGGATTGGAACCACACTCGGCAACGCACAGACTGTCATCACCCAATATGAAGCAGCCACCACACAGCTCAAGGCGAATGTGGAAGCCACACAACACGCCGCCCCCGCCTGGATGATGGCAGTCGCCTGGATCCTGAGCTTTGTGCTTGGCTGGCTTTTGATCGTTCAGTTGGGTCTGGGCATGCAGGGGCTTGAAATGATGCGGGGGAGCCGCGCAGCTAAATGATCCCTGGATGTCCTTCCACTTGTTGGCTGGATCACTATGGAACGATTTACGCGCCTTGGCCAGCAAAAAAGGATTTCAAGCCAGTTGAAAGTGCGCCAACAAAACTTTATAATGACTGTCACCAGGATTGCATTGATCATATGCCGGCTGGAAGCCCTAACGCCCACCATAATAAGGATCCAAGGTATTGATAATTTCGGGACTCATCTTATGCAAGCTGTGAAAAGGAGTAACCCATGAATGCGTTGCAGATCAATGATCAGAGCCATCGCGCCCGGTTGCAAAACATCGCCCGGCGGGTGATGCTCGAGCGCGGCCTGCTGCCCGATTTTTCATATGCCGTACTCTCCGAACTGGACAAGATCCAGACCCCAGTCTCTTCCACGGACACCGGATCCGTGCGGGATCTGCGGGATTTGCTATGGGCGTCCATTGATAACGATGACTCGCGTGACCTGGATCAGCTTACCGTTGCCGAGGCGCTGCCGGGCGACTCTGTCAGGATCCTGGTGGCAGTGGCAGATGTGGACTCGCTCGTTAGAGATGGTTCTGCGATTAACGAGCACGCCCTTCATAATACGACCTCGGTATATACCGCGGCCGAGATATTCCCGATGCTGCCCGAGAAACTGTCCACCGGTCTTACTTCCCTGAATTTTAATGAGGATCGCCTGTCCATTGTCATTGAAATGGTGATCAAGGCGGACGGAACTCTGCAATCTTCCGATATTTACCGGGCGCGTGTCCACAACAAAGCCAAGCTCGCATATAACAGCGTGGCCGCCTGGCTGGAAGGGAATGGCAGCATGCCGGAAGCAGTTGCTGCCGTTAATGGTCTCGCTGAGAATCTGCGTCTCCAGGACAGGGTTGCGCAGAGCCTTAAGAATTTCCGGCATGTCCATGGAGCGCTCTCTCTTGAAACGATCGAAACGAAACCGGTCTTCGATGGTGACCAGATCAGTGCGCTTGAGCCGGAAGAAAAGAACCGCGCCAAGGAGATCATTGAGGATTTCATGGTGGCAGCCAACGGTGTGACTGCCCGTTACCTCTCGTCAAAAAATTATCCCTCCATCCGCCGTGTGGTCCGCATTCCCAAACGCTGGGACCGGATCGTCGAGATTGCCAGGGAGCATGGTGTCACGCTGCCGGATGAACCCGATTCCAAGGCTTTGGAAGAATTCCTGGTCAAGGAAAAAACCGCCGATCCGGTGCGGTTCCCCGACCTGTCCCTGACGGTCATCAAGCTTCTGGGCTCGGGTGAATATGTTGCCGACCCTCCCGGCGGCGCGGCCCCCGGACACTTCGGTCTGGCGGTCAAGGACTACGCCCATTCCACTGCTCCGAACCGCCGCTTTCCCGACCTGACCACCCAACGCCTGCTAAAAGCCGCCCTGGCGGCCCAGGCTTCGCCATATTCCTATGATGAACTGAATGATATGGCAATGCACTTCACCGCCCAGGAGGATGTCGTCAACAAAGTGGAAAGACAGGTTGGCAAATCGGCAGCTGCCTTACTGCTCGAATCGAAAATCGGCCATCAGTTTGATGCGATCGTTACGGGCGCCTCCGATAAAGGCACCTGGGTCAGGCTGCTTTCCATCCCGGTCGAAGGCAAGGTGGTGCAGGGGTTCAAGGGCCTGGATGTGGGCCACCGCGTGCATGTGCAACTGGTATCAGTTGACGTTGAGCGTGGATTTATCGATTTCAGGACAATGGGTGCATCAAAACATTGATCTGTCCTGGATTTGGAACCTCGCTGTGAGATCGTTTGAGCCAGACAGTTTTCCGCTGCCTGGCTCTTTGCTTGAATTGGGGATATTGGATATAATATAGCCGATTTACTGTAAAACCAAGACAGCGTACTTGGATGTTCAATTCTATTTTAATGGATTGGGAATAAGGAGAAAAAACTAATGAAAAAAATCACACCTTTTTTATGGTTCGATCACGAGGCTGAAGAAGCTGCTAATTTTTATACGTCACTCTTTAAGGATTCAAAGATCCTCAGCATCTCCCGCTACGGCGAAGGTGCGCCCGGTCAGCCGGGCACGGTGATGACGGTCAACTTCCAGCTTGAGGGGCAGGAATTCATTGCCCTGAACGGCGGTCCGGATTTCTCCTTCACGCCCGCCATTTCGTTCTTCGTGGACTGCCCCACCCAGGCGGAAGTTGACCTGTTGTGGGATAAACTGACCGAGGCTGGCGAGGAGGTACAGTGCGGCTGGCTGAAGGATAAATACGGTCTGTCCTGGCAGATCGTTCCCTCCGGGCTGAGCGACTTGTTGAATGGCCCGGATCCCGAGGGCTCCCGCCGCGCCATGCAGGCCATGCTGCAGATGAAGAAGCTCGATCTGGCAGTGATGCGCCAGGCTTACGAACAGGCGGAGAAAGCATGATCTCCGAACCCAAAATCGAACACCGCCCTGCGCATCCCTACGCTGGCGTGCGGCTGCAGGTTCCCATCCCGTTTGGAAAATACCTGCAGCCGGCCTGGTCAAAGGTCCACAAATGGCTGGCGGGGCAGGGGATCCTGCACGGGCCGGCCATCATCCGCTATCTCACCACGGACATGTCCGCAAAAATGGATATGGATGTGGGCTTTGTCATGGACCGGGCCATCCCGGCGGCGGATGGCGTTGTGACGGATGTGCTCCCCGCTGGGCAATATGCCACGCTGCTGTACACCGGTTCTTACAAAGGCAAGGGTATTTATAAAGCGAATGTGGCCATGATCGAATGGGCAAAGGAAAAGTCCGTCGCCTGGAAAATATCCCATCGCGACGGCGTGGAATGGTGGGAGTCGCGCGTCGAGTGGTACCTGAGCGACCCCGATACCGCCCTGGACCCCAAACAGTATCAGACTGAATTGACTTTTATGGTGGCAGGCGGGGATTGATTGCTTTCCACATGCCCCCAAGTGGGTCCAATTTTGTGACAGGACGCCTGCCGACTTGAGGATAAGAGCGCCCGGGAATCAAAACCCGCCTTGATCGGCGGGTGTTTGATGGTTGCCCGATATCATTCCGGCTCAAAAAAGCAGTCCTGTTCAGGGATACATAACAAAGCCGGTTCTGGGAAAATTAATTATTGTGGGTTGATAATAAAGTTGAACTCAGCAACATCTTCAGCAGGATTGGTCTGTATGTTCATCACCAGGGATGGATCAAAAATGCCATCCGACTGGTTTTGAGACACACCCGGGAAGTAAAGCTGCGTGGTCAGGACCGGCCCACCCGGAGCTTGAACCTTTACGTGGATGTGTTCGGTCCGGCCGGGATACAGGCCTGGGACGATGGTGGTTAACTGGTAGTGCCCGGCTGCATCAGTGAACTGGTGACCGCGCAGGCTGTACCCGCTGTTGTCATACTGCCCGTTCGCGTTGGCTTGCCAGAAATCCAGCAGGGCATGGGCAACCGGTTTGCAGTCCGTGGTGAGGACATACCCGCTCAGTACAAGTTTCGTCCCTGGCATGTCTGGCGTGATCAATGACGCGCTTTCAGGCGAACCGGCTTTGAAATAGGGACCCTCCGTCTGCGCGATTGTCAATTTCGCCGGGCTGCTGCAAGCCGCTCCGGATCCGGTGATGGGTATTTGCGGCGTGGCGACAGGTGGCAGGGGAGCAGGTGTGACACTCAGCGTGGCCGGTTGAGCGCTGCAGGCAGCCAGGAATGCCAACAAAATAATTATCGGGAGGGGATTCCTTAGGTCGAACTGGATTGATCCTCATTTTTCGCTCCTTATATTAAAGAGTTTCATAAGTAGCCAATATTTTATAACGCATGAAATTTTAAGGTCTTCTCATCGAAGTAGAATAATGGATAACCGCTGATCGTTTTTATTCTTTATATGGAATAAAATGGATTTTCCAATTTTGATGTGAGTCCATCCCCACGAGAACATACTGATCCGTGCTCCCGTATGAACTCATGAAGGCTGAACCACCAGGATCTCGAAATTGTACAAAGACTTCGTATTCATCAAACCCTGACAAACCGCCGCCAGGTATTACCTTTAGAACCGGCAGGCAGATGTACTTGTTGCTGGCGCAAATTTGTTCCAGAAGACTGACCATATTGGATGTATCCAATCCGATGGAATTTAAATACTTGATATCCTCCTCAGCAGGCTGGTATAAGGCTGCTGCAGCCGGATAATCCCCACGGCTGAGTGCGTCAAAAAAATCCACTACTACCTGGCGGGAATTTATGGTCTGCCCGTCCATGAGACTCCAACGCCAGAGATCCGTTCCATTCGATGCGAGCATAAATTCACCAGTGGAATTAAGAGTCAGATGGCCATTCCCTAAATAACTACTGATTACCCCCAACTGCTGCCAGGAAGCCACATCCCAAACATTGATCTTACCGACCATTTCCAAATCTGAGTTGTAACTAACAAACAACAACTGGCTGTTTGGAGAAAACTCAATAGAATATAATTCTCTGGACGGTTTTTCAAGGAGTCTAACCTGCTCTCCGGTATTTGCATTCCATAAACGAATTACAGGTTCTTCTGATACAGGGTGGGTGATTATCCAATTCCCATCCGGTGACAGGTCCAAAGAGAACCCTGAATTTGATTGGTCCGGGATCTGTATGCGGCTGATTTTTTGCCAGGACGCAGTATCGTAAACAGTGATTTCGCTGCCACCTTCATTTGAAGAAATAGCCAGGCGGGAACCATCCGCGCTGTAAAAGGGCATAAACCCTGCCGCAGGAATTTTTTCTTCCAATTTGCCAGACGCGGTTTCAAAAATCATCAGACTGGTAACAGAAGATACAGCGACAGTTTTACCATCCGGATTCACCCGCATTCTGATTTTCGTGTCCGCTTGGCTGTCATTGAATAACGTTCTTACCAGCGTTTGAGAGGGGATATCCCATATCACGACTCTCTGAGGGTAGGTGGCATAGATCAACTGGCTGCTATCAGAGGTAAATTCCAACCCGGTTATGGTTGTTTCATTTTCAGGGAGAACGCTTACAATTTGTGTGCTAAAAGCGTCCAGGATCACCAGGAAGGAATGGTTTCCGAGGATAGAATTTGGACAACTAAACCGATAGCCATTGGTGCATCCGCCAATTGCTACATACCGCCCATCCTGGCTTCCGACAAAAGCGTCCAGAGCATACATATCCGGTAGATCTTTAACAGCTTTTCTTAACGCCGGCAAGTATTGGGTGGTGACTGCGAAATCGCTAAAATTGTCGGCTGATATCCCTGGCGGGATGGGAGCAGGTGTTTTGGTTGGATCAGGAGTGAGAGATGCGGTCTGTGTTGGCGCCAGCGTGTTTGTAGTGGTGGCCTTGGGAAAGGTTGCTGTGATTGAGCTGGTCAAAGGAACCAGCGTGCTGGGTTGTGCTGCCGTCTGCTGCTCTGAAGGGGAGGCGCAGCCATTCAAAAGTAATATAAAAAAACCGAGAATATAGTATGATTTTTTCATAAATTTTACCTGCCCGTTATTTCAATATAAAACAAATTTGAGCTATATAGTCTACTATTGTACCTCATAAGGCTCGCTTGGCGCCCCCATTATTCGTAACCCCAGTTTTGTCAAAGACCTATCAGGTGGTTTAGTAATTGTCAGGCACAAGCCCTAAATGGCCAGCCTTGACAGGCAGTTTCTTTCGAGGTAATATATCCACTACGGATATATCCATAACAGATATATATCCCGGAAGGATGGTTTATCATGGCAGAAAAAAAGGCCCTCTACCAACCACTCACCCCGGCGGTCTACCATATCCTGCTGGCGCTGGCCGACGGTGAAAAACACGGCTATGCCATCATGAAGGATGTGGAAACGCAGACCGGCGGCCGGATCAAGATGGGTCCCGGCACCCTGTACGGCTCGATCAAACGCATGCTGGCAGCCGCCCTGATCGAGGCGGCCGCCGAGCGCCCCGATCCCGCCCTGGATGATGAGCGCCGCCGTTATTACCGCCTGACCGGTCTGGGCCAGCGCGTGGTCAGCGCTGAAAGCGAGCGCCTGGCGCAGGCCGTTGGGGTGGCACGGCAAAAACACGTGTTGACATTTTCATAGGCCCGGAGGAATACGATGAAATCCAATTCCTGGATCGACGCATCCCGGCGGGTCTATGCCCGCCTGCTCCACATCTACCCTCAGGAACACCGTGACGAATATGGGCCGGCCATGCTGCAGGTCTTCGGCGATCAGTGCCGCGCCGCCTATGCCGGAAAACGCGGCTGGGGACTGTTGGCGCTCTGGCTGCGCAGCCTGCCCGACCTGGGCATCAGCAGCCTGCGCGAGCATATCACCTCACCCAATTTCACAGCGGGAATGCTCGAGGCGGTACCCGGCCGGCCGCTGCCCTGGAAAGGCGTGCTGCTGGTGCTGCTGCCGGGTCTGGTCTTCCTGGTAAGCCAGATCGCGCAGCTCAACGGCCGGGACTGGTTTTATACGGTGCTGTACCGGGGCGCTTATTTCCTGATCCTGCCGGTGCTGCTGGTCTGGGCGCTGACGCGCAAGTTTCCGGTCTGGGGCCTGATCCCGCTCGGCATGCTTTACCGCACGGTATGGTCATTTATCTTTGGCCGTTTCCTGGGAGGCTATTTCACCCTGCGATTATCCCCGGGGATGGCGGCATCCCCCCATACCCTCTTTATCGGCCGCGCCTTCGGGATCGTGAACACAGTCCTCAAACCCTTTAATGATTTCCTGCAAAGGAGCAATGCCCGCTCTGCTCAGATCGTCGCGCTGATCCTGCTGGGTTTCCTGGTTGCGCTGGTGGTCATCGCCTGGCGTAGAGGCATGTTTTCGAAAGCCGCCTGGATCTGGTTGGGGCTGGGCATCGGGATCAGCCTGGCTGCGATCCTGCTCCAGGTTCCTTCTTACCTGCAGGCCTATGGCAGCTCTTCCGGGACAGAAGTCATGGCTAAATTCGGGCTGCTCGTCACCTGGCAATTCCAGGATCTGGCCCAGATCTTGATCATCATCCTGGCAGGGACGCTGCTGCTACGGCGCTATGGCAGCCTGGCGTTGCTGCTCCCGCTGGGATATATGATCCCATCCATCCTGTACGGGCGGGTCACGCCGGAAGAAAGCCTTATTCCGTTTTTCATCATTTGGGCCAGCGTGCTGGTATACCGGATCATTTTGACCCTGATCGCCCCGGTCTGGATCCTGCGTTCCGCCGGCGCAGGCCGGCAGAAACGCGCCTTCGGGATCACCCTGCTGGCAGCCCTGTTGATCAGCGTGGCGCTCAATACTCTTTTTACAATCTACTATTTTCCTGGCCAGGCAACCACCGACATAAGCATGTTCTTTTTCTCGATTAGATATCCGATCCTCGACATCGCCGGGATCGGTCTGGCACTGGCTCTTTATCGCTCCTCCAGTGACTTCAGCCGGCAGTTGTCCCCCTCGAGATTGGAGCCGGCCGGAAGCAAAACTTAGCCCAGTGGGATGGGAGTCTGGCTCTTCACCGGGCAAACGGTTTGGAAAAGGGCGCATCTTTTGTTTTATGAATTGCGCGGGTGGTTGGTCCCCCTGGCGGATTCTAATCACTATTGCGCTCGCCTGTCGCTCTTGCAGATGAGAAGGCCTGGGAATCAAGACCCGTCAGAATTTGGCGGGAAAGGAAGTGCTCACAGGAGGATGTTTTAATTACGGATAGTAGAAAGTTGAGCGGGGGAAATTGGCGCCGTTTCATACAAAAGGAAAAGGGTTTCTTAGTTTCAACCCTTGACTTGGAGTCGAACTCCAGGTGGTACACTGTCCTTTGAGGTGACGCCATGAAAATAGCAGAAGTAAGTGAACAATATGGCCTTTCGTCGGATACGCTGCGCTACTATGAACGGATCGGGCTCATCCAGCCAGTCAATCGAAGTGAAAGCGGAATCCGGGATTACGGCGAAATCGATCTGAGGCGGGTTGAATTTATTAAGTGCATGCGCAGCGCCGGGCTGCCCATTGAAGTGTTGATCGAGTATGTCGGGCTGGTCCAGCAGGGCGATAGGACCATTGAAGCCAGGAAAGAGATCCTGGTAGAGCAGCGTGCGCTGCTGGCGTTCCGCATGCAGGAAATTCAGCATACGCTGGACATCCTGGATCACAAAATCGAGGTCTATGAAAACGCGGTATTAAAAAGAGAGAAAGAAATGCTCCAGGTTGAAGGTCAAGTTTCGGAAATCATTTGATAACAAAGCAAAGGAATATTGAAATGCAAAAGCGTAAACTTGGAAAGAGCAATTTGGAATTATCGTCCCTTGGATTGGGTTGCATGAGAATGAGCTTCGGCGACAAGCCGACCGATATCTGGACATTGGTTTCGCTCTCGTTCACCAGGCTACTAACTCCATAACGACACCATAACCGCAGAAACATATGGAGAGAAGTATGCAAAACGTAACATTGAACAATGGCGTGGAAATCCCTATTCTTGGTTTCGGCGTTTTTCAGATAACTGATGCGAGTATATGTGAATGCAGCGTGGTTGACGCTATCCAAACTGGATATAACCATGTTGACACGGCCGCTTCTTACCAGAACGAAGAGGCGGTTGGCAGGGGCATCAAACAAAGCGGCGTTGCAAGAGATAAATTGTTTATCACGACAAAACTTTGGATTCAGAGCAATGGCTATGAAGGCACACTAAAAGCCTTTGAAAATTCCCTGAAGCGATTGCAATTAGATTACATTGATTTGTATCTGATTCATCAACCCTTCGGCGATGTGTATGGTGAATGGCGCGCGATGGAAGAACTTTATCAACAAGGCAAAGTCAGAGCGATCGGGGTTTCGAACTTTCAGCCTGACCGCATCATGGACTTGATGATTTACAACAAAATAACGCCGGCGGTAAATCAAATCGAAGTAAACCCTTTCCAACAGCAAGTTGACACGCAAAAGTTTTTACGAGATAACAGCGTTCAGGTTGAAGCATGGGCTCCGTTTGCAGAGGGAAAGAATAATATTTTTCAAAATGCTGTGCTGCTTTCAATCGCCGCCAGGCACAAAAAAAGCGTTGCCCAGGTAATTCTTCGCTGGCTGGTACAAAGAGGCATTATCGCCCTTGCCAAGTCAACCCGCAAAGAAAGGATGATGGAAAATATCAGTGTGTTTGACTTTGAATTAAGTGCGGAAGACGTGGCGGCGATTGCAACTTTAGACACGAAAACCAGTAGTTTTTTTGACCATCGTAACCCTGACATGGTGAAATGGCTGGGCAACAGGAAACTGGATGTTTAATGAGTGAAGGAGTAAAACTGTGGAATACGCCCGCTTGGGTTCAACCGGAATGAAAGTCTCGCGCATCTGCCTGGGCTGCATGAGCTACGGGCAGCCGGGGAAAGGCATGTCCTGGGAACTGGATGAAGAGGCCAGCCGCCCGTACATCCAGCGCGCGCTGGAGCAGGGCATCAATTTCTTTGACACTGCCGACGTTTACTCAAAAGGCAGCAGCGAAGAGATCCTCGGCCGGGCGCTGAAGGATTTTGCCGCCTCGCGCGATGAGGTGGTCATCGCCACCAAGGTGAATTAACCAATGGGTCCCGGCCCCAACGAGCGCGGCCTCTCGCGCAAACATATTATGAGTTCAATTGATGCCAGTCTCAAACGCCTCGGGACGGATTACGTTGACCTGTACCAGATTCACCGCTGGGACTATGAGACCCCGATCGAGGAAACCTTAGAAGCGCTGCATGACGTGGTGCGAGCTGGTAAAGCCCGCTATATCGGCGCGTCGGCGATGTATGCCTGGCAGTTTGCCAAAGCCCTGTTCACCGCCGAACTGCACGGGTGGACGCGTTTCGTCTCCATGCAACCGCATTACAACCTGATTTACCGGGAAGAGGAGCGGGAAATGCTGCCGCTCTGCCAGGACCAGAAGATTGCGGTGATTCCCTTTTCGCCCCTGGCGCGGGGAGTGCTGGCGCGCAAACTGGCGCAAGGACAGGAGGAAACCATCCGCTACCAGAGCGATTCCCTCGCCAAGAGCCGCTACGCCCAGGACGATAACCTGACTACGGTGCGAGCGCGTCAGCGAACTGGCCGAGGCGCGCGGCCTGCCGATGGCACAGGTGGCCCTGGCCTGGATGCTCTCCAAACCGGTTGTCACCGCCCCGATCATTGGGGCAACCAAGCCTCACCACCTGGAAGATGCCATCGCAGCCCTCTCTGTCCGGCTTACCCCGGAGGAAATCCAGCGTTTGGAAGAACCTTATCGCCCCCATCCCATCATCGGCCACTCATAATTTGCAAAACCTGACAGTGCCAAATCTAATTTATGAAAAAACCAATAAAAAAACACCTAAGGGATTGGTTCGCTCCCTGATCTTTTCCGTGCAGGATATTGCTGTAACAAGGATGCTTACTTATGACAACCTGGACAAGCGACGAGCTCAACAAAATTGGAACAACCGAAGAGTTGCAGATTGCGTCACTGCGCTCCGACGGCACTCTGCGAAAGCCGGTGATCATCTGGGTCATCCGGATCGGCGATGACCTGTACGTCCGTTCCGTGAATGGGCGCGATTCCGCCTGGTTTCGAGGCGTCCTGGTGCGGCATGCGGGCCGAATCTGGGCCGGCGGCGTGGAGAAAAATGTCACGTTTGAGGAGATGCCCGCCTCCGACCTCGACGAACAGATCGACGCCGCCTATCACGCCAAATATCGCCGCTACCGTTCCAGCGTGGATGCCATCAACAGCCCCCAGGCGCGCCTGGCCACCCTCAAGCTCGTACCGCACTAAATCGGTTTGTAGTTCAACAGCTACAAAACACTTTTATGTCATTAGTATACTAAGACGGGCACGGCAGATCGATTGTCATTAGGTCTCCGAGACCGTCTCGCAACAAAGATCGCCGTGCCCGAATAAATTATAGCCCGAACAGTTGAAAGGTCGTTAGAGGCCGTATCCACGCTAATACGGGCAAAAGGAGAAGTGATGGAAAAGGATGCGGATAAAGTGTGAGCGAGTGGAGATCTTTGTAGGAATTGATGTATCAAAAGCCTGGTTGGACATTGCCGTGCACGAACAGGAAGAAACCTTTCGAGTAGGCAATGAAGATGTAGGGATTGCCAACCTGGTGAAACGCATGAAGGAGTTGAAACCAACTCTGATTGTGTTGGAACCCACCGGTGGTTTCGAAATGCTGGTGGTGGCAGAGCTGACCCATGCAGGCTTGCCAGTTGTGGTTGTGAATGCCAAACGCGTGAGAGATTTTGCACGTGCGACTGGGCGGTTGGCCAAGACGGACAAGTTGGATGCGAAAGTGCTGGCGCACTTTGCAGCTGCGATCCGGCCTCCGTTGCGCAGCCTGCGAAGCGAAGAGGAAGAGCAACTAACCGCCCTTTTGACCCGTCGCAGGCAGGTTTTGGACATGTTGACGGTGGAAAAGAACCGTTTGGTGACTGTCCGAGCCAAAATGCGCACAGACATCGAGGCCCACATCCAGTGGCTATCGAACAGCTTGAAGGAGTTGGACAAGGAGATTGAAGCTTTGTGGAAAGTTCGCCAGTCTGGAAAGAAAAAGATGCTTTGCTCCAAAGTGTTCCAGGGGTAGGTCCAGTGACCTCGGCGACCATGCTTGGGATGTTACCGGAGTTGGGCAAGCTCAACCGCCAGGAAATCGCTGCCTTGGTTGGAGTGGCGCCGTCAACAAAGACAGCGGCAGGAAGCAAGGCAAACGCAGAGTGTATGGTGGTCGAGCAGATGTGAGAAGTGTTTTGTACATGGCGGCTTTGGCTGCCAAAAAGTTCAATCCGGTCATCAGGAAATTCTATGAAAGGCTGATCAAACAAGGCAAGGAAAAGAAGGTCGCTCTCACGGCTTGTATGCGCAAATTGCTGGTGATTTTGAATGCCATGATGCGTACCAATCAGCCGTGGCGTACTCAAGCAGCTTAAATCTTCTTTTTCTGCCTTGACATTCAACACAGTTGTTGCGAGGAGAGCATTCGCCTGCCCCGATGCGTTCTCGGGGTCCCGATGTTTGCACCTGCTGCAAGTGCAGGCGAAGCAATCACCCACTCGAATTCCATCGAAATTTACCTGTGAGATTGCTTCACTCCGCTCGCAATGACAAATTACAGGAGCAAAACACATGGAATACGTTCGCTTAGGCTCGACCGGGATGAAGGTCTCGCGCATCTGCCTGGGCTGCATGGGCTTTGGGGACGCGCAGCGTGGGTTTCACAAATGGGTGCTCAATGAGGCAGACAGCCGGCCGATCATCCAGAAGGCTCTTGAGCTGGGGATAAATTTTTTCGACACGGCCAATGTCTATTCCTCGGGCACAAGTGAGGAGTACCTCGGGCGTGCATTGAAGGACTTTGCGAAGCGGGACGAGGTCGTCATCGCCACCAAGGTGCACGGTAAAATGCGTGAGGGGCCCAATGGCGCCGGCCTGTCGCGCAAAGCCATCCTGAGCGAGATCGACAACAGCCTCAAGCGGCTGGGCACGGATTACGTGGACCTGTACCAGATCCATCGCTGGGATTACGAAACCCCGATCGAGGAGACCATGGAAGCGCTGAACGACGTGGTGCGGGCGGGCAAGGCCCGCTATATTGGCGCCTCTGCCATGTTCGCGTGGCAGTTCCAGAAGGCCCTGCATGTGGCTGAGAGGCACGGATGGTCCCGCTTCATCTCGATGCAGGATCATCTTAACCTGATCTATCGCGAAGAGGAACGCGAGATGCTGCCGCTCTGCCGGGACCAGCAGATCGGCGTGATCCCGTACAGCCCGCTCGCCTCCGGAAGATTGACGCGGGACTGGTCGTCTGAAAGCACGCTGCGTTCCGAGACCGACCAGATCGCCAAACTTAAAAATGATTCGACCGCCGAAACCGATCAAAGGGTCGTGGAGCGGGTGGCGGAGATCGCCCAAAAGCGTGCGGCCGCGCGCGTTCATATCGCGCTGGCCTGGCTATTGCAGAAAGAGCCGGTGACGGCGCCCATCATCGGGGCAACCAAAATTTCGCACCTGGAAGATGCCGTAGGGGCTCTATCCGTAAAACTGACCCCGGAAGAGGTCACATACCTGGAAGAGCCGTACGTGCCGCATCGTATCGTCGGTCACCAATAAAAAAACGATCCGCATTTGGAAGGATCATAAAAATAAAATGCAATACCGTAAATTTGGAAAATTGGATTGGCAGGCTTCGGCTCTTGGCTTTGGCTGCATGCGTTTACCCACTACGGATGGCAAAAGTGGCAGCATCGACCAGGCGAAAGTTACGGAAATGATCCGGCGGGCGATCGAGGCCGGTGTCAACTATTTTGACACGGCGTATGGGTACCATGACCAGATGAGCGAAGTGGTCCTGGGCAAAGCGCTCGAGGGCGGCTATCGTGAACGGGTACGCATCGCCACAAAATCGCCCATCTGGCTGATCAATGAAAGCGCCGATTTCGACCGGCTGCTCGACCAACAGTTACAACGCCTGCAAACCGGGACGGTTGACTTTTACCTGCTGCACGCCTTGAATCATGAGTCCTGGGCGAAAGTCCGGCAGTTGGGCCTGCTGCGCCGGGCCGAGGCGGCCAAAGCCGATGGACGCGTTCGCTACTTTGGTTTTTCTTTCCACGATAACCTTGAAACTTTCAAGCAGATCGTGGATGGCTATGACGCCTGGGATTTTTGCCAGATCCAATACAACTACATGGATATCAACCTCCAGGCCGGAACAGAAGGTCTGCAATATGCCGCAGCGAAAGGGCTGGGGGTGGTCATCATGGAACCGCTGCTCGGCGGCAAGCTGGCGCTCGACCTGCCTGCCACCCGGCCCCTGTGGGATTCTGCCGCACGGAAACGCACACCCGCGGATTGGGCGCTGCAGTGGCTCTGGAACCAGCCCGAAGTCTCGCTGGTGCTGAGCGGGATGGGCACCCTGGCGCAAGTCGAAGAAAATATTCGCTCTGCCGGCGTTTCCGGTCCTGGCACACTGGATCCCGCCGAGGTTGAATTGATCGCCAAAGCGCGCGATGTGGTCAATGGCCTCAGCCCGATCCCATGCACCCGCTGCGAGTACTGCCTGCCCTGCCCAAACGGCGTCAATATCCCGCGCAATTTCGACGCCTACAACCATGTTGCCATGTATGAAGCCCTGGACGATTATCGGAACGAGTATAAACGCTGGATCCCCGATGATCAAAAAGCGGCTGTCTGCATCCAATGCGATGAGTGCCTGTCCAAATGCCCGCAGCAGATCCCGATCAGCACCTGGCTGCCGGTGGTGGAAGAGGTCTTGGGGCTCGACCGTCCCTATGTGAGATCAGTGTAGGGGCGATCAACGATCGATCGAAAGAGGCGTAATTTGGAATACATTCGTTTTGGAATAATCGTTGGCTTTTATCCATCCAAACGGGTGCGGCAGATCTTGCGATTGGCCAAATTAAGATAATTAAGACAATATTTATGATATAATACCCCTCCTTACAGGAGTTCTTAAGCCCAAACCCAAAAAGGAGAAAAAATGACCACGTACGAAATGGACCAACAATCTGATGTGAGACACGCGGGCAGGTTTATCGCCGGGATATTGCTTGGAGGCCTGGCTGGCGCCGTGACATTGCTATTGGTCGCTCCGCAATCAGGGAAGGATACGCGGAAACTAATCCAAACCAAGGCGATTGAGCTGCGTGATAAATCAACTGCCACTGTCCAAAGCGTTTCAGGACAGGTCAGCACCAAGGCTGGCCAGGTCAAGAACAGCGTAAGCAGCAAGGCGATGGAACTGACCCAACAGGGTAAGGAGATGCTCGCCAGGCAGCTTGATCGCCTTTCTGCTGCAGCCCAAAATGGAAGGAATTCACTCCAAGGTAAAAGCAGTAAATAAATAATCGCCAAAGATTGATTGAATCATGAACACCCGTCTAAAACCGACGGGTGTTCTTATTAATCATCCCGCCGTGTGGCTTGAATCCGCATTAAACCAAATCGGGTTATTCGTGAGGTCGTCATATCCATTCAACTGTGACGGCCTTACAACCACCCACATATAAGGTAGTGCCCAGGCTGGCTCGGACATCTTATTTGTAATCGTTAATGTCTCTCTGCTTTTTTTCCCACCCAGTTGGTAATGATTATCAAAATTGGATTTTAGTATCTATCTGGATGGATCATGTTTTTCAACCATAGTATATAAACTATAATACTACCTTGACAGTCAAGGTAGTATGTCGTATAATACCAATCTGAAGGTGAATATATGAGCGATAACCAAATCACATCCGACCTGCTGCGCGGCCATACTGATACGATGATACTAGGACTCCTATGCGAAGCTGACTGCTACGGCTATGAGATAGTCAAGCTGATTGCCGAGCGCTCGGGCGGCGAGTATGAGTTAAAGGAAGCCACAATGTACTCCAGCGTCCGGCGGCTTGAGGTAGACGGTGATATCGAGTGGTATTGGGGCGATGAATCTCAGGGCGGACGGCGCAAGTATTTTCGGATTACCGAAAAGGGTAAGGCCACTTACGCCCAAAATAAAAGCAATTGGGAGTACGCAAAGCGCGTGCTCGATAAGTTATTGTAAAGGAGATTTGATGTCATGAACGAGAAATTGACAGACTATTTAAATGGCGTTTTTGCGCCCTACGATGGGGTGAAAAGCGTCGCTGAACTAAAGGCTGACCTGCTCTCCGATTTGCAGGAGCGCTTCCGCGAACTCAAAGCGGAGGGCAAGGACGATGAAACGGCTTTTGAGATGACCATTGACAGCATCGGCGACATTGAGCAAACGGTACAGGAGGTCGCCAACCTCTCCCGCTCGCTGGAGCGGCAGTTGTTAATCAATTTCAGTGCGAGCAACTTGCCTGAGAGCGACTTCGCCGGCGTTACTGCGCATAAAGGAAAATTTGAAGCCAGCACGCTGAACGGCTCCGACTTTTCGGGCGCGGACCTGACCGGCAGTTCATTCAAGGCCAGCGATGTGCGTGAAGCCAATTTTGACCGCGCAAATCTGACCGACTGCAGCTTTTACGCACTGGATCTGGAGGGTGCGAGCTTCCATCGGTCCATCCTTGTGCGCACCAATTTCAGCACGTTGGGACTGGACGGAGCCAAATTCATCGATGTAAAGCTGATTGATGTAAAGCTGACCACGACTGACCTTAGAAAAACAATCTTTGAAAATTGTAGCTTTGACGGCGTGGACTTCAAATTATCCGACCTGCGCGGGCTGCGCCTGGATGGGCAGACCTTTATCAACGTCAAATTTGGCGAGGCGGCGCTAGAGGAAGTGACATTTCGGGGTGCGACTCTGAAAAATGTGTCCTTTACACCACCGTGGTCCCTGACCAAGAAATATTACCGTGCCATTAAAGCCATCCACTTTGACGGAGCCATGATGGATAAGCTGACCTATGCCGGGCTCAAAGGCCTGGGAGCCGATCTGTCAAAGGTTAGCGTTATATAAGGAATAAAGAATATGCAAAACAATTCGATTCAAGTAAAAGGATTGCATAAGTCCTACAAACAGCTTCATGTCCTAAAGGGCGTAGATTTCGAGGTGGAAAAGGGCAGTATTTTCGCCCTGCTCGGCTCCAACGGCGCGGGCAAGACAACGATTATCAAAATCCTCACCACGCTGCTCAGGCAGGATAGCGGAGCTGCTGCCATCAACGGCTTCGACGTTGCGGCTAAGCCTGACGATGTGCGGCAGTCGATCAGCCTGACCGGGCAGTTTGCCGCCGTGGACGAGATATTGACCGGGCGGGAAAATTTGATCATGATCGCCAGGCTGCGGCACCTCAAAAATCCGCGACAAGTTGCGGAGGATCTACTGAACCGCTTCGGCCTGACCGAGGCTGCCGACCGCAGGGTGTCCACTTATTCGGGCGGCATGCGCCGCAGACTCGACATCGCCATGAGCCTTATCGGAAAACCGCAGCTCCTTTTTCTCGACGAGCCGACCAGCGGGCTTGACCCCGAGGCGCGCATCGAGGTTTGGAAGGTTGTCAAAGAACTTGCCAACGGCGGCACGACAGTATTCCTGACCACACAGAATTTGGAGGAGGCTGAACAGCTTGCCGATCGAATTGCCATTCTACATGAGGGCAAGATCATCGCCAACGGCACGTTCGAGGAATTGAAAAAGCTGTTCCCGCCCGCTAAGGTGGAGTATGTGGAAAAACAGCCGACATTGGAGGAGATGTTCCTCGCGATCATCGGTAAAAAGGAGCAAAAGGTACAATGAATAAACACTTTTTCAGCGACATGGGCGTTATGCTTGGACGTTCCATGCGCCATATTTTTCGCAGTATGGACACCATTATCACGGTCACCATCATGCCGATTGCGTTTATGCTGCTGTTCGTCTATGTATTTGGCGGCGCAATCCAAACCGGTACGGATAACTATGTGAACTATCTGCTGCCCGGCATCCTGCTGATTGCGATTGCAAGCGGCATCGCCTATACGGCTTACCGGCTGTTTATGGATGTGCAAGGGGGCATATTCGAACGGTTCCACTCCATGCCGATTGCCCGTACCAGTCCGCTGTGGGGGCATGTGCTGACCTCTTTGGTATCCAATGCTATTTCGGTTGTCGTGATCATTCTCGTAGCGCTCATTATGGGCTTCCGCTCGCCGGCGGGGGTACTGGCATGGCTTGCCGTGGCCGGTATCCTCGCGCTGTTTACGCTGGCCTTGACATGGATCGCGGTGATTGCCGGACTGTCCGCAAAATCGGTGGACGGTGCAGGCGCCTTTTCCTACCCGATCATCTTCCTGCCTTTTATCAGCTCGGCGTTTGTGCCAACTGCGTCGATGCCGCCGGTAGTGCGCGCCTTTGCCGAAAACCAGCCGGTGACCTCAATAGTGAATGCCATCCGCGCGTTATTGTCCAGCCAGCCAGTGGGCAATGAAATATGGGTCGCCCTTGCGTGGTGCGTCGGAATTATGCTTGTGGCATATCTCTTTGCAATGAGGGTGTATAAAAAACGCATGTGAAAAAGGACAGCTCCAGACGGATGCCTTCGCCTTCGGCGGCCAGCGCCGCCTTCTCCCCAGTGTAACCCTCGTCAACAAAGGCCACTTCCACTTTATCGCCTGTGACTTTCTGAACCTGTCAGGCCAGTTGCTGCACCTGGTCGCGATCCTGTTGATTGGCAGGGGTGACCAGCAGAGCTAACAAATGGGGAGGCATGGAAATGCGATATCTGACCCTGAAAGAATTTTCCGAAGCATATTCAGAGTCTAGTCGCTAGGCGGTCGTCCGGGAAAATTTCGAAGATTTCCTAAAATAACAACATATGGGACTTCAGAATAAAACAGGCTGGGCGGGGTGCGCAGGCAGACTGGATGCCTTGTCATTCAACCAGCTCGCTAGCTTGGCGGGCGGTTCCTTGAAGGGATGGGGAAAGGGTAGCGCGCCTTTTTGCAGGAGCAATTTGTTCCCTGCAGGCATTTTGTCGTGGTCCAGCACAAAGATAGGGACCCAACCATTCTTGAGGGTTTCCGTTGCCCCAGCCCATGTGCCACCAGTCTCTGCGTCTGAAGCAACTACGATGGCGTAATCGGCTAAACAATAAATAAGCCGGTTGCGCCCCATCGCTGCTCCAACCGAGAACCCGGCGTTGGGACTGTAGGGAGTGACTAGACATAGGTCGCCTCGCCGGAGCGCTTCCTGCCGTGACCGGACATTTTTTTCTAAACTATCAGCCAGTACGCCTACGGCAGTACCGCGTGCTTCGAGAGCGGAATCCATGCTGAGAGTATCCACACCCTTTGCCCCACCGGAATACAACACTTGACCAGAAATTCCGCAAGCGTTCCCTACGAATTTGGCGCACTCCTGTCCGGCATCGTCAAGGTGACGCGAGCCTACCACGGCGATTCCTGGCTGCCCGAGCAGGGCCTTTTCGCCAGCATAGAATAAAACTGCCGGGGCGGAATCTTTAAGCCGTTGACGATATCGCTCGGGATAATCTGGATCGGCGCGGGTGATGGGGTGAATGCCAAGCGACTCAAGATGATGTAATTCGCCTTGAATATCGCGCGAGGCGAGCATCGAAATTCGTGTACTTTCCTGGGTAGAAAAATCCAGAGGCGAGGCCTTCGATGAAATGGTAAGAAGATCCGAAGGCAGGAGCGATGCGGCTTGCAATCTGCGAGCCAGTGGATTCCATTCACGCAGAGTAATGGCTTGACAGATTCTTCATTTGTTCCCAGCTGGGAGCAAAGCAAAAGAATGGCAAGAGAGTCTTGTGAAAGCGTCATATTTATCATGCGTCAGAGTGAATAGTTCGGGTCAATGTCAGGACATTTACGCGAGTCGCGTCATGTTTGAGAAGCAGTCGTGTGATTTCATCGAGTGTCGCACCTGAGTTAAATAAATCATCTACGAGAAGCACACATTTTCCTTTGACTTCGCCTTGCAAGCGGAATGCATCTGCAACATTGGCGCGTTTTTGCGCAAGGGTCTTCAGCTCTTTTTGCGGCTGGGTCTGGCGTGTTTTGATAACCAGTGTTTGCACCGGTACATTGATTTTATCCGCCAATGCATCGCAAAACACATGGACAGGATTTACTTTTCGTTCGGTCGAAGAAGGAACAGGGATGATGATATCGGCTTGCTTCATTTCAGGACGCGCGTGAAACAAGTCAAGCGTTTGCTGAACCAGCACGGGCAAAACAGATATATCAGCTTCGTATTTCAACCGATATGTTAAATCGCCCACGTTGCTACGCGACCAGTCGCCGCCTGAAATGCGACTGTGAAATCCCAACGCCCAGCCAGTTTGCCAGGAGCCAACGAGCGGACGAGGATGAGGCTTGGTGAGAAAAGAATTTACAGTGTCAGATTGTAATTCAGGGTCAAAGGTATCAGGTTTTGGGTGATTCACAATATGGCTATTTACCACACAACGAATCATCTCATAAGAAATTTCTTCGGGGAGTAAAACTTTGATGGGAAAAAGATCTTGTTTGATGATGCTATTACCCGCATCTAGAACGAACACGTTCATTTTTCACTCCTTTCATTCGGGTGTATACAAACGTAAACGGTTTTGCGTCTACATTTGTAAACAGTGGTCGGAAAAATAAAAAAATCACTTCGGTCCAAAGCGCTGGTCTGTCGCCGGTTTGAGCCACTTCGATATAGACATCGAGGTGGCCTTTATCCACTAACCAGAGTTGGCCAATCTTGATACCTGCCAGCTTGCCGTTCCGTAGCAAGCGTCGCAGGTATTGCAAGCTATAGCCGCTGTATCCAGCAGCAGCTTGCACAGAGATATGGTTATTAAGAACTTGAGGGGAACTTGCTTGGTTTAAAGAAATCATCCCGAACTCACCTCAGGGTGACGGGTAATTCCTCTAGTTTGCTTCGCTGCTCAAAGCGTAGCATTTCGAGAAACTGCTCAACACCTATCTGGTGTAGTTCGAGATGGGTCTTATCAGAATTGAAAATAAGCGATTTGCCCGCTCCAGTCGGCATGACAATGAGCGTGTGATTCCCCTTGATGAGCGACTGAATAGCTTCCTTTTGCCCTGGGCGAAAAGAGCAGAAGCCGAAATAGGTATGAAGGCTGGAAGTGAGATCGCTTGCCATTATCCGCATTAGGGATCAAAAAGAGCCGGGGCCGCTTTTGCCAGGCTTGCCAACGGAATGGCTTGGATTTTTTCTACGAGCGAATAAGGATGCGGGCCTGGATAGATGACCAACAGACGGTCAAGCTGCAAATCTTCCATAGCAATATGCATGGAAGGAGTCAGGCGTGGAGCATCCATTCGTTTGCATTCCACGCCAATGCGTTTTCCGTTTTTGAGTAATAGGAGATCAAGTTCTGCTCCGGAATGGGTTCCCCAAAAATATGCTTCGTCGGGTTTAGCGGCTTTGATAACTTCTTCGATAACATACCCTTCCCAGCGATGCACCATACGCGCGGGTGCAATCAGCAATTCTTGCTCGGTACGAATGCCCAAAAGATAATGAAGCAACCCTGTATCGCGAATATATACTTTGGGAGACTTAACCTGCCGTTTCCCGATGTTAGCGTACCACGGTTGTAATTGGCGCACCATGAACAAATCCTGAAGCAAATCCATGTAACGATGAACCGTATTTTGGCTGACTTCCAAAGTACGGCGCGGCTTCGGCGGCGTTCCATATTTGCCCATGATAATGAGCCAGCAAGCTCCAAAAGCGGAACAAGCTGGTAGAAGGAATAGTAAAGCCAAACTGGGGAATGTCGCGTTCCAAGAATGTGCGCACAAAATCTTTACGCCACTCCAGGCTTTCTTCTTCACTTGGCGACAGGAATGAAAGTGGAAACCCGCCTCGTCTCCAGTGCTGGTTCTGGGCCTCTGCACCCACTTCTTCCAAACTGAACCCACTCATCGGGATAATTGTTATACGCCCTGCCAGCGATTCAGACGATTGACGCAGAAGTGCTGGTGATGCGCTGCCTAAAATCAAGAAACGCGCCGGTAAGGGATCTCGATCAGCCAGGAACTCGTAAGATTGGAAAAATATCCGGGCGGCGTTGTACCTCGTCAATAACCACTAGCCCGTTCAAATCCCGCAAGGTGCTCATGGGCTGGTCAAGCCGTACCAGGCTAAAGGATCTTCCAAATCGAAATAGTTGACAGATGTGGCGGGAACAAATTGGCGGGCGAGAGTGGTTTTACCGCACTGGCGCGGACCAATCAAAACCACCACACGGCTCCTTTCCAAAGCGTTTTGGATTGTCTGGTGTAGGGCTTTTCTCTCGATCATGAAAGTATTATACCTTGAAATTCTTCCATCCAATAGAATAATTTCAGGGTACTTTGTGCTTCTCCTTGTTAATATGCAAAAATCCCTGATCTTGATCAGGGATTTTCTCGGAATGTATTATCCGTATATACAGTGCCTCCAAGCGGACTCGCCTGCACCCGGAACGGGCGAACCGCTGTTTGGGCCTGGGTCTCCTGAATGGAGGTGAGAGGGCCCGGGAATTAAAAACCGCCTCAAAGGCGGTTTGTTTACAGTGCCCCCAAGCGGACTCGAACCGCTGTTTGGGCCTTGAGAGGGCCCCGTCCTGGGCCACTAGACGATGGGGGCTTGCACCGGACGCAACGCGTTTGGCGGGCGTGATTTTATCAGGTGCCGGGTGAAACGTCAATCAAAATAATGTATCACAGAACCATAATAATTTCTCCGGAAAGGCCTGATTCTTTGGTATGATATCTGCTTTGGAGAACAATACATGCCGAAATTTCGCACGAAAATTCCGAACCATTTCGACCTGCCGCGCCGCATCAACCGGCTGGGCGAACTGGCCTACAACCTGTGGTGGACTTGGAACCCTTCCGCCCACCGGCTTTTCTACCGGATCGATTACGCCCTTTGGGAACGCCTCAACCATAACCCGCTGGTCTTCCTGCGAACGGTCGGGCGCACCGAAGTCAACGCCGCCGCGCAGAATCCCTTCTACCTGGAAAACTACGACCGCGTCTTCGCCAGGTTCGATGCTTACATGTCCGCCACTGAAACCTGGTCCTCCCAGGCGTACGAAGAGCACAGTAAACAGCAATTGGCTTATTTCTCGATGGAGTTTGGCCTGCACGAGACCCTGCCGATCTATTCCGGCGGTCTGGGTGTGCTGGCTGGTGATTACTTAAAAGAATCTTCCGACCTTGGCCTTCCGATGGTGGGTGTCGGCTTGATGTATGCCGAAGGCTATTTCTCCCAGCGCATCTCCGAGGATGGCTGGCAGGAGTTGATCAACAAGCTGCTTAATTTCGAAGAGCTGCCGGTACTCCAGGTGCTGGACAGCGCCGGGGAACCCTTGACAATTTCTGTCAATTTTCCCGATCGCGAGGTCATCGCGCATATTTGGGAATTGCGTGTGGGCCGCATACCGCTTTACCTGCTGGATACCGACCTGGATGAGAATGCTCCCCCCGACCGCAACCTGACCCTGCGCCTGTATTATAGCGATCTGGACTTGCGCATCGCCCAGGAAATCATGCTCGGCGTGGGCGGCGTGCGTGCCCTGCGGGCGTTGGGCTATGACCCGAATGTCTGGCATATGAACGAAGGCCACGCAGCCTTTCTGACCCTGGAACGAGCGCGCGAGCTGGTTGCCAAAGGCATGACCTTTAAAAAAGCCATCGCCAGGACCCGTCACGGTAATATCTTCACTACGCATACGCCTGTCCCGGCCGGGAACGATGAGTTCCCGCTCTGGCTGGTTGATAAGAACCTCTCCAACTACTGGCCCGAACTCGGCCTGAACCGCGACCAGTTCGTCGAACTTGCCAGCAGCCAGCAGCCCTGGGGCGGCACCTTCAGCATGCCCGTCCTGGCGTTAAGGTTGTCGGATGGCCGTAACGGCGTCTCCGAGTTGCACGGGCGGGTGGCCCGGCGCATGTGGAAATACCTGTGGCCTGAGATCGAGAACGAAAATGACGTTCCGATCAACTACGTGACCAATGGCGTTCACACAGCTACCTGGCTGGCCCGCCGGATGCGCGTCCTGTTCGATCGATACCTGGGAACAGACTGGCTCGAGCACCTGGATGACCCCGACACCTGGATAAAGGTGGATGCGATCCCTGATAACGAGTTGTGGAATGTCCGGCAGCACCTCAAACGCAAGCTGGTCTTCTATGCGCTCGAGCGCACCCGCCAGCGTTGGATGAATGGCGGCTACCACCCGGTCCAGGCGATCGCCTCCGGCATCATGCTCGACCCGTACGTGCTGACGATAGGGTTTGCCCGCCGCTTTGCCACCTACAAGCGCGCCGACCTGGTCTTCCATGACCTGGAGCGCCTGCTTGAGATCGTTAACCGCCCCAACCGCGCGGTGCAGATCATTTTTGCCGGGAAAGCCCATCCTGCCGACGACCCCGGCAAACATATCATCCAGGATGTCTACCGGATTGTTAAAAAAGCCGAGAATGGCGGACGGCTGGTCTTCCTGGAGGATTACGATATGAACCTGGCCCGCTACCTGGTCCAGGGTGTGGATGTGTGGATGAACAACCCGCGCCGCCCGAACGAGGCCTCCGGGACTTCGGGTATGAAAGCCGCCTTGAACGGTGTGATCAATTTCTCGGTGTTGGACGGCTGGTGGCGCGAGGCCTATAACGGTTCCAACGGTTGGGCCATTGGTGACGATCCCGGCCTGGATGTCGAGGTCGAGGACGAGGATGAAGAGGATGCGCTGAGTCTGTATGACGTTCTGGAGAACCAGATCATCCCGCTCTATTACACCGAGCGCAATGCCGAAAACATCCCGGTCGAGTGGATGACGATGATCAAGAAATCCATCCAGACCATCACCCCGCAATTCAGCACCCGCCGGATGCTAAAAGAGTATATCGAACGGTTGTACCTGCCTGCCAGGAAATAGGGACAGCTCGAAGGTATCCTAGAAACACCCTCTGCATACTTCACCCCTGTCCTTTTTTTTGTGCTTCTCTTTGGTTTCAAAGAAACAATTCGTCCCTGCCTGCCTACCCCCATTTTATGGGGGTAGGGTTTTCCGCGCCTGCCCCCACCCTTTGGGGGTTGTTTAGACGGGGCACATCGGGCGGAGCTTGTTTGACTCGTTTACAGCCTGGTACCACGAAAACTCGTTGTTGTCGCTGAAGTAATAATAGGTCGACCCATTCGGCATCAGCACCACCGTGATGCCGCCATAGCCAGACATGAAGGGCGTCCAGAAAGTACAAGGGTACCGGGAAGTTTCCGCAGGGGTCCATTGCCTGGCCCAAAAGCCGTTCCTGTATTTGTAGACCGGCAGCCCGGTCGTATCCAAACCGCGCTCGGACGGATCCCGTTGCAGGGAGGCCGCCAGCAAGCCCGGTTCCAGGAGCTGCCTCCCCGCAATGGCTCCGTTCTGGTTGTTGAGCAGGGAAGCCAGTTTGGCAATGTCGTCCTGCGTCCAGAACAGGCCGTACCCGCCGAAGGCCATTCCTTCGGGGCGGTTATCGGTGCGCAGCGTGGTCAGGGCGCCGGCGCTCAAGTCCAGCGGGATATAGACCTCGTCGCGCACGAAGTTGAAAATGTCCGCCGCCTCGCCCTCCTGCTCCACCAGGTAGTTTTGCATTGCGCGCGTGGCGATGAAGGTATCGGAAGTATGGTAGACCCAGGCCTGGCCGGGCGGTTCCCGGTGCGGGAAGCCGAAAGCGTAGCGGATCTTGTCGGTGTAGCTCTCCGCCAGGTCCAGGAACATCAGCTCGTTCGTGCCGCCCTCGTCGACCTCGAAACCGGCCTGGTCGTAATTGCCCGTGGCCATATCCAGTGCGTTGCGGAAGGTGACCGCTGACCAATCCCCCGCCGCCGAGGCGGCCTCCGGCAGGTAGTCTTTGACCAGCAGGTCGTAAACACCTGCCCCATATTTTTGTCCCAGTCGCATCAGGGCGACTGCCGCGAAAGCAGACTTGGCGGTTGAATAGGATGGCAGCCGCATCTGTTCGCAATAGGCATATCGGCCGTGGCGGGTATTGCAGCCTGAGACATAGTTGGTACCCTCGATCACCAGGCCATACAGGCTCATATCTGCGGCGGTGATCCCGCCGGTCAGGGCGGTTTCGTCGAAGCCGGAGCCTGGAAAATCGTCTGCCAGGGCGGCCATGGGTTTGGTCGGCAGGCGCCCGGTCAGCTCGGCGGCGTGGGCAGCCTTGAGCGCGGCGGCCTGTGGAATGGACCCGGGCAGGTAGAAGGCGCCCACCTGGCCCCATAGATCGAATTTGAAGGTCAGGCAGGTCTCCTGGCTGATCTGGTAACGCACCTTCGAGACATGCGCGCCGTTGTACAGGAAAGTCATCACGCCGTTGTGGGTGCAGTTCTGATTGCGCTCCACCAGGGTAAATGGGAAGGACGCCCGTGCGTAGCCGTGGTCGCCGTTCTCCTGCCAGATCCGTCCCGGTCCGATGATATAGTTCCAATACTTGCTTCCACTGAAGACCAGCCCCTGGGTCACCGGGATAAGATAACTGCCATCCTGTACGAACTCGAGTGTGAGATCAGGAAGATGAAAACGGGCCGGATCGGCGGCGTAGTTCGCATCATCCCGGACCAGCTTCCATCCGCCGGTTTCAGGTTGTGTGGATAACTGCAGGCGGCCTTCGAAAACGACCTTTGGCATGCCGGCCTCTTCCGGCAGGGCAAAGGCGCCCTCATCCACCGGGTCGCCGGCGCGGCCGGTCATCAGGTCGTCAAAGGTCAGCTGGCTGCGTTCCACTGCGCCCGAGCCGCTCAGGACCGCCCCCAGACGGGCGCTGGCTGGCAGTTGGATAGTGGTCGCAGTGGGTATGGGGTTGGTCGGCATGGCGGTGACTGTCGGATGGGCTGCTGGTTTCCACGCGGGCGGTTGGCTGGATCGGGGCGGGGCTGCAGGCGCTGGCCAGGCGCAGCAGCCCGCCAAGGATCAAAGCAGGGAAGGCTATCCGTCTCACAATCCTAACATTGGACATCTCTTTTACATTTTACGAAGCCTGCACCCACTTTGGAGGCGGCAAGGTATTCATCATTCAACAACCCTTATCCTTCGCCCTTTTTACTCACGGTATCTTCAGCGAATGATGGTATTTCAGCGCACCGAGTTTACTGAAACTGCCCCGGGCCAGCTGCCCATCCTGGTAGATCGGGAAGGTATGCCCGGCATCCCGCAGCTGCTTGAGCGTCTGTGCCAGGCCAAGCGTGCCGAACTCGCGCGTCCGGGTGACGTGGTCCAGGTCGATGATCTCGGTCAGGACGGTCTGGTTGGCGCTGGCCTCCTGCAGCACGCGCCCATCCGGGTCGATCATGGTCGAGCGCCCGCCGCCCCAGGTCCCGATGCCATTGACGCTGATGAAATAACACTGGTTGAAGAGGGCATTGGCCCGGCACATGGCCAGTTCCAGCTCGCGGTCCGAGGTGGGGGTCAGGGTCGGCTGAAGGATCACTTCCGCCCCCATCCAGGCCAGGCTGCGGGCTACTTCCGGGAACCACATATCGTAGCAGATGCACAGGCCGAAGCGCCCCACGCCGGGAATGTCGAAGACGCAGAACTGGTCGCCCGCGGCGGTCCCGCTCTCGTAGGGCAGCCAGGGGAACATTTTGCGATATCTGGCCACGATCTCACCCTGCGGCGAGATGACGATGGCCGTGTTGTAGAGCTTGTCGCCTTCCTGTTCGTACATCGAGCCGGGCACCAGCCAGACGCCGGCCTGCCTGGCCAGCCCGCACAGGCGTTCGGTCAGCGGACCCGGGATGGGCTCGGCATTCTTTTTCCACGTATCGCCATTGTCGGCGGTCACAAATTGGACCAATCCGGGCACGACCAGCTCGTGGAACATCATCAACTGCACCCACGGGAAGCTCTTGTGGATGTTTTTCATGATGTCGGCCATCTTGTCAACCGTGGCTGAGGCGTCCCACGGGACAACGCTCATCTGGACTCCGGCGATACCGAACAGGCGGGTCATAGGTCACTCCTCATTTAGTGAGTTCATACCGACAAAATGGCAGCTGGCAAGGCGGCCTGGGGCCACCTGGCGCAGTTCGGGTTCGACCTGGCTGCAGATCTCCTGGGCCAGCGGGCAGCGGGTATGGAAACGGCACCCGCTGGGCGGGTTGACCGGGCTGGGGACGTTTCCTTCCAAAACGGTCAGCTCGCGCTTGATGTTCACCACCGGCAGGGGGATGGCGCCAAACAGCGCCTGCGTGTACGGGTGCAGCGGTTTCCCGAAGACCGCCTCGCTCGGTCCCAACTCGACCAGCTTGCCCAGGTACATCACCCCGATCCGGTCGCTGATGTGCTGGACCACGTTCAGGTCGTGCGAGATGAACAGGTAGGTCAGACCGTGGGCCTGCTTCAAGTTCCTCCAGCAGGTTGATGATCTGGGCCTGGACCGAAACATCCAGGGCGGAGGTCGGTTCATCCAGCACAAGCAGCCTGGGGTTGACCGCCAGGGCGCGCGCCACCGCCACCCGCTGGCATTGCCCGCCCGACATCTCGTGCGGGAAGCGGTCCAGGTGCTGGCTGACCCAGCCCGACCTGTTCGAGCAGCTCGAGCACACGCGGGCGGATCTCCTTTTTGGGCAGCACGTGGTGGGTGACCAGCGGCTCGGCGACGATTTGTTCCACCTTGAAGCGCGGGCTCGAGGAGGAGAGCGGGTTCTGGAAGACCACCTGCATCTTCTGGCGCATGCGCCGCAGCTCTTCCCGCTTTAGAGAGGTCAGGTCCTGCCCGTCGAACAGCACCTGTCCGGAGGTCGGCTCGATCAGGCGCAGGATCATGCGGCCCAGGGTGGTCTTCCCGCAGCCCGATTCGCCCACCAGGCCAAGCACTTCGCCGGAGGCGATCTCGAAGTCAACGCCGTCCACGGCATAGACATAGCGCCTCCTGCCCGAGAGCCAGCCGCCCGGCAGGCGGAAATGCTTGGTGAGCGAGTGCACCTGGACCAGGGGCGGCGTCATCATGCTTTCGGCTCCGCCAGGAAACAGGCGCTGGCATGCTTTTCACCGAGCGGGTAGAGCGGCGGGATCTCGAGGCTGCAGCGCGGCATGACGAAGGCGCAGCGCGGCGCGAAGGTGCAGCCCGGCATGGCGCCCGGGTTGGTCGGAACGGTGCCGGGGATGGTGGCCATCTTCCTGCCGCGCCCGCCCAGAAGCGGGATGGCGTTCATCAACCCGACCGTATAGGGATGCTGAGGCTGGTTGAAAATGTCCTGGGTGGAACCGCTCTCGGCCACCCGCCCGCCGTACAGCACCGCCAGCCGGTTGCAGGTCTGGGCGATGATGCCCAGGTTATGGGTGATCAGGATGATCGAGACATCGAACTTCTTCTGCAGCTCGCCCAGCAGCTTGAGGATCTGGGCCTGGATGGTAACGTCCAGCGCGGTGGTCGGTTCGTCGGCGATCAGAAGGCGCGGGTTGCAGGAAAGCGCCATGGCGATCATGACGCGCTGCTGCATGCCGCCCGAGAGCTGGTGCGGATACGAACCCAGGATGCGTTCCACATCCGGCAGCCCAACCGCCGCCAGGGTATCGGCGGCCTTTTGGGCGGCGGCTTTCCTGGAAACGTGCATGTGCTGGCGGATGACCCGCTGAATCTGCGCGCCGATCGTGAAGACCGGGTTGAGCGAGGTGCTGGGGTCCTGGAAGATCATGGCAATCTTATTGCCGCGCACCGCCTCGACCTGGCCGCGCGATAATTTGAGCAGGTCGGTGCCCTCGAAGAAGATCTCCCCGCGCGTGATGGCGGCCGAACGCGGCAGCAGGCGCAGGATCGACAACCCCGTGACCGTCTTGCCGCAGCCGGTCTCGCCGACCACGCCGAAGACCTCCCCCGGCTGGACCTCGAAGCTGATGCCATTCAGCGCCTTCAACAGCCCGCGCGAGGTCTTGAACTCCAGGTACAGGTCACGGACTTCGAGCAGCGCGCTCATCGGTACTGCCTCGGATCGAACACATCCCGCAGCGTGTCGCCCAATAGATTGAAAGCCAGGACAACCACAAAAATGGCGATGCCCGGGAAGGTCGCGATCCACGGCTGGGTCAGGATGTAGGTGCGCCCGTCGCTGACCATCAAGCCCCAGTCGGGCGACGGCGGCTGGGTGCCCAGGCCCAGGAAGGCCAGCCCGCCCATGGCCAGGATGACCGTTCCCAGGTCGACCGTGGCCTGGACCAGGATCGGGCTGATGGTATTGGGCAGGATGTGACGCCAGATGATGACCCAATCGCGCACCCCGATCGCCTGGGCGGCTTCAACGAAGTAGCGCTCTTTCAGGCTCAACGTGACGCCCCGCACCAGCCGGGTGTACCAGGGCCACCAGGATATTACCAGGGCAAAGGCGGCTTTCCCCAGCCCGCGCCCCAGGGCTGAAGCGATCGCCATCGCCAACAGCAGGGATGGAAAAGCCAGGAACAGGTCGGTGATGCGCATGATCAACTCATCCACCCAGCCGCCTTTATAGCCGGCCAGCGCTCCCAGCGGCGCGCCGATCAGGATGGCCAGCAGAACCACACCGATCGGGACGATCAAGGCGGGTTGGGCGCCCATGATCACCCGGCTCAAAATATCCCTTCCGAGCTTATCCGTGCCGAACGGGTGCTCCCCCGAAGGGGCAAGCATGGTGTTGCCGACATTTGTTTTCCCGGCGCCCTCCAATGGATAGGGGGCGATTTGCCAGGCAAATATGGCGATCAGAATAAATAGAATAATGACGATCGTACTGGCAAGCGAAAGCGGATCGCGCACGATCACGGACAACACGTGGCGAAAGGTGCGCGTGCTTTGTTTCTTCCGTTTTGAGGGCGGGAACTTCAAGGCTTGTCATAGTCATTTCAGGCTGATGCGGGGATCAATCCAGGCTTGCAGGAGGTCAACGATCAGGTTGATCAGCACATATCCGACTGCGCCGAACAGGGTAATGCCCATTATGGCGGGATAGTCCAGTCCCAATAAGGAGCGCACGGTAAACTGCCCCAACCCGGGCCAGTTGAAGATGATCTCCACGAAAAACGTACCGACCAGGGCATACGCAAATGTAATCCCAACGACGGTGAGCGTCGGACCGATCGCATTTTTCAAGGCATACAGATAGGTGATGACGGCCTCGCGCACCCCGTACGCCCGCGCCGTGCGGATGTAATCCTGCTCGAGCACTTCGAGCATGGAAGCGCGTGTCATGCGCGCGATCAGACCGATCGGGTAGGCTGCCAGGGTCAAGGCCGGCAGGAGGATGTGCAGGGCGACATCCTTCAACCCGGCCCAGTTGCCGGTGATGAGCGAATCGAGCAGGAAGAAACCGGTGATATCCTTGATCGGGCTGGTGAAGCGCAGGTCGGCAGGCCACCCGCGCTGCCAGCGGTAGCAGGTGCAGGTCACGAAAGAAAAAGATCTGCAGCACCAGCCCGAGAAAAAATGCCGGCATCGAAACGCCCATGATGGAAAGGATCCGTACAGCCGTATCCGGCAATTTACCCTGCCAGCGCGCCGATAACACGCCCAGCGGCACGCCGATGAGAACCGCCAGAAGCATGCCTGTGATCAGTAATTCAAGCGTGGCCGGCAGGCGCCCGCTAATTTCAGTCAGCACGGGACGCTTGGTGCCAAGTGATACTCCCAGGTCGCCATGGAACAACTCGCTCATATAGATTGCATATTGGACCGGCAGGGGTTTATCCAGCCCGAGCTGTTTTGTGACGCGGGCGATATCATCCGGCCGGGCTTTTGGGCCAATATATAATTCCGCCGCGTTGGTCGGCACCACACGTGCAATGAAGAACGTCATGATCGAGACGCCGATCAGCACGAACAGCGAGGAAAGCAGGCGGCGAAGGATGAATTCGAGTTTTTGCATGGCCGGAGGGCGCCCCTGCCGCTCCAGAAAGGGAGGCGGCAGGGGCTGGGAAGGGCCTTATTGGGCTTTGTGCAATTGATAGAAGAAATAGTATGTGAACGGATAGTTGATGTTGTACTGGAAGCCGGCCACCGTATTTGGAATGACAAACACGCTCAGGGGTTCATAGAAGAACACGCCCGGGGCGTCGTTGGCCAAAATATTCATGGCCTGCGTGTACAGGGGCTGCGCAGTGGTTTGATCGCTGGTGGTGGCCTTATCGATCAGCGACTGGTAATTGGGGTTATTCCAGTAGGACAGGTTCCAGGACGGCTTGGCGGTGTAATAGAAGAGCGACCAGAGGTTATCCACGCCGGCATCCGCATAGGTGGGCCAGTACAGCATGAGCGACATATCCTCCCCGTCCGCGCCGTTGCGGGCCATCGCCAGTTGCTCGCCCAGTTTGAGCGGCTCGATGTTCACGGTCACACCGATCTGCGCAAAGGAATCCTTGATCAACGGGGCGAACAGGGTCTCGGCAGGGTTCGAGGAAGTGTAGGTCAGCTTCATCGAGAAGCCGCCGCCTTTATGCCCGGCCTCTTCCAGCAGGGTCTTGGCCTTTTCCAGGTCGTAGGTGTACTGGAAAACATCCGGTGACCACGGGAAAACACCGGTGGGCACGGGACCACGGCTTTGCGTGCCAAGCCCGTTGACCGCGATCTTGATGATATCCTGGTAGGGGATGGCATAGGAAAGCGCCTGGCGGACTTTGACGTTATCCAGGGGCGGGCGCAAGGTGTTGAAATAGCCGACGTAGTTAAAGAAGGATTTGTCCTTCACGACCGTGTATTTGGGATCGCTTTCGAAGGTCGGCAGGCTTTCCGTTGGCAGGCATGCACACACCAGGTCGGCCTGGCCGCCTTCCAGCATCTGCTGCTGGGTGGTGGCTTCGGGGACGATCGACACGACCACTTTATCATACTGGCCGGGTTTCCAGCCGCCCCAGTAATCGGGATTCTTGGTGAAGACGATCTCGGCATCCGGGGTATACGATTCAAGCATGTACGGGCCGGTGCCGGCTTCAACGCCCTTTTCCCAATACTTGGCATCCGCCGCGAAGGCATCCAGCGCTTTGGGGCTGACGATCCAGGCCGCGTAGGTCGAGCCGACCAGCAGCTCGAAGGCAGTCGCATATTTCAGGTTAAACACGACTGTGGAGGTATCCGGAGTATCGATCGTATCCACGGGCGCCCAGATGAAACTGGCGCCGCCGTGGTCCTTGGCAGCCTCGATGGACTGCTTGACCGCCGCGGCGGTGAGAGGCTCGCCATCATGGAATTTTACCCCCTGGCGCAGGTGGAAGGTCCAGGTCAGCGAGTCGTCGCTCTTCTCCCAACTGGTGGCAAGCAAAGGCGTATACTTATCCGCCGAGCCGGGCGGGTTGACCCGCAGCAGGCCCTCATACAGGTTCGGCAGATAGGCCGCCTCCACCGAGAAGGAGGCGATCGGGTCGAAGGTTTCAAAAGAGGCCGTACTGGCCACATTTAAAACCAGCGGGGGCGCGGTGGTCGCGGTGGCCGGCGGCTGGGTGGCCACCGGGGCAGGCGGCTGCGTGGCTGCCGGAGCAGGCGGCTGGGTCGCGACCGGGGCGGGCGCCTGGGTTGCCGCCGGGCCGCATGCGCTCAGGATGAGCACTGCCACCATTAGAAATGAAAACGGAACGATTTTCTTGTTCATTTTTCTTCTCTCCTTATGGTCAAATGAGCGGATGGGATACGCTAAATCCTATCACAAAGGGTTTTCAAATCGTTTGCAAAATCTCGGCAGGTTAAAGGCTATAATTGGCAGGATGAAACCCTCGATCCTGCTTCGCACCAAATTCCTGGTCCCACAACCCGCGGCCGACCGGCTGCCGCGCCCGCATTTGATCGCCTGGCTTGAAAATCAGCTCGACAAACGCCTGATCCTGATCTCCGCCCCACCCGGTTACGGTAAAACCACCCTGCTGGCGGATTTCTTGTCCGCACGCGCCCTCCCGGCCGCCTGGATCCAGTTGGATGCGGCCGACAGCGACCCAAACGTCTTCCTGGCCTACCTGATCGAGGCGGTCCACCGGACGCAGGGGTTTGGAGAAAAAAACATCGGGCATGCCGCGCAAACGCTGCTGGAGAACGCCCATGCCGGCAGCTCCCCGCAGCAGATCCTGACGGTCTTGCTGAATGAACTGGCCGACAGCCTGCTCAATCCCTGGCTGCTGGTCCTGGAAGATTACCATTTCATCGCCAGCCCGGTGGTGCACCAGTTGGTCGACCTGCTGCTCGAGAACTGCCCGGCCTCCCTGCATCTGATCATCTCCACCCGGGCAGACCCGCCCCTGGCCCTGGCGCACCTGCGGGCACGCGGCCGGCTGGCGGAACTGCGCGCCCCCGACCTGCGTTTCCGCGAGGACGAGATCGCTTCCATGATCAGCCTGTCCATCCCCGGTCTCTCCGAGCAAAGTCTGTCCCTGCTGGAGGAAAAGACCGAAGGCTGGGCGGCCGCTTTGCAGATCGTGCGCTCCTCCCTGCAGGGCCAGGATCCCCACAGCGCCGACCGGTTCATTGCCAGCCTGAGCGGTTCGCACCGCTATATCTTCGAGTACCTGGCGGAAGAGGTCTTCCGCCGCCAGAGCAGGGAAAGGCAGACCTTCCTGACCCACACGGCCGTGCTGGCCCAGATGGATGCCGCCTCCTGCAACGCCCTGCCCGGCATCCGGCATGCCCAGGCCAGCCTGGATCAGCTCGAGCAGGAGAACCTGTTCGTGACCAGCCTGGATGCCCAGCGGCACTGGTACCGCTATCATTATTTATTTCGCGAATTCCTGCTCTCCCGGTTGCAGCGTGAAAAGCCCGAACAGGTCGAAGTGCTGCACGCCGCGGCCGGAAAACACTACGAACAGGCCGGCGAGATGGAAGCGGCCTTTGCGCACTATCTGGAATCCCGCAAATGGGAAGCTGCCGCCCGGGTGATCCAGGTCTTCGCTCCGGATTATGTCGAGCGCGGCCGGGTGGAGCTGCTGCACCGCTACCTGATCGCCCTCCCGGACGGAGTCCTGCGCAGCCATCCGGAATTGTTGCTGCAGCGCGGCAACGTCCGCCGCCGCCTGGGGGAAGCCGGGCTGGCGATCAACGATTTCGAGGATGCCCGCAGCGCCTTTACCTCCGCCGCCGACCGCAGCGGGGTCAGCCAGGCCCTGACACAGTTGGCGGAGATCAACCGGGCTCAGGGCAACTACCGCCAGGCCGAAGCCCTGGCTTCCCAGGCGCTCGAGTTTGCCCCCGCGGATGACCACGCCGCGCGTGCGGACGCCTTGATGGCCCTGGCCAAGAGCACCGGTTTCCTGACCGGCATGGACAAGGGCCGCTCGCTGGCCGAGCAGGCGGTCGAGGAAGCCCGACAGGCCGGTGAGAAGCTATCTGCGCTGGCACGCGCCAACTTCCTGCAGTCGCTCGGCCAGATCTGCTGGTGGCAGGGCGACCCGCACGCGACCCTGCGCTACTGCACCCAGGCGCTCCAGTCGACCCCCGAGGAACTCTCCCCGATCGCCGCCCAGGCGTATGTCTCATTGGTCAGCCCCTACCTGTACTGGCGCGACCTGGATACCGCCTTCCGGTACGCCGAACGCGGCCTGGAGATTGCCCAGACCCTGCACCTGCGTGAACTGCTCCCGAGCGCCTATTCTGCGCTTGGCAACGTGCTCACCCGCCGCGGCGAGACCGCCCGGGCGGAGGGCTGCCTGCGCCAGTCCATGGATCTGGCCGCAGAACCTGGGCCTGGCCTCCTACGAGCGCCTGATGACCGCCGGATACCTGGCCTATAATTTATACGGTCAGGGCCGTGTGGATGAAGCCCGCCAGATGGCTGAGAGCGCGCTGTGGGCCTATACCGGCAGCCCCGATACATACGAGGCCTACGTCTGCAGCAGCGTCCTGGCGGATGTTGCCCTGGAACAGGGCCGCTTGTCCAGGGCGGAGGCTCTGTACGGGGAGTTGGTGGAGGTGGGCGAGCGGCGCCAGTTCCGCATCCCGCTGGCAATGGTCTATTTCGGGCTGGCTTACATCCACCTGGTGACGGAACACCAGCCGGATGGCCTGGCGTTTGCCCGCAAGGCGCTCGGGTTGATCGAGCCGACCCAGGCGGTGCAGTTGTTCCTGGATCAGGGCGAGCGCAGCCGGGTGGTCTGCCAGAGCCTGCAGCAGGATGGGGAGCGCAGTCCCTTCCTGCAGCGCGTGCTCGAGAGTCTGCCAAGCGCCGGTCCCACGCTCTCAGGGTCGCTCGAGCGGACCGCCGTGGTCGTCCACTGCCTGGGGTCGTTCCGGGTCACGATCGTGGGCGAGGAGATCTCGCAGGAGCGCTGGGTCTCGACCAAGGCGCGCGATCTGCTGGCTTATTTCATCACCTTCCGCGGCGAGCGTATTCCGGGTGAACGCCTGTTCGAGGCCATCTGGGCAGACAAGCCCGGGCGCGGCATGACCGCCTTCCACACTGCCCTCTCCCGCCTGCGCCGGGCCCTGCGCAGGGAGCCGGCCAAATCCCAGTTCATCCTGGTCGAGGCGGGCGAGTACTGGCTGGATACGGCCGCCTTCAGCGTGGATGTGGACGAATTCGATGCCGCCCTGGCGCAGGCGCGTGCAGCCGCTTCGGAGGATCTGGCGGCCCGCTGGTATGAGCAGGCCATCGCGCTTTACCATGGGGAATACCTGGATAACCTGTATTACAACTGGCTTTTCCCCGAGCGCCAGCGGCTGACCAAGACGTATATCTCCGCCTTGCGCAGCCTGGCCAATTATCACTTTGCGCACGAGCGCTACACCAATGCGCTCGAGCTGCTCCAACGCGCCCTGCGCGTGGATAACCTGAATGAGGATGTGCACTGCCAGGCCATGCGCACCTACGTAGCCCTGGGTGACCAGGCCGGCCTGGTGCACCAGTACCAGGATCTGCAAAAAACGCTTGCGGATGAACTGGGTATGGAACCTTTGGTTTCCACCCAAAAATTATATCAAAGGCTGGTCAGCGGATTAAGAACGTAGACTTTGCATTCCCATCTTAAGGGATTTTCCGGATCTAAGCCAGCCGCCCAGGAAAACAAAAAACATGACCCATGCTTGAATTCGGGATGAGTTATGCAGTGAAGGAATGAATGGTCGCCTCGGCGGGGTTGCAGATAATCGAGGCGCAGGCTTTGCAGCAGGAATTGGTTGGGATCGAACTGGTAGACCTTGCCAGAGATTTCTCCGGCCATGCCAGGCAGCTGTGCCACTGGCTGCGGTTCGGGCGGCTGCGGCAGGGCCGCCAGCGCCTGGCCAGGCGTGCGACCGTCCGGATTGGCCGGCAGGGGCTTCTTCAAGTCCAGAAGGCGGAAACCAGGTAAGGACACCTCGTCGAATTCGAAGCCGCCGCCGGTGTCACTATGATCAGGTTAAGGGCCGGGTTGACCGTGATGCGTTGCCCGCCACTTCGCACTGCGTTGTAATTTGGCCCGGTCAGGCTTTGCTGATCCACCAACCGTAGCCGTAACCATCTCCACCGGCCTGGAAGTGCTTGCATTATCGACTGCCGCGCGCACCGGGCGGACGACGTGCCGCCAGCCCACCTGCCTCCACTGCAGCCAGAGCAGGCCAAGTTTGGCGATGTTGGCCGGAACAGCGCAGGTTGCCGGCTTCCAGGCTATGCCCTGCGGGTCGACCGGCCAGGTGCCGGCCTGGATCCCGAGCGGTTCGAACAGGTTGGTGCGGGTGTATTCCTGCGCTAGGATCCCGGTTGTTTTTTCCAGGATTGCGCAAAGCAAGTGCATCCCCAAAAAGCAGTACTCACAGTGTTTCCCGGGTTCATAGGCCATTGGCTGGTCGAGAGCGAACTGGACCAAATTGGGGCTTGTTTCTATCTCCTGGACCGTGCGCTCATCCGCAAGCCCGATGCACTGCATGCCGGTCGACATGCTTGCCAGGTCTCTGGATGGTGATGGTTTGCTTGCGGGCATCCAGATGGTCGATGGTATACCCAGGGAAGAAGGAGACATGCGGTCATCCAGGTTCAATTTGCCCTGGTTGATGGCAATTTCGATCAGGGTGGTGATGACACTTTTGGTGACCGAGTCGACATTGGCGAGCGCCGTACGCCCAGGCTGCTGAGCACCGTCATCACCCAGCCCGGATAGGCGACCAGCCCGATCAGCGGCAGTGAAAAGTACTGCAGGTCCGGCCCCCTGCTTTTGGTGGCGAAATCGAGATTGCCAAAGCGATTTGTGAGCGCCAGCATAGTCTGTCCATAGGCCTGGACCAGGTTTGGTGAAATGGAAGCAATGCCATCACGGCTGGTATGGTAGGCACTCCCGGCAGAACTCGTTTTCAAGCTCCACGCCGGTGTATCCGAACTCCTGGAACCTCTCGAAATCCGTGTCATCGTCGGTGCGCTCGTCCGGATTCGTCCATGAACCCGCCACCAGGGAGAGCGGCAGCCCGGTCATCTGCCGCACCAACCAGGCATCCCCCGGCGAGGTTTGCTGCAGGACCAACGGTGCATTCCCGGGACGCGCATCGAAGCACAAGACCACGCCGGTCTCATTATTCCCCTGCGGGTGCGCATACAGGTAGGCTTTGGCGCCCAACCAACCCAGCTCCTCGCCATCCGTGAAAAGGAAAAGCAGGTCGTTGCGCAGGGCCGGCCCCGCCTGCAGGACACGCAGCGACTCGAGCATGGCCGCCACGGAGATACCGTCATCGCCGGCGCCGGGAGCGGGCGGGTGCGAGTCGTAGTGACCGGTGACCAGCACCGGCTGGGTCGGGTTGCTCCCCGGAATCCGGACGAGGATGTTCGCGACCTGGCCGCTGGTCTGTATCTCGGTCTTCAGTCCGAGCGCTGTCACCTGGGAGACGATGTAATCACGCACACGCGCCTGGGCGGCCGATCCGGCCGCATGCGGCTCACGCGCCACCACCGCCAGGTCCGCCATGGCGCGTTCGGCCGAGAATCGGCCGGCGGGCGCGCTGGCAGGCAGCGCCCGGGGCGGGATCATCTGCAGGGCCGAGAAACCGGTCAGCAGGATCAACGCGACCAGCAGCGTGATCCGCAGGGTCGGGGTCAGGTTGGTTTTCATGGCAGCGCCTCTTTTCTGTCGATCTTCCATTTCCGTCATGGCAGGGCCTTGGCAAACTGGTGGAAAATGGTGGCCCACTCGTACCCTTCACCCTCCAGGCCGTACCTTTCACCGTTGCGGACGATGATCAGGTTCCTGGTCGGCGAAACGTAAATGAACTGCCCGAAGGTTGCCCCAGGCGAAGAAGTCATTGGCTTCCTGTGGATCGGGCATTTCCCACCACAGGTTGCCATAGGAAAGCTGTTCATCCAGCTTGCGGCCCTTGTCCAACCGGGTGGATGCGGCCACCCACCCGGCCGGTACGATCTGGTTGCCGTTCCAGTTCCCGTTGTTCAGGTACAGCCGGCCGAACTTGGCAAAGTCGATCGCCTGGGCATTGATGCAGCAGGACATCATTTCAAAGCGGGTCGAATGGCTGTCTAGGGTCCAGGAACCGCCGAATTCCATCCCCAGGGGTGTCCAGAGCTTCTCCTGCAAATAGTCCGTCACCGGCTGGCCGGTCGCCCGTTCCAGGATCATCCCCAGCAGGATCGGGTTGAAGTCGTTGTACAGGAAGGCCTGCCCGGGCGGCGCTACAATGACAGTTTTATTGAGCGCCAGGCTGCGCAGGTCCGTGAAACGGTAGGTCAGGTTGCCTTCATCGTGCCACAGGAAGCGCTTTTCATCGAAACGGATCCCGGAGGCCATCCCCAGCAGATCCTGGATGGTGATCTTTTGAAAACGCACATCCCGGGCGGCCAGTTCGGGCAGGTAGGCGCTGATCGGATCATTCACGCTTTTTATCCTGCCTTCCTGGATGGCGATGCCAACCAGGGCGGATGTGAAGGATTTTGCCGTCGAAAAAGAAACCACCGTCGAGTCCCGTTTGGCGCCATTGAAGTACTTTTCATACAGGATGGCGTCATCCCGGATGACGATGAAGGCCTGCGTGCCGGTTTTGGTCAGGAAGTTCTCCAGGTTGCCGACCTTGGGGTCCGCTTCGAAAACGGCCCTTACGGCCGCCTCCTCCGGCTGTGCGGCAAAATGGAAAACGTTCGGGCTGGCTGTCAGGGGCTGGCCGGGCAGCTTTAGATAATCGTAAACCGTGGCCTCGCCCACGAAGAAACTGCGCCGCACATATTCAGGCGAGTAGACGATGGAAAAATAGACCACGAGAGCCAGCAGCAGTCCGGCCAGGGAGAGAAAAATGACCAGGAGAATTCGCAGACCAGTTATAAGGCTTGTTTTCATTTTCTAAATCCTTTCATTAGGTGTACCGCTCCATCCATTCAAACGGATAGGGAGGATGAATTATGGATTTTGTGTTTGGCAATTCAAGGTCAAATTGATTTCAGGGACCGTCACTTCCAGCCGGTTGGCATCGAAATGGAACCGGCGGGTGAGCTGGCCGATATCAAAGACCTCCAGGATGAAAGTCTGCGGATCCTGCCAGTAACCGGTCTGCGCCGTCCCCTGGGCATCCAGCCGGTACTTCCCATCCAGCCCAACCGGTGAGGCAGTCTCCTGGCCATTCGCGTACCATCGCGAATTCGCCGCGCCTTCGGATCATCGAACGCCAGGCGGAAGCTGGTCACATCGACCGGGTTGGTGTCGCAGGCGTAGGTCTTCCCGGAAACCGTTTTGGCGATTTCCGGCACAGCGCTGGAGGCGTGCGAACCGGAGCCTTGCGCGGCGGCCGAAAGGGCTGCGGCGAGTTTTTCCTGGCCGGCCGGATCGGCGGGCAGGTGGGCTGGTGCGCCCAGGATCGTCTTGGCCAGGAACACCAGGTCGATATCCGGACCGCCGGCCGTGACAACCACCAGCGTGTTCCTGGATGGCATGACCCGGATGAACTGGCCGCCGCGGCCCAGGGCGTAGAAATCGACCGCCGAGACCCACCAGCCGTAGCCATAGCCGTATTCATTTCCCACCATCCGGCTGTGCGCCTGGACTGAGTCGGAGACCCAGGCGGCCGGGACGATCTGCCGTCCATCCCACTTGCCGCTGCTGGAGCCATAAGCAGACCCAGCTTGGCGGCGTCCTGCGGTTTCAGGTGCAGGTCGCCCCAGCCGTGGGTATAGCCCTGCGGGTCGCTTTCCCAGGCCACTTCCTGGATTCCCAGCGGATCGAACAGGCACCTGCCGGGCGAAGTCGAGCTCGGTCATCCCGGTCACCTTCTGCAGGATGGCCGAAAGCAGGTGCATGCCCGGACTGTCGTAGCAAAAGCTTGTTCCGGGCTGGCTCGTCATCTTGCGGTCCAGGGCGGCCTGCACCCAATCGGGCTGGGAGCGCATCGCATCCAGGGTGGGCTCGTCCCCGTGGAAACAGCTGCGATTCCATGCCGTTGCGCATGCTGACCAGGTCTCGCACGGTCAGGCTCTTTTTGCGCTCATCCAGGTTGGCGATGGTCCGGCCCGGGAAGAAGGACACCACCGGCTGGTCGAGCTGGAGTTTGCCCTGCCCGGCGGCGATGCCGATCAAGGTGGTCGTAACGCTCTTGGTCACGGAGGCCAGATCGTGAGGGAACGATCCATCGTAGGGCTGGAAGTAGGCGTCCAGCACCACGTAGCCGTTGCGGACGATCATCAGGCTGTCGATGGCGATGTGCTTGTCATGGATGGCCTGGAGCTCCTTCAGCAAGCCGGGCGGAGTTGAGGCCCTGCTCTTCGGGGGTGGTCGTCTGCCAGCCGTTCGTCGGCCAATACTCCGGCGCTGGCTGGACCGGCAGGTTACCCCGCCCGGGCAGGTAGATATAGGCCAGGGCTCCAAGCAGGACCAGCAGGAGCAGCGCGGCCGCCCACCACCAGAATCTTGGATTTCCGGAAAGCTTTCATGCGGGTCCTATGCCTTTCTGTTTTTGCGGTCGGGGTTGAAAAAGATCCCGCCGAGCCAGCCGCCCAGCGCGCCGAAACCCACGTTGAACAGCACACCCAGGAAATTGAAGATCAGCGCGCCCCAGGCCGGGAGATCATTCATGCCCTTGGTTGCATCCGCCGGCAGGAGGCTCTGGGCGCTGTTCAGGAAGCCTTGCGCCCCCGACAGGCCGGTAAAACTCAAGCCGAAAGCCGAGCAGCCCGGCCAGCAGCCCGGTCAGCAGGCCGATCTTCACGCCCTGGCGGATGGTGACTGCCCCGCTCAGGCGCCGGTAGAGCCAGACGGCAAAGATGGCGCTGCCCCAGAAGCCGCCACAGATAAGGCAGTTCACGAAACCGATGAACGGCAGGTTGGAGACCAGCGTGGTCAACACGGCTCCGCTCAGGCTGGCGATCCATAAATTTCTGGTATTCATGCGTTTGCTCCTTTGGTTTGGTTGAGAGGATAGGTCGGCACATCCCTGCCCAGGATGGCATTCACCAGGACTTCATAACTGGCGCCTTTGACGACGAATTCATCCGCACCGGCCGCCTGGGCGCGCTCGGCGCTCCTGAGAGCCGGCGTGAACGCTCAGGATGACCACGCGTGGCGCGGGAGCCGGGATTTGATCGCGGCGGGTGGCCGCGTAACCGTCCATGCCGGGCATTTCCAGGTCCATGAGAATGGCATCCGGGCCAAGCTCGGCAGCCAGACGGACCGCTTCCTGCCCGTTCCTGGCTTCGGCAACGATCTCGATCAGGCCGGTCAATTCCAGCAGCTGGTGCAGGTCGTGCAGCACCTGGGGCGCATCGTCTACAAGCAGAAGGCGGATCGGGGCTGAGATTTCACCTGGCTGGGGGGGTGGAGGAAGGGTCATCGGGATACCTGTGGTTTTCCACGCTTATCATGACACATCTGCGCGGAGAATACAGCCGGCCTGCGACCGATTTGATCGCAGGCCGGGGACCTAACTTTCTGCTTGTTCTCAGGTCGGGGGTATGTGGGTCTTAAGGCGTAGGACGATCGGCGGATTCGCCTTCGGGAGGCCGCAACTGGGCGATCAGGCCGCGCATCTCCTCCAGGGCTCCCCGGGTCAGAGCCTGGAGCCGCTCCAACAGCGGCCGCAGACGTTCGGGCTCTTGAACCAGCAGGATCTGGGCAGCGCGGGAATTCAGGCTGATGCTGAACATGGTTTGGCTGACCGAGTCGTGCAGTTCACGCGCCAGGCGGTTTCGTTCCTGCACTCCAGCCAGTTGTTCCACCTGCCCGGCGTAGGATTGAAGCTGTTGATTGGTTTCCTGCAGTTCGGCCAGCATGGTTTGGCTGGCATGTGTCGGCCGACTTCCAATTCCTGGTTCACGACCACGTAGCCAGAGAAGATGAGGCTGCCGGTCATGGGAAGCAGGGCAAGCGCCAGACCCTCGAGCGCACCCAGGGCAAACATCAGTGGTATGCAGCTGAGCAGGAGATAGATCCCCACCCAGATCCAGCGCGGCCGGGCTTTGCAAGAGCAGGGCGGCCTGGTAACAGAGCGGGATGTAAAGCACGATCAGGAAATCGAACCTTAACCGCATGGATTGCAGACCGAACACGATCAGCGCCTGGAGCAGGAAATACAGCAGACGCAGGGAGGCGTCGCCGGGCGGGGCGCCAGAGCATCATTGAAAAAAAGACCAGGTATAGAAATTCCAGAGCGAGGTAGAGGGGCAGGCGCGGGCGGATGGGCGCTCAATCCGATGGTATTTATAAGCACCGCGGCATAAAAAAGGTAGAGCGCGCCGGCGGCCAGCCAACCGGGACGGGAAGAGGGCGAGGCGGAGGACTTCTTCGTGGACACGTTAACTCCTTTCTCTCTGATCCCTCTGGATCTGCCAGGCCATTCTTGAGGGCATAGATCGCGAGTTGGGTACGGTCCACAAGACCCAGCTTGCCGAGGATGTTGCTGATGTGCGCCTTGGCGGTCTTCTCGCTGATGACCAGCGCCTGGGCGATCTCCCGGTTGCTCTGCCCTTCAGCCACCAGGCGGATTACCTGAGCCTTCGCGTTGCGTAAGCTGTGCGCCATCGGCGGCATCGCTGATCCCGGGCTGGCGGGCAACTTTCTCCATCACCTTGCGCATAATGTCAGGATGCAGGCGGGCCTCGCCGCGCTGGACAGCCCGGATGGACTTCCACCAATGCATCCGGCGAGACATCCTTGAGCAGGTAGCTGGAAGCACCGGCCTGGATGGCCGGGAAGACCTTGTCATCCTCGGCGAAACTGGTCAGGGCGATCACCTTCGCATGCCTAAGTCCAAGCGACTTGATCCGGGCCGTGGCAGCGATCCCATCCAAGCCTGGCATGACCAGGTCCATCAAGATGACATCCGGGCTCAAGCTGCGCAGCCATCTCGACGGCCTTCAGGCCATCGCGCGGCCTCGCCGACCACCTGGATATCCTCGTTCAGATCCAGAAAGGTGCGCAGCCCCTGGCGGACGACCTGGTGGTCATCCACGATCAAGACTTTGATTTTTTCGCCATTTGCCATCATGCCTGTCCCTCCTTGACGTTCCTTTTTCGACCCGGACGCGAGTTCCTGCGCCTGGGAGCGCTGTCCACCCGTAAATTCCAGCCGATCTCGGCAGCCCGCTCGCGCATACTGGACAGCCCCACCCGGCGGATGTCCTGGACCTGCTGCAGGTCGAAGCCGGCTCCGCGGTCTTCGATCTCCATCCAGAACGGGTCTGCCAGGTGCAGCCGGAGCACGGCCTGCGAAGTCCCGGCGTGTTTGACGATATTGTTGAGCGCCTCCTGGGCGATCCGGAAGAGACCGGCTTCTTCAACCACTTCGAGAGGCTGGCTGCCCTGCACTTCCAGGCTGACGGAAAGGGCTTCGAGCCTGAGACGGTCTGCCAGGTGCTTTTGCAAGGCAGCTAAAAAGCCGCCGGCGGCCCGGGCCTCGGGAGCCAGTTTGGAAATCAACACCTGCATCTCAGCCAGGGCGCTCTGGGCCAGTTGGTCCAGACGCTCCAACTGGGCAGCCACCTGCGGCCGGTCGCGTTCCAATAACAGCAATGCCGACTGGGTGGTCAGGTTCATACTGAAGATCGTCTGGGTGATCGAATCATGCAACTCGCGCGCCAGGTGCTGGCGTGCGCGCGCCGCGGCCAACCGCTCCTGCTGCTGGACGGAGATCTGCAGCTGGCGGTTGGCTTCCTGGAGCTTGCCGGACAATGATTGATTCTCCTTCCAGGCTGATTGTGCCCGCCTGGAGGCCAGAAGGAAAGCTCCAGCGAAAACGCTCACGGCCGAGATGGCCACAGCCAGGGCCAGGGCCTCGAATATCCCAATGATTCCAATCAGGGTCAGGAATGTCAGCACGGCGCACAGGCTGATGAAGATCCATCCAAGCCGGGGCGGAAACTGTTGCATCGCCTGCATGCCCAGGATGGCAAACAGGATGACAAAGTAGTCAGTTCTCGTCTGGAACAGGAGCACGAGCACGAGGATGGTTTGAAAGGCGATCAGGAAGGGGGTGAATTTTCGGGAAACGTGGATAAAGGAGACTGGCGCTTACAAACAATACCAGTCCGGCCCCTAGAAGCAGCAGGATCAGGTCAAGAAGATGGGTATCCTGGAAGACGAGCATCGACCGCACAAGTGTTCCTGCCTCACACGATGCTCACCTCAAAATTCGTCCCCTCCCAGCGTATCCGAATCGGACCAGTGAAAGGTGAATACCAGGGTCGTACCGGCCGGCAGTTTATCCACCGGCAGGTCGACGGATGAAGACATCCAGGCCGGTCGCATGGGTTTGGGTGTCGTTGACCGTCTGCCAGTTGTCGGCGCTCCAGTGCACGGTGGCCATTGCCAGAAGCTCCAGGCGCAGGACCTTCCCGGCCGGGATGGTCTGGCATTTATTATTGAAGCGCCAGGTGACCCGGTTCGATTCGGTCTTTGCCTTGATATAGCGCTCGACTGTTTGCGGCGGCATATCGAAAACCCGCCCATCCCGCAGGGAGCGCAGCAGCTTGACATATTCGGCATGCGCCCAGACCAGCGGCATGGCCGAGCCGGATGGCTTGCCAAAGAAAAGTTCTTTTTCCGGGATGTCCGTCTGTATCCCAGACCTGTTCAGGCAGCAGCTTCCCCGCGCCGGCGCTGGCTTCCAGGACGTGCAGCAGCCGCGTGGCTTCATCCACGTGCCCGGCGGCCAGCTCGTAATGGGCGCGTTCGCCCGCCAGCAGCGGCCAGACGCGCCCCACGCCGGTCCCATCGAAAGGATCTCCATCGGGATGCTCGCCGTAGCCATCATCGTTGTAGCGGTGCCAGCCGGGCCCGTACGGCAGATCGGTCTTCAGCAGGGCATCGATCACCTTGACCGTGTTGACCACGCGCTCATCATCGGCAGCCCGCAGCCCAAAGCGCACCAGCGCCAGGGCATCCGGGCTGATGATCTGCGCCGCCGGTTCGAGGCTCTTCGCCGGGCGGGCGGTTCTTGATCGGTACGAAACCCTTGGCCATGGTGAGCCGCCTCGGCGGTATCCGGCGCGGCGATGCGCACGTAATAGCCATCCACGCCCAGTCTGGCGGGCCAGGTCGGTACCGGTCACATAGATCCAGTGTTCGATGCTGGAATTCCAGGTGTCGGCAGTTTCCCGCAGGTAAGTGGCGGCCTGCGGCCTCCCCGTTCAGATCCGCCAGGTCGGCGGCTGCCAGCAGGGCGGCAATTTCCACCGCCAGGGTGAAGGGCGAATAGCCCGGGTCTTCCTCCCAGCGGTCCTGCGGCGGTGACCGGGCCATTTTTCACCAGGAAACCGGCCGCTTTGCGGACCATCGGCCAAAGCGCATGAGATCGTCCGCTTCCAAGGCCTTTTCCCGGTTGGCCAGGTCCACCAGCAGGATCGGGAAGGCGGTTTCGTCCATCTGGATGCCGCCCCAATACGGGCTGCCGTCCAGCCACATGTTCTGCGGCCAGTGGCCATCGGCTTCCTGGGTGACCTGCAGGTAGTACAGAACCCGGCGGGCATCGCTCGTGCGCCCCGGCCGCCAGCAGCCCGCCCGCCGATTCCACCAGGTCGCGCGGCCAGGCCAGGTGGTAGCCGCCCAGGTCGTCATCCCCCTTGGAGAAACCCCACGGGATGGAGAGGCTGGCGATCAGCGCGCCCGGGAAGCGTTTGGACTCGTGCGTGCGCATGACCGCCGCGCTGACCCTGTACAGGTCCCGGGTTGCCTTAGCCTTGTCCTGTGAACCCAGTGGCAGCAGGGTTTTCAGCCAGTCCTGCCATTCACGGATATAGATCGAGCGGGCGCTTTCGAACCCATCCAGCAGGCTGGCCAGGGCGCGCTGACCGGCTTCGAAGGTAGTTCGCTCCAAAACCCAGCGCCAGCAGGAAATTCCCGCCGGACTGCCGCAGGTCCACTTCGCCGGTCAGCGCCACGTTGCCATTTTCGGCCCGCGTCATACGTCCAGGTCATCTGCTTGTGCTGGTTCAAATCCTGCCAGCCATCCGATACCCCGACAAACCCGGCGGAACGGTTCAGCCAGGGGGCGGAACAGGCCAGGGCCAGGGCAGTGCCCTGCCGTTCGGCGAACAGCATCGGCACGCCTTTATAGTCACCCACCCAGGCGGTGTTATTGGCGCCCTCATTCGCCAAGGTGCGGAGCCAGTTCCACGTAGACGTGATAATCCTCCAGCTTGCCCTGCAGGGCGGTGAAGTGGGTGTTCTGCAGCACCACGTCGCGCCTGGGGTCGGCCAGGATCTCCTTCTCGATCCGGTAGCGCCCGTCCAGGCAGGTGTTGGTCAGTTTGTAGGCGGGCACGCCCGGGGCCAGCGCTTCGACCTGCTGCCCGGTCTGGCGTTTCTCTTCCGAGAAGAAATCTCGTCCCGAAGCACACGATCAGGCCCATATCGCGCGTGCAGGCCTGGTCCACCCTGGGGTAATAGATTTCGTCAAAAATGCCGTGGCTGAGCGTAAACCAGACCCGGCTGGTCTGGTTCAGGGCTGTTCCCACCCCGGTCTTGGCGCTGGAGGTCCAGCGCGGCTGGAATACCCGGCCACCCCGGCGGCTAATGATTCGCTACCCATAAACTACCTCCTGGTACAACTACAGTGAATTCCACTCGATGACCGCCTTGATCTCATCGGCGGTATGCTGGTGCAGGGCGGTGTCAAAATCAGCATACGGGTGGTGGTTGGTGATCAACTGGGTCGACGTGCTCGCCCCACAGCAGGTGGGCCTGGGCCAGGTCATCCACCGCCATTTGATAGTGGTCGCGGGCGGCATTGACGCTGCCCAGCATGACCTGGTTCTTCAGCACCAGCTCGCGGATCAATTCGGCGCCATGGATTTCCAGCGGACGGTCGCCGCCCGGGATGCCGGTCAGCACATACACCCCGTTGTGGCGCCAGGGCATCCAGCAGGTTGAACTCGAGCGCGGCAACCCCGGTGGCTTCGAAGATCAGATCGATCCGGCCGAAATGATCATCCACCTGGTCGGCCGGGACCTGGCGGCCATCGATGTACTTCCCGCCGATATGTTCCAGCCACTTCGGGCGGGCCGTGTCAGCATCCACCACGTCCAGACCATAGACCTGTGCGCCGCGCAGGCGCAGGACCAGGGCTGCCAGCAGCCCGATCGGACCCAGGCCGGCCACCAGGCAGGGACGGTCGTGCAGCCAGTCCAGGCTGGCCGGGGCATCCGGCAGGCGCGCCACCTGCAGGCGCACAGCTTCATCGATGGCTTTTTCGGCCACCGAGAGCGGTTCGCACAATACGCCCACCGGCTTCCAATTCAGCCGGCACGCGCACCACGTATTGTTCCTTGTCCACCACATATTCGGTCTGGTAGCCATCCAGGCCCCAGATGCCCCGCTCGGCATATTCGCCGGTCTGGCACATGTCCGAGCGGTTCATCAGGCAGGGCAGGCATTTGCCACAGCCGCGCCGGACGGTGAAGACGGCCAGGTCGCCCACGGCCACCCGGGTGACGGATTTGCCAATTTCGACCACCTGGCCGAACATCTCGTGACCGATCACCAGTTCGTTCTGACCCGCGGGCGGCTTGGAGCGGCCTCCGGCGGCTTCCTCCCGGTCGGTCCCGCAGATGCCCACCCGCAGGATGCGGAATTTAACCTCATCATCTGCCGAAAGGACCGGTTCCGGGCGGTCCACCAGGTGTAAAGTGGGAGTACCGGTTATATTGGCAATTGCTTTCATTATCACCTCTAATCATTGATTGTTTATGCAAGTTATTCTTTGTCCGCTGCTCCTCACGAATCATCGCTAATCTTTGGAAATATTCATTTTCGAGCCAGTCAAAAAAGCTGAGCCCCAGACCCAGGGCCACTCCGACCAGAGCAAGCACCACGATCGAGCTGTAGCCCCACAGCCCCACCGCCCAGCCTCCGAGCAGCGCTCCGAGCGATGCCGGCCACCGCGGTGATTGCATTGAAGATCCCCAGCCCCTGTCCCTCTCCGACCGGCGAAAGACGTGCCGCCAGGGCGGTGCCGCTCACGCTCATCAAGGACCAGGCCCAGACCACGAAAGCAAAAGCCAGCAAGGCCAGCAGCCCGGTGGTCCCACCGGCCGAGCACGAAAACCAGCCCGAACATCCCGGCAAAGGCCATCAGGCGCAATCCCAGCGAGACTCCGCAAAATGCGCCTCGGGCCGTAACGTTCGGACCAATTGCCGGCCGGGGTATACAGGGTCAGGCCAAGCCCGGCGATGATGGCAAAGGCAACCGAAGAACGTGCCGGGAGCCACCCCGTAGACCTTCTGCATCAAGATGGGATATTGGGAAAAGACCGCCGCCGGTCCTGCGAAGGCCAGCAACCAGACCAGGAGAAAGATCCCGAATGGAGAGCGCAGGGTTTGTCCCAAGATCTTCAATTCCCTGCCATTTCGGGCCGTGAAAGAGCCGCTGTGGCGAACTGAATGCCGATTCAACATGCTTCACCGGATGGACCAGGACGGGTTCCAACCCGGGCTGCGCCGGCGGTGTTTTGGTGGTGAACCAGCCCAGCATCGCCGCGGCCGCACTCAGGCCGGCTGCTAACCCACAGCCCGATGCGAAGATCGAATCTGGGTCAATACTCCTGCCAGCAGCAGCCCGGCCACCTGGCCGATGCCATAAAAGGTCTGCAGCCAGCCAATGCGCTCATCCCATTCCGCCTGCGGATGCGCCTCCACCACAAACAGGTTGGCAACCGTGGCGGCGCTGGCGGCTCCCAAGCCCGGTGATGATTGCCAGCAGGATCCAGATGGGCGGTTGGCTGGTAAATGCAAAAGCTGCCAGCCCCAGGCTGGCGAAGAGCATACCCCCGGCCAGCAGGATCCGGTGGGCGCGGTAGCGATCCGCCAGGCCGCCCCAGAGCGGGGAGGTAATCCGCCCAGGCTGAGGGCCGCCACCACCAGGCCCACCTGCCCGGCATTCCCGGATCTTGTTTACGATCAGAGGGATCAGGACCGGCACCAGTCCGGCCACAACCACCCCCATTAAAGCATAGACCAGGTACCAGGGTTCAATCCACTCCAACCATTGTCGCTTTTCCGGCTGCATTTTTACTTCCTGTGGAGAAAACCAGCATGTCCATATATGCGAACGGTATACTTGCAACTCCCCCAACAGGATGGTTGAAGCGAATATCTTCTCAATCAATAAGCGCAGACACGCTCAATCAATCCTGCGCCTAATTCTAGCGGGGTTGGCAAGTAATTATCTTATCTTACTCCAGTTTATCTTCTTCATCAACTTCTGGCGGTTTTTTCGGCATGCCCCATTGGGGGGATAGCCACAATTCTATTTCTCAAGGGCAAATGCAACCGCCTGGTCCATGGTCATGCGGCGGCCCTTATCCCAGGCAGCCGCCAGGGCTTGTTGATCGAGCCGGGTACGCAGTTCGGCAACCTGCTGGTCATATTCTTCCTGTTCAACCGGAGTCATGGACATCTTGATCGTCTCGCGCAGGATCTCGGCCGCGCCAAGCATCGTTGCGGCGCGCTCGCTCTGAAGGCGCGCATTCGCAATGAAGGCCAGACATTCCAATTGATTGGACACGGCGGCGCGATGACCAAGCTTCTGCCATTCAACGATCGTCTCACAGTACAGCCGTTCAGCCGGTTCAGTGTGCCCTTCATAACGTTCGATGTGGGCGAGTTCGCTGCGAGCCACATTGAGCCGGTGTTTGTCGCTGGTCTTGCTTAGCAATGCTTCCAACCTGGTGAATTGCGTGCGTGCTTCCAGATAATGGCCTTTGTATTTGGCCACCGCGCCCAGGCTTAGCATCATCATGGACTGCCCCCATTGATTGTCGCTGGTGGCCAGTATGGCCAGGCTTTCTTTTGAATACGTCTGCACTGTTTCAGCATCCCGATCGAGGATCATTAAAATTTCAGCCTGGAGACCCAGCGCCATACCAAGCGCAAAGGAATTGCCGCTGTCACGCGCCGCGCTTAAGGCATCTGTAACCCAGCCTTCGACACAAGTCGTGTCTCCCGCGGATATGCGGCCGATGGCTGCAAAACATAGGGCGCGCGCCAGCAAAGCTTTGTCGCCTGTATCGCGAGCGAAGGCTGCACATTTTTCAGCCACTAATTCCGTGTAAGTATTGTCGCCGTCCGCCATACTGACGCTGACCAGTGAACCCAAAGCCAGGCCGATCGATTGCTTGCGGCGAAATGCCGCCTCACCCGTCGTGGGCGTAAGAGTCTCAGCGCGTGCTACAGCCGCTTCGGCCCGGCTGCGTCCTTCTGCATGATAACCGCGCCCGATCCAAAAAAGGGACAGCGCCGCGATCATGCTTAGCGCGGCTTCCACATCCTGATCGGTCAGCCAATCCAGCGCGGCACGGATATTGTCGTACTCGGCTTCCAGGGTTTCCACCCAGGGTTGTGCAGTGGACAAGTACAGTTTTGGCTCGATCGAAATTACCAGTTCCTTGAAGTAGTTCGCATGGAGAGTTTGCAGTTTTCCGTCTTCGCCGGCTGCCTCCAATTTCTCGCGCGGATATTGACGGATGGTCTCCAGCATGCCATAGCGCGCATCTTCGCCGCCGCACTGCTCGACAACGACCAGGGATTTATCGACGAGGTGTGGCAGCAAATCGAGCACGTCAATTTCTGGCGCGCCGCAGACTGCTTCAGCCGCTTCAAAGGTCCAACCGTTGACGAAGACGGATAGCTGTCGCAGCAGGAGGCGTTCATTTTCCCGCAGCAGATCATAACTCCAATCGATGGCTGCACGCAGGGTTTGTTGGCGGGGCAGAGCGGTGCGGCTGCCGCCGGTCAGCAGACGAAAGCGATCATTCAGCCGGTCGGCGATCTGATCGACCGAAAATACTTTTGCACGGGCGGCAGCCAGTTCGAGCGCCAGGGGGATGCCATCCAGGTGCCGGCAGATCTGTGCGAGCGAGACGGCGTTTTGTTGGGTGAGTGCAAAATGCGGATTGGCAGCGCTGGCGCGATCGATGAACAACCGGGCAGCCTCGCTGTGTTGGATGTCTTCCAGCGAGGCTTCATCGGCAGGCAGGGAGAGCGACGGCACGTGATAAATTGACTTCGCCCGCAATGTCGAGCGCTTCACGGCTGCTCGCCAAAATTTTTACAAACGGACAGTTCTTTAGCAATTCATCCGCCAGCCTTGCACTGGCTCCGACCAGATGCTCACAGTTATCCATGACCAGCAATAATTTTTTGTCGCGCAGGTAATCGAGAATTCCCGGCATTACCGATCCACCCTCGAGCGTGTGCAGACCGAGGACCGCGGCCAGGCTTTGCGCAATCAGATTCGGGTCGGATAACGGCGCGAGTTCGATCAAGTGCACGCCGTCTGGAAAAGTATCCAATAAATCCAGGCCGACCTGGAAGGCCAGGCGGGTCTTGCCGGTGCCGCCGGCGCCGGTCAGTGTCACAATACGCGCAGCCGAAAAGGCCTGTTTGATGTCTTTGATCTCTTTTTCGCGCCCGATAAAGCTGGTCAACTGTGCGGGCAGGTTATTGGGCACCCCAGTTTAAGGTGCGCAGGGCCGGGAAATCGGAGCTGAGACCCGGCGCATCGATCTGCCACAACCGTTCCAGCTTCAGCAGGCCTTTCAAGCGATGCTCGCCCATATCGCGCAGCGTGATCTCCCGGGGTAAATGCCCGTGCAGCAATTCTGCGGTGGCGTTCGAGATCAATATTTGTCCGCCAAACGCCGCCGACATCACCCGCTGAACCAACGTCAGGGTCAGATAGCCGGTGTAATCAACCAGGCGACCGGCTTCGAGTTCGGGCTGGGCCAGGCCGGAGTTCAGGCCCATGCGGACTTTGATCGAGGCGGGCGACCAGGCCTCCTGCTGCAGAGCGCGTTGAGCCGCCAGGGTGGCGTTGAGGGCTTCACCGGCGGAGGGGAAGGCCGCACAGAAAGCATCGCCGATCGTTTTAAACACGACACCGCAATATTGCGTGATGGCTTCATGCAAGATGGCGTGGTGCCGCCTCAACATGACCGGCATCGCTTCAGGATAGCGCTGGGCCAGATCGGTGCTGCCTTCAATATCCGTAAAGAGGAAAGTGACGGTGCCGGATGGGGGACGTTGCTCAGGGTTCATCGTAGGATCCCGGATGTGCCTGCTCCAATGCAAACGCCACGGCTGCCTCCATCGTCATGAGGCGACCTTCCGCCCGGAGAGAGTTGAATTCAGTTTCGTTGAGCTGCGAATGTAACTGGGCTGCGGACCGGTCATATTCGATCTGCTCCTGGTCTGTCCTGGGCGAATCGATCCTTTCACGCAAGGCTTCCGCCGCCGCAAAGAGTTTTAAGGCGCGCCGGGGCGCCTCGTCGTGGATGGCGAGAAATCCAAAGCACTCCAGTTGGTGGGCAATGGCCGAGCGATTACCCAACACCTGCCAATCCCGGATGGTTTCCTGATAAATGCTTTTGGCCTGCGCCAGGTTGCCCAGGCGCCGTTCGGCATGCCCAATTTCGCTTCGCAGGACCAATTTAAAATTAACACTGCCCAAGCCCTCAAATATCTTAACTCCTTCCTGGAATAACTTTTTGGCGGCTGCATCATCACCGCGTGCAGTTTCATCCATGCCCATGCCAAGATAGAACATGCCAACCTGGAAAGAGCCGGGCACTTCCCGGATCCTTTCCCTGAGTTTTCCAAAGTACATTTCCTTTTCGCTCTCATTGCCTTTTTCTGCGGCCAGCCTGGCCATGTTCATATAAGCCATACCCAGCCCAAAGCTGTCATTGATCTCCTGGCTGAAAATATGAAAGCCTTCCAGCGCGGCTTCTTCCCGATCGGGTACATGGATATATCCCGAGGCGGTATAGTACATTTCCAGGCTGTAGCCCAAAATCTGTTTATCGCCTGTCAAGCGGGAGGTGGCGATGGCTTCCCTCAAAACCTGCAAAACCAGCGGCATGTTGCCCACACCCAGACCTACCATGCCTTCCATAAACAACGCCCGGGCGATCAGCTTTTTCCGGCGGATGTCGGTCTCCCGGCTGCCAGGCGGCAGGGCTTTGGCGCGTTCCACGGCGGTCTTCGCAATGGCGACCCCTTCGGCCAGGTTTCCCAGCAGACTGGCGATCTCGCAATAGTTCGCCGCCAGCCGGACATTCTCTTCAACATGGTTTTCCTGGCCCCATTCCAGCGCGGCGCGGAAATTTTCCACCTCATCGGTCGCCCTATTAATAATGGTCTGAAGGTTCTCTGCGCGGAAGGCATCCCACATTTTTTCAGATAACGCATTGAAATAGGCGAAGTGCCGGTCACGCGCGGTCGAAGCCTGCTGCGCGTCGAACAACTTTTCGCGGGCATACTGGCGGACCGTCTCAAGCATGAAATAGCGCATTTCGTTTTGATGCTCTTCGGTCACCACCAGCGATTTGTTGACAAGCTGCTCAAGATGCTCAAGCGCATCAGGCTCGTCTGCGATGGCTTCAAGGGCCTCCAGCGTCCAGCCTCCGACAAAAACGGAGGCGAATTGCAGCAGGCGCTGCTCTTCATCCGAGAGGAGATCGTAACTCCAGTCGATCAATGCCCGCAGGGTCTGTTGACGCGGCAAGGCTGTCCGACTCCCGCCAATGAGCAAACGAAAACGGTCATCAAGCCGCATGGCAATCTGTTCAGGTGAGAGCAATCTGACGCGCGCGGCGGCCAATTCAATCGCGAAGGGTATGCCGTCCAACCGAGCGCAGACCTGGGTGACTGCTGCAGCGTTTGAATCGGTCAAATTAAAATTCGAATTCGCCGCACAGGCGCGCTCGAGGAAGAGTTGAGTGGATTCTGAAACCGACAGGGAAGGGGTATGATAGGCCACCTCACCGGCAATGCCCAACGCTTCACGACTGCTGGCGAGGAGCTTGAGGCTGGCGCATTGATGCAGAAGGTCATTGGCAAGGCGCGCGCAGGCTTCGATGAGATGTTCGCAGTTATCCAGGATGACCAGGGCCTTCTTATCGCGCAGATAATCCATGACCTGCGAAGATAATGGGGAAAAGGGTAATTCCTGTAATCCAAAGACCTGCGCCATTGCAGGAATGATCTGGGGCGGGTCGCTGAGCGGTGCAAGTTCAATCAGCCAGACGCCCTGGGGAAAGGTCGTGATTTCCTGTGCGCCAACTTCCTGGGAAAGGCGCGTTTTCCCGGTTCCGCCGGAACCCGTCAGCGTAACAAGACGGTTGGCGTTGAGCAAGCCTTTGATGTCGGTAATTTCCTTTTCACGGCCAATGAAACTGGTGAGTTGAACGGGCAGGTTGTTGGGGAATGCCCCCAGGGACCTGATGGGCGGAAATTCGGACGGTAAAGAAGGATGGACAAGTTGGTAGACATGTTCGGGTCGCATGAGATCTTTAAGACGATGTTCGCCAAGGTCAAGCAAAGCTGCCTCCGCTGGCAGCCCTTCCTGGACGAGATCGGCGGTTGTGTTCGAGATCAGGACCTGTCCGCCCATGGCGACCGACATCAAGCACGCGGCACGATTAAGGGTGTTGCCAAAGTAATCGCCCGAACGTAATTCTGCAGTGCCGGAATGCAATCCCATGCGCACACGCACAGAACCGGGCTTGATCTTATCCCAGGTTTGTGATTTCAAGGCCTGTTGAGCAGCAAGCGTTGCGGCGATACCATTGACGGCGTTTTCAAAAACCGCCAGGACACCATCCCCGGTGGTCTTGACGATGTGTCCATGGTTCAATTCGATCGCCTGGCGCAAAATGGAATCGTGTTTCGCCAGCGCAGTTTTCATCGCTTCGGGAAACTGCTCCCAAAGTTTTGTACTACTTTCAATATCAGTAAATAGAAAGGTTACCGTGCCGGAAGGCAACTCGTTCATTGGATTGATTCTCTTCCTGGAGCGGGCTGACCAAGCTGCTCCAAAACTGTTTGCGCCTGTTTCATGTCGAACGTATCAAAGCCTTCGGTTATCTTGGTGTAGGCAGCATTCAATAGTTCACGCGCCTGTTCAATTTTATTTTGCCTTTGCCACAGGCGGCATAATTTGAGGGCGGCGCGTAATTCAAACGCCGGTACGTTCATTTCCTGTGCGAAATTCATGGCGACTTGAAACAGGCCTTCGGCTTCAGCCGCGTTTCCAGGGTCAAGTGCAAGCAAAAGATCACCTTTCAAACATAACGCATCGGGCGCAAATAATTTGCTCGAACTTTCCGACCCAACTCGAACCGCTTCATTTATCAGAGACAGCCCGTCTGCAGGCCGCCCGGCCGCAGCATAGGCGCCTGCCAGCATGGATAGCAGCAAGCCCCAAAACACAGGTGGGGTCCGTAGCCCGCGATATGCCTTTATCCCGGATTCAATCAGATCAAGGCCTGTCTCGATCTCACCTTTGCCGACCGTTGCCGCGCCGCTTACACAGGCAGCCAGCGTGCTCCAGATTTGAAAATCATGTTCCGTAGCAATATCCATCAACGTCTGCGCGCCAGCCTGGGCGGCCTGGAGGTTTCCCATCCAGAGATTGAGAACACTGTAATGGAAAAACGCGTAGCTCTTACTGAAAGGGTGCTCGAGTTTTTGCGCCGAGCGCGACGGCTTCGCTCGAACGTTTGCGGGCCTGGTCCGAAAAGCCGCTCATCCAAAGCAGTAATGCCGAGACATTCGAGCGCGACAACGTTGGGATGGGTGCCGGGTCCCAGCCGCTGCACGCGTGAACCTTTGGGATCGAAGGCCGCGATCACCTTTTCCATATGATCCAAACCGGCCCGAACATCACGGCCCATGATGTTCTCCCCCAGAACCAAATGGGCTTCGATGCGCAAATCAGCATTGTTTTGGCGCTCCGCCAATTCCATAATACGCTGGCCTACCTGGAACCCTTTTTCGTTTTCGGCGCGCAAGGAATAAAAAGAGGCCAGGCCGCGCAGGACTGGAAACAGTTGGGGAATCTCGCCGGCGCGCTCGCACAGTTCCAGGGCGTGCTTGTAAGCTTGTTCGACTTCTTCGGTAAAGCCCCGGGTGGTCATGAGGGCGCGGGCGAGGGTGGTCTGTAAAACGATCTCCTGTTGAATGCGCTCCGGCGAGGAAACCGTGGCCGAAAGTACCGCCAGCAAATCGCTGGTCAGCCTGACGGTGGCATGATACCAACCACGCGCGTCATGGAACATTAACAGGCAATTGGTAAACTTGCCGAGCTGTTCCAGATCTGCTTGGGCGAGCCAATAACGCCAGGCGGCCTGGATATTTTCAAGGTCTGCCGCCAGTCTTCTCAGAGCGGCCTCCCGTCCATCGCCCATCAAGGGCATCAATTGACCCTGGGTGAATTCTGCGAAGAAAGCGGCGTGGGCGCGCTGCACAGCCGCACTGAATTCAGCATGCTCGTCCAGGCGTGCGGCGGCGTACTCCCGGATCGTCTCAAGCATGCGCAAGCGCGCCTCGCCATTCGCTTCGTCTGTCTGCCGGACCAGACTCTTGTTCGATAACGAACTGACACCCTCGAAAATATCCAGATGAAGCTCTTGTAACTGCGGGAGGCGGCTGACCACTTCTTCGACGGCCTCAAAGGTGGCACCGTCGAATACCGACAGACACTCGAACAAGCGCTGCTCGCCCGGTTCGAGGATCTCATAACTCCAATCGATCGTATCCCGCAGTGTTTGCTGGCGTTCAGGCAAGTCGCGAGCACCGCCGCGCAGCAGTTTCAAACGATCGCCCAGGCGTTCGGCGATGGCCTGCGGCGAAAAGACATTCAGACGCGCCGTGGCAAGCTCGATCGCCAGCGGCAGTCCATCCAGTCGAACGCAGATCTCGACAACGGCCCGGGCATTTTCATCGTTCAATTGAAAATCCGGTTTTACGGCGCGAGCGCGTTCGATAAACAACTGCACGGCTTCACACTGCGAGAGGCTTTCAAGGGATGGATGCCGGTCTTCGCCTTGTGGCAAAGTCAGAGGGGGAATTGGATAGACATTCTCGCCGCGCACATGCAGGGCTTCGCGGCTGGTGACCAGCATTTTAAGTTCGGGACAATCACGCAGCAATTCCGCCATGGGAGACGCAGCTACCATGACCTGTTCAAAATTATCCAGGATCAACAAAGTTTTCCGCTGCCTGATCTGGTCCTTCAGGCCATCGAGGAGCGGTTTATCGCTTTTTTCCCGCAACCCGACGGTGCGGGCAATCGCCGATAAGGCCGATTCTGCATCGCGGCTGGGGGCAAGATCGATCAAGTAAACCCGGTCTTCGTAGTCGCCCAGCAGATCCGTGGCGGCTTGCAGGGCCAGACGCGTCTTCCCGGCGCCGCCCGGTCCAAGCAGAGTTAACATGCGTGTTTGAGCAAGCCGGCTTTTTACCTCCCTGAGCTCATGGGCGCGTCCCACAAAGCGATTGAGCGTTGCGGGTAGATTATTCGGAATGTTGCTGAGCGTTTTTAAGGGAGGAAAATCCTGCGCCAGACCGGGCACGACGAGCTGCCAGAGATGTTCGGGAGCAAGCAGTCCCTTCAGGGCATGTTCGCCCATGTCACGCAGCTTCACAAAGTCACGGATCTGGTCGTGCACAAGATTCCGGGTTGCATTGGAGAGCAGGATCTGTCCGCCATGCCCGGCGGACATGACACGTTGAACCAGACTCAAGGTGAGATAGCCGCGATAATCCTGGACAGTATATTCTGCCTCCCCGGTGTGGATGCCCATACGTACCTTGACCGGTGTTGCGCCCCATTTTTCCCGGGCCAGGGATTCCTGGCTCTCGCTGGCGGCCCGCACAGCATGAAGCGCGTCAGAAAATGCCACGCAAAAGGCATCTCCAACTGTCTTGAAAACAGAGCCCTGATTGCGTTCCATTGCAGCGCGCAAGAGGGTATCATGGCGGGCCAGGCTCGATTTCATCTGCTCAGGATTTTCCTGCCAGAGTTTGGTGCTGCCTTCGATATCTGTGAAGAGGAAGGTGACAATGCCGGTGGGTGGAATGGACATATTATCCTTCCAAATAATCCAAATAAGAGAATAGATGTACGAATATTTATACCCCAACTGGATTATTAATTCAATATCCAATTTGTACGGCTCTGCCCGCCTTTCTGTGGAAGAGCCTGCGTTCTTTCACCTCTTTTCAGATTATTACATATATCCCTGATTTGTCACTTGACTTCGTTCCACAAATTTTGTACTATATATTTACCTTGCATTTTTGTCAGGTGCAGGGAAAACAATCTTCGCGCCCACATCCTCGATCATCAAATCAATGCATAACCAGTAACCAAGGAGGTGATTATCTTAAGAATGGTTGTAAGATGATTCAAACTTCGAATCCATCTGATATCTCTCTAATCAAATTTGGGAAGGAAGGGACACATGTTCACGAAAAAACCATTGCGAAGGGCGATAAGCCTGAGTCTTTCAATCGTAGTCTTGTTTTCCCTGTTTTCAACAGCCGTGGGAGCAGCACCGCTTGGTGCACCAGCTGTACCGGTTACATTCACCATCCTGCACACCAACGACTTTCACGGGCAGCTGCAAGCTGCAAATGCAGACCCCAACAAAATCAGCACACCGGGCATGGCGCGCACTGCCAGGGTGGTTAATGCCATTCGCACCGCCAAGGGCGCCGCGAACGTTCTGCTGGTGGACGGAGGCGACGAAATGCAGGGCAGCCTGCTTTCGAACCTGGGCGATGGCACAGCCACCGGTAAAGGCGTTCCCACCATCGCCACCTTCAACCAGATGGCATATGACGTGGCGACCTTTGGCAACCACGAATTTGACTGGGGACAGACAGTGTTGGGCGCCCGCACCACCCAGGCTATTTACCCCTTTGTGACCGCCAACATCGTGAAGATGGATGGGGCGGATTGCGCCTCTTCTGGTTGGACCAAGCCAGATTTTGCGGATGCTCCATATGTTATCAAGACCGTGGGCACGGCGCCAAATCAGGTCAAGGTTGCTTTCATCGGCGTGACCACCATGGAAACTCCGACGATCACCATCGCCAGCCGCGACAGCCGGCCTGTGCTTCAAGGACCCGACTACTTCCATCGAACACTACTATAGCCAGATGAAGACCGATGGCGCGGATGTGATCGTGGTACTCAGCCACCTCGGTTATGTGGATGGCGGCTATGGCTACGGCCTGCCTGTCTATGGCGACCAGACCCTGGCCAAGAACCTGATCACCGATGGCAACCCCGTTAACCTGATCATTGGCGGTCACACCCACACGTCCCTAGCCGCTCCTGGTACAACGGTTACCGTAGCTGGCAAAACCGGCTCGACTCTGGTGACACAGGCCGCTTACAACGGACGCCGCGTTGGTCAAGCGGACATCACCGTCGGCACCGATGGCTCCGTGTCGATCACCTGGACGGTGACCGTCTGGACACAACAAAACCTGACCGCCAGCCCTGCAATTCCGGCTTCGGTTTGGAGGACTTTTACAACCTCCAGCGCCTTTACCGAGGATCCCGATGTCACAGAAGATGCGGGTGTTGCCACGGTGATTAATACGTATGCCAACGATCCCACCTACCTGGCACTGGTCAATACCACCCGTTGGTTATTCGGCGGTTGACCTGGGACGCAGAGACAGCGGTAACAGCGACAACATGATGGGTACTTTCATTGACGATGCCATCTACAATTACCTGAACACCGATACGTGGAATCGGCAATCCAATAACTGCCGATGACATTGATATCTTCTTCAATAACGCCGGCGGCATCCGCACGGATTGGTGTTATGTTGGCGGCGTCTGGCAAACCTCCGGCTGCACCACGACCGGTCTCCACGACCCCGGCCTGTTGACCTACGGCAACATGTTCACCGTCCTGCCGTTCGGCAACGCCACCGTCGTCGGCCAGATGACCGGTGCCCAGATCCTGGAGGTGGTCAATTATGGCCCCAATGTGGCGGGTGTCATCCAACCGGCTGGCTTGAAGTATAAATACTTCAAATACACAGATACCAACCCCGGCCCGCAGCCTTATGCCTGGGGCGCTTACGATGTACGTGTCGTGAACAAGGTCTCACACGGCCTGTGAACCGCTGGATCTGAAAAAGACCTACAGCGTGGGCACCAACGAGTTCCTGGCCCCGGCTGGCGGCGATGGCTACAACGGCTTTCAAGTACATGACCAACATCACCTACTGGGGTGACATGCTCAACGCCGTCAATGCCTACGTCGCAGCCACTTATGGCACAGCCGCAACAGCCTATAAAGGCCCGAACGGTGATGGGACCCTTGATGGACGCATCGGGCTGAATGGCGACGGCGATACCACCTATGATGCCGGCGAAATTGTCCCGTTGACCATCCTGCACCACAACGACTCGCATGGCAACCTGGCCAAGGGTACATTCGTTGGCTATACCCAGCTTGCCACGTTGATCAAGCAGGAACGCCTGCATAACCCCGACCGCACCCTGCTGCTCAATGCGGGTGACAGCATCCAGGGCGATGCGATGATGTATTACTTCAAGGATGCCGGCGGCGGTATTGCCTCCGATGGCACAGTCTTGCCGCCTGCCTTGCAGATGAACCCCTTCATCGCCGTGATGAACAGCATGAACTACACGGCCATGACCCTGGGCAACCACGAATTCAACTTTGGCAGCAAGGTATTCGTGGATATCTTCTACCCAGGCCAATTTCCCCATCCTGGGTGCCAATGTCACGGATAGCGGTGCGTATGGCATCAACAAGGTAACCACTGCGAGCGGCAAGCCGGTCGTTAATGTGAGAGACAGCCTCTCCGTCACCCTGCCAACCGGCAACTCTGTTCCACTCAAAGTTGGCATTTTGGGTCTCACCAACCATCGCGTGCCCAATTACGAACTGCCCAGCAACATTCCCGGCCTGACCTTCTCCGATCCAATCGCCAAGGCCGCCGAATTGGTTCCCGGTTTGCGGGCAGCCAACGACGTGGTGATCGCGCTGACGCACATCGGCTTCACCGAAAACCCGGCCAGTGTTGAGGTGGATGCAAATGTTGATACCAACCTGGCGAGCCACGGTTAACGGCATCGATGCCATCATCGGCTCGCACAGCCACACCAACTCCGGCGACCGGCTATTCGGCGACTACAAGTATCTGCCGACCATCGTTGCCGCCCCGAATGGCAAAGCTGACCTCGTCACCCAGGCCTACCGCTACAACAACTACCCTGGGCGAGGTGGTGATCGGTCTGCGCTCCAAATGGTAGCGGCTATGATGTCGTCAGCGAGACCGGGCGTTACCTGACCGTAACCATACGTCCAGCTACGGTCGAAGACGCCGCCACCAAGGCCATCGTCGATCCTTATGCAGCGGTCCTGGCAACATACAACAACAAAGTCATCGGCCAGACCACGGCTCCCATCGACACCCTGCAATGCCTTCACGCAGGAGAACCAACGGCGCCAATCTGCAGGCCGATGCCGCCATGTACGAGTTGGGTACGCATGGCATCGCACCGGACTTCCACCTGTCCGGTGCCATGACCAACAAGCAAGTTGCCGATCCCGACCGCCACCATCGGCCAGCCCGCATACAGCCTGAAGATCTCCGATATGTTCACGCTCATGCCATATGAGAACTCCCTGGTGGTGATCAGCATGAACGGTCCGCAGATCAAGGCAGTGCTGGAACGCGGCTACCGCAACTACTATTACTACAAGTATGTTCCGGGTCTATGGCGGCTACTCTTACTACACCACCTGCATGCTCGATACCAATTCTGGCAACAAGATCACGTACTACGATCACGTATCCCGACCCTGCCAAACGGCAATAACGTTCTCTCGCTCACCATTGGCGGTGTCCCCGTGGACTTCAACGACGCCACCAAGTTCTACAAGGTCTCCACGGTCAACTACCTGGCAGCGGGTTCCTGCAACTTCAATGATGCAGGGGTAACCCTCTGGCCGCTCAACCAGATCGTGAACGATACGCAGTACTATGTGCGCGACGCAGTGATCGATTACGTCACCCACCAGGGCACCGTCTCGCCTGCCATTGAAGGCCGGCTGAGCTTCCTGACCTCGTTAAATTGGCTGTTCGCCCCATTCTTGATCCAGAACTCGCCAATCTTACCAAGTTTCCTCGGGCAGTAGGTTTCGCCCGGCCATCAAGATGGACTTCCGGAGTCGCGCGGATTTCGGAAGTCCTCTTCGGTGGATGTCCTGGGGGAAACACGTGCACGAACATTGTTACATGTAATTCGAACAAAGTGAAAGATCCCGCCAGCAAGCATTGGCGGGATCTTTACTAAATCATGGATAAAAAATATAATGGATATGGATCCATACGATCACGCCTCCCGGCTCAGATAGCATATCCGCAGGATCTTCAACTCGTCATAGTTCAGAGTCCCGTTGAGCCTGTCGAAGACCGGCTTGAGCAGCGCCGTCCCCAATTCGTCGAAAGCGGCAAAAGCGGCCGCCTGCTGGTCGGGCGAGGCGGATGAGAGCGCCAGGATCTCCTCGGAACGGCGCAGGCTGTGCCCGGCTGCGACGTAGCGGGCGAGATGATCCAGGATCGTGCCGGCCGTGACCTGGTAGCGTTCCATCAGGTCCGCCAGGCTTTCCCCGGCGTTGAAGGCCTCGGCCACCATGACATAGCGCCGCCCGGAGTCATCCTTGGAGCGGCGGGACTTCTCCTTGACTTTCTCGGGGATGGCATGCTTCCGGCAGTAGGTCCGGATGACCTCCAGGAAGACCTGCCCATACTGGCGGGCCTTGACCTGGCCCACGCCCGAGATATCCAGCAGGCGCTCGGGAGACTGGGGAGCATAGGCCGCCATCTCCACCAGGGTCCGGTCGGGGAAGATGACGTAGGGCGGCACACCGGCTGCGTCGGCCAGTTCCTTGCGTTTGGCGCGCAGGAGGGCGAACAGGGCGTGGTTGTATTCCAATTCCTGCTTGTTGGCCTTTTTGGAGGCGCGCTCTTCCACTTCCTGCAGTTGTCCCAGAATGGGCGTACGCTCCTTGAGCGCCTGCGCGGCCTTGGGGCTCAGGCTGAGGGTGCGGTATTCGCTTTCCTGGATCAGATAGCCCATCTGCACCAACTGGCGGGCCAGGTGCATCCACTGCTTCTTGTTCAAGTCGCCGCCGATGCCGTAGGTGGAGAGGCGGTCATGCCCCAGGCGCAGGATCCTTTCACCTTTCGAGCCGAGCAGGACATCGGTCACGTGCGCGGCGCCGAAGCGTTCGCCGGTGCGCTTGACGCAGGAGAGGAACTTCTGCGCCGGGAGGGTGATGTCGGTCTGGGCAGGCGGCTTCGGCGGTGCAGTTGTCGCAGTTCCGGCAGTTCTGGACGGCGTAGGGCTCGCCGAAGTAGTTCAGCAGCGGCTTGCGGCGGCAGTTGATCTCATCCTCGGCGAAGCGGACGATCGCGTCCAGGTGCTGCATGGCGACCTGGCGCTCGGTGCCTTCCTTCTGGTCGATGAAGTATTTCAGCTTGGCCACATCGGAGTAGCTGTAGAGCAGCAGGCAGTGCGCCGGCAGGCCATCCCGCCCGGCGCGGCCGATCTCCTGGTAATAGCCTTCGATGCTCTTGGGCAGGTCGTAGTGCAGGACGAAGCGCACGTCCGGCTTGTTGATGCCCATCCCGAAGGCGATGGTGGCAACGATGATCTGGGCATCGTCGCGGATGAAGGCTTCCTGGTTGCGGCGGCGTTCGTCGTCCTCCAGCCCGGCATGGTACGGGCGGACCGAATGGCCGTGCCGCTCCAGGTGGTAGGCCAGTTCATCCACCTGCTTGCGCGAGAAGCAGTAGATGATGCCGGATTGATCCTTGAAGCGCTCGAGGAAGTGCGGTGGCCTGCAGGGCGGCATCCCGCTTTGGGCTGGACTTCGATGAACAGGTTCTCCCGGTTGAAGCTGGCGACGAACTCGTTCGACTTCGAAAACCCCAGGCTGGCCTTGATATCGGCCCGGACGCGCGGGGTGGCGGTGGCGGTCAGCGCCAGGCAGACCGCCTGCGGGAAGCGCTGGCGCACATCGACCAGTTGGCGATATTCGGGGCGGAAGTCGTGGCCCCACTCGGAGATGCAGTGGGCTTCGTCGATGGTCAGCAGGTCGACTTTGCACGCTGGATAAGCAGGTCGAACAGGCGCGGGGTCAGCAGCGTCTCGGGCGCCACGTACAGCAGGCGCACCTTCCCGGCGCGCACCCGCGCCATGTTCTCCTGGTATTCCTCCGGCTGGAGCGAGCTGTTCAGGAACAGGGCCGGGACGCCGGCCGCGCTGCAGCTGCTCCACCTGGTCCTTCATCAGCGCGATGAGCGGCGAGACGACCACCGTCAGGCCGTCGAACAGCAGCGCCGGGATCTGGTAGCACAGCGACTTGCCGCCGCCGGTGGGCATGACCGCCAGCGTATCGCGCCGGGCCAGGACGTTCTCGATCACTTCGCGCTGGAGCGGGCGAAAGGTGTCGTAACCGAAGGTGTCTTTGAGGATGGAGGCGGGTGTGGGCATGGTGGATTGCTAATTGTCAGCCGTTCTCACCCGCCAGGCGGGCCATCTGCAGGAGACAGAAGCGGATCACATCCTGCTTTTCGGGCGGCAGGGCGCTCTCTTCGATCTGGGCGATGCGCTCAACGTCGTTCATGGCCCGGATGATGCTGACCGGCACCTCGATGTTCCCATCCGTGAAGCTGCTCAGGTATTCGACGGCATCCCGCAGGAAATTGCGCATCTCATCGTCGCTGCGGGCGGTGCGGAAGAATCCCGACAGGGCCGGAGATAGTCTGGCAGCGCGGGCGGCCGCGGGCGCAGCGGTAAAGGTGCGGGCGGCAGAGAAAGAGTACAGCGCTGTGGCGAGCTCGGAAAAACTTTGCACGCGCTGGTAGACCGATTCACCCATCACCTCCCAGATGATGGCGCGCCAGGCGCACATCTGGTTGGGCATTTCCAGCAGTTGGGCCACTTGCGCCTGCCAGGCCGGATCGATCCGGCCGGTGACATGCTCCAGGAACACGTCGATGTTCGTGTTGAACAGGTCTTTCTGCAGCAGTACCGCCAGGTCGGGGCGCAGGGTTGGCAGGATTTCCGGGATGAAAACCCCATCCGTGAAGAAATCGGTCACATTGAGACCATGCCGCCGCAGGAGTTCCTGCTGGAAGAGCGGCAAATAGCGCTGCAGGGCGCTGTTGTCTTCGCGCAGCGCCATGAAGGCGGAATTGCCGGCCGGGAAGGCGGTCTCGACGCGCTTGAGGAATTCCGCCTGCCTGTCCTGGTAAAGGCGCAGGCTGCTGAGGATCTCGTAAACCGGCAGGTGCGGCAGCAGGTGTTCGGCGATCATGCTCTCACGTTCCGCTTCAACAAAGGATTTTTGGGCGAAGCGCTCGAGGGCGCGGAACAAGCCGGTGGTGAGCTGGTTGACCCCCAGCACGACCGTCTGGGCCTGGTTATGGGCGATGGCCCGCAGCAGGCTGCCCTGGGTGGCGAGCGGGATGATCTTGGCGATATTGGCCAGGATCTGCTGGCCGCGTTCGGCGCCCGAGTCGGGGGCGCTGCGCGAGGTGGGACGGTCGCGCAGCTGCGGCAGGGACCGGCCGATGAAATAAGCGATGACGTGGATGCCAACCACATCCTCGGGGCGGCCATACAGGATCTGGCGGAAGTTATCCGTCAGCTCTGCCAGGAAACCCTCGTAGAGGGCTTCGTTGGTCCCGACCGTCAGGCGCTGCAGTTCCTGGACGCTGCGGCTTTGCGCGCTCAGGCGGCTCTGGGCAATGCTTTCGGCGGCCCGGATCAGGTCGGCGCGATGCTCGCGCTGGGATGCACGCACGTGATAGAGCAGGCTGACAAAATCCCGCGCCGGCAGGTAACGCAACTGCTCGGACAGGTTGCTCTGGTAGGTGCGCAGATCGCCGGCCAGGAAAACGCCCTGCAGGGGTGTGACCGCGTAGGCCGTGCTCTTGCGAGCCGGGGCCGGCAGGGCGGCGGCAAAGCGGCGCCGGCTGCCTTCAGAATTGATAAAGGCCGGGCTGCCGGCGACATGGCTGTAATACCCGCCCTGGCGCTGCATGGGCTCGCCGCTGCCCAGCTTGATGCGCATGGCTTCCGCCACACCGTGTTCGGCCAGCCAGGTCTGGATGTCGTACTTGGCTTTCAGGTAAAGCAGCGCCCCGGCGGCCTGGCTCATCTGCTGGCTCAGGTCGGAACCGGCGATGAAGACTTCCGGGATGATCTCTGCAAAGCGGTCCTGCACCGATTGGGCGGTCTGGCGGCTCTGCCCGGCGTAGTCCCAGACCCGGTCGAGATAGGGCCGGATGTTTGAGACCGAGTCGACCTCCTCGAGCAGGGGGATCAGCCAGATGGCAGGCAGCTCGACCGAGGGATGTTCGCGGCGCACCTGTTCGGCCTGGTTGTGCATCTTCCGGTCGAGGCTGATCAGGGCCTCCGGCCTGGATGAAAAGCTGACCTGCAGCGCCAGCGCCACGCCCGGGTTGCCGTATGCCCCGGCGATCGCGTTGATCTCATACATGTTGTAGACGGTGGTATCGATGGCGAACTGGTCGCGGGCGGTCAGCATGCTTTGATGGATGCGCGGGGTGATCACGCAGCGCTGCAGGATATCCCGGTAGCCGACCACCTGGCGCAGCAATTGCTCGGAGGTGCGGTTGGCCTGGATGTCCGGTATCAGGGCATGCAGCTGCTTGCGGAGCTGCTTGTTCAGGCCGCAGTAATACTCCAGCATGCCGCGCCGCTGCTGGCGGAGCGCCAGCATTTTCTGCTCATAACGGTCGTTGTGCTGCCACAGGATGCGGGCCGGGTCACGCCGCAGGTGCCAGCGCGTGGCCAGCCGCTGCAGGGAGGTGGTATCGATGGAGAAGGGCAGGATGCCCCGGTAGCGCTGTTCCAATTGTTGTGTAAGCAGGGTGATGTCGTTCAGGAGCTGGTCGAAGCGCTGGTTACGCAGCGGCAGCCGCTCGAGCTCCGATATCAGGTCGGGGCTGACCTGGATGCGCGGGTCGGCCTGGCGCAGCAGGTTGAGGATGCCGGCCATGCCTCTGCACGTTTTCCATCACGACGGCTGCCACCAGCCGGTGGCCCTGCCCGGACGGCCGGTTGCTGCCGTCCCAATCGCTCCAAAACGACAGGAAGGAGGGCAGCGAGGCACTGGGAGTATTGTTCGGCATATTCCTCGCCGGTTACCAGGCTGGCCAGGTCCAGCAGGATCTCGCCGGCCTCCTGCTGGCTGTTGATGCTCACATTCCGGCCGAGAAATTCCTGCCACAATTCCTGGCCAGCCTTGTCTATCCGGGAAGCCGCAACGGGCTGTCTGGACACCAGCGCCGCCACGATCGCATCCAGGGCAGTCTCGGCCTGCAGGGAATACATCTGGGTGGGATGGACGGTGCGGTCGTAGGAACGCAGCCTGAAAGCCTCCTGGCGGCGCGGCAGGGAGTCTTTCATGAACTCCCGCTCCAGGCGGCTTTCCAGCCAGTCGCCGTTGTCGTTCAGGGCGCGCTGCATCAATTCGTCGCTCAGGAAGGCCCGGTCGAGCAGGCGGGTCTGGAAAATTGCCAGCCGTTCGGGTGCATAGCGCTGAACGAATTCCTGCTGCATCTTGCGGCTGTCCAATGGGGGCAGGGGTTTGAAGCGCGGCTCGGAGGCGCAGGCTTCGCCGGACTGCAGGATCTGCCGGGCGAGGCCTTCCCAGAGGCGGGTCAGTTCGATGAGACGGCTGTTTTTGCCCTCCAGGACCCGGAAGGGCAGCGGCTTGCGGTTGTAGTGGGCCTCTTCCTCGCCCATCAGGCGGTTCAGGTCGATCAGCAGGTGGCGGGTCTTTGTGAGCAGCACCTCGGCGCCATCCACGCCGCCCAGGGTCAGGCGGAAGGTTTTCCGGGCGGTCTCGAAACCCTTTTCGGTGCGCGCAAAGGTGGTCAGCGGCAGCAGGCCGATGCCGCGCCGTGCCAGGGAGGAGGCCAGCCAATCCAGCGACAGGCCGGCCGGCAGGCGCCCGATCTGCAGCAGGGGGTACATGCTGCCGGTGGGAGGAATGATGACCAGCCCGAACGGATTGCGGTCCGGCGGGAGATTCTGCACGGCGGCCAGCAGGGCCTGTGTGCGGTCGCGGAAGATGGCGTTGCGCAGGCGCCAGTAGGTGCGGGCGGCTTCGGTGGGACCCCGGTAGAACAGATAACAAATGAAGATCGCCGCCAGGTTGGGCTGGATCAGGCGGTTGACTTCCTCATAACGCCGGCGTAATTCCGCCGGGCGGATCTCGATGACCGCCAGCCGGGCCCCGGCCAGGCAATCGGTCTTGGACATGGAATGGACCGTGATGACGCGTTCCGCCTGGGCTTGATCCACTTCGCCCAGCCGGACCAGGTCCGAGGCGATCTGGCGAACGGTTTTGATCTCGGGGAAATCGTCGACCGGCGCCACGCCCTGGTAGGCCAGGTCGTCGATCACATAGATATTGTGCTGCAGGCAGTAGCGGATCAGGCTGCGCAGGGCGGCTTCATCCAGGATCCGGCCGGTGGCGTTATGGGGATTGTTGAGGGCGACCGCGCCACGTTGCGGCCAGGACGGGTCCTGGCGGGAGAGTGCGCGGATTTTCGCGATCATGCCATCCACGTCCAGCTCCAGCTCTGCGGTCATCGGGACGGCGTGCACGGTGGGGAAACACTGCTCGTAAGACCAGCTCAGGTCGGCGATGACCACTTCGGTGATCCCGCAGTGAAAGCCCAGGATCCCCAGGGCGGTGCGGTTGGAGCCGCTGGCCACCCGGCAGGCCTCGGGTTGGTACTGGGGCTGGTGCTTGCAAAAAGCGCTCAGGAAACTGTTTTGCAGCGACAGGCACCAGGCCGGGTCGTGGATGTTCAGGACCATCTGGTCGAGCAGTTCCCCGGCCGGCACGCCGGAAAATTCATCCATCAGGCCGGCTTTCCAGCTATCCTGGATGCGGGTCGAAAGTGCGGCGGAACGCTCTTCAAAAGAGCGCATGGAGCGCTCGACCTTCCCGGCATGTTCACTTAATAACCGTTCGAGATGCGCTTCCACCCGCCCGGCCAGGTCCGGAAGGGCGTTTTCGGCCGCGCCGCCAAAGCCCAGGCCGTCAAACATGGGCCGGACCTGCGGGACGTGCGCGGGAGGTTCAGCCGGAAGGCCGGCCAGATTTTGTTCGAGCAGGTAGATCAGGAACTCGACTTCCGAGGCCGAGGGGGTGCCCTTCATGCTGAAATGGACGTTCTCCAGCACGTTCAGGAAATCGGCGTTACCGGTAATGAAGACCGTGGAAAGGTCTTGCAGGCGCGGCGCAAAGACTGCCGGCGTGAGCAGGCGGATGACGCGCTGCACCAGCCGGGCCTCGCGCGCCAGGGAGAGATGGTTGGGGGCGTTGTTGGTCTCGATGAAGAAGAGCGGGCGCTCGAGGCTGAGCAGGCGCAGCTTGCGGCGGGTCTCCTCCCCGAGCGGGCCGCCGATCAGCAGGAAGACCGGGACTTCCGGCGTGTGGATGAGCGCCTGCTCGACCTGTGCCGCGGGCAGCCCGTTCGTCAGCCGGCAGGTCTTCGAAGAGCAGGTCCGGGATGCGCCTGAGCGCGGCGGGCAGCTCGCAGCAGTAGCACAGGATGCGGGCGGGCAGATTCTCCAGGTAGGCGGAAAGGCCTGAAAGCAGGATGCGCAGCACTTCGGTGACCCCGCCGGAGGCCAGGATGATCTCGCGCCGCCCGGAGCTTTCGCCGGTATCGTAGCGCAGCGGTTCCGGCTGGTTCTCCAGCCAGGCGCAGAAAGCCTTGATCAGGGCATGCGGGTTCTTGCGGGAATAGCCGCCCCTGGGCAGGTAGGGCGAACTCTTTTGGATGGTGCGGATGAGGAACTCGAGCTTGGGCAGGTCGGACTTGCCCCAGCCCAGAGCTTCCAGGATCGCCGCGGGGGCCGAGTCGCGCAGGTCTTCCTGGCGGACATCCAGGCCGAGGGCGATGCGCAGGAAGGCCGAGGAGAGGCGTTCGTCCTGGAGCGGGTTGCCGATGTGGAAATTGATGCGCTGCTCGGGCGGGACCGGGGCGGCCGAAGTGGTCTCACTGATCTCGGATACCCGCGCGGCCCGAATCGGTTTCAGGCGAAAAAAGGTCAGGGGATCGGGCTGGGTGGGCATGGTCAGGAATTAGGGGGTGCACGACTACGGGCCGTGGCGGCATCCCTTTTGGCATCCAGGGCCTTTTGGAGCAGCTCCTGGAAGAGGGCCAGCAGGTCGGAGCCACGCGCAGGATCCTGCGGGTTGAGCGAGATGACCGTGCGGGCGTTCTTCAGGTTCTGGCTGGCTTCCGCCAGGCGGGCGGCCTGGGGAGTCAGCATGAGCAGCTCCGGGCTGCTCTTGAGGACCTGCAGCTCTTCCATTTCGAAGGCCAGGCGCATACGGTTGCGCTCCAGCTCGTCGGTGAGGGTCTGCTGGGAGAGGGCCGATTCTTTTTCGAGCAGGAGCTTCTTCAAGCGGGCCTTTTTCAGGTCAAGCGTGTGTTCCATTTCGGCGATCTCTTCGTCGGCCTGGGTCTTGGCCTTGGCGGCGGCGACGCGCGCCTGCTGGTTGAGGTGCTCGGTCTGCTCGAGCAGGCGGGCCTGTTCCTGCTGGCGCAGGGCATCCGCGATCTCGGGGTCGGTCGGGTCGAGCGACTGGATGGCCAGCGAGATCAACTCCACGCCGAACCTTTCCTTCGTGACGGCCGAGTGCTCGTTCAGGTAGTTCAGGATATTGGCGGAGGAGAGCGTGTTGATGCCGGAGCGCTCGGTGTATTCCTTGACCAGGCCCTGCAGCAGCACCTGGACCTCGTCGGTGGCGCGCACCACGGCATCCCGGTTCCAGCCGCCGACCCGGATGAGCGAGGCGATGTTCTCGAGCGCGGGCGCCACGGAGCCGACCAGCTTGACGCGCACCCCCAGGTTGCCGGCGGCGGTGGCATCCACGCTCAACTGGACCGGGACGGTGGTGCGCTGGAGCGGCAGGCTGAAATGGCGCGGGTAGACCAGGCCTTTGCGCAGGCTGATCCGGCCCCTGGTCTCATACAGCACCAGGTAATCCGGCTGGCGGATGCGATACTCGAACAGCGCCAGCAGGATGGCGGCAAGAATGACGACGCCAATGACAACTTCCAGGATGATATTCATATGCAGCTCCTCCGCGATCCTTTGGTTCGCGTTTAATTTGCGTGGAATTATACCCGGCTTGGGAGGCGGGAGCAGGCGGATTATTTGATAGCTTCAATTGGTTAACGTGCGTACAGAAAGAATTGGTGTAAACTTTAAAATGGTAGTGACGACTTCAGTCGTCTTCTTTGCGAATTTAATGGAACGACTAAAGTGGTTACTACGAAAAAATAGTTTCTTAGTGACTGCCATGCCATACGATTACAGCAAAATGACCCCCGCCGAGCGCGCCGAAGTAGTAAAACAAAGGCGGGAACAAGGGTATCCTTACCACGCGCCGCCGCATCCATTCCGCCAGGCGGGCTGCTACCTCATTACGGCCGCAGTATTCGAACACATAAGTGTGATGTCCAACCCGGCGAGAAGATCAGAATTTGAGCGTGATTTACTGGTCAGCCTGGCATCAGTTGGAGCAGGGATAGATGGTTGGGTTGTTCTACCAAACCATTATCACGTCTTATTGAACGTTCCCTCATTGGATTGTATCAGTGACGCACTAAAGCTTCTGCATGGGCGTACTTCCCAAAAATGGAACCTGGAAGACGGCCTGACCGGCAAACGTCGGGTTTGGTACAAATTTGCTGATCGTGGCATCCGGGATCAGGCCCATTTTTTACGGGCATTGAATTACATCCACTACAATCCAGTCAAACATAATTACGCTGAAGACGTTTATGAGTGGCAATGGTCAAGCCTGTTCCTGTATTACGAGGAGAAAGGGCGCGATTGGTTGCTCGAAACCTGGCGAGCTAACCCGCCTGGTGACTTTGGGAAGGATTGGGATGATTGATGGTGTATCGTTGTAGTGACGACTTCAGTCGTCTTCTTTGCGAATGGACCGAAACGACTGAAGTCGTTACTACTGGAGCTGGAGCAGATATTGCTTTGCCATGAAAGGGAAACCCGCATGAAAACCACTAAAAATTTCCGCAGCGCCGCCTTGGCTGTTATGATGCTGGGCATGCTCATCGTCCTGCTTCCGGTCACGGCGGCAGGACATGCCAAAGGTAACCCGATCGCTTCAGACCCACAATTCAAGATTTTTCTACCTTTGGTATCCTCCACCCAGAACATAACTGTCGCGTCGGTGCTGACCCCGTTCGAGGCTGACCAGAGTGACCTGGGCGGCCCCTCCAGCTGGTCCACCAATTATGGGAAGACGCCCGAGATCATCGTGGCATCCAACGGCGTGGAGCTGGATGTCCTGGCCCAGGACTATGCTTCCGGGACTGCCTGGAAGGCGGTCCTGCTGCATATCATTCCCGGCTCAAGCGGTTACAGGATCAGCCAGGCGCTCACGAATATCCCCATGCTGGATCGGGTGATGGGCCTGGCGATCGACGACTCAGGCAACCGCTATTACGCCACCGGCGTGGATGAAAGCGCTTCGATAAGTCCCACCTATCCTCCACTAAACACGTACCGCAGCAATATTGTCAGGGTGGTAAAGCTGGACCCGGCCGGACAGGTCCTGTTCAACATCGACCTGGATATCGCCCGGCACGCTTTCGACAGCGGCGCCGAGATGATCATCAATCCGATGGTGGCAGCCACGGCGCGCCTGGCGGTGGGCGGGAACGAGATCGCCCTGGTGCACGGCATCAACACGGGTCCGGACGCGAATATCGACGGTCAACGTCACCAGAAGGCGCTCTCCACCCGGCTGAACGCCACCAGCGGCGCCATTACCCGCAGTTCCTCCGTTTGGGTCAGCCACTCTTTCGACCAGCGGCTGCTGTACGATGGGACCGGGATCATCGAGAATCACCTGGGGGATGCGTATCCGCGCACTATCGTATTTGACCGGAATCATAATTCCTATCCACTCTTTCATATCAAAGGAGCCCTGGGAGAAAACAACACTTATACCCGACTGGGAAACATCGCCCTGATCGGGAACGACCCGGCTTACCGCTATATTGCGCTGTTCGCGAGCGAGAACACGGCCGCCACAGGCAGCACGATCAACGGGCCGCGCAACCTGGCCATCGTACGAGTCAAGAACGACGATAACAGCATTGACCCGGGCCTGCCCGACAGCCTGACGGTCACCTCAATCAGTACGCAGTATACAAACCGGCTCAGGTGGTTGACCCATTATTCGGCCGGCTCGAACCTGCACGCCGAACGCCCCAAGCTGGTCGGTCTGGGAGGCAGACCAGTATGTAGTGCTCTGGGAACAATGGCTCAGCACGGGGAACTCGGATACATTTAACGGTGTCTATGGAATGTTGATTGACGCCCAGGGAAATACTCTGCATGCAGCCGCGCTGATCACCGGCGCGCACCACCTGCCGCGCGGCGATGACGCCTTCCTCCTGAATAACCGCGCCGCCTGGATGACAGGAAATGCGAGCGGGCGGAAGCTTTTTATCCACTTCGTGGATTCGTCGCTCAACTATGAAATGGTAACGTTGGATTGAAAGGGGAGATAAAGGCTGAGGGGAAGAAAAAAGATCCAAACACGAAGGGCGCAAAGGACGCCAAGGTAAAAACCAAGAAAGAAAATACAAGATAAGAGAATTTAACTGCAGGTTTTGATAAATTTTAGGTTTTTCGTGCGGATCCTGGAGGACCCCCAAAAAGCCTGGGGTCTGCCCGGGCGGAATTGATTTCGTGGAGATTAGCGAAGATCAGCGGAAAAAGTTTCTTTGGCCTGGCCGAGCACCTGGCGGTGCTGCTCCAGGCCGAGGATACCCGGCTGCCAGGGACTGCCCCAGACGAAGCAGGGATGATTTTTACACCTGCCAAGGCTGCACGGATCGCACCCCTACGTTGATCTCCTTTGTGTTACCTTTGCGATCAACCGCTTGAATTCCGGAATCCTTGTGAACAATCCGACGTAGAGGATTTCCACAGCCAGACTCAGGTATCCGATCGCCGGTCCCCACGCCTCGACGCCCGAAATGGGCAGACCGACGGTGCGGCTGAGGATATATCCGACGATCGAGCCGAGCGCGACCAGCATCCCCATTCCCCAACCCCATAAGGACTTTTTTCTGTAAATGCCGATGGCTGCAATGATCGAGGCAATGAATGCGCCGACGAACATGACCCCCAGGTAGGGCGCATCTTGATACTCATCCTGAGCCGTGGAAAGATGGATAAAGCCTGTCACGAGGATCAATGCGATCCCGATCCAGTCGTAAAAATTCATTCTGCGCATATTTCCCATCCTTTATTTAAGTGCCTGCTTTTCGTAACCAGACTTCCTGCCGACGCGCTGCACTTAACGGCGTTCGAACAAATTTTGGCGGCTCTCCATCCGGCTGATTATACCCGGCTGCCAGGGACTGTCCCGGACTAAGAAGTGCTCCCCCCGCAAACACACCTACACACCCTACACACCTACACAGGCGATGGTCATATAGGGTGTGTTGTAGGTGACCTAGGATGGTACAGTCCCTTGCGACCGACAGCCCCATTCCCGGATATGCAGGTGTTTCCACTACTACATACCATCTACCATGTTTTATGGTAGATGGTAGGGTTGGTACTCATGGTAGGGATGGTAGGCACTTCCATCGAATCTCTGCCGTATTGAAAGGGAACCTGGTAAAGGGGTGATCTAAAGAAGTTCACACATACTCCATATATTCCACATTAATACATCATTTTTTATCAACGAACCACCCTATCGTTTGCTTGTTTCCCTGGATCTATTCCCAGCCCCATAATTTTACGAGCATCGGGAGAAGGTCGGCCAGGCTGGGATTAGAGCGCTTTTCCTGCTTTTGGCGCTCTGCAATGGTTTCGGTAACCACCTGTTGCAGGTGAGATATCTGATCAAAAGAACCGCCCACCCAACCCAAGCTGAGCGTGGCCAGAGATTCTCCGGGGTGCAGACCACCGTGTATGCCGGTGATGGGTGCGCCAAAATAGAATCCGGCCGTGGTGTTGGAGATGAGGAGTAAATCGCCTGCGTGCGGGCCTGCCAGAGCGTCCAGGCGGGGGATGGCATCGATCGTTTCGATAAGGTTTTGATCCTGGAAAAAGGCTTCCAAAGGCAGCAAGCCGGTCGGGGTATAAACCTGGTATTTTGCCATCCAGCCATCCTGCTCGACCTGGCGTACCAAAATAGCGGCCAGGGCATCTTTAATATCGGGAGCATACCGGCCGGTCTGGTTGGCTTCCCAGAATGCCGCCGCAATGGGGATGACATCTTTCATGAAACGAGGCGGCTTCGACCAAATGTCCCCGTGCCGCCGAAGATAAACATGCGCCAGGCCGCCATTGCACGCTACGATTGCATCGCCATCTGCGCCTTCTCCGGGTTTGTCATTAACATCCATTCCCAGGGCATTAAATAAATAGCCCATTTCAAGGTCAAATGGGAAGCTCAAGCGCAAAGAATGACGATCATCCGGGATGACGCCGATCTGGCCGTGGTCGGATACGACCACAACCAGTGTTCCGATTAACTCATTCCGTTTTTCGAGGGCCTGCACAAGACGACCTATTTGGGGATCGACAACGTGTTCCAGGTAATCAGCTTGGATTTGAGGCCCGTGCTGGTGAGACTGGTGGTCGAGTCCCATAAAATATGCACAGATGATTTGAAATGCAGGTTCGTTTTGGATGGTTTCCAGTAGTTTATCCAGCATGCTTTTATCATAGGCTTCCGCGCTCAATCCGATCAATCCCCCGCCTTTTGTGAAACGGGCAATATCCAGCAGGTTGGGACGGATCCATTTGGTGGAGCCGCGAGCCAGCATATGATAGGCCACCACCGATGTCATCCCATGTCCAGCAGCCCTTTCGTATAAAGTTGGCTGGGCGGGGCTGAGTATTTGAGATAACAGCCCGTCTCCCATGAATACCTCGACTGCATCATTTACCGCCAGCGTATCCCCAATATCAAGAGCATAAAACCGATGATGACCGTGGTTTGTTTCCCCGAAACGATCAAAAAACTGGTTGCCTGCGATCCCATGTTGCTTCGGCTGTAACCCGGTGAAGATGGTTGTTTGGGCGCAAAATGTGATCGAAGGCGCGCTGGTGACGGCTTTGACATGAATTCCGTTTTGGGCTTGCGGGCCTCCAACCAGGCGTGAGAGATTGGGCAGGCTGCCTTTGTGCAGGCAACTTAAATACACATCCTGGCGAAGACCGTCGATATCCAAGATCAATAAACGCGCCGGAGTTGATAAAGGATCCATTAGAAAGCCGGGCGGTACTCTGACAGGAAATACGGGTCCGCCATGGCGGAGCGGAAGGCTGCCAGGGCGGCCGGGCTGGAATCGACGCGCCAATCCAGCTCCTTTTTGATGTTGAACCAGGTGAACATCTTGACCCACGCATAATCCGTTTTCATGCGGGCGAAGGCCTCGGTGATCCAGGCGGCTTTATCCATGTCGCCCCTGGTGAACTCGCCGGTGGCGAACTCGGCGATGATGACCGGTTTGAGCGCCAGCCTCATTAACTTCGTATATACATCCGAAAAGCAGTCATCGAAACTCTGGTAGGGCCGGGCGTGCCCCCACGGGTCCTGCGGGTACCAGTTGTAGGCATCCATCCCGAACCAATCGACGTAATCAGCGCCGGGCCAGTAATTGGCAAGCTCGTTCCAGGCTTCCTCCGGGCGGTCAATCGTGACGCCGTGCGGGCACCACATCCACTTGACGTTGCCCGCGCCGACCGCGCGGAAGCGCTCGACGACGTAGCGCCAGACCCGCCTGACCTTGTCCGGGCCGCCCTGCGCGCCGCCGTTCTTGGCTCCGCCCCAGGTGTACCAGTCGCCGTTGAACTCGTGCAGGAAGCGCAACAGGATCTCGCCGCCCCAGGCTTTGGCCTGCATGGCAAACTCATCGATGTAGGCGTCATATCCGCCCGCCAGGACCTGGTCCAGGCCGGTCTCGTCCGGGCGGCACAGGCGCGTATTGGACGGGTTTTGGGAAGGCCAGAACAGCTCCCAGCAAAGGTGAGGCACCACCTGGCAGCGCCGGGCCAGCTCGCAATCCGCGCGCGGGAAGGGGTCGTCCCAACTGTTGTAGAATAACACGCTGGCGGCTTTGCGCCCGATCAAGGTTTCGAAGGCGCGGATCTCGGTCTCACTGAGATGCTGGCTGCTCTCGAGACCGGCATGGCTGAACATGGCGATCATCGTGCCGGGATAGGGTGGCGGAGGCGGGTTGGTCAAGGTGGAGTTCCTTTCGGATGGGATGATAAGGAATTATAACCCCCGGAAAACAAGAAGAAATTCCCACTTACCTTGAATGGCGGCAAAGCAATTGGTCTGGCTGCTACCTCCAAGGCCCGCCGGGCCTCCAGGTTTTTTTAATTTCCCCGTCTGCATGCAGGCTCACAAAGATGGGCAGGCTGAACTCCTGCAAGCGTGCCAGGAGAACTTCCATTCGTTCCGGCACGTCCGTGATGGAACTGGTCGTGAGGAATGCATTCCACTGGGATTGCTTTTCCAGAGCGAATTGCGCCGAGAACGCCACCGGCTCATCATCATAACAGTGCTCCCTTGAGAACGAACCGGGCCGGCGTGCCGTGATTGAGCCAACCGGTATAAGAAACGTTCGATGGCATAGTATTGCAGGAGTTCATTGAACGGTCGCCCCCTGTCATGCGCCTGGTTCAGAAACGATCCCGGATCGAAGCAGGCAGGTTCTTGATGACCGGTTTGCTCACAGCAAAGCCTCCAGATATGGCTGCAGGATTTTGGTATGCGGAGATCAACCGGTCGACCGGCTTCCCCTGGAGGTCATTCAGGTCCTCCAGCGCACTGCCAATTCTTATCTCGGTACTCAAAGCGCACTCCGCGATTGTTTTTTCCCGACTGAATATGCGTGACACTCGTCCAGGATGTGCAGCTCGATCCCGGCTGAATAAACCGGTGGCGAAAGCCAGAACAAGCGCACCGGCGGATACGTCAGATGGGCTTTTCGCTCCACGGCAGGGCTACATAAACCAGGTGGGGGATCGCGTGGTCAGTTGTGGAAGGCCAGGGCCGAGATAAGGCAGATAATCCCTTCGGTATCCGCAAGGCTGCCTGGACCATGTCAGGTGCTCGCTTGCCAGGATATCTGGCAGGCAATAAATCCCGCGGGTCATTGCCACGATATGGCCGGCATCCCGCAGGGCGTACAGGCTGCGCGGGCAATCCCCAGCCGTATGGCTTGAGATGTTCGCAGCCCCGGAATGCTGCTGGAAGATCGAAATGGCTTTCTCAATTGTGTTCTTTTTCATATTGTAAGAATTAACTGTTAATTTAAATATTAACAGTTAATTATATTATAAATTGGAATATGTCAACTTGGAGCATTACCTGCGGCGGAGCTTTCATAAAGTAGCAAAGCCTGCTGTTTATTTTATCCCCATCCCTGGCCCCTCCCCGCTACGGGGAGTGGAAAAGGAGGCGAAACCCCTTACTTCCCAAGTTCCTTATCAGCAGCCTGCAGGATCTCATCCAGTTGCCGGGCGATGCTTTCCGGCAGCGGATCGACCGGCGGGGCGGCCAGGATCTCCTGGACCTTCTCGCGCGCTTTGGTGTACATGCCGGGCTTGCCGAGCTCCAGCCAGTTCTCGTAGGTGTGGCGGTCGGTCAAGGCAGGGTTGAAGAATTCACTGGTGCGGGCAGCCAGGCGGGTGTTCCTGGATTTCAGGAAATTGCCGCCCGGCCCGACCTGCAGGATATCCTGAACCAGATCCTTCGATCCATCCGTCTGAATCCCGGCCGCCATGCGCTCACAGAAGTGGGCCAGTTCGTTGTCCACGATCAGCTGCTCCAGCACCAGCAGTTGATCGCTTTCCATCTCTCCAATGCCGATGATGATATCCGCTCCGGCGCAGACCGGCGGGAGGGTGGTCATCATTTTCTCGAGCACGGCCTCCGGCCCGGGCTGCTTGGCATCCGAGGTGCAGCCGGCCGAACTGGTGGGGAGACCGTAGAAACGCCCCATCTGGGTCAGCCCGGCCGCCATCAGTCCCATTTCGGGCGAGCCGCCCAGGTAGGCGCCGTTGCGGAAGTCCATCGTGCCGGTGGCATTGCTGTAGATCAGCGGGCGGCCCGGGTGGGCCAGCTCGTAGATGACGATCGATGATAAGGCTTCGGCGTTGGCCTGGCACAGGTTGGAGAACAGGCTGGCCGGCCCGGTGGTGCCGCAGACGGGCATGGGCATGATCATGACGGGCAGGTCCAGATCGCCCAGCTCCAGGTAGGCGTCCAGCATTTCGCCGTCGTGCATCAGGGGCGCCACCGGGCAGTAGATCAGCGAATAGGCGTGCCGCCGGCGCAGCTCGGCTTCGCTGCCCAGCAGGGCTTCCAGACCGGCCGCCAGGTAAGGCACCTGGTTGGCAAAATGCAGCTCGTGCTCGCCATGTTTGGAGGAATAGCGCGCCATCGCAAAGAATTCGTGCAGGGCGCGCGTGTGTGCGGGGGCCTCGGAGGCGGTCACCGGCGCCCAGGCCATCACGCCCATGTCGAGCTGCTGAAAGATGCGCAGGCTGTCTTCGATATCCTTTTTGGTGCCATACCTGCGCTCGCCGGTCACGAAATCCTGCATGAAGGAAGCCGTCCCGTCGATGCAATAGCGCGTCGCCTGGGACGGCAGCCGGAAATCGTAGAGCGGGTTCCTGGCTCCCAGAACGAAAGACCTGGGCGCCAGCCCAAGCGCTTCCTTGACCATTTTGCGCGGCAGGCGGGCGATCCGGCTGGCCTCGTCCACGCTGGCGCCGTTGTGTTTCAGGAGCGGCAGGGCTTTCTGGCCCAGGAATTTCACTCCCAGCTCGGATAGGATGCGCAGGCTGGTCTCGTGAACAGCCATCTGCTCTTCGATCGATAATAATTCTGCGCTGAATCTCATTTTGGCCTCACTCCTCTCCCATTTCATTTGCCTTGCGCTCCAGGCGTTCCAGCTCCTGCTCGGCATGTTCATCCAATGGCAGAGGCTGGTGTTTTTTCAGGATCTCCGCTACCTTTTCCTGCAGGCTGTCGATCACATCCGGCATCCCGGCCAGCTTCCATTTTTCGTAGGTATCGTGGAAGCCGATCTCGCTCATATACCAGGCTCCTTCCCGGACGGCTTTCGAGGTGGAGCGCTGCTTCATAAAATTTCCGCCGGGACCGGCGTCCTGGAGGCTTTTTTCCAGCCACTGCTCGGGCTGCGTGTTGATGCCCCTGGCCAGGTGGGCAGTCCGCCGGAAGATCTCCACATCCAGCAGCATCTGTTCCACGCACAGGATGGTCGAGCCGCCCAGCAGGCCCGGGCCGACCAGGATATCCGGCCAGGCCAGGGTCGGCATGCTCCAGTTGATGGCGCGTTCATAGCTGGTCTGGGCGCCCGGATAGAATTGGTCGGTCCCGCCGGTGGAGGCTTCCACAGGCAATCCATAAAAGCGGCCCATTTCCGTGACGGCCGTGCCGAACAAGGCATGTTCGATCGCCCCGCCGGTATAGCGCCAGGTATGCGGTTCGATGGTCTGCGGGATGGGCGCATACAGCACAGGCGTGCCGGGCGCGGCGGCCTGCACCAGGCAAAGCATGGCCAGCGCTTCGCTGTTGGCCAGCAGGATGTTGGAGATGAGGCTGGCGGGCCCGGTCGTGCCCATCAGGGGCATCGGCATGATCGCCACCGGAATGTCATACCCGAGGATCTCCAGGTAGGCCTCGGTGTAGGTGTCGTCGATGACCAGCGGCGACATGGGACACAGCAGGAAGGAAAACGGGTGTTTGCTGCGGATGGTTTCCCGGTCACCGAAGGCGACCTGCAGGATCTCGAGCAGCCAGCGGCTTTTCTGCAGGCTGTCGGTCGAATCCTGGATATGCTTGGAACAGTTCTTGAGCACCTTATGCCAGTACGAGACAAAACCGCCCGGGGTATTGCTGCTGCTGCCGCCCTCGATCATATTCCAATAGATGCCGATCTCATCGATCGCATCGATCAGGTGGGTGGCGGTCAGCCAGTCCTCCGGCGTGCCGGGACGGGTCTCCCCGGTTTCCAAATCCAGCACCGAGACCGCGCCGCCGTCTGCCAGCAGGGTGCAGTCGCCGGTATTCATTTCCAGGTCCCAGCCCGGGCGGCGGCCGCCCAGGCTGAATTTCCAGGGCGCCAGTTTGAGCGATTCTTCGACCACGCTGCGTGGAAAACGGACGATGTGGGAAGCCGCGTTCACGTCCGCCCCGGCCGCCTTTAAGGATCTGGCGGGCACGCTCTGAAAGGACGCGCACGCCGGTGGTCGCCAGGAGCTTCAGGCTGCGCTCATGGACTTGCGTACGTTCATCGGTTGAAAGCACCTGTAGTTGGGCTTTCATGAAAGCCTCCTGCCTTAGATGACATCAGAACTAGGTTCCATCCGCCAGGGCCAGGATGCGCTGGAGTTCTTTTTTCTGAACATCCTGCAGCGGTTCGGGCTGGTGATTTGCCAGGATCCAATCGACCTTTTCACGCGCCACTTCAACCGGATCGCGTAAGCTGCCATCCGGAGCAGGCTGCGAGGTCAGGTCCGAGAAGATGCGCCGCCGCAAATTGTCACGCGTGTGACGCTGGCGCAGGAACTGTCCGCGCGGGCCAACTGCCTGGATGACATCCAATGCGAGCGCTTCCGGCGAGGTATCCAGCCCGGCCGCCTCCAGGCGGACGCGCTGGTAGATATCGCTGTCGAGCAGGATCTCTTCCGGGTAGAGCAGGGTGCACGATTCGAGCAGGCCCAGCCCGCTGCCGGTCTCTGCGCCGGTCAGGGCGCACAGCATCAACGAGGAAGCCGCGTCCCCGCCGGACTGCCAGCCGGGCGTCTGACCATCCGTGGCGAAGACACCCGCCAGGCTGGGCACGCCCCAGGCATGCGCCATTTCCACGCCGACCGGGTAGAGCAGGGTGCCTTCCCAGGCAGTCGCCAGGTAGGCGCCGGTGTGCGGGTGCATGATCCCGGGCATCATCGAGTGGAAGACGGGCGCGCCCGGGTGCGCCATCTGGATCAGGATCATGGCGGCGACGATCTCCGCGTCGCCGGTGACCAGCGTCCCGGCCAGCGTGGCCGGACCGGTTGAGCCGACATTTGCCATGGACATGAACCCGACCGGCAGCCCGGCTTCCGCCAGCACCAGGGCCGATTCCATCCCGTCCCGGTCCAGTCCGAGCGGCGCGATGCAGCAGACCAGCAGCGAGAGCGGCGGGCGCCGGCGCAGGGTGCTTTCGTCCCCGGCGACCACACGCGCCATTTCCACGGCATGCCGGGCCAATGCCTCGCCCATGATGGTCTCGCTCTGGACATGCTTGACGGTGTTGTTGAACGAGGCATCCAATTCGTGCAGGGGGGCGGTGGCGGGGAAATCCTGGGCGCTGACGATCGGCCAGTAGAAAGCCGATCGAAGACAGGTAGTCGGAAATGCGCGCCATTTTGGCGACGTCCTCCTTGCAGGAGGCCCGGCGCTGGCGGGTGACTAAAGTCGATCATTTCCACGCCGCAGCCGTCGGTCGCCAGGTAGGTGGATTTCCCATCCAGCCGGAGGTCGAAGGCCGGCGAGCGCGCCCCCATGGTGTAGAAGCGCGGCGCATGGCGCATGGCCTCCAGCACGACTTCCGGGGCCAGTTTGACGACCTGCGCTGCAAAGTCCACCTGCGCGCCATGCTCGGCATAGATCTTCAGGGCCTTTTCCGACGGGCAATGGACGCCGGTCTCCTGCAGGATCGTGCAAGGTGGCGGTCTTGAGAGTGGCGAGCTGTTCGTCGCTCAGGATGCGCAGGTGATAGGCGGGAGTGATCGGTTGGAGCGGGGGGGTTGGACTGGAGGGCATGAGTACAGAATCCTATCCCAATTCCTTATCTGCGGCAGCCAGGATGCGGGCCAATTCGGCCTGTTTGGCAGGCTTCCAACGGTTCCGGATGGTGGTTCTCCAGGATCCAGCTGGTCTTTTCGATGGCGAACTGGCGGGCATCCTGGTATTTCCCATCCGGGCCAGCCTGGTGCGTGATGCGCGCGCTTCATGGCATCCCGCATGTGCAGGCGGGTGTGTTTTTGGGCCAGGAAATGCCCGCCCGGGCCAACCGCATGGATGGTATCCAGCGCCAGGGTCTCCGGGCTGATCTCCATGGCCATCAGGTAATGGCGCGCCCGCTGGTAGATATCTGCATCCATGAGCAGCTGCTCGGGGTAGAGCCGGGTATAGGTATGGCTCAGACCCATCCCGGTAACGATCTCCGCGCCGCTCAGAGCCGACCATATAGGGGTCCATGGCAGGTTCTGCGGCGGCCTGCCAGGTGCCGGCTTCGGGGCTGTCGGTGCCATAACAGGCGCCCAGCGCCGGCATGCCCCAATGATGGGCCATTTCGACCGGGGCATAACGGCCGCGCGCATCCAGCGGATAGCTGACATAGCTGCCCGAGCTGGGGTCGGCCCAGGCTTGCATCAAGGAATGGAAGACCGGCGCCCCGGGCGCGACCATTTGCATCAGCACGGCCGCGCTGATGATCTCGGCATCGCCCATCGCCAGCGCCCCGGCCAGGGTGGCGGGTGCGGTGGTGCCCAGGGTGGGCATGGCCAGGAACCCGACCGGAATGCCGGCCTCGGCCAGCACCATGGCGCCTTCGATGCCTTCCTTGTCCTGGATCAAGCGGGGCGATCGTGCAAACCACCAGCGAGAAAGGCGGGCGCTTGCGCAGCTTCTTCCTTGCTGCCGGCGATCACGGTGGCCATCTCGACCGCATAGCGGGCGGGCACCTCGCCCATGACGGTCTCGCTCTGGACGTGCTTGACGGTGTTGTTGTAGGCGGCCTCCAGCTCATGCAGCGGCGCGGTCGTGCCAAAATCCTGTGCGCTGACCATCGGCCAGATAGAAACCAATCGATGGCAGGTAATCGGACACGCGCGCCATTTTTCCGACATCCTCCTTGCAGGAGGGCCGCAGCTGGCGGGTCTGGAAGTCGATGGTTTCGACACCGCAGCCGTCGGTGGTGAAATAGGTGCAGCCATCCTCCAGATGAAGGTCATAGGAGGGATCACGCGCACCCATGGTGAAAGTACGCGGGATGGTCGACATGGCTTTCATGACAACCTCGCGGGGGAATTTCACCACTTGCGTGTGTCCGTCCACCAGGGCCGCCGTGGTCTGCCAGAACCCGCAGGGCTTTATCCGAGGGGAAGCGCACGCCGGTGTTTTCGAGAATATCCAGCGTGGCAGCCTGGAGCTGTTCCAGTTGAGCCTGGCTCAGGTATTCAAGCCGGTAAGGGGTGCGCAAGGGTTCCAGTGGTGATCGTTCGGTGGACATGTCTGCCTCCTTGAGATGATGATTAAAAATGAGCCTGGTTTCTGTTAGACTTCTCCAACTTTTTCCAACACTTTATACGGATCAAATGCATCCCGCAAGCCGTCGCCAATGTAGTTGACCGAGATGATGGTCAGGAAGATCATCAGCCCCGGGAAGATCGCCAGCCAGGGAGTACGCACGAAGTTCTGCTGGGCGTTGCTGAGCAGGTTGCCCCAACTGGGGGTGGGCGGCTGGATGCCAAAGCCCAGGAAGCTCAAGCCGGATTCTTCGATGATGGCGTAACCCCAGCGTGCAGCGTCGCTTCGACGATGATCGGGCCGATGGCATTCGGCAGGATATGGCGCATGACGATGCGCAGGTTCGAGGAGTCCCAGGCTGCGCGCGGCGGTGACAAAGTCCAACTCGCGAAGGGTCAGGAAGGCTGCTCTGCACCAGGCGGGCAAAGGTCATCCAGGAGAGCAGCCCGATCACAACCGCAGATGGTGATCACGTTGTTCCTCTGAAAGAAGGGCAGCTCCACATCGCGCAGGATGGCACTCAGCAGGATCAGGACCAGCAGGGAGGGCAGGGTCAGGGCCACGTCGGTGATGCGCATGAGCACATTGTCGATCCAGCCGCCGGCATAGCCGGCCAGAGCGCCCACCGTAACGCCGATCACGAGCGTGATGCCAACCACCATCAGGCCCACCGTCAGGGAGATGCGCCCGCCGTAGAGGATGCGCGTCAACAGGTCGCGCCCGAGGGCATCCGTGCCCATCGGGTGGTGGAGCGAAGGGGGTTGCAGCCGCTCGGAGACGTTCGAATCCACCGAGCTGTAAGGGGAAAAGGATCCCAAAAGAACCGCCAGGATCAGGATCGCCAGGACGATCGAGCCAGCCATGGCGCCCGGATGCTTGAGGAAGCGGCGCCATTACCCTGGAAGAGGCGCGGTTGTCTTCCAGAAAGTCGGCTGTCGTGGCGAGGGCGTTCGTCTTCGTGGTCGGGACCGGTTGGTTCATGCGTTCGCTCACGAGTAACGAATGCGCGGGTCCAGGGCCGCATACAGGATATCGGCGAGCAGGTTGGAAAGTATGATCAGTCCCGGCGCCGATGATCAGGACCGCCATCAGGACAGGATAATCACGCTGCAGCGCGGCCTGGTAATACAGCCGTCCCATGCCCGGCCAGGCAAAGATCGTTTCGATGAACACCGCCCCGCTGAATATATAGGGCAGGTCGAGGGCGAACAGGGTCACGAGCGGGATGAGTGGCATTGCGCGAGGGCATGTTTGAGGATGACCACCCGTTCGGTGAGACCCTTGGCACGCGCGGTGCGCAGGTAATCCTGGTGGATCACATCCAGCATGCTCGAGCGCAGGAAGCGCGAGTACCAGGCGATCCAACCCAGGGCCCCGGTTGCCACGGGCAGGATCAGGTGGCGGAGAGCATCCAGGAGCGAAAAAGGCGCGCCGATGGTCAGGATGCCACCCGAGGGCAGCAAGGGGTCTCCGGTAAAAGGGTTTTTTAGCCAGGCATAGAAGATGATGATCAGGATCAAGCCAAGCCAGAAGTCCGGGATGGCCTGCCCGGCGAAGGAGGAAGTGGTCACGAATATGTCGAAGAATGAATACTGCCGGACGGCTGAAAGGATGCCAGCCGGGATGGCGATCACCAGGGCGACCAGCAAAGTCACGATCATTAGATAGAGTGTGTTCGGTACGCGCTCCCGGATCACGGTCAGCACCGGCTGGCGGGTCTGGAAAGAGAAGCCGAAATCGCCGCGCAGGATGCCGAGCCGGGTGCCGTGGCCTGCCCCACCTGCCGCGGCGCCGGTTCCGGTCTTCATCCAATCGTTGCCGACCATCCAGACCACGTACTGGACCGGCAAGGGCTTATCCAGGCCAAGTTGACGCTCTGAGGATGGCAGCCTGCTCAGGCGGCAGGCGGCGGGCGCCGCCGTAGCCAGCCAGCGGTCCACCCGGGGCCAGGTTGACCAGGGCAAAGAACAGGATGCTGAGCAGGAACAGGATGCCTACCGCTTGCACCAGGCGCCGCAAGATATATTGGCCCAACCCAGCCTCCGTCGGAATGCAGGAATAAAGCCGGGAGGCTGAGACTGGCTCCCGGCCTGTGGGATATGGAAAGACTACTTTACGACCGTCCAGTCCGCTACGTTCCAGGAGACCACATCGTTTATGTTGGCCTGGATGTTCGTCAGGCCGGTCGAATAGGCCTCCGCGTTCAGGGTCGTGAAGAGCAGGATCTGGGGCAATTGCTGGTCCAGGATCTGAGCCATCTGGCAGAAGGCGGTCTGGCGGTCCTGCAGGTTGAGGGTGTTGGTCTTTTCGGTCAACGCGTCGAACTCTGTGTTCATGAAACGCACCACGTTCCAGCCCATGATCTGGGACGGCCGAGCCGGAGGAGTAGTAATAACTCAGGAAGTAGGATGGATCGATGCCGGCATAACCGTCATCATAGAGATCCATGTTGAAATTCCCGCTCTGCTCGATGCCGCCGCTGGCAGAGTCGGCCCACATGACGCTGCCCTCGGCCTGGGTCAGGTCCGCCTGGATGCCGACGGCCTTGAGCATTTCGCCGATCAACTGCTGGGTCAGGATCGAGCGGCTCGCCGTATTCGGAGTAGGTCAGCAGGTCAAACTGGAACTTGTCACCTTCATGTGCGTACTTGCAGCCCTTGCAAGTGCGGATGCCATCGCTGCCAACGATCCAGCCAGCCTGGTCGAGCAGCGCTTTGGCGGCCTCGACATCATATTTCGGCCGGGCGATGTTACAGGTGTTATAGGGCGGGCGGAAGAACTCGGTCCAGACCGGCTGGGCATAGCCGTACCAGACCGAACTGGTGATCTTGTCAACGTCGATGGCCAGGCGGATGGCCTGGCGCACGCGCACGTCTCCAAAGAAGGGGTTGGGGTCTGCCACCGGGTCGGTCTTGCCCTTGGCGGCCAGGTTGATGAACAGGCGCATCACCCAGCGGCTGGTCGGGCTGATGCTGAGCTTGACGTTGGTGGCATCCTTCAGATCGTTTGCGACTTGCTCGGTGGCCCACATCAGCAGGTCGGCTTCGCCCTGGCGCATCATGGTCTCGCGCACCGAGGCGTCCGGGACGATCCGGACAATGATCTGGTCGATCTTGGGCTTGCCCGGCTCGAAGTACTTGGGGTTGCGGACGAAGATCAAATGGTCGCCGGTGACCCAATCTTGAAGAGTGTAAGGGCCGTCGCTGAACGGGGTGCGGCCGCAGTCCCAGGCGGTATAGCCCTGCTCCAGCTTGCAGTAAGTGCTTGGGCCAGATGACAATTTGCCGGCCGCCCAGGAAGGTCAGGTAACCGGGATAGATGCTGCTGAAATGTACCACGAAGGTGTAATTGTCAGTCTTATCGATGCCGGTGACCAAGTCCAGGCCGGGAATGGCAAAACCGTTGGTCGGGTCCGTAATGGCCTCATAGGTGAAGAGCACATCCTCAGTGGTCACCGGGGTGCCGTCTGCCCAGTTCACATCCTGGCGCATCTTCCAGGTCACGTCCATCGTGCCAGCCTGGTTGTCCACAACCACTCCGCCATTTTCCACACTGGGCAGCTCGCTGGCCAGGACCGGGAAAATGTTTCCTTCCGGGTCGATGCCGGTCATCCCCAACAGGGTCATATGCATCACCAGGGCATCGTAGCCGGTGTCGCTGATCACTGCGTTGAAACTGGGCGGATCTTCCGGAATGACCACCGTGAGGCTGGTCGTTCCGGCGGCCGGGACGGCTGTGGCGGGAACAGAGGGCGTATCGGTTGCGGCGGGTCCAGGTTCCCCGGCAAGCGTGGGTGAGCCAACCGGGACCTTCTGGGGCCCCCCGCAGCTGACCAGGCCAATCAGGAGCATGATCAAGAGGCCTGATTGTCCCAACCTATTTAAAACGTGGGTGTTTGACATTCGTTCCTCCTTTGGCATCCTAATACACGACGAAGAGTTTTTTATGCTCTTCACAACCTTATGGATCGGTAATGCTCCAGGACAATATTTGGGAGATATCGTTTGGCATGGTTTGCTCCTTTATGGCAATGACACTCCCTGATCACAGGAAAAAAACCAACGCAAACAGATTGCGGTTAAACACCAGGTTTTACAGGTTCGATGAAATTGATCTATATGACCACGCGGCTTGTTATTTATTTTAGCATGAACCGCCAATTCACGCTTCGCCATGGAGGACCTCAATGCAAAAGTCCCCCATGGATTTTTTATGCAGCTAACCGGAACAGTGGCAAGTCAGACCCTGGAATTGTCGACCAATCCGGAGAGTTGTGCTAATATTCCCCTATCGTAAAGGTTCCATGAAACTTATTTTGATCTCGTGCAGCGCCAAGAAAGCCCCCGGCGGACAACCGCTTCACCCGCCCTCCAGGCTGAAGAACAGTCTTTCACCGGCCGCGTACAGGCAGCTTTTGAGCGCACGCAAGGAATTGAAGGCCATTCTACAGGAGACTTCCGACCATGCCCTGGGGATTGATCAAGCCGGGGAAAACAAATACCAGCCGGCTTACCAGAGATACCAGGGCTTTATTTATCTGTTCAGTGATTTCTACCATCTTTTCCCAAAATTTGATGGCCGCGTGCTGATCCTGTCTGCCATGTATGGGCTGCTGGATGCGGGCGATTATCTGCGCAACTACAATTTACGCATGGCTGACTGCCTGCCGAGCGGCCTGCGCGTGGACACGTTCTGGAAACAGCACGGATTAAGGGACATTGTCGTGGAATGCATTGCCAGGGCCGGGGCGGATGAAGTCCATGACCTGCTCCCCGAGAAGTACCGCAGTATGCTGGGTCCATGGCCCGATCCGAAGATCGCTGCCTACAAGCCGTATACCTTTCCGGCCCCCGGCCAGGGTTCCGGCTTCGAAAGGTCGATAGCCCTGAAATCGTTGTTGTCTCCCTGAACAGCCATCTCTGGGATCAGCCCAGGGTTTCTCACAGGCGGTCACAAAGCGCCTGCAGCCCATTAACCTGCGTAAAAATAACCAGACAATCTTCCCGGCCTGTGTAGCTGTGTAGGGTGTGTAGGTGTGTAAGGCAGGTCACAGTCACTTCCATCAATTCTCTCCGCCCTCGTTTACTTCTTCAACACCTGCAAGGCTTGCTCCAGGTCGGCCTGGATATCGGCGGGGTCTTCGATCCCGGCGGAAAGGCGCACGAGTCCCTCGCTTATGCCCACCTGCTCCCGTTCGGCTTCGGTCAGCGAGCGGTGGCTGGAAGTGGCCGGATGCAGCACCAGCGTGTAAATATCCCCCAGGGTGGTGGCGGGCAGGCATAGCTGCAGCCTTTCCATGAAGCGGAATACATCTGCACGGCTGGCATCCCGGATCTCGAAGGATAGCATGCCGCCGGTGCCCTGCCCATTGAACAGACGCTGGGCCAGTTCATACTGAGGATGAGCTGTCAGGCCGGGATAATTGACGCGTGCGATCTCCGGGCGGCTGGCAAGCCATCCGGCCAGCTGCCGGGCATTGCTGCATTGCTGGCGCACGCGCAGGGGCAGAGTCTTCAAGCCGCGTAACGCCAGCCAGGCCTCGAACGGGCCGAGCGTGCCGCCCACCAGCTTGTTGATCTCGAACATCCGCGCCCGGTTGGAGGCGGATGTGACCACCACGCCGGCCAGCACATCCCCATGGCCGGCCAGGTACTTGGTTGCGCTGTGGATGACATAATCGGCCCCGTGCAGCAGCGGACGGAATAAGTAAGGGGTGGCGAAGGTATTATCCACGAGCAGCTGCGCCCCGTGGCGGTGGGCCAGCTCTGCCAAAGCCGGGATATCCGCCACTTTCAGCAGGGGATTCGAGATCGTTTCCACCAATAACACCGCCGGTTTGGTGTCCTTCAGGGCAGTCTCAACTGCGCCCAGGTCGCTGACATCCACCATGGTTGTGCTGACCCCCAGGTCGGCGAAGAGCCGTTTCAGCAGGCTGTAGGTGGCGCCGTACACGTCGAAGGCCGAGACCACGCTCGACCCGGCGCGCACCCCGGCGGCCAGCAGGCTGGTATGGATCGCTGCCATGCCGAACGCAAAGGCCAGGGCGGCTTCGCCCTCTTCCAGGGCTGCGACGGCAGTCTCGAAGGCTGCCAGGGTCGGGCTGGTGTAGCGCGCATAGACATAGCCGGGCTGCGTGTTGGCGAAGACGGCATCCAGGTCATCCATGCTCTCGTACAGGTATCCCACGCTGGGCACGATCGAGGTGGCAACCGGGGTGTAGTTACCCGGCTTGACTCTCTCGCCGGCATGCACTGCCCGGGTGGAAAAGGCTTTGTTGGTCAGGTCAGTCATATTCGCTCCTCAGATGGGGGTCGTGGTTAAGTTTTTTCAATCCTTCTTCTCACCCCGTTCGAGCGCGGCTTCCATGATCTGCTGGAGGCGCGGCACCATGCTGGACGGGTCCGGGTGCAGACCTTCCACCAGCAGGGCGCTGTCGTAGATCTGCTCGATCACCAGGTTCTGCAGTTCCGAGCCGCTCTCCAGTTTGAGCAGGTTCTTCAGGATGGCGTGGCTTGGGTTGAGTTCCAGGATCTTTTTGGGCAGTTCGACTTCCCTGCCAAGGTACTTGTAGACACGCTGCAGTTCAGGGTTCAGCGCGCCCTGCGGGTCGACCAGGCGGGCAACCGACTGCGAAAGCCGGCTGCTGGCGCGCACATCCGTCACGCGTTCGCCCAGGACCTGTTTGAAGCGCTCCACCAGGGTCTTGAAATCGTCCTCGGGGATCTGCTCCGGCCTTTTCGGCCTCGCCTGGTCTGCTCGGGCAGTTCCACCTGGGCGGCGTTTTTGAGCTCGAAGTCCTTGTATTTATGCAGGCCCATCAGCATGAAGCTGTCCATCGGCTCGGTCAGCAGCAGCACTTCGGTGCCCTGCGCCTGGAAATATTCCAGGTGCGGGCTGCGCAGGACCGATTTGGCGTCTTCGCCGACGATGTAGTAGATCTCCTTCTGGTCCGGCTTCATCCGCCCGGCTACATCGGCCAGGGAGGACCAGCTTTCAGGCTGCAGGTTGGTTTTGAAACGCAGCAAGGGCTGCAGCGCTTCGGCTTCCGCCGGGGCCATGGCGATGCCCTGCTTGAGGTAGCCGCCGAATTCCTGCCAGAATTCCTGGTATTTTTCGGGCTCCTTGCCGGCCAGGGCTTCCAGATCCTTGATGACCTGGTTGGTCAGCACCTTTTTCAGACTTGGCCATCAGCCCGCTGGACTGGATGGTCTCGCGCGAGACATTCAGCGGCAGGTCCTCCGAATCCACCACGCCCTGCACGAAGCGCAGGTACTCGGGCAGCAGGTCCTTGTTGTACTCGTCGATCAGGATGTTGCGGGAATACAGCTTCAGCCCATCCTCCCGGCGCAGGGCCAGCATGCCGCGCTCGGCCTTGCGCGGGATATAGAGCAGCGCGTACAACTGCACCGGCACATCCGTGATGATGTGGATGTGCATGAGCGGTTCCTCGAAGTCCAGGGTGGCCTGGCGGTAAAAATCCTTGTACTGCTCTTCGGTGACGGACTGTTTGGGCGTCCGCCAGAGCGAGGTCTGTTTGTTGACCGGTTCTTTGGCGTCCCCAACGGTAGATCGGGAAGCCGATGTAATCGGAATGCTTGTGGATGATCTCCTTCAGGCGGTACTCCTCGGCGAATTCGGCGGCGTCTTCCTTGAGCTTGACCTCGACCTTGGTGCCGCGCTTCGTTCATTTCCGCCGCCTCGACCTCGAAGTTGTCCTCGCCGGTGGCGTACCAGCGTGACCGCTTTGGCGCGCGGCTTGTAGGAGCGCGAGGTCACCCGCACCCATTCGGCCACCATGAAGACCGAGTAGAAGCCCACCCCGAACTGGCCGATCACCTGGGTAAAATCCACCTTTTTATCCTGGGTGGCTTCCATGAATTTGCGCGCCCCGGATTGCGCGATCGTGCCGAGGTTCTCGATGATCTCGTCACGGGTCATGCCGATGCCGGTATCCTGGAGGGTGAGCAGGCGCTGCTCTTTGTCCGCAGTGATATGGATGCCCAGCTCGACGCCCGGGTCGAGCACCTGGTGGTCGGTCAGCATTTCGAAGCGCATGCGGTTGAGCGCGTCGGAAGCGTTCGAGAGCAGCTCGCGCAGGAAAACCTCCCGGTCCTTGTAGAGGGAATGGATCAGGATGTTCAGAAGCTGGCGGGTCTCGGCCTTGAACGAAAAGCGTTCGGCTTCCGTCTGGCTGGCGCTGGGGGTGGGTTCGGACATGTTTGCCTCCTGTAAAGATATAAAAGTCACCTGCAAGAGTGTTTTGAAATTCGATTTTTCCAGGTAAATTTTACTTCCATTCCTTCATCGCATGGCAAAAAAATTGTAAGAAAATCATAAGCGCGCTGTGCGACTTATTTTCCTCTTATCTTTCGTCTACATATTTCAGACATAATCTGTCTATAATCAGGAATAGCGGTTAATGAAAGGGCTCTGTTTACCGCGCAGATCGCCAGGATCGCAGAGAAAGCCACTAAAAAATTAAAGAACGAGGCGGTTCCCCATGGATTATAAGGATTATTACGAAATATTAGGTGTACCTCCGGACGCCGATAAGAAAGTCATCCAGCAGGCGTACCGCCAGTTGGCGCGCAAGCTCCACCCGGATGTGAACCCGGGCGACAAGGAAGCCGAAGAGAAATTCAAAACCATCAACGAGGCATACCAGGTCCTGTCGAATGAGGAACAGCGCAAGAAGTATGATGCGCTGCGGGCCCAATACCAGCAGTGGCAGCAGACCGGCGGCCGGCAGCAGGATTTCGACTGGCAAAACTGGTCCGCGCAGCCTGGCGCTCAAACCGGTGCCCAACCTGGCGAAGGGGTGCATGTCCAATATGCCAGCGCCGAGGACCTGGAAGATCTCTTCGGGAGCGAATCGCCGTATTCCGACTTCTTCACCAATATCTTTGGCCAGGCCCGCAGAGCCGGCCAGGGCGGCAGCCAGGCTTCTTCCGCAGCGCGGCGCGGCCGGGATGTCGAATACGAAGTCGACCTGACCCTGGAAGAGGCTTTTCACGGCACGAAACGACTGCTGGAAATAGACGGGCACCGCATCCAGGCCGGTATCCCGGCCGGTGTGGACACCGGATCGCGCGTCCGCCTGGCAGGCCAGGGGGAGCCCGGCCGCAACAATGGCCCGGCCGGAGACCTGTATTTGAGCGTGCATATCCTGCCCAATCAGACCTTCGAGCGCGCCGGCGATGACCTGCACATCGACGTGCCGGTGGATATCTTTACGGCGGTTGCAGGCGGGGAAGTGCGCGTCCCGACCCTGGAGCGACCGCTGATCCTGACGATCCCGCCCCGCACGAATGCCAACCGGAGTTTCCGCCTGCGCGGCAAAGGCATGCCCCACCCGGGCAAGCCGGACCAACCCGGCGACCTGTTTGCCCGGGTCAGGCTGGTGCTGCCTGAGACGCTGACCGACCAGGAGGTCAGCAGTATGGGCACACTGGCCGCTGCCAGGCAAAAACGCTCCCAGGCTGGTTCTTAATGAGGTCAGATCATGAATCCCAAAAATAGATCCCAAAAAAGTTTCCGCTATGCTCCATCCGAAGGCCACGAGTCGCGCATGCAGCGCCGTTTACAGGATGATCTCGGGGTCGACGCGGCCGCCGCACAGGCGATCCTGCACCTGCGCAGCCAGGTGATCGAATTACAGGCGCACATCCGCCGGTTGGAGGCCGAGCTGACCACCCACGCTGCCAGCCAGCAAATGCGCCTGGCGCGTTACCGGGAAGTCTTTGACGAGGCCATCTGGATCGAACTGGAATATGAAGAATAATTACGGCTGACCGGCATTGAGAGAGCCGCCCAATTATCACAGGCAAAAGCATGGGATTGGAAGTAGAACGGTCAGATCGCTGCCGGATGGCAGATCTTGAAAGGAGAAAAAATGTCCCAACCCGAACCCCTCCATCTTTGATCCAGCACACGATGTCCTGCATTATGAGCGCCAGGCATTGGATACGATCTTTGCGCCGAAAAGCATTGCCGTGATCGGTGCGACGGAGACACCCGGCAGTGTCGGCCGTACCATAATATGGAACCTCATCAGCAGTCCTTTTGGCGGAACCGTCTATCCGGTCAACCCGAAGCGGCCGAGCGTGTTGGGCATCCGGGCGTATCCGGATATCTCGGCCGTCCCTGAACAGGTTGACCTGGCCGTTGTGGTGACACCCGCTCAAACCGTCCCGGGCGTTATCGGTGATTGTGTGAATGCCGGAGTAAAAAGCGCCATCATCATTTCGGCCGGATTTCAAGGAAACCGGTGAGAAGGGTGTTGAACTCGAGCGCCAGATGATGGAGCATGCGCACCGCGGCAGGATGCGCATCATTGGCCCGAACTGTCTGGGTGTGATGAGCCCGACCACCGGCTTGAACGCCACCTTCGCCAGCACGATGGCACAGCCGCGGCAGCGTCGGCTTTATCAGCCAGAGCGGAGCGTTGTGCACGGCCATCCTGGATTGGAGCCTGCGCGAGAACGTGGGTTTCAGCGCGTTTGTCTCGATCGGCTCCATGCTGGACGTGGACTGGAGCGATCTGATCTATTATCTGGGCGATGACCCGCATACGGAGAGCATCGTCATCTATATGGAGACCATCGGGAATGCGCGCGGCTTCCTTTCGGCGGCGCGCGAAGTTGCGCTGACCAAACCCATCATCGTCATCAAGCCGGGCCGGACCGAGGGAGCTGCAAAGGCGGCCGCCTCCCATACAGGCTCGCTGACCGGCAGTGATGAGGTCCTGGAAGTGGCCTTTCGCCGCAGCGGTGTACTCCGCGTTGGCAGCATTGCCGAGCTATTCTACCTGGCGGAGGTGCTCGGGAAGCAGCCGCGCCCGAAAGGCCGCCGCCTGACGATCCTGACCAACGCCGGCGGTCCGGGGGTGCTTGCCACCGATGCGCTGATCACCAACGGGGGTGAATTGGCCGAGCTTTCAACTGAAAGCATGGCCGCATTCAACAGCCTTTTGCCGCCAGCCTGGAGTCATAACAATCCTGTGGATATCCTGGGAGACGCCAGTCCGGAGCGCTACAGCAAAGCCCTTGAAATCGCCGCAAAAGACCCGAACAGTGACGGCATCCTGGTCATCCTCACTCCTCAAGCCATGACGGACCCGACCAAGACTGCCGAAGAATTACGGCCGTATGCACAATCGCTGGACAAGCCGGTGATCGCCAACTGGATGGGCGGTAAGGATGTGGAACCCGGCGAAAGGATCCTCAACCGCATGAATATCCCCACCTTTCCCTACCCGGATACGGCTGCACGCGTTTTCGACTACATGGCACATTATTCCGAGAACCTGCAGCAGCCTGTATGAAACGCCCATGCCGGCCTCCGAAGGCGGGGAAACCCCGCTTGACCGTGAGGGCGCCGCCCAGATCATCAAAACCGTTCGCGATTCGGGCCGGACCATTCTGACCGAATTGAGTCCAAACAGCTTCTGTCATCCTATGGCATCCCGACCGTGAAGACGCTGGATTGCCCTTAACGAGCAGGAAGCGGTCAAAGCTGCTGACTGCGATCGGTTATCCGGTTGTGCTTAAGACTCCATTCCGAAACGATCACTCATAAAACGGATGTGGGCGGCGTCCAGTTGAATCTTAAGGACTCCAGGGCGGTCCAGGGTGCCTATCAAGCCATTGCTGAGGCCGTAAAGAACCAAGGTGGGTGCGGAACACTTCCTGGGCGTCACCGTTCAGCCGATGGCAAAGATCGATGGTTATGAGTTGATCCTGGGCAGCAGCATTGACCCACAGTTCGGACCGGTCTTGTTATTCGGGCTGGGCGGACAACTGGTGGAGGTATTCAAGGATCATGCCCTGGGAATCCCGCCTCTCACCACTACGCTCGCGCGGCGGATGATGGAGCAGACCCATATTTACACTGCCTTGAAGGGCGTGCGCGGCCGCCAGCCGGTCGACCTGGCTGCCCTCGAGCGGCTGCTGGTCCGATTCGGACAACTCATCGTTGAGCAGCGTTGGATCAAGGAACTTGATATCAATCCACTGATGGCCTCGCCGGAACAACTGCTGGCGTTGGATGCGCGTGTGGTCCTTTACGGATCGGATACCAGCGCAGACAGGCTGCCCCGGCTGGCGATTCGGCCATTCCCCATCCAATATGTAAGCACGTGGACAACCAGGGATCACGTGCAGATCACCATCCGTCCAATCCTGCCCGAGGATGAGCCTTTCCTGGTCAAATTTCATGAGACGCTTTCAGATCGAAGCGTCTCCATGCGCTACCTGCAGCCGATGTTGTTCACTCGAACGGGTGGTGCATGAGAGGCTGGCGCGCATTTGCCACTGCGATTACGATCGCGAGATCGCATTGGTCGCCTTGGACAAGCCAGGTGATGGAGAACAGCGCATCCTGGGCGTTGGCCGTCTGAGCAAGGTCCACGGAGTGGACGAGGCGCACCTGAGTGTCCTGGTGGGTGACCCATTCCAGGGCATGGGCATCGGGAGGCCAGTTGATCCGCCAGTTGGTGGAGGTGGCAAAAGGCGAACATGTGCTGCGTCTCACTGCCACACTTACGCCGGATAACCAGGTCATGCAGCACATCTTCCAAAAGCTCGGCTTTTCAATGGAACCAACCCCTGCTGGTAATTTATTGGAGGCAAAGATAAACCTATGAACCTGGATAAATTCACCCAAAAATCCCAGGAAGCCATCTTCAGCGCCCAACAGATCGCCCAGGATCTGCACCATCAGGCCATCGAACCCGCCCACCTGCTGCTGGCTTTGATCCGCCAGCAGGACGGCATCATCCCGGCCCTGGTGACCAAGGTGGCCGGCAGCGTGCAGGCCCTGCAGGAAGATCTGCAAAACGACCTTGAAAGACGCCCGAAGATCCAGGGCGCGAACATGGACGTGGGCCTGGCTCCCGCCACGCGCGGATGTGCTTGCCTCCGCCGAGCGCTATGCCAAAGGGATGCAGGATGATTACGTCTCTGTGGAACACATCCTGGTGGCCCTGGTCGATTCCAGTGAAGGCAAACGACTGGCAGGATACGGCCTGACCAAGGACGCCATCCTGAACGCGCTCAAATCCATCCGCGGCAGCCAGCGGGTCAGCAATGAAAACCCGGAAGGCACCTACCAATCCCTGGAAAAATACGGGCGCGACCTGACCGCCCTGGCACGCCAGGGCAAGCTCGACCCGGTCATTGGGCGCGACGAGGAGATCCGCCGCGTGGTCCAGATCCTATCCCGGCGCACAAAGAACAACCCGGCCATCATCGGCGAGCCGGGCGTGGGCAAGACCGCCATTGCCGAAGGGCTGGCACAGCGCATCGTCAACGGCGACGTGCCCGAAGGGCTTGAAGAAGAAACGCCTGATCCAGCTGGATATGGGCGCGCTGGTGGCCGGGGCGAAATATCGCGGCGAGTTCGAGGAACGCCTCAAGGCGGTCCTCAAGGAGATCACCGAATCGGCAGGGCGAGATCATCCTGTTCGTGGACGAGATGCACACGGTGGTGGGCGCAGGCAAAGCCGAAGGCTCGATGGACGCCAGCAACATGCTCAAGCCGATGCTGGCGCGCGGCGAACTGCACATGATCGGCGCCACCACGCTGGACGAATACCGCAAATACGTGGAAAAGGACCCCGCCCTGGAACGCCGCTTCCAACCTGTGATGGTGGACGAGCCGAGCGTGGAGGACACCATCTCGATCCTGCGCGGGCTCAAAGAGCGCTACGAGGTCCATCACGGCGTGCGCATCACCGACCCGGCCGTGATCGCCGCGGCCACCCTCAGCGCTCGCTACATCACCGACCGGCGCCTGCCGGATAAAGCCATTGACCTGATCGATGAAGCCGCCGCCCGCCTGCGCACCGAGATCGATTCCAAGCCGCAGGCGCTGGACGAGGTGGACCGCCAGGTCATGCAGCTGGAGATCGAGCGCGAGGCCTTGAAAAAAGAAAAGGACAAAGCTTCCATCGAACGCCTGGAGAAGCTGGTGAAAGAACTGGCCGACTTGAAAGAACGCTCGCTCCAGATCACGACCCGTTGGCAGAACGAAAAAGGAGCCATCACGGAACTGCGGACGGTCAAAGAGCAGATCGAGCAGACCCGCGCCGAGATCGAGCAGGCCGAGCGGCAAGTCCGACCTGGAAAAGGCAGCGCGTCTGCGCTACGGCACCCTGCGCGAGCTGGAAGGAAAACTGGCCGAGGCCGAAAAACGGCTGAAGACGGTGCAAACTGAAGGCGCATTGCTTAAAGAGGAAGTGGACGCCGAAGAGATCGCCGCGGTGGTCGCCCGCTGGACGGGCATCCCGGTCGTCGCGCATGCTCGAAGGCGAGACCCAGAAACTGCTGCACATGGAAGAGGGCCTGCACCAGCGTGTGGTCGGGCAGGATGAGGCCGTGCGGGTGGTTTCGAACGCCGTGCGGCGTGCCCGGGCGGGTCTGCAGGACCCCAACCGCCCGATCGGTTCCTTCATTTTTCTGGGCCCCACCGGCGTGGGCAAGACCGAGCTGGCACGCGCCCTGGCGGAGTTCCTGTTCGACGATGAACGGGCGATGATCCGCATCGACATGAGCGAGTACCAGGAAAAGCATACCGTTTCGCGCCTGATCGGTGCCCCTCCGGGCTACGTCGGCTACGATGAAGGCGGCCAGTTGACCGAAGCGGTGCGCCGCCGCCCTTACAGCGTGGTGCTGTTCGACGAGATCGAAAAAGCCCATCCCGAGGTCTTCAACGTGCTGCTGCAATTGCTGGATGACGGCCGCCTGACCGATGGCCAGGGACGCACGGTGGACTTCCGCAACACGGTCGTGATCATGACCTCCAACCTGGGAAACCAGCTCTGGGAGGGCGGCCAAACGGTCACTCGTGACGACATGACGCAGGTTTTACAGGCCCATTTCCGTCCCGAGTTCCTCAACCGGATCGATGAGATCGTCATCTTCCACCCGCTGGGCAAGGAACACCTGGCGAGCATCGTGGATATCCAGCTGCGGCAGGTAGCGCGCCGGCTGGCCGACAAGGGTTATTCCCTGGAAGTGAGCCCGGCTGCACGTGAATATCTGGCCGAGGTGGGTTATCATCCCGATTTTGGCGCCCGTCCGCTGAAGCGTGCCATCCAGCGCGAGCTGAAGGACCCGCTATCGCTCAAGATCCTGGCCGGAGAATTCAAGGATGGCGACACGATCCAGGTGGATGGCGGCCCGGAAGGACTGGTCTTCGCGGCGGATGCGCCGGTCATCCAGGGGGAAGTGGTGAAGTGAAAAGGTTTACTCTAATTTTTGGATAGGTTCCAGGCAGACAAAATCTCCTGCCACCCTCAGGAGATTTTGTCTGGTAAATCTTTGAGATGTCTATGCTACACTCCGGTGAGGTCGAAGCGGTCAAGGTTCATTACTTTGTTCCAGGCCGCGACGAAGTCACGCACGAACTTCTCTTTTGCATCCTCCTGTGCATAGACTTCGGCCAGGGCGCGCAACTGCGAATTTGAGCCAAAAACCAGGTCCACGCGGGTGCCTGTCCACTTGACTTCGCCGGTCTTGCGATCGTGGGCTCCGAAAGTGTCCGCTGCTTCGGAGGTGGGATGCCAGGCGACGCCCATATCGAGCAGGTTGACAAAGAAATCGTTCGTCAGGGTTCCAACCCGTTTCGTAAACACGCCATGCGGCGACTGGCCTACGTTGGCGCCCAGCACGCGCAAGCCGCCGACGAGTACGGTCATCTCTGGCGCGCTCAGGGTCAGCAGCTGCGCCTTGTCCACCAGCATTCCCTCGGCCGGCACACTGAAGGCCTTTGGCTGGTAATTGCGGAAACCATCCGCTTCGGGCTCCAGTACGGCAAACGATTCCACATCGGTCTGGTCTTGCGTGGCATCCGCGCGGCCCGGGGTAAAGGGCACCTCGACAGCCTGCCCGCCAGCCTTGGCGGCTGCTTCAACCGCCGCGCAGCCAGCCAGCACAATCAGATCCGCCATGGAGACTTTCTTTCCACCCGCCTGGGCGTTGTTGAAGGCCTGCTGAATGCTTTCGAGTACGCCCAGCACCCTGGCCAGTTGCGCGGGTTGGTTGGATTCCCAATCCTTTTGCGGCGCCAGGCGGATGCGCGCCCCGTTTGCGCCGCCGCGCTTGTCCGAGCCGCGGAAGGTCGAGGCGGATGCCCAGGCGGTGGAGACCAGTTCCGACACCGACAGGCCTGAGGCCAAAACCCTGGCCTTGAGTTCGGCGATGTCACCGGCGTTGACCAGGGGGTGATCGACTGCGGGGATTGGATCCTGCCAGATCAGGTTTTCGGCAGGGACTTCAGGACCTAGGTAGCGGGCTTTGGGCCCCATGTCGCGATGGGTCAATTTGAACCAGGCCCGCGCGAACGCATCGGCAAAGGCCTGTGGATCCTGCAGGAATCGACGCGCGATGGGTTCGTAGATCGGGTCAAAGCGCAGGGATAGGTCGGCCGTGGTCATCATGGGCCGGTGCTTTTTGGATGGGTCATGCGCGTCCGGGATCATGTCTTTTTCCTTGACGTTTTTCGCCAGCCATTCCTGGGAGCCGGCCGGGACTTTTGACCAGTTCCCACTCGTAGCCGAACAACATTTCAAAGTAGCCGTTGTCCCATTTGGTGGGGTAAGGCTTCCAGGCACCTTCGATACCATTGGAGATGGTGTCCACGCCCTTGCCGCTGCCGAACCGGCTGATCCAACCCAGACCTTGCGTTTCGATCGGGGCGGCTTCCGGTTCCGGTCCCACCAGCGCCGGGTCGCCCGCGCCGTGTGCTTTCCCAAAGGTGTGTCCACCGGCGACAAGCGCGACCGTCTCTTCATCGTTCATCGCCATGCGGGCGAAGGTCTCGCGCACATCGCGACCCGAGGCGACCGGGTCGGGATTGCCGTTCGGGCCTTCGGGGTTCACATAGATCAGCCCCATCTGCACAGCGGCCAGGGGGTCCTCAAGCTGGCGGTCACCGCTGTAGCGCTTATCGTCCAGCCAGGTCTCTTCCTTGCCCCAGTAGATGTCCTCTTCTGGCTGCCAGATGTCCACCCGCCCGCCGCCAAAGCCGAAGGTCTTGAAGCCCATCGATTCCAGCGCGCAGTTGCCGGCCAGGATCATAAGATCGGCCCAGGAGATCTTATTCCCGTATTTCTGCTTGATCGGCCAGAGCAGGCGGCGCGCCTTGTCCAGGTTGATGTTGTCAGGCCAGCTGTTGATCGGCGCAAAACGCTGGTTCCCCCTGCCACCGCCACCGCGACCGTCAGAGGTGCGGTAGGTACCGGCGCTGTGCCAGGCCATGCGAATGAATAGGGGGCCGTAGTGGCCCCAGTCGGCCGGCCACCAGTCCTGCGAGTCGGTCATGAGCGCGTACAGGTCCTTCTTCACGGCGGCCAGATCAAGCTTCTTGAATTCTTCGGCATAGTTGAAGCCGGGACCCAGCGGGTTGGAGGCTGGCGCATGTTGGTGAAGGATGCCCAGGTTCAGTTGTTTGGGCCACCAATCGCAATTCGAGGCGCCTCTGTCGGCAGTGCTTCGACCGGATTTGCCCGTTACGGGGCACTTACTTTCTTCATTCATCGTTTTTCTCCTTTTTAGTTAGAGGGTTGTTTAGCTAACCACCTTTTTGGCAGTCTGGGCAAAGACCATAAAAGGTGATTTGGGGGCGTATGATTTGGTAACCGGAAGTTTCCTCCAATTGCTTGAGCAAAGCCGGCTCAATTTCGAGCTCGCCATCCACGATCCGGCCGCAATTCGTACAGATCAAGTGCGGATGTGGATCAGGCCGGTTGCCATCGTAGTGGCTGTCGTCGCGCAGGTCGATCTCGAGGACCTGGCCCATTTCCTTGAGCAGCGCCAGAGTCTTGTAAACGGTGGCATGGCTCATGGTGGGAAAGCGGGTCTTGATCTGTTCAAAGAGCTGCGCCGCGCTGGGATGGCCTGCGCTGGCAGCGATCAAACGCACCAGTTCCACCCGCTGAGGCGTCAGCCGGAAATCACGATCTTTTAGTGCGGTGATGAGTTCATCAAATCGGACCCGGGGATCGGGCATCCTAAACCACCTACGATAGTTGTTATTTATGGATAATGATTATCGTTAATATTACTCTCTTTTTGGAAAAGAATCAAGGAGTGGATCTGAAGGTTTGTGTTGACCAGATCATCGAACCAGGCTTTTTGGTAATCGAAAAAAGGTACCAGGGATTACCTGGAGTACCGGCCCGTCTGACCGGAAACATGCAGTTGAACCTACAGCCACCTCCAGCGGGGTGGAGGAATGCTCCGGCCTTTCCATGACAGGCCTCCGCGCAGGCTGTGGTAAAGAGATTGGAGGGCAACGACTTCGGTTGAGAGGATCGTGAGTGGATAGAGGAACGCCAGCCAAAATGGGAGGCGCAAATCCATGTAGGGTACCAACCACACTAGCAAGGAAAGCCCCAGACAGGCGATAAGTTCATCCGCCCGTGCTTGGGACGCCAGTCCAAAGAGACTCGCCAACAGGACGATCATGGGTTCCCAGAACATCACCGCCAACCAGATAAAAACAAACAGGAAAGGCAGCAGGCGGAAATCGAAAGCTGCAAACAGGTTCTTCTCAAAACCATCCTTGGCTGCCTGGCTTTCCTGGTACATGCGGCAGGAGACCAGATCAGCGGCGTAGGTCACGCGCCAGCGCAACCCGGCCGCTTTGATCCGCCTTGCCAGCACCAGGTCGTCGACAATGGAGGAACCTGCCTGGATGTGTCCGCCGACCGTCCAATAGGCCTCACGGCGAAAAAGCAAGCCCTGCCCAACCGCGCTGGCAAGGGCCGGCAGCCGGAGCCGGTAGGCTAACACGAGTGGAATGAAACACAGCATTGCCCAGGAAAAAAAAGGCACCAGCAGCCGTTCTCCCCAGGTATGCACTTCCTGGCAGGGAAAACCGGTCAACAAATCGGCCCGTTCCCCCTCCAGTGCAGTTACAAAGGCGCGCAGTGTGCCTGGTTTATGCCTGGTATCGGCATCCGTGAAGAAAAGCAGATCGCCCTGCGCCTGACGGGCCAACTGGCTGCAGGCCCAATTCTTGCCTGGCAGGTCTCCAGGAGGGGCGGCGCCCTGCAGTACTCGCAAGCCTGGCTGGGAACTTGCGAGTTTTTCCAGGATCGATCCAGTGCCATCCTCAGACTGGTCGTCAAGGACAAGCAGCTCAAAAGAAGGATAATCCTGTGCCAGCAGCGATCGAACACAGCCGGCAATGTTCTGCTCTTCATTCCTGGCCGGGACCAGGATCGAGACCATTGGGAAAACGGATGGAGGAATATGCCCCCTGGAACGGTGGAGGATCCTTATGTTGCTTAGGATGACCAACAGGATAACCCCCTGAAAAACAATAAGATGAAAAATCAGGGCATGAGCCAGATAATTCGACATGCGGATCTTCAGCCCTTTACCCGCTGGAAGAACCGGACAAGCCATGGACGCAGATGCAATCCCTGGCGCAGGTCTGCGCGGTGCGTCCAGGCCAGGATGAACGTTTCAGCAGCCCATACCAGGAGAAGGAGCGGGCTGGGGAGCCAGACCATCAAGGCAGCCAATATGCATGCCATCGCAAACATGACCGACCAACCCGCCGGAGTGAACAGCGCGATCCCGACCACGGCTCCAACAACGCCGGGCAGCGAAGCCTTCCAGAGGGTTAATCCAATCCAGGACCCCAAAGCGGTGGCGATGGCTTTTCCACCCCGAAAGCGCAGGAAAGGCGAGAAAGCGTGTCCCAAAATTGGCGCGATGGCGATCAGGAACATGGCTGCGCCGCGCACATTCAGGTTGAAATATGCCACGCCGACGGGAGCGGCAGCTTTGGCGACATCGAGAAACAGGGCCAGAAGCCCGGCTAATTTATTTCCACCTCTGAAAACATTGGCCGCGCCCGGATTTCCATCGCCATACTGGCGCACATCCTGACCCAAAAATACCTTTCCCACCCAGACGGAAAAAGGCAGCGATCCACAAAAAAACGCCAGGAAAATCAAGGCAATTGAGAGCATAAAAATTATCCGCGAATTGACACTAATCTACACTAATCAAAGCAATCTAACCTGATATTTTCTCAACCTGAACGAAAAAATTGTGCAGATTGGTGGATGCCCAATTCTGTAAATCTGAACGCCTCTTAGCGCGTTCGAGAATTCAACTCCTTGATAACCCGGTCAGCGGCCAACTTGCCTGTCAGGATGGAAATTGGCAGCCCGGAGGGACTGTATGTCCACTGGCCAGCCTGGAATATGCCCGGGACCGGAGTCCTGATGGCCTTCATGATCCTGGGCAGCCGGTTTTCCGCCGGCATGGGATGGTTGGTGAAGGCCCAGCCTGTAATGGCGCCTTCGGTGGTACCAGCGACTTTCGCCATGGTCAACGGAGTAGAGGTAAAACTGTGCAGGATGGCACTCTTGATACCCGGATAGATCGAGGCATCCAATGTATCCAGCATGCACCTCTCACAGAAGGATTTAAATTCGGCGTACCAGCCCATCTCCTCAACATATTTGGTGAGCCTGTAGTCGAAAAGGACGCTCACAATGAGACCGGTTTTTCCGGAGGGCGCCAATGTGCTGTCGCGCATGACCGGGCAGGAAATCTCGTAGGTCGTATTGGCGAAGAATGTTTCCAGCCATTTCTCGATCTTATTCCGATCTGCACTGAAGGGGAGTGGGCCTGCCACCGACTGGCCGACCCGGCTGGGTGTATAAAAGAAGTGTTCGCTGGCCTTGCTGGCAAAGTACTCTTTGTTCAGGTCCAATCCCAGGAACAGGGTAAAAACCGAATCATTGCCGGATTTATCTGCAATCTCTGCCCGTCGATCCAGGACAGCCTTTTTTACTTTTTCATTTGCCCCGTTTTCCAGATCAATCACCCGGTAGAAGGATTTCAGGTCGGCAGCCCAGATCAACCGCCGATAGTGATGGACGTTCTCATGGGCATCGACCACAAGCCGTTCGTGAGGATCCACCTTAATAATATCCGTGTTCGTGTTGATCATGCCCTGGTGAGCTCTTATGAAGGCGACCATTTTTTCAACGAATTTCCCGGTGCCCCCGAGCGGGTAATTATAGTCAATGTACAGCTTCAGGTAGCTGAGGGCAAAGAAGGCCGGAGTTGCGTGAAAGAAATGCTGGGAGATGATATCCAGCAAACTCTGGTTGCGGGTAAAACGTTTCAGGAAATCCTCAACCGGCTCGTTCAAGGCGGTGATCTTCGAGACCGTCAGGGCATATTTGAGCACCCAGGGAAGGATAACTTTTACCAGATAATCCCGATCCTTTTTCATATCCAGAAAAACCGGGTTATCGATTCCATACTGGACATCCATGTAATGCATGATCTTCCGGATCTGGGCGATGATCTGGTCGATCTCTTCCCGGCTGTCCGGATATAAATCGACAAGCATGGCCTGATATTCGGTTACATTTTCTTCAGAATTGACCCGGATGACCCGGTCCTCGATCCCAATGGAAATGGCATTCTTGACAAATTCTATATCCAGTCCCAGATGTTTGAGCATCGGAAAAAGCACTCCGGAATTTTCCATGGCCCGGATGCCGCCATCATAAGTGAAGCCATCGCGCTCAAAGGAGTTCACGAGGCCACCGAGCGTGTTTTCCTTTTCGCACAGCAAGGTTTTGTGCCCGGCTTTGGAAAGATAGGCTGAGGCGGTCAATCCGGCGATCCCGCTGCCAACGACGATGGCATCAAAATCCATCTTCACTCCGTAAGGAAAAACTCATGGATAATGTGATTGGAATGCTTGATAAAATAGGAACTGTCATATTTATTATACATATTCCCGAATTTTATTTGGCGTTGAGAAAGGGGAGATACTTCCGGATTGGGACAATCATGACCCACGCAATGACAATCCATTTACGCTTCAATCTGCAGGGGACAGGCCGGTCAGTTGCTCGCTGATCATCCAGACGCGCTTGCCCAGGCTGCGATCCAGAGCATGCGAGGCAGGTTTTTCTTCGATCGTCAAGTTGAAGAACTTTCCGCTCACCTCTGCGAGCTCAGGCGCGGCGGCCAGATAATAAATGGCGTCACCGGAAATTACCGGATCCTTGAGAATCCACCAGAGCAAGTAGCGCTGGTACCACCGGTAGAGAAAGCCGTTATTCATACCAATGTTGGTCCTGACTTCTCCCGGATGCACCGCATTGATCGTCACGCCGCTTCCCTTCAGCCTGTCTGCCAGCTCCCAGACTGTCAGAAGCTGGGCGACCTTTGATGCGCCATATCCCTGCAGCCCCTTATAGCGGCGCCGGTCCCAATTGAGGTCGTCCAGGTCCAGGCCGCCGAAGCGATGCCCCTGGGAATTTACCTGAAGGATGCGGGAGGGTGCGCTTGCGATAAGCCGGTCGAGAAGCAGGCGGGTGAGCAGGAAGGATGCCAGGTGATTGACAGAAAAAACGGTTTCGATGCCATCCGCGGTCAGTATGCGCCGGGTGTTATGAACGCCGGCATTGTTGATGAGCACATCGATACGGGGGTAATTTCCAAGGATTTTACCGGCAGCCTCACGCACATCTGCGAGCCGGGATAAATCCCCCAGCACCACATCAATTTGAACGTTATATTCCCGCTGCAACTCTTCCTGCAACGCCGCAGCCTTGGCGTCGTTCCGGCAGATGAGAACCAATCGCGCCCCGCCCTGTGCGAGGCGTTTCGCAGCTTGGTAGCCAACCCCTGAAGTCGCTCCTGTGAGGATGCAGACTCGCCCGTCCATACGGGCATCCGTGGTTTTTTGGAGCATGCGTGCATTGGCGATGAATTGAAGCTCTTCCGGCAGTTTCATGGCTGGGCACTACCCAAAGTACCTGCGCATGAATTTCCAATAAGCGTTGCGGAGCATGGGAATGCCATTTAAAATTGTGCCCCAGATGTCAAAATAATCGCGTTGGTAAATAATTCTATTGTCGTCGCCCAGAGTAAGCCGGGTGCATCCGTGCAGGGGGGTGCTTGGGAATTTTTTGAACATCATCAGCATTTTCCACTGAAAGAAGACCTGCTGGGAATCCATGACGATCGAGAGGATCTCCATGTGAAGCCGTTCGCAGCGTCCGCTCAGCCGGTTGCACATGGCGGTAAATTCTGCAATGCCTTCGATCCTTTGGATGCTGTCTTCGAATATGATGTTTTCGTGATAGTAGGGGAAGATATGCGACCAGTCGGGTTTCCCATCCCGATTGTAGGTTTGGGACCAAAGGTCACGAATCCGTTCGGTTGTAAGTGGTTCCGTGACAACAGGGTTTTCCCGTTCATTTGGTTTATCCATAACCATTAAATGCTCTTATAATGAGAAATTTTTTAACGTATAACAGTCCATATAGGTATAACGCCTGAAGTGTGGTTTTGGTTCGAGTATCAACATCCTTATGTTTCGTTTAGCAGCTCGATCCTGCCGCTGGTGCCATCCAGCCGGATGCGCTGCCCGTCCTTCAGCCGCAGCGTCGCCTGGTGGACGCCCACCACGGCCGGGATGCCGTACTCGCGCGCCACGACCGAGCCGTGGGTCATCATGCCGCCCACTTCCATCACCAGCCCGCCGGCCGCCATGAACAGCGGCGTCCAGGCCGGGTCGGTGCCGGGGCAGACCAGGATCTCACCCGGGAGCAAGCCGGACGCCGCGCGGGTCGAGCACCACGTGGACGATGCCTTCCGACCACGCCCGGCGAGACCGGGCTGCCGGTGATGACGTCGCCGGTGTCGGTCTCCGCGCCGACGCCTTCGTAGAAAGCGCGCCCGTCGCTGACCAGGACACGCGGCACCTGCCGGCGGCGCAGCTCGCGCTCGTAGGCCTGGCGCCGCCCGGCGATGAGCGCTTTCCAGTCGCGCGCTTCCTGGCGGGACAAGCGCTTCCAGTTCCGCCACGTGCAGGAAGAACAGGTCGTCCGGCGGGCGATCGTCCCGGCGGCGGCGAACTCTTCCCCGATCTCGAGCAGGACACTGCGCACGCATGCCCATGGCGCGCACGGCGAAGAACTTGGGGCTTTCGCGGGCGCCCATCAGCAGGCGCACCCGCCGGGCTGCGCCGCGCACCAGTTTTGCCTTGATCCAGCCGCCGGGCTGGCGGCGCGCCTCGGCTGCCAGGCGTTCGATGGCCTCTTCGGCCGCCTGCGCGCCCTGCTCGAACAACACATCCGGGGCGGCCTCCGGCTGCGATCTGCAGGTAACTTTGCAGGGTCTGCATGACCGGCGTCGGGTCCTCCCGCCAGCGCGGCTGGCCGAGGTCGATCTCGCCGACGCCGCGCATGCCGTATCGTGTCCATGAAATCGCTCCACGGCAGACTGGGCAGCCGGCGGGCAGGTTCCCTTCCAGGTAAGCGGAGCGCCAGCGCGGCGGCATCCGTGCTGCGGAACATCTTCCGCGGCAGCCGCATCGGCCCGGATCATGGTCGCCGTCTTCCACAACGCCAGGTCCATCTCGGTGGTGACATTGCGCGGCAGGCCGCGCGTCACTTCCAGCGCCAGCCATGGAAAAGCCGTGGTCGCCCGCATCCTTCCTGGGCAGCAGGTGCCCGATCAGGTTGAGCGAGGCCATGGCCGGCGCAAAGATCGGGATGAAATGCGGCAGCAGGGTCGGCAGGGCATCCGCCAGGCCGCCCTGGGCATCCATGAAGGCGGCGAAGTTCGCCAGCCGCTCGAAGCGGTCCGCGCCGGGGGCGATCTGCACCGTCTGCAGGTAGGCCTCCAGGCAGGGCGTCGAAACGCTCGCGCGCCTGCTCGGGGCGGAGCATGGTCCGCAGCGTGTTCGCCGCGACCGGCAGGAAGAAACCCAGCAGGCGGCGCAGGGTGCTGAACTTGAAGCGGCCCTGCCCGGCACCCAGGCGCGGGTCGGCGACGAGCTGGTCGCAGGATCTGCCCGACGCTCGGCTCGACGAAACCCAGGAAGCCGCCAAAGATACGGTTGCCGAGCGGGTTGCGGATCAGGTCGCTGATCTTGACCCAGATGCGCTCGCCCGCCACCACGAACACATCCTGTTCTTCGTAACTTGATCTTCACCCCGAGCTTTTTCCCCACGCCCAGGACGACCCGCTGGATGGCTTCCTGCCCGAGCGGGGTCATCGGCCCGACCAGCCCCTGGACCGCCCCGAACGAGAACCAGACGATCAGCGGGTCAAACGAGATCTGCGGGATGGGGAACAGCGAGGTGATCGGGCGCGACTGCAGGATGAACAGCTCGCCGCCTGCGAAGGCCCATTCGATATCCTGCGGGGCGCCGTATTCCTTTTGGATCTGTCTGACCGGCTGCCACCAGCCGGCGAACCTGCTCCTCGGAGAGCGTCTGCCGCCCGGCGGCCTCTTCCCGGACGCTTTCCACGCCCCCGCCGGCCTTGCTGCGCGTGGCGGTTTTCTTGGCTCCCAGCGTGAGGCTGCGGATCGCGCCGCTGGACGAGTCGACCACAAAATGATCGGGCTCCACCTGCCCCGAGACGAGCGCCTCGCCCAGCCCAAAGGTCGCGTCGATGACCGATTCGCTCAGCAGCCCGGTCAGCGGGTTGGCGGTGAACAGCACCCCGGAGATCTCGCTCGGCACCATCTGCTGCACAATGACTGCCAGCGCGGCCTCTTCGTGCGAGATGGCATTGCGCAGCCGGTAGCCGATCGCCCGCGCCGTCCACAGGCTGCTCCAGCAGTCGACGACGGCCTTGAGCAGTTGCGCTTCCCCGATGACGTTCAGGTAGGTATCCTGCTGCCCGGCAAAGGACAGGTCGGGCAGGTCTTCGGTGGTGGCGGAGGAGCGTACAGCCACGCCGCAAATTCTGGAAGCCCAGGGCGGTATATTCGCGTGTAACCGCCTCGGCGATCTCCACCGGCAGCCGGCCGGCGGAAAAGGCGCGCCGGATCCGGGCGGAGGCATGTTCCAATTGCTCCGTATCGCCGGCAGGGATGTCCCGGATGGCGGCAGCGATCACACCGGCAAGATCGTTCACTGCGACGAAGCTGCGATACGCATCCGTTGTAATGATGAAGCCGGGTGGTACCGGCAGGCCGAGACGGGCCAGGCGGGCCAGGCTGGCGCCCTTGCCGCCGGCATTTTCCAGGTTGGCGATGGGTGAGGAAAGAGGCAGGATGAGCATGGATATATTATGGCATGAAAAAGGCTTTTGAGACAGGATGCCAGGCAGACGAGAAACTTTGCCCCCTGCCCAGGGTTTTCACGAAATATAAGCAGGCTGGCAAGCTTTTACACCCGGGTTGGACCCTCCAAACCCGGTCTCAGCCAAAACCATGCCACGCTTCCCGGAATAAATTGACATTTCAACCTGCTAATATATATAATACATACAGGCCTTCCGATCGTCAGGAAGAACAACCCTTCTCATCCCCTCTGCTCTCCAATTTCATAACCATCTCAACTTGAGGACCCAATGGAACAAAAACTCACTCTTGGCAGCAAGTTCCGGTACGGCTTGGCCGATCTGGGCTTTGCCCTGATCACTTCGGCGATGCAGTTTTTCCTGCTGTTCTACTACACCGACGTGGCCGGGATCAACCCGGCCACGGCCGGGTTGGCGCTCCTGGTCGGCAAGCTGACCTGGGACGCGGCCAACGATCCACTCTTCGGCTACTGGTCGGATCGGACGCGCAGCCGCTTCGGGCGCCGGAGGATCTACATGCTGATCGGCGCGGTCCCGCTGGGGATCGCTGCCTGCATCATGTTCTCCCTCCCGAAGGGTCTGAGCGGCGCAGGGGCCTTCTTCGCCGTGCTGCTGACCTTCTGGCTGATCGACTCCTTCCACACCATGACCACGACGCCCTACTACGCCCTGACCCCCGAGATGACGCGTGACTACAACGAACGCGCCAGCCTGACCTCGATCCGGATGGTCTTCAGCGTGTTCGGGTACATCCTCGGGGCGGCCTCGACCACCCTCCTGGCGGGTGTGTTCAAAGGCGCCGGGCTTAACCTGCAGCAAGCCTGGAGCGCCACCGGAGCGGTCTTCGGGGCGATCGCCATCATCACCACCCTGGTGACCACTTTTTCTGTCAAGGAACGGCCCGAACTGGCCGGGGAACCCTCCAAACTGCCGGCGGCCAGGGCATTCCTGACCTCTTTCAAGAACCGGCCTTTCATCATCCTGATGATCGCCTTCATCCTGAGCAGTTTCAGCTTCACCGTGTTGACCGCGCTGGTGCCTTATTTCATCCAGTACCAACTCGATATGAAAGACCAGGTTTCCTTTGTATTGCTGGTCATGCTGGTGACCATCGGGGTGTTCCTGATCCCGGCCAAGTTGATCTCTGACCGCATCAATAAGGGCCCGGCCTATGCGCTTGGTTTGGGGATCGCCTCGCTGGCGATCATCACCAGCTTCTTCCTGCCGCGCGGCGCCACGCCCTTGATCTATGTGATTGCCGCCGTGGCCGGGATGGGCTTTTCGGCCCAGTGGGTCTTCCCCTGGAGCATGCTCCCGGATGTGATCGAGTATGATGAAAAGACGACCGGTGAACGCCGCGAGGGTGTTTACTATGGCCTGTGGGCTTTCCTGAGCAAGTTCACCGGCGCGCTGGGGGTGGCTGTCAGCGGGTGGTCGCTGAACCTGTTCGGTTATGTGCCGAACGTGGAACAAACGACGCGCGCCCTGTTCGGCATCCGGTTTTTCTTTGCGATCGTCCCGGCTGTGGTCATCCTGATCAGCCTGCCGTTCCTGATCTGGTACCCGATCACCAAAAAGAAACATGCCGCCCTGGTGCAGGAGCTGGCCCAGCGCAAGGCTGCACTGAATCAGGAGGCCTTATGAAAGTTGTCATCATCGGTTCCGGGATGTCCGGCTTGACCGCCGGGGCGTACCTGGCCAAGGCCGGGCACGCCGTCACGATCTTCGAGCAGTTCCCGACCCCGGGCGGGGTGACCGCCACTGTCAAGCAGGCTGGTTTCGGCTGGGATATCGGCCCGCTCCTGATGGAGGGCTTCGCCCCCGGCGACAAGGGCCGCGTGATCCTGGAGGAACTCGGCGTCAGCGAACAGGTGCCGTGCGTGCATGAAGACCGCGGGCTGAACATGCCCGAGTTCGCCCTGTGGAGGCCGCAGGAATATGAAGGCCCCTACTGGCGGCGCGAGCGCCTGAAGAAGCTCTTCCCGGCGGAAAGCCGTGCCCTGGACCGTTACTACCGTTTCTACGACCGCATGATCGCATTGATGTCACTGGGCCGGCGGGCGGAAACTGCGCGTGGACTTGCCGCGCTGTGGCTGAAACTGCGCATGCTGCTGGCCTTCCAGCCGGTAAAGAAGTATGTCAACTGGAACGGCGGCCAGTTGATGGACCACTTCTTCGAGTCGGCTGCGCTCAAGACCTTCTTCCTGGGCATCGTGGCCGATTTTGTGACCGCCCCGAGCGAGTTTCCCGCTTTGGGTGTCCCGTCCATCCACCTCGAAACCGCCTTCGATAAACGCATCCCAACCTATCCTGGAACGCGCAGCGCCCAGACCGCCTACTCCTACATCCTGGGAGGCTGCCAGACGCTGGTGGATGCGGTCATGGGCGTGGTGCTAAAAAATGGCGGGAAGGTGCTGACGAACACCCCGGTCAGCCGGATCGTCATCGCAGGCGGACGCGCCACCGGCGTGGAACTGATGGATGGGCGCATCGAAACTGCCGACGTGGTGCTGGCCTCGGGCGGGATGAAAGAAGTCTTTTTCGACCTGGCCGGACGCGAGCACCTGCCGGAAGCCTTGATCGAGCAGATCGAAGCCAACCGCCTGATGGAATCGGTCCTGATGGTCCAATTGGGGATCGATTTCGACCCCACCCCCTACCAGCCGGCGGCGCTGTGCTATTACTATAAGACCGATGACCTGGAGGGCGCCGTGCAGCGCCTGCGCAGCGGAGATTACCATGAGGGCAAGGACGGCTTCCTGATCTATGTGCCTTCGCTGCACTCGCCGGCGCTGGCGCCGGCCGGAAAATATGCCGTGACGATCTACACCGTCGCCCCGGACACGCTGGCCGAAGGCACCTGGTCCGCCCGCAAGGAGCAGCTGGCCGACAAGCTGGTGGCGGAAGCCGAGGCGCACATCCCCGGCCTGCGCCAGCATACGCTGACGCGCCTGGTCCTGACCCCGGAGGATTACCGCCTTCGCACTCACCAGAAGCATCATTCATTCGGCGGGGTGCCGCCGGTCATCGGAAACAAGCCGCCCGCCCACGCGACGCCCATCCCTGGCCTGTGGTTCATCGGCGCCCAGAGCGAGAGCACCGGCGGGGTGCTGAACGTGATGGTCGGCGCACAGAAGGTGGCGAAGAGGATCATCAAAGGCGGGTACTAACGACTTTTATCGTGACAAAGAAACGACTAAAGTCGTCACTACAACTGTGCCAAACGGAGTAGTAACGACTTCAGTCGTACAGGGCGGTTATTTTCCCGCCAGCGTGCCTACCAACAAGCCATCGATGGCGGGCAGGATGACGCCCAGCAGCAAGGCCTCCACCCCGGCCAGAATTTCCAGGCTCTTCATGCCGTCGGCCATGACCACCCCGGGCACGAACGGCAGGAGCAGGGCGATCAGGGGAAGTGCGGCCAGGGTCGCAGCCAGGTCCTGCAGCCATGATTTTTGCTTCCTGCCTGCTAGCGTTGCCGCGATCCAGCCCAGGGAACCGATCAGCACCGGCCAGATGAAGGCGTAGGCCGTGCGGGGTTCGGCAAAGGCCAATACTGGCCCAACAATGGCGAACGGCAGCAGCCCGATCAGGGAGAAGTCTGCGCGTGCACTCCAACGGCGGGCCAGGATATAGCCGGCGACTGCCAGCCCAAGAACAAGCAGATCCAAACCGGCAACGACGAGGCCTCCGTAGGGCGGGATCACCTCCGGCCAATCCGGCCAGCGGGTTGTCTGCCAATTAAAGAAACCGGGCAGGTGCGGCTTGAGCGCCAGGATGCCGATCACGGATAGGGAGGTCGTCGTCAGGATCATCCCAAGGGCTACAGCCAGCCCGCGCCAGGATGCGAATTTCCTCCACAAGGCCAACCCCAGCGCGATGACCAGGAGCATCCCGGCGAGTATGGCGAGAGGGGTTGACCATGCCTGCGGGTAATGGACCAGGCCAAGCAGGGGCACGGAGAAAAATGTCTCGTGTTCCCCGTGTGTGTCGGCCAGGTCGAGGCCACCGAGTTCGCGTGCGATTGAGAGGGTCTGGTCACCCATTTGCTGGACGCTGGCGGCGTTGATGATTCCTGGCAGATCTTCGGCAGTGTGTTTCTGCCTGAAAGGATAATTGTCTTCGAGCGCAAGCACCTGGATGCCGGCCTCGCGGAAGGGAGTACTGTTGTATTGCCCGCCTCCGCTGAAAGATGTCCAGACGCCACCGGTGTAGGCATGCGCCAGGGCATGTACCAGCCAGCCATTATTTTTTGGGGTGACTTCATTTACCTGGATGGGCCCGGCAACCGCCGTGTCGATGCTGATGGCCACGCGCACCGTGCTCATCCAGGGGTGTGAGCGCACGAAAGCCTTGGTTCCGGCAAAGATGTCAGGTTCCTCCTCGCCGTCATCGAATAGAGCGATGACGTCGTTGCGAAGCGCAGGACCGGCGGCGAGGCTGCGCATGATCTCGACCAGCGCGGCGACCGCGTCTGCCGTTATCCCCTGCACCGTTGCTGTACGAAACTGTGTCGTAGTGTGCTAGGATCACAATGGCGCCGGTCGGATCAGTGCCGCGCAGGCGGGCAACTACATTCTCCAGGCCGTAGCTCGCCTGGACCTCGACCTCGAGACCCATGTCCGTAAGCTGCCCGACAAGGAAATCCCGCAGGCGCGCCTGGGCGGGGGAGCCTTGCGGATGAGGCTCCCGGGCAATGATTGGCAGGATCGCCTTGGCACGCTCACCGGAGAATTGGCCGGCTGAGGCGCTGAGAGGCGTGACCCTGAGTGGAAAGAGCTGCGCAACCGAAGCGACCGCCACCAGCAGCAGGATGAGCAACATGGTCAGCCCGCGGCCAAGCGGCCCAAGGCGGGTGACAAAGTCGCGTAAAGATCTAAGCCAGATCCATAGTGGGTTTACGAACTTTTTTGCGCGGGTGGTATGATCCTTACTGATTTGATGAGAGATTTTACTGTTCATGGTTTTTCTCCTTATTGACTTGAGAGTGTTATTGTGAGCGTTCTGCCTGTCCCGCGTTTTCTGCGGGGAAGCAATCTCCTTCCATCGGGGGATGGCTTCGTCTTTCGATCACGGGTGGTATTATTTTTTTTACGACGCGGTCTGTGCGGAAGATGGCCCCGCCGATCCAGCCGCCAAGGATCCCGAAGATTACTTCTAGCACCACGCCTAGGAGGTTGATAAGGATCCCAGCCCAGGCCGGGAATTCCTGCACATCTCCCATGACATCAGGCGGCAGAACCTGTTCGAAACCGTTCAACAACGACTGCACACCGGCCAGGTTGACGAAGCTCAACAGGAAACCGATCAGACCGGCGAGCAGCCCGCTCAGCGCACCGACGCGGATGCCCTCGCCGACGGTCAGCGTTCCACCCAGGCGGCGGAACAGCCAGACGGCGAAGATGGCGCTGCCCCAGAAACCAACGCACAGCAGGCAGTTGACAAAGCCAATATAGGGCAGATTGGTGACCAGCAGGCTCAATGCGGCTGCACTCAGACTGGCGATCCATAAGTTCCTTGTGTTCATGATTTATCTCCTTTTTCCAATGAATGATTTGATTCCGGCTTTCCCAGGATGGCGTTCAACAAGGTTCTTGTACTGGCACCCTTGACAACGAAGCCATCTGCACCGGCTGCCCGGGCGCGATCCTGCTCTGCAGAGCCGGCGTGGATGCTCAGGATGATCACCCGCGGCGGCCGGCTGCTCTGCCTTGATCCGGCGGGTGGCTTCGTAACCATCCAGGACCGGCATTTCCAGGTCCATCAGGATCACATCCGGATGAAGTGTGCGGGCTTGCTGGACGGCTTCATTTCCGTTTTGGGCCTCTCCGATCACCTCGACCTTTGGACTGGCGCCCCTGGCAGCCAATTCCAGCATGATGGCCAGGCCCTGGCGCACCTGCGGCAGATCATCCACGATCAAAACCCGAATGTTTTTCATGCTCATAGGATAACGAAAAAAGCCCCCCGCCACATCGGGCGGGGGGTGGAATTGGCGCTACACAGGAAGAAGGAATTTGAGGGTCGGTCGGAAGGCCGAACTCAGCCGGCTGTCTCCTACTCCTGGAGGCGGAGGCAGCCGGCGAGGCACTCGCGGCTTCAGCCTGGGCGCCACTGGCCGATCAACTGGCGCATCTGGCTCAGGGCGGCCTGGGTCTGTCCCTGCAGGTCCTCGATCTGTTCGGCAGCGCGCCGGGGGTCTTTTTCGAGCATCAGGCGGGTGGCTTCGGCGGCAAGCTGGATGGCAAAGATCTTCTGGCCGACCGAATCATACAGCTCCTGGATCATGCGGTTGTGCTCCTGCGCGGCGGCCAGCTCTTCCGCCCGGGCTGCGTAATCTGCCAGCTTTTGGTGCGCCTCCCGCAGCTCTGCCAGCAGGACCTGGCTCTCGGCCAGGGCATCTTCATGCCGGGCATATTGAATATCGTAAGAAATCAGGACAACGCCAATGACAATATATGCCAGGGCACGCCCCGGGCCTGAAATCAATCCAAATTCCGCAGACAGGGCAACCAGCAGGGAGGCCACGAACAGGCTGAACCAGACCAGCGCTTCTTTGCGTGCGCAGCGCAATGCCACCTGGAAAGCCAACCACAATGTAGAGAACTGCCCAGGTATCCTGGTACTCCTGAAACACTCCCAGGCATTGGATGAGGATGAATTGAGCCACAAAATAGAAACGCGGATACGATTTGATCCTTTTGGATAACAGCCGTTCGGTGGCAAATAGGACTGTAAAGAGACCCAATAGAGCCAGGACGAAGCCGATGCCAAAGCCCCCGGCCAGGTCGTACTGCCTGCGCAGTGCGACGATCAGGATCAAGAGATAGCTGATCAAGTAGATGAGGCGATGCGAGTGGGTGGTAAGACGATCCGGGGAAGCCTTGTCCGTTCATGACGGCTTTTCCTCGACGCGGATTTGCGTCCCCTGGCCGGGATGCGAGCTGATCTCCAGCTTCCAACCGATCCCGCTGGCCCGCTCGGCCATTCCCGCCAGGCCAAATCTCCCCACCTGTTTGGAGGTCTCCAGGTCAAACCCACAGCCTGAATCTTCCACCTCCAGGCTGGCGGGCGGGTCTTCCAGGCGCAGCCGGACCAGCGCCTGCTGGACACCCGCGTGGCGGGTGATGTTATTGAGCGCTTCCTGCGCGATCCGGTACAGGGCTGCCTGCACCGCTTCGGGCAGGCTGCGCTGACCGATGACTTCAACGCTCACCTGCAATCCATCCTGTGCCAGCCGCTGCTCTGCCAGTCTGTGGAGGGCTGCCGCCAGCCCTCCCTCGGCGAGAGAACGCTGGGGGATCTGTCCGGTGAGAGCCTGCACTTCGCTGGCTGCATTGCGCGCCAGAGTTTGCAGGCGGATGAGATGTTCTTCGGCCTGGATCTGGGGCTTCCTCCATTGCAAATTGAGCGGATTGAACCGCCAGGTTCATACTGAAAAGGGTCTGGGTGAGGGAATCGTGCAGCTCGCGCACCAGTCGATGGCGCTCCATGGCAGCCGCCAGCGCTTCCGCCTGGGCGGCGGAATCCTTCAACTGGCGATATGCCTTTTGCAGGTCCCCAAACAAACGCTGGTTCTCCTGCCGTCTCTGCCCGGTGCGGGCCATCAAAAGAGCGAAGCTGCCCATCAGCGCATTGACCGCACTGGAGCCCAGGAGCATGGTCAGCCCCGCCTGCCATTCCATGCCGAAAAGGAACATTCCGGCCATCGCCAGGCTGAAAGCTCCGATCCAGGCAAAGCCGATCCGGGCATGAAAGAACTGCACGGCTTGAAAGCTGAGCGGATAGAAGAGCATCGGCAGAAAATCCAGGGTCGGGGCGCGGTAGAGCATGGCAATGACCAGGCCCGACTGGACCAGGGTGTACAAACGCGGGTAAGAGCGGAAACCGGCGTGTCAGCGCCTGCTGCGAGAGCAGGAAGGCTCCAAATATCCCCAGCAGGATCCAGATGGCGGTTGGGATGGAGGCGGTTTCAAAATTCCAGCCAATTGCCCGGGCGATCACCGCGACATAGATCAGGTAGGTGGCAAGGTAGCGCATGCGTGCACCTCGTCAGTCTTTCGAGCCCAACCCATGCTTCAGAGCCCAGATGGCCGCCCGGGTGCGATCTTCCAGCCCAAGTTTGTCCAGCAGGTTGCTGACATGGGTTTTGACGGTTTTTTCACTGATCACCATTTGTTCGGCGATCTCGCGATTGGTCAAGCCTCGGGCGATCTGCTCCAGAACTTCCCGCTCGCGCTCGGTCAATCCTTGCAGCTCTTCCGGCAGGGAGGCCGGCTTTGGCTCTTTCGGCGGGCATGCCGCCAGAGACAGCCACCATCAGCCGCCGGGCGATATCCGGGTGAAGCTGGGCTTTGCCCTGGTAGGATTCGCGCACAGCCTGCACCAGGTCGCGCGGTTGGATATCTTTGAGCAAATACCCCTGGGCGCCGGCCCGTATGGCCGGAAATACCTTGTCATCTTCCCCGAAACTGGTCAGGATGAGCACACGTGATTGTGGCGCGTCGCTTCAGGATTTTACGGGTTGCTTCCACCCCATCCATCTCGGGCATCATCAGGTCCAGCAGGATAACATCTGGCTTGAGCCGTTGCAGCCAACTCCACCGCTTCGAAGCCATTTGCCCCCTCGCCAACAACTTCCATATCATTTTGCATTTCGATGAACATGCGCAACCCCTGGCGTACCACGGCATGGTCATCCACCAAAAGCACCCGGATTTTTTCATCCGGATTGCCGGTATTTGAAGGATAGAAGGCATCATGGTCCATGCTCTACTCCTTACATCTGATTCTACACGATATTACCATAGTAACAAGAACACCCCGGAACAGGCTGTTCTTGTTACTGCCTTGCCTTGGGTTACTCCTGCCTGGTTTCCTTCTCCCGGATCGACGCCTGCACTTCCTCGTAGCGTTGCTTGTTCAGAGGATAGAAGAACAGCGCCAGGTTGGAGCCCAGGATCAGGATCGCCGGCAGGGGACCGATCAGGAGCCGGATGCCGAGCACCGAAGTGGCGGATTGGACGGCGTTCGGGACATATCCGAAAAGAGCCAGGCTCTGCCCGACCAGGAAGCCGGCCAGCGCTCCGCCCAGCGCGATCACGAAGGTCCAGATGCTGTAATAGACCCCTTCCCGCCGCACCCCTGAGCGGGCATAGCCGTATTCGATGGTATCCGGCGCCATCGACCAGGGCAGCACGTAATGGGATGAGAATCCGAAACCCGGCCACCAGCATGATCCCCAGTGCGGCGGTCTGTCCAATTTTGTCGGCCGTGAACCCGAATACCACCACCGCCAGGAGGGTCAATGACATGCCGATGATATAGGTTGTCTTTTTACTGAGGCGCTTGGCAAGCCAGACCCAAAAAGGAATGCTGGCAATGGTCACCACCAGCAGGGTGATCAGCGCCAGCGTGACCGCTGACTCGGCCTGGAAGATATATTTGTAGTAGTAGATCAACATGGATTCCATCACTGCCACGGCGGCGCTGTTGCTGAACCAGGCAGTCAGCAGGAGCAAGAACGGTTTGTTTGTGAAGACATCCTTGAGCGATTTCAGCAGGTTCTCACCCTTGGGCCGTTCGATGTATTTGGGTTCGCGCACGCTGAAGAAGGTGAACAGCAGCGAGAGCGCTGCCAGGAATCCGAAGATGGCGGACATGCCGATGAAACCGGCCGTCTTCGAGGCGAACATGGCCATGATCGGCAGGGCTGCGCCGGCACCCAGGATCGTCCCGATCACCGCGAAGGCCTGTTTATACCCGGAGATATTGGTGCGTTCGTTGTAATCCTGGCTGATTTCCGGCAGCAGGGCGTTGTAGGGGATATTGGTGAAGGAGTAGACGGTACAGAAGAAAATATAAGTGAGCATGGCCCACCAGAATTTCCCGGCCTGGGCTGCGATGCCCGGATTGCGGAACATCAGCACAAAAGCGAGCCCGAAGGGGATCGTAAAAAAGAGGATGTACGGGCGCCGGCGGCCCCAGCGCGTACGCGTATGGTCTGAGAAGTGACCGATGAACGGGTCGATGACCGCGTCCCAGATCTTGCCAACCAACAGGGCCGACCCGGCCAGCGCGGCGCTCAGACCCACCTCGTCGGTCAGGAAGTTCAATAGCCAGAACGATGTGATCGTAAAGAAGATACTGCTGCTGAATTCGCCAGCGCCGAACCCGATCTTGACTTTGCGTGAAATTTTCTCAACCATGTAAATTCCTCTCTAATGAAGTAGAAAATAGGAACAGCTCAGGGCGATCAAAGCCTGGCCGCCGGCATAACAGATCGGGCCAAAAAAGAACTTGACCGGCTTGCGGAAGCGGTGCATGCCATACTCGACATCTCCCAGGAATATCAGCGTACAGCCGAGGGTCACCAGCACGGCCGAGGCGGTCGAAAAGCCGCTCCCGAACAGGGTGGAAATGGCCCGCGTGACCATGAAAGGCATGACCAGGCCGTAGACCAGGATGGGGATCTTGAAGGTACCCAGGCCGTTCCAATAGAGCCGCATGAGACCGATATATATGAGAATAAACACCGCCCCGACAAAAAGATCCTGCCGGTGGAAGCCGTTGAAGCGTGTGAATGTGATTGCGTATTCAAGGTACGCAATTACGAAGACCGCGATGGCTGCATACAGGATCCTGTCATTGGTCATATCGATATTAAATATATCTGCCAGGAAGCACAGCCCTAGGCCGATCAGGATCCAGGTGGTATAGCTGGGGAGTGCCCTGGGACTGAGGAAGCTCAACCCGGCGATGGTCAACGCCAGGAAAGTGAGTGCCGGCTGGATAAGGCTGGTCTTTTTCAGGTCATTGCGGTTGCGGGCGATCATATAAAAAACGACCAGGGCAATATAAATGGGGATTGGGATCAATGAATACAGCATGCCAGACTCCTTGCGGTGAAGTCATAAACTACGTTTGGGAAGAATGAGCATGGGTATATTATGGCATGAAAAAAGGATTCGAGTCAGGATATCAGGGACAGATAAGCATTGCGAAGCGACTCTTGACAGGCCAGGGACTCGTGAGTAAAATGCTTCCGGTTTGGAAGTATTCAATACCGAAAATATACCAGATTGGAAATTTATGAGCACACTCTCCCATCCCACAAACACTCCCGAGACTGTTAAATTTGCTGCAGCGCATTATCCACCTGCGCAGCCGCTTTAAGGTGGTCCCGCCTGAAAATATCGCCACGTTACGAAAAAAGATCCATGAGTTGAAACTGGCTGGCATGAGTGCGGGATTCGAGGACGCCGGCTTGTTCTTTAATGCCGGCTCCATCTTCGCCCGCTCGGAAGGGCCCATCACCATGGGCGAACTCAGCCGGGAAATGGAAGTGCCGCTCAGCAGCGCCACCCGCACCATGGATTGGCTGGTCAACAACGGTTATGCACAGCGGCTGCCCGATCCAAAAGACCGCCGGGTTGTCCGGGTGGAACTGACCGAAACGGGCAAGGCGACCTACCAGGCGATCAGCACTTTCATGCTGGCAAGAGTCGAACAGGCCTTAAGTCCGTTGACGCCTGAGCGAGCGGCAAATTTTCATGGAGTTGTTGAACAAGGTATTGAATGGCTTTGAAGAAGCGGCCTGAAGAGCCGGCTCAAACTTCCAGTCATCGAAACACACAGAGAATCAAGAAATGTTAAATAATGGATTTCAGACAGGAGCCAGAGCATGAGACGATTTCGAGCCATGATCAAAAAGGAAATCCTGCACATGGTGCGCGACCCGCGCACGCTGATCTTGATCTTCATTATGCCGGTGCTGCAATTGCTGATTATTGGGATATGCCAACAACACCGATATAAAAAATGTCCCCACGGTGATCTTTGACCAGAGCAACAGCCAGTCCAGCCGGGCGCTCCTGGATGCGTTCCGGGTGACCGGTTATTTCTCGTTCGATTACGTTGCCTCCACGGATGCCCAGGTCAATGACCTGATCGGTTCCGGCAAGGTCAAGGTGGGCATCATCATCCCGTCCGATTACTACCGGCAACCTGCTTTCAGGCAAGTCCGGCGCAGGTGTCGGTCGTGATCGATGGCTCCGACCCGACCACGGCCGGTGCGGTGCTTTCCGCGGCAACGCTGACCGGCCAGTCGCACGGGATCAGCCTGCGCCTGCAGCAACTGGCCCTGGTGGGCGGCTCCGGCAGTGCTGCGGCCTCCCCGGTGGATGTGCGCACACGCGTGCTTTACAACCCCGACCTGCTCGGCGCCTACAATATCGTCCCCGGCCTGATCGCCATGATCCTGTTCCAGACCGCCACGAGCCTGACGGCCCTTTCCATCGTAAGGGAACGCGAACGCGGCACGATCGAACAACTGATCGTGACCCCCATCCGCAACTGGGAACTGATCCTGGCAAAGATCATCCCCTACATCCTGGTCTCTTTTGCGGATATGCTCCTGATCCTGCTGATCGGCACGTTGTGGTTCGGCGTTCCGATCCGGGGCAGCCTGCTGGCTCCTGTTTGCCATGACCGGCCTCTACCTGCTGCCCACCCTGGGACTGGGGCTGCTGATCTCCACCTTCGCCCGCACCCAGCAGCAGGCCCAGATGATGACCATGCCGATCATGCTGCCAGCCATGATGCTTTCGGGTTTCATTTTTCCGGTTGCCTCCCTGCCGGTGTTTCTCCAGCTTGTCGGTCAAATGTTCCCGATCACCTATTTTATTTACATACTGCGCAGCATTGTCATCAAGGGCGTCGGCATTGAGATGATCATGCCGCAGACCATTGCGCTGGCTGTCTTCTGCCGTCGTCCTGCTGGGTCTGGCTGCGCTGCGCTTCCGCAAGAAACTTGATTAATATCATTGGATTGAAAGGAACCAGGAAATAAATGAAACCCATCCCGAAGGATAATTCTTCCGATCATTTTGGTCCTGGGCGTGGGCGGATACCTGCTGGTATTTCTGGTTACGCATCCGACCGTGACTGTCTCGGCACGCCTGGAACTAACCTGGTCAATCCTGCCTCTGCCACGTCCGGAGCCCTGACCGCTTCCGGCACCGTGGAGACGACCGAGATCAATGTCGCCCCTGAAGTAGCCGGAAAGATCCTGGCTGTGGATGTGCATGAAGGCGATACCGTTCATACCGGTGATGTGGTGGTCCACTTTGACGACAGTATTCTTCTCGATCAGCGTACCATTGCTGCCGCCAACCTGGAAATGGCGAAAATAGCCCTGGTGCAACTGACCTCGCCGGTAACAATTGCCAATCTCCAAAAAACCATTGCCCAGGATAAGCAGGACATCGACAATGCCCAGCAGGCCTACGACAACCAGAAATACTTCACAACCAACCAGGATGCCGTCCAGAATGCCAAAGCGAGCCTGGTGCTGGCCCAGCAAGCCCTGACCGATGCCCAGACCGATTACGACGAAATCGACGGCGACCCGAGCAATAATACGCCCAAGGCAAATGCCTACCAGAAACTGTATGCAGCCCAACTGGCTTATAACGATGCGACTTATTTGTATAACCTTTGGACTGGAAAAGTCGATTCGAAGCAGCTCGACATCAAAGCGGCCACCTTGAACCTGGCCAAAACCAAGCTGCTGGAGGACCAGGCCTCCCTGGATGTGCTGAACGGCGGCCCGATCCCCGACAATGCCAGCGGAGCCGGCATCGTACAGCTGCAAGCAGGCCAGGATCGCGGTTCACGTTGGCGCAGGCCAACCTGGACCTGCTGGATGACCAGATCGCAAAAACAACCGTCGCCGCGCCGGTGGATGGTGTGGTGATGACGCGCAATGCCGAGCCCGGCAGCGTGGTCAACGCCGGGGCGGCCTTGCTGACCCTGGGCCGTCTGGACGAATTGACCATCACGGTGTACGTGCCCGAGGACCGCGTCGGTGAAGTCAGCCTTGGCCAGACGGCCGAGGTGTCGGTGGACTCTTTCCCGGAGATCGTTTTCAAAGCCACCGTAACCTACATTTCCGACCAGGCCGAGTTCACCCCCCGCAATGTCCAGACCGTGTCGGGCCGCAAGAACACGGTCTTCGCCATCAAGCTCAAGCTGAGCGATACGAGCGAAGACTGAAACCCGGCATGCCCGCAGACGTCACCTTTCTGGCGAAATGACCATGGAACCAGAGATCCTGCTTGAAACCAAAGACCTGGTCAAGACGTTTGGCGCTCTGCGCGCCGTGGACGGGTTGAACCTGGAGGTGCGGGCAGGCGAAATGATCGGCCTGGTCGGGCCGGATGGAGCCGGAAAGACGACGGCCATCCGCCTGATGGTCGGCGCGCTCGAGCCCACCAGCGGTCAGATCCGCGTCGCCGGCTACGAACTCCCCGGACAGGTGGAAAAAGCCCACGAGGAACTGGGCTACCTGGCGCAGCGTTTCAGCCTGTACGGCGACCTGACCGTCAGGGAAAACCTGGATTTTTTCGGCGAGGTCTTCGATGTGCCGAAAGCCGAACGCAAGCAACGTTCCCAGGAACTGCTGCGGTTTGCCGGCCTGGAGGAATTTGCCAGACCGCCCTGCCGTTGCGCTTTCGGGAGGCATGCAGAAGAAACTGGGGCTGGCGACGGCGCTGGTCCATCGTCCGAAGGTGCTGCTCCTGGACGAACCGACCGGTGGGGTCGACCCGGTGGCCCGGCAGGAGTTCTGGCAATTGTTGATTGGCCTGCTGCGGGCAGGTTCAGCCGTCCTGGTGAGCACCCCCTATATGGACGAAGCCATGCGCTTCAACCGGGTCATCTTCATGAACCACGGGCGTGCCCTGACGCAGGGCGCGCCGCGCGACCTGATGAAGGGCCTGGCCGGCCGGATTCTGGAACTGGCCTGACCGAGCACAGAGCATGGTTGCCCGCAAGATCGCCAGCGAAGATCCGGATGTGGAGGATGTGCACACCTTTGGCGAGTACCTGCACCTGCGTGTGCGTGCACCCGAAGGGCCGCTGGCGCGCCTGCCCGAACGCCTGGCAGCCGCGGGTGTCCATCTTGCCCATCTTATTCCCGTTTCTCCTTCCCTGGAGGATGTTTTCATCCAACTCCTGGAGATGGAAGAAAAAAACAATGGCAAATGAAACCCCCTCCCTGGAAGTAATGGGATTGACCAAACGCTTCGGCCATTTCACCGCGGTTGACCATGTTTCCTTTACGGTCCAGCCGGGTGAAGTGATCGGCTACCTTGGCCCGAATGGCAGCGGCAAGACCACCACCATCCGCATGTTATGCGGTTTGCTGACCCCCACGGAAGGGACGGCCAGGATCCTGGGCATGGATGTGATCAAGGACTCCGAGGCGATCAAGCCGCACATCGGCTACATGTCGCAAAAATTCTCGCTCTACGATGAGCTGACCGTGCTGGAAAACCTGGAGTTCTATGCCGGGATCTATGAAATCCCCCGGGCGACGGAAAAAGCGCGCATCCAGGAGATCCTGCAGACCGCCGGGCTGGAAGCGCGTGCCCGGGTAATGACGGGCAGCCTGGCGGGCGGCTCGCGCCAGCGCCTGGCCCTGGGCTGTGCCATGCTGCATCGCCCTCCGGTCCTGTTCCTGGATGAGCCGACCAGCGGTGTGGACCCGGTGGCCCGGCGCGAGTTCTGGGACCTGATCTACCAGTTTGCCTCCCAGGGAACGACTGTCTTGATCACCACGCATTATATGGATGAAGCCGAACACTGCAGCCGGGTGGGGTTCATGTACCGCAGCAAGCTGCTGGCCTTCGATTCGCCGCGTGCGCTTAAATCCACCTATCTGTCGGGCGCCGCCTGGGACCTGGACGCCAGCCCGCTGCTGGAAGCGGTCGAATGCCTGAGCGGGATGGAAGGGGTGGCCCAGGCCAGCCTGCACGGGGATCGGGCGCACGTGATCGTCGACCCTCAGCATTGGACTGCGGACAGCCTGACCAGTGCGCTTTCCAAGAAAAAGATAACCGTCCAGTCCGTCGAAACGGTTGAGTCGACCCTGGAGGATGTATTTACCTTGCTGGCGCATCGCGGCAAGGCCTCCCTGGTGGACCGCTGAGATGAGTGGAGTAGCTGCCAGGATACCCTGCGTGACAAGGTGAACCCTGCTAAAATAAAGGAACAAGATTATGAAAACAAATCGAAAACTTGGGTCTGGATCGGGATCATTGCTGGCTCTCGCCGTGATTGGGGCGGCCGGCTGGTATTTTCTGGTGCGCCCATCCGGTTCGCTATCTGCAGGCCTGACGACTGCCTGGAATTCCCTGGTCAATCCGGCGGCGACTGTTTCATCCGGAACCCTGAATGCTTCGGGTACGGTGGAAACGACAGTGCTATCCATTGCGCCCGAAGCATGCCGGGAAGGTGCTCGAAGTGGACTTCCAGGAAGGCGACGTGGTCAAAGCCGGCGCTGTGCTGGTGCACCTTGACGATAGCACGCTCAAGATCCAGCGTACGCATTGCGGCTGCCAACCTGGAAACGGCCCAATTATCCCTGCAGCAACTGACCTCGCCGATGGTCATTGCCAACCTGCAAAAGACGATCGCCCAGGATAAACAGGCCATTGATGGATGCCCAGCAGGCGCTGGATACCCATGAATACTTCACGAACAATACCGCTGCCATTCAGAGCGCCCAGTCGAGCCATGCTGCTGGCCGAGCAGGCCATGAACCGCGCCAGAAATGCTTACAACAAGGTCAACGGCGACCCGAATGCTGATGCAGCCAAGGCGGCCGCCTACCAGCAATTTTATCTGGCCGAGCAGGCTTATGAAAAAGCCTCCGACGTATACACCATATGGACCGGGATACCCAACCCGGAACAGGCTGATCTTAGAACGGCGGCGCTGGCGCTGGCCAAAGCCAGGCTGGCGGAGGACCAGACCCTGCTGGATGCGCTGAATGGCGCTGCGATCCCCGACAATGCCACCGGAGCAGGGATCGTAAAACTGCAGCAGGCCAGGATCAACGTCCAGGCGGCGCAGGCCAGCCTGGACATCCTGGATCACCAGATCGCGAAAATGACCATCACCGCGCCGGTGGACGGTGTGGTGATGACGCGGGACGTCGAGCCTGGCAGTGTGGTCAATCCCGGGACCGAACTGCTCTCGCTGGCGCGCTTGAACGATCTGACCATCACCGTCTACATCCCTGCAGAAGCTTATGGGAAGATCAAAGTGGGGCAGACCGCCACGGTGACAGTCGATTCATTTCCGGGTGCGGTGTTTCATGCTGCAGTGGTCAATATATCCGACCAGCCGGAATTCATGCCGGCGGCTGCTCAGACGGTCTCAGGGAACAATACGGCCGTGTATGCCATCCAGCTCGAACTGAAGGATGCCGCCGGGAAACTCAAACCGGGCATGCCGGCAGACGTGTCTTTTAGCCTGAAATGACCGCTGATCGTCGACACGCACAGCTTTCCGGAAAGAATATCAATGTTCAATCAAAAGCAGGTTGATTAATATGAAGACTGGTCGAAAACTTATTACCTGGATCGGGATCATAGCAGTCATTGCCGGGATCGGGGCAGCCGGCTGGTATTTTTGGGTACGCCCGACCGGGTCCCTGAGAAGCGCCCTGAATTCCGTGGTCAATCCGGCCGCGACGGTTGCATCCGGAACCCTGAATGCCTCGGGTACGGTGGAAACGACGGTGTTATCGATTGCGCCCGAAACGCCGGGGAAGGTGCTCGCAGTGGACTTCCAGGCAGGCGACGTGGTCAAAGCCGGCCAGGATGCTGGTGCACCTGGATGATGGCACGCTCAAGATCCAGCGCAGCATTGCGGCCGCCAACCTGGAATCGGCCCAAGCAGCCCTGGGACAATTGAGCTCGCCGACGGTCATTGCAGCCCTGCAAAAGACGATCGCCCAGGATGAACAGGCCATCATCGATGCCGGGCAGACCTTGGACATCCAGAAATACTCCGGCAATAATGCCGATGCCGTTCAGAGCGCCGAGGCAAAGCTGTACCTGGCCAGGACAGCCTTGAACAACGCCCAGGCTCTTTATGACAAAGTCAAATACAACAACTATCTTGACCAGACCGTCAAGGTGACGGCCTACCAGAACGTGTACTATCGCTTGCAGGCTTATAACTATGCCCTGGCTTTATACAATACATTGACCGGGGTGCCCAACCCGAACCTGGTTAACATGAAGGCGGCGGTCCTGGAGTTGGCCAAAGCCAGGCTGGCGGAGGACCAGACCCTGCTGGATGCGCTGAATGGCGCTGCGATCCCCGACAACGCCACCGGTGCAGGGATCGTAAAACTGCAGCAGGCCAGGATCAACGTCCAGGCGGCGCAGGCCAGCCTGGACATCCTGGATCACCAGATCGCGAAAATGACCATCCGCGCGCCGGTTGACGGTGTGGTGATGACGCGGGACGTCGAGCCTGGCAGTGTGGTCAATCCCGGGACCGAACTGCTCTCGCTGGCGCGCTTGAACGATCTGACCATCACCGTCTACATCCCTGCAGAGGCTTATGGGAAGATCAAAGTAGGGCAGACCGCCACGGTGACAGTCGATTCATTTCCGGGTGCGGTGTTTCATGCTGCAGTGGTGAATATATCCGACCAGCCGGAATTCATGCTGGCGGCTGCCCAGACGGTCTCAGGGAACAATACGGCCGTGTACGCCATCCAGCTCGAACTGAAGGATGCCGCCGGGAAACTCAAACCGGGCATGCCGGCAGATGTCTCCTTTAGCCTCGAATAAGCACTGATCAGCTCCCCGTAAAACTTTCCTCAATTTTTGGATAGGTCCCTAAACCAGGCTGACCCGTTCATCCTGCAGCGCCTTGGCTTCCAACAGCGCCTCGGCCCGGATGCTGATCGGGAAGCGCCCGTGCAGCGGGCTGAGGCGTGCTCCCAGGCGGCTGGCAGCCCAGAACAGCCAGGCCAGCGGTTTCATGAAACTGGCCAGGGAGGCCGCCAACCGGACCTCCGCCAGTGTTTCGTCGTCCCAGCCGCCAAAGAATGCGTATAGGAAAGCGAAAATCGGGTAGGACGGCACCAGGGCGATGAAAAAAATGACGATGCTGGTGATCTGCTCATTCTGCCAGATCAGGCCGGTGACCCAGCGCAGAATGGCGTAATGAGCCAAGACCTGCCAGGACGGGCGCTCCAAGCGACTGCCAGAAGTAGAAGCGCTGCCGGTAACAAACGCGGTTGTTCACAAAATATGAGATGATATCCTTGGCAAGGATGCCAATGAAATAGGCCAGGATCAGGGCGTTGATCTGGAATTTTTTCAGCAGGAAGAGCGCCAGCGTGATGCGGATGGTCTGTTCCAACCCAACCATGATCACCATCAACCATGGCCGGTTGCTGCCGCGCTGCACCATATCGCCGACCCAGGAGCCATACTGGGCTGCGCCCCACAACAACAACGGAATGGAATAGACCGCCGCGCGCACGAATTGCGGTCCGCTGGCGCCCAGGATGAAGCGGTCGGCAACTGCCAGCAGCATGGACCCCAGCATGGCGCTCAACATTCCACCCCATTTGTAGGCGATCGCCGAATAATACTGGGCGAGCACTTTTTTCCCATGCGAGATGGCCTCCGAGATGGAAGGCATCATCCCCTCAAAGAGGTTGGCAATCGCGTTGAAACCATAAACGAAGTTCTGCGCCAACACCCAGTTGCCCCACACCTCGGCATAATTGATCAGGCGTGCCTGCGTGATCAGGATCTCGAGCGATTGTCCAATGCCCCAGGCGCCCGCACCGACCATCTCGAACACACCAAAGCGAAACGACTTCCAGACCGTCTCCCAGTCGAAATGTGCCAGGAAATAAACACGCGTGTTGTAGCCCAGCCGGCGGTACAGCCACAATCCCAATAGGAAGGCCATCACTTCAACGGCGTAGCCGGCGATGCCGAGGCCGATCAACCCGCTCATCGTCGTGCCAAAGGCCGGGTGGCTGCGGCCCCAGAACAACATGATGCCGACAAAGATCGGCTGGGCCACCATTTGGAAGACCAACGCCCAGCCCAGGTCGATCACCTGGGCGTAATCCGAGCGCTGCAAGCCGGTCAGGGCGTGCCGCATGATCCGGTAAAAGCCCGGGATCTGGATGAAGGTGTGGACGATGACGCTCCAGGTATAGATGGCATAGGCCGTCCTTGGCAGCACGGTCCCGGCCAGGATGATCACCAGGGCCACCTGGAAAGCGCCCGACAGCGCCTGCCACCAGACAAACACCTGTCCGAACATGATGCCTTTGCGCGGCTCGTTGATGCGGTACTCGGATAGGTATTTGATGAAGGCCACGCTGGTGCCCATGTCGAAGAAGGTCCAGACCAGGCCAAAGAACTGTGTCACGCGGCCCCAGATCCCGATCGCCTGGGCGGACGGCAGGATGAAAACCGGCAGGAGCAGGTTCTGGTAGATGATGATCGGCACAAACAGCAGCAGCCCCAGGAAGAGCATCACGAAGAATCCGCCCAGCGGGCGGTGGAAGCCGATCTCCTCCCAGGCGGTATGCGCACTCCTTGGCGGCGAACTCCTCCCGGTCGATCACGATGGCATCCAGCTCTTCGGGATGAGCCAGGCTGTAGCGCCGCACCAGCCAGAAGGCCAGGCAGGCTGTCGCCAGCACGAGCGCCATCAACGCCACCAGGATAACCCGGTCGAGGCGGTGCGGGACCGGCGAGGCGGGATAATCGGCGAAGCTCAGATGGCATCCGCCCGGCAGCGCGCCCGGCCAGGTGGTAGACCAGGTAGTTGAAATAGGGCCACTGCTGGAATTCACCGTTGGCATCCCCCAGGAAGGCGGTCAGGACGAAAGCCTGACCGGAACCGATGGATGATTTTCCCAGGACGAGCGAACCATCCTCGAAACCGGTCACCAGGGGTGTCAGCCCGCCGCCGGTCAGGGCGAAGCGTTCGCGCACCTGGGGAGCGCTGGTCCACAGGACGGATTTGACCAGGCTGTCCTGGCTGCCCGCCACCGGGACCAGGCTGAGGGCATCATCTTTCTGTTCAAGCGAAACAGGCTGCCCGAGCATATCCTCGACCGCCCGGGCGGTCAGCTGCGGGCCGAGCACCAGCACCAGCCCCGCGCCGGCCTCCACCCGGGCCCGGATGGCAGCCGAATCTGCAGGCGGAATGATCCCGTTCAGAACGAATACATCTGCCTGGGCCGGATCTGTCACGAAGGCGACGTTCTTATCCAGGCTCAAGGCTGTTCGTACGCCGCCGTCCGGTCCGGCGAAGTAGACGTTCAGAAATTTTTCCTGCGCTTGCGCAGCCATCGAGGGGAAGAATAGACCGGCAGCCAGAACCAATAAGAGCAGTTTTCGCGCCAGTCTGTGCATTATGCCTCCGGATCGAACCCGTTGTCCTGAATGACGTTTTTATACCAGCGGCCGGAATCCTTGATGGTGCGTGTCTGGGTGTTGAAGTCCACGTAAACCAGCCCGAAGCGCATGCGGTAGCCGAAGGCCCATTCGAAGTTGTCCATCAGAGTCCAGTGGAAATAGCCCTTGAGCGGCACGCCGGCCTGGATGGCGCGCCTGACCTGCGCCAGGTGATCCCGCAGGTAGCGGATGCGGCGTTCATCGCGCACGCGCCCATCGAAATCCAGCCCATCCGGGACGCACACGCCGTTCTCGGTAATATAAACTACCTTCGGAGCGTAGTCTGCCTGGATGCGGGTGAGCATGTCGTACATGCCGGGCGGATAAATTTCCCACATTTGCGAGTATTCGGATTCGGGCGGGTACACCTGCGAAGCCTGCAGGATCGGTACATCCGGGTCGTGCCGCATGACGGCGCGCATATAGTAGTTCAGGCCAACGAAATCCAGCGGGGCGGCGATCGTCTGCAGGTCGCCCGGCTGGACTTCAGGGAAGATCGGGCCGAACATTTCGAGCATATCCGCCGGGTATTCGCCTTTGAAGATGGGATCCAGGAACATCCGGTTGGCAATTCCGTCATACCGGCGGGCTGCCTGGCGGTCAGCTTCGATATCGCTGGCTGGATAGGTTGGGGTGATGTTCAGGATGATGCCAACCTGGGCTGTTTTTGGCAGTTCGGCACGCAGGACCTGGACAGCCTGGCCATGGCTCACGAGCAGATTGTGGGCCACCCGCAGGGCCACGCTGGGGTCCTGGATACCCGGGGCAAGTTCGCCGGTGAAATGTCCACCCAGCGAAATCACCATCGGCTCGTTGTGCGTCACCCAGGCAGGAATGCGGTCACCCAGGCGTCTGGCGACATGGCGGGCATACTCACAATACGCATCGATGATGAAGCGTTCACTCCAGCCGCCTTTATCCTGCAGGGCCTGCGGCAGATCCCAGTGATAGAGCATTACATAGGGGAGAATATTCTTTGCCAGCAAGCCATCCACCAGGCGGTCGTAGAAGTCCAACCCGGCCTGGTTGACTTTGCCAGTCCCCTCCGGCAGGAGGCGCGGCCACGAGATGGAAAAGCAGTAGGCCTGCAGGCCAAGTTCCTGCATCAGGGAGATGTCTTCGGGATAGCGGTGGTAGTGATCCACGCTCACGTCGGCGGTCTCGGCGCGCTCGATCCGGCCGGGCTGGCGGACAAAGGTATCCCAGATGGATGGGCCCTTGCCATCTTCGTTCCAGGCGCCCTCGATCTGGTAGGCGGCTGTGATGGCGCCCCAGACAAAACCTTCGGGAAATTTAAGGAAGGTCATGGTGGTCTGTGTTTATTCGACTTCATCCGGGCGGACTTCTTTTCCGGTTGCGGCGGACTGCAGGGCTGCCAGGGTGAACTGCAGCACGGCCTTGCCGGTTGGACCATCCAGGCGCGGTTGAGCGCCCGTCTTCAGCTTCTCGATGAAATCCTGGGTGGTGGCGATGAAGCTATCGTGCCACTCCACTCCATCCATCGGGACCGGCGTGGTCTTGCCGTCTTTGAAGAGCATCAGCTCTGGCAGGTCAACCGTCCGGGTGGTGTAGCGGTTGATGAAAAGAATACCTTTCTCGCCGATCACCTCGATCCGGTCGTCATCGGCATAGTAGTCCGAGTAGATGCGCATTTTGGGGGTGTGCTCGATATCCAGCTGGCCATAGCAGCGCGCGGCCTTGAACTGGAACATGATCATTGCCGGAGCGTCGATCTTGACGATCCCGCCGGCCTCTTTGACCGGGGTCTGGTCGATCCAGGCGAAAACTTTTTCCACCGGGCCGCCCAGGTAGTAACCCAGTGAGAACAAATGGTAGCCGTGATCGAAGACCAGCGGACCGCCGCCGCACTGCTTCTCGTTGAAGCGCCACAGCCAGGCTGAGAGGGGTACCTTCCAGGAAGTGTCAGATGTTCCGGTGGAGACGTGCATGCGGACGGCCCGCACCTCGCCAATCTCACCGGCCTCGATCATTTGTTTGGCCCGCATGGCCGGGGCATAGAAGACAAAGGTCTCATAAACCCGCAGGGTGACTCCGGCCTTTTCAGCCGCCGCGATCATCTGGTCTGCCTCCGCCGAAGAGAGCGCCATGGGCTTCTGCACCGAGACATGCTTGCCGGCCTCGGCAGCCTGGACTGTCATCGGGCAATGTAAGTGGTGAGGCGTCAGGAGTTCGACAACCTCCACTTGCTTGTCTTCCAGCAGCTGGGAATAATCGGTGTAGATCTTGTCCACACCCCATGCTTTGGCTTTCTTTTTGGCGTTGGTTTTGTTGGTATCGCAAACCGCCACGATTTTGGCGTCTTCACGACCACGGTAACCCAACTGGTGCAGGTCAGAGATGCGACCGCAGCCGACTATCGCAACACGGATCGGGTTCATGTCTTTTCCTCCGTAGTTATATGGTCCGCACCGGCTCGGCGATTTCGGCCGCCTTATCCATGGCTTCCAGCCTGGCGCGCACTTCGCCGTGGGTCTTGCGGGTGATCGGGTACCTGAACAGGAACGGCAGGGCAACGAAAATAAAGACCGCCGGTACCAGGCCAAAGAACAGGCGGATGCCCAGCAAGGCGTTCACAGACTGAACAGCGTTGGCCACATAGCCGAAGCCGGTCAGGATCCAGCCGACTGCCGCAAGCGCCAGGGCTTCCGAGAACTTGGTTGCAAGTCCCCAGACGCCATAGTACATGCCGCTGCGCTGCTGGCCGCTCCCGACCCGGTCATAATCGGCCACATCGGCCACCATGGCCCACGGGAAGATCCAGTTGGCCGCGAAACCGAAGCCCGCCAGCACCGAAACCACGTAGATCAGCGGGGTGGCGCCGTGCGGCAGGAAGTAGGTGATCAACACTGCCAGCGCGCCGACTCCCATCCCAAGGGCATAAGCCGGGCCCTTGTCCATCTTGCGGCTGAGCCATTGCCAGAAGGGAAGAGAGACGGTCACACACACCAGCATCAGGCCCATCACCAGGGTGGTCTGGGATTTCATGAGTAACTGGTATTCGATGTAATAGGCCATCAGGATCTTGATGAACGCGAAGGATAGATTGATGGTCAGGTAGACCGCACACAACCACATAAAAGGCTTGTTGCGCAAGGCTGCGCGGATTGACTTGAACGGGTTGGGTTCCGGGGCGGACTCCACGACGGCCTGGCGCTCGCGAAACCCGGCCGCCGAGATAAGCAGCGCGGCCGCCGCGATGATCCCATACAGGATCCCGATGAAGGCATAGCCTGTTCGCTGGAGGGCGAAGAGTCCCACAATGGCCGGCGTGACGGCTGCCCCCAGCAGGTAGGCCGGGACAGCCATGACCATCCGATAGGTCGTCAGGCTGGAGCGTTCATCATAATCGTCGGTCAGCTCGGAGGTCAGGGCGTAGTACGGCACATTGGTCAGCGTCCAGACCGTATCGAACAGCATAAAGGTCAGGGCGATCCAGACGAAGGTCCAGATCCGGTTGGCGGCGGGAACATACCACAGCAGGGCAATCGCGATCGCCAGGGGGATGGCCCCGAAGATCATGAAGACGCGCCGTTTGCCGAAGCGGGACCTGGTCTTGTCGGTGACCCAGCCGAAGAGCGGGTCGTTGATGGCATCCCAGATCTTACCGACCAGCAGGGCATTGCCGGCCAGGGCCGGCAGGATCAGGGCGCCGTCGGTATAGAACTTCATCAGGAAAAACTGGATGGCAGAATTGACCACAGCGTTCCCGAGGTCGCCGATGCCGTAGAAAACCTTGGAGCGGGTGCGCACCTTGCCGGTTGTGTCTGACATGTTCCTCTCCTTTTCGTCTTGTCTGTGGCCTTACAAGATTTCAGCCAAAGCCCTTTGGTAGCCGGTTTCCCAGGAGGCGGTCTCCTTCATCGCCGGGAAATAGGCTGGATAACTCAGTGCCGTTCTGACCATTTCCCTGGGAAGGGACAGCAGGATGTGAGGCATCTGGCGATGCGTGCGCCGGGAAATTTCCTCCAGCAGTTCGCGGCTCTGGCGCTGCGGTTCGGCGCGCCCGGGCGGGTAGCCGCTCCCGGTTTCGCCAGTGAACAAATTGTCGAAGATCATACGCAGGTTGACCTCCCCGGCCCAGCCGTAACCCTGGTTGAGCGCCAGGGAGACGCAGTTCCCGGCGTTGATGCGGGCGAACAGGAAGGCGTCCAGTGGGGAAAGCAGGTGGCCGCAGAATACGCCCGGATACTGCATGACCGAATTGAGGAAGCCCAACCCGGTCCCGCATCCGCCAACCACGAAGTCGACCACGTGCAGATCGAGCAGCACAGCAGCCATCAATCCGGTATGGATGTAAAGCAGGCCGGGCGAGTCAGAGCCTTTTGTGTTGCCCAGGTTCAGGATTTCATGGCCCCGGCCTTCCAGCGCTTTCAGGATGTCAGCGTTCCTGTCTGCCGCGCTGATCTCGTTGATGACGGCAATTTTCATGTAGATGCCTCCCGCTTTGAAGACTTCACCGCGGAGATCGCACAGTCCGCGGAGACTTTGTTGGATTCCTAATCAAATTTCTTTGCGCTCTCAGCGAACTCTGCGCTGAATCACCTGGATTTTCTCATTAGCACACGCTGTGCAGCCGCGACGACCTCGTCCACCGACAGCCCGCAGGCATCCATCAATTTATCCAGGTCCCGGCCGGTGGGACAGAACCTGTCATGGATACCCACCCGTTCCAGCGGGACGGGATACATCTCGGCCAATGCTTCGGCGGCAGCGCTGCCCAGCCCGCCAATGATGGTGTGCTCCTCCGCCGTGACCAGCGCCCCGGTCTGCTCGGCAGCCTGGAGCAGAAGGTCGCGGTCGAACGGCTTGAGGCTGTGGATCTCCAACAAACGCGCCTCTATGCCGATCCTCTCCAGTTCTTCGGCAGCCTGGAGACAGCGTCCGACCATCGCGCCGGTGGCGACCAGCGTCAGATCGTTCCCATTCCGCCGGGTCAATCCCTTGCCGATCTCCAGCTTCGTTCCGGCCTGGTGGACCGGAAGCGCCCCGGCCCGGCTGATGCGCAGGTAGACCGGACCATCGTATTCGGCCACCAGGGGTACCCAGGCGGCGGTCTCGGTCGCATCCGCCGGGACGATCACGGTCATGCCGGGCAGAGCGCGCAGGCTGGCCAGGTCGCTGATGGAGTAATGCGTGGCGCCGTCCTTGAAATCCGAAACCCCCGCGTAACTGGCGGCAATTTTCACATTGGTGCGGGCGTAGCATACACACGTGCGGATCTGTTCGAGCGCCCGCAGGGCCAGCAGGGAGGCGAAACCATTAACGAAGGGAATGAAGCCGCCCAGCGCCAGACCGGCGGCCACATCCAGCATGCACGGTTCGGCAATGCCGATGTTGAAGAACCGCTCCGGGAAGCGCTGCGCGAAGATATTGGAAAATGTGGATGCCGAAGTATCCACATCCAGGGCCACCACATCCGGATGCTGCGCGGCGTAATCAGCCAATGCCCGCCCATAGGCCTCCCGCATCGAAGGTTCAGCCATGCAGCACCTCCCCGAGTTCGCTTAAGGCTTGTTTGAGCTGCTGCGCATCCGGCACGTTGCCGTGCCAGTAGGATTGGTTTTCCATGAACGAAACGCCTTTCCCCTTGGTGGTATGGGCGATCACAACCGTTGGCCGGTCATGCAGCTCTCCCGCCAGTGCGAGCACCTCTGCCACCTCGCCGACGGAGTGCCCGTTCACTTCGACCGCGTGCCAGCCGCAGGCTGTCCACCTGTCCTTTAATCGCTCCAGCGGCATGACCTCATGCACCGGACCGTCGAGCTGGACGCCGTTGTTATCCACGATGACGGTCAGGTTCGACAGGTGATACTTGGCCGCTGTGACGGCGCCCTCCCAAACAATGCCAGCCTGGCATTCGCCGTCGCCCAGCAGGACAAAGGTGCGCCAGGAGCGCCTGTTCAAGCGGGCTGCCAAAGCCAGGCCCACTCCGATCGCCACACCGTGGCCCAGGATGCCGCTGGTCATATCCACGCCCGGGGTCTTGAAGCGGTCCGGGTGTCCCTGGTGCGGGCAGTCCAGCTCTCCCCAGTTGTCCAACTCTGAAAATGGGAAAAAACCACGCCGGCTCAGGGCAGAATAAAGCAGCGCCGAGGCATGGCCCTTGCTCAAAATGAAGCGATCGCGCTCCTGCCAATCCGGATGGGATGGATCGAGGCGCAGTGTATGGAAATACAAAACCGCCACGATCTCGGCTGCCGAAAGCGCCCCGCCCGGGTGTCCCGCTCCCCGGCGATGGATCAGCCGCAGGCTGTCCACGCGCAGGCTGCGGGCGGTTTCTTCAAGTTCAGCGGTTTTTTCGGGAGTCAAAGTGATCATAAAGCCTCTACAAGCCGATCTCATGCCGCAGCTTCTGTACATCCTCGCACCAATTGCCCACATTCCAACGCCCGTAAACTCCCATGCCTCCGAGCGGGTCCGGCCCGTAGTAGACTGGCACATGGATCAGGGTGAGTCCCGGGTGTTTCCCGGCCTGGTCCAGCGCAATTCGAAGCGCCTCGGGGGTGCGTCCGCCGTCCAGCGCAAGCAGCCCGGGAACAGCACGCGCCCAGGCCAGGTAATCCACCTGGAGGCTGTTCCAGGTGGCGAAGCCGGATCCGTACTGGGCCTCCTGCAGCCCGGTAATGGCGCCCATGCGGCCATTGTCGAGCAGGAGGATGCAGCCGCGCGCCCCGTGCTGTGCGCCGTCGATCAGGATCTGTGGGTTCATCGTGAAAGACCCGTCACCGGTCAGCGCCAGGCCGTAGAATGGTTTCGCAGCCACGCCGGTTGCCAGAAGCGCCGATACCGCGAAGCCCATGTAAGAGGCGCCCGTTTCGGTGAAGGTTTGGCCCGGACGTTCATCCTCGATGATCTGGAAACCATTGGCCTGCACATCCCCGGCATCGAAGAAACAGACCGCCTCCTGCGCTTTGGCCCAATCGGTGGCAATCTTTATGGCCGCCGGCTGGGTCAGTACCGGCGCGCCCCAATACTCATCCTTCAAAATGGGATGGCGTTCCCGTTCACCTTTGAAGGCCTGCCACTTGCTTTTCTGTGCGGCGCAGGCAGACCGCCATCCGGGTTCGGCGCTTTCTTCGGTGGGCAGGTGCCGGTTTAGCTCTCTGATTGTCCGGCGCACATCCCCGACCAGCGCCAGGGTGTGCCGGTAGTGCGTGGCGTCGTCCACATCCGCATTGATATTGATAACCCGTTGCACGTTGGGGTAGCCTGTGCGCGAGCAGTCCGACTGGCAGACCGCCCGGGTGCCGGCCGCGATCAGCAGGTCGGCATTTTCCATGGCGTAATTGCCGGGCAGGGAGCCCTTCGAGCCGCCCACGCCCATGTTGCAAGGGTGGGCGTACGGGATGCATCCGGTGGCAATGGGAGTGTGAACAAGCACGCCGTTCGATCGTTCGAGCAGGGTTTGCAGCTCGGAACCAGCTTCCCGCCCGCCACCGCCGACCTTGATAATGACCTTGCGCGCCTCCAGGATCCATTTGGCAGCCAGGGCATAATCCCCTTCCGCTGCGCCCAGCGAAACCGTGCGAACTTCCGGCAGCTCCTCCAGGTTGAAATCCGGGAGCCAGGCCGCCTGGGTATTCATGGGCATCAGCAGGTAGAACGGGCCGGCCCGATAAGGATGATCAACGCTCGCGGCGCCGCGTTGCAGGGCGGTCGGCAGCGCCAGGGGTGTGTGCAGGGAATAGGCGCGGCCCATTGTGGCAGCCAACTGCAGGAACAGGCCCTGTTCGTGTTTGGGGATCTGCTGCATGTTGAAGCCCTCGTCCTGGGTGGTCTCGTCTCCGAACAGGTACCAGACGCCAATGCCGTCCGAGGCGGGCGCCAGGGAGGCGGCCATGGCCTGCAGCGCGCCCGGCCCAATCGAGGTAACCACGGCAGCTTTCTCGCCGGTCACCCAGCGCAGGGCGGTGGCCGCATGCGAGGCTTCGATCTCGCTGCGCAGCCCGTAGACCTTTACCAGCCCGGCTTTATGATAAACACGCAAAACCTCGCCCAGGTCGGTCGAGCCGTGTCCGAAGACAGTGAAGAAGGTCCTGACCTCCTGGCGCAGAAGCCCGAGCACCAACGCTTCCGAAAGGCTCAGCCCGAGGTGGTGAGGTAATTTATTTTGAATGCAAGCTGCGGCATGGTCTTCCCGCTGGCGGGTCAATTCCTCAAGGGATGGTTTTTGGGATGCATCCATATCGGCCTCGCACTTTCCAATAAAAACGCCTGCAAAGGGATCTGCAGGCGGCTCTTAACGGACGAAAGAAATGCGCTCTGAAAGCGCCTTCCCAATTTCAACCACTGTGGAGGCCAGCCCAGGCAGCCGTTCGTGCGTGATGCGCGTGGCCGGGCCGGAGATGCCAATCGAGGCTACCGCCTTCTCACGCAAGTCGAAGACCGGCGCGGCAATACAACGCACACCCAGGTCGAACTCCTCGTCATCCAGGGCGTAGCCTTGCGAACGGATCTGCTCCAGATTTTTGAGCAGCCGGTTGGGATCTGTCAATGTATGCGGGGTGAAAGATTCCAACAGAGACGGCAGTTCCAGGTCACCGAAGGCGAGCAGGGCCTTGCCCAGGGCGGTGCAGTGCAGCGGGTTCAGTGTTCCCACCTGGGCATTGACCCGCAGTGTGGCAGGCGATTCGACCTGATCGATGTACAACACCTTCCCCTGCGAGGGCACAGCCAGGTGAGCACATTCGCCGGTGAGCTCCATCAACTGTCGCAGGTAAGGCTTGGCAGCCTCCCGCAGCGGCAGGCGGGCCAGCACGCTCCGGCTGAGCGTTACCACGCATGTACCCAGGTGGAAGCGGCGGGTCTGCTCGTCCTTCTCGGCATACCCATGATGAACCAGCGTAGCCACCAGGCGGGAGGCGCTGCCCTTGTCAACGCCCAGCGTACCGGCCAGCTCGGTTATGCTGACACCGTCCTGCGCCTGGCTCAGGAGGTCCAAAATTTTCAATCCACGTGCGAGCGACTGGATTTCTGCCATCGTTGATTATTATACAATAATGTTGTGTAATATACAACAAAATCGCCTGAGCAAAGGTGTCTCGGCAGGCAGCTTACATGCCGGGAACTTATCTCGTTGATAGGGATACTGATGAAGAACTCAGGTGCGCGGGCCTTGCTTCGCCCGGATGATGGGATGGAATGCCCCCGGAACCGCTTCTTCCGACACGACGTACAGGTACCCGCAGCCGCAACTGGAATAGACGGCTCCGCAGAAACACTCCTGTTAAGTGCGCAGCAGCAGCAGGTCCACGGTCAGGCTGGGGGTGTTCGAAATTCCCGGGCAGGAGCACTTCCCGCAGGTCATGGTGCCATTCATCGCCGCACCCAGTGAAAGCGCGTCGTTTTCATGCTATACTAAAAAAGCCGGGAAAACATCATAGTTAGCATGCCAGAAGTGTGATTTCGTATCATTCCGAGCCAAAAGGAAGATCATGAAGTCTCAGCCCAATAGCAAGCCCCCTGAAAGAACAAAAGCGTCTGATGAAATCATAACTCGCCTGCACGCGCTGGCCTGGGCGGGCAAGCATGGACAGGTGATCGAGCTGGCCACGCAAGCCCTTTCCACACCTGATAAAGTCGACTCTCGATCTACCCAGCTAAAAATGGATCTGCTCGACCTGCGTTCCGAGAGTTATATTGCGCAAGGCAAACTCGACCTGGCTGCCAAGGATGCGCAGGCCATGCTAAAGCTTGCCGGCGCACAGAAAAAAGCTGCACTCAAAGCGCAAGCCTTGAACCGCAAGACCCTCGTGCAAATGCGCCAAGGGAATCTTCCAGCTGCACTTAAAACGGCCTCGAGCTCGGTAAGAAATGCCCGCCTGGCTGGAGCGGACGACCTAAACTCCCTGCTCGCCAACGCGCTCCTGCGCCTGGGAGAAGCCCAATTTCGCATTGGACAATACGAATCCGCCATTGTTAATTCAGAGCAAGCCATCCCTCTCTTTCAAGTCGATGGCGATTATTCCGGTGCGGGGCGTGCCTGGTGGGCACTCTCCAATGCCTTATCCTTGCTCGGGCGGACTGGTGACTCGCGCCGTGCCGCCCAGTCTGCATTGGAATTATGCCAGCAGGCCGGTGACCAATATGGCATCGGTAACGCCTTGAACGCGCTTACGAATTCGGACGTGGATATTGCGGACAGGCTGCGGCATCTCCAGCAGGCATACCAGGCTTTTGAGACGGCTGGCTACAAGGACCGCCAGGTGATGGCTCTCGGGAATCTCTGCATCGCCTATTCAGACCTTGGTCTGTATCCGCATGCCCACCGTTTGACAGAAACGGTGGTGGAAATGGATCGCGAAATGGGGGCAAAACTGGGCCTGGCCTACGCACTGGGAAACCTGGCAGAAATTGAAATACGCCTGGGTGCTCTGGATCCGGCGCGCACACACGGGCAGGAACTGGCCGGGATGGTCGCTTCCATCGGAGATTGGAGGATGGATTCGAGCCTGGCGGCCGGGTGGGGCATTTTAGCACTGGCAGAAGGCAACTCAAAAACGGCCGTGCGCCAATTTAAATTGGCCGTGCAGATCGCCAAACAGGCCAGCGAGTTGGCCCAAATCGGATTTCTCGCCCTGCTTGGACAGGCCTACCTGGCCGATGGCAAGCCTACTTCCGCTCTCAAGTCCACTCGAAAAGCCACGCACCTGCACCGCCGGCAGGCTTTTGCCCGCCGGATGGTGGCAATCCGCAGGAAGTCTGGTGGCGGCATGCGCAGGCCTTGCTTGCCAACGGACAAACCAGCGCTGCGCGTGATGCCTCCTGGATCGGGCTTACGATTTCCTGCTGGAAGGCATCACCAATGTGCGCGATGAAGGCCTGCGCCGCAATTCCTCAACAAGGTCGAAGCCAACCGGGAACTGCTGCAGTTCTGGGTCAAGGATGGCAAGCGGCGCAAACTGCCGCAGGAACGGCTCTTTGCCCACCTGGCGATCGAGTCCAACCTGCGCGAGCCCTTCCAGCGCCTGGCGGATACGGGCCTGCGCCTGAATGCCCTGCACGACTTGGCTGAGATCCAGACCTTCCTGGTCGAGGAAGCCACCGAGTTGAGCGGCGCGGAACGGGTCTTGTTGATCCTGGAAAAGGATAGGAAATCAGGCAGTGGCGGAATCGCCTTCCCTATGCCGGGCGGTGGAGGCGACCGGATGCCGAGAAACTGCTCCGTTCGATTGAGCCGCATCTCAAGCAGCCCGCCTGACCCGCACCACCAGCCTGGTCCTGCCCAGGAAGACCGGGCTCAGCCGCATCATTGCACCGTTGATCGCCCAGAACCAGGTCACCGGCTACCTCTACGTGGACATGGATTCGCTCTATGGCACGTTCAACGAGACCGACCGCGATATGCTGGGCATGCTGGCCAACCAGGCCGCGGTGGCGCTGGATAATGCCCAGTGGACGCAGGGGCTCGAGCAAAAGGTCGAAGAACGCACCGAAGAGCTCAATGCGCGCGTGGACGAACTCGCCATCCTCAACAGCGTGGGCGAAGCCATGGCCAAGACGCTGGATGTCAAGACCGTCACCAGGATCGTGGGGGATAAAGTGCGTGACATCTTCCATGCCGAAGGTGTTTCGATCATGCTGCTGAACGCGCAGACCAATCTGATCCATACCCTTTACGAATATGATGCCGGCGAAGGCGGATACGTTGATTACATCGAGCCTTTTCCGCTTGGCAAGGGACTGACCACCAAAGTCATCCAGACGCGTCAGCCGCTTCTTTTAGGCACACTAAAAGAACAAATGGCACAGGGGGCATATATTCCTCCGGAAATGCTGGAAAAAAGCAGCGGTGTATTGACAGAATCAATGATGATGGTGCCGATCGTGGTTGGCGATGCAGGTCCTGGGCGTGGCGGCGGTCAGCAACTATCAAACAAAATGCTTTCAATGAGAATGACCTGCGCCTGCTGCAAACGCTTTCCGCCAACATGGGCGTGGCCATCCAGAATGCCCGGCTGTTCGAGGCCGAGCAGCAGCGCGTGGCCGAACTGGCGATCATCAACAGCATCCAGCAGGGTCTGGCTGCCGAGCTGGACTTCCAGGCCATCGTGGACCTGGTCGGCGACAAGCTGCGCGAGGTCTTCAACACACGGAGATCTCGGCATCCGCTGGTACGATCCACAGGCCAAATCTGCTCCATTTCTGTATGAATACGAACATGGCACAGCGGCATTTCGATCCACTGCCCAACCGCAATCCGGATGGTGATAATGCCAGACGATTGAGCAAGACACACCAGCCAGTTGTCTGTGAACGACCGACGCCGATGGAAGAGGCGGGATTCGACGATCCATTCCCGGTACGGACCCGAGCATATCGGTGGTCATGGTGCCGATCATCAGCTGGGACCATGTCATTGGCCAGATCGATGTGGAGAATTACGAACGCGAGAATGCCTACGGCGAATCCGAATTGCGCCTGCTGACAACCATCGCCGGTTCGCTGGGCGTGGCGCTGCAGAATGCCTGCCTGTTCGACGAGACCCAGCGCCTGCTCAAGGAGACCGAGCAGCGCAACGCCGAGCTGGCGGTCATCAACAGCATCCAGCAGGGGCTGGCAGCCGAGCTGAACTTCCAGGCCATCGTGGACCTGGTGGGCGATAAATTGCGCTAGTCTTCAACTTACCCGACCTATTGGCATTAATTGGTATGAAGAAAAAACCAAGCAAGTTACCTTCCTGTACTGTTACGAACACGGTCAAAGGCTAACCCTGCAACCCTTGGCCCTCCGACCTGACAGTATCATAGCGAGGGCCATCGCAAACGCGCCAACCGGTGCTGTGGAATACCTTGGAAGAAGGCGATAAGCTGGGTCACCGTTCATCCCGGGTACGGATGCGAGCAAATCCGGGATATCCATTCCCATCATCAGCGGCGACCGCGTGCTCGGGGTGATCCAGCTTGAAAATTATGAGCGCGAGCATGCCTTCAGCGAGACGCGGAAATCCGCCTGCTGACCACCATGGCCGCCCGCTGGGCTGCGCTCGAGAATGCCCGCCTCTTCGACGAGACCCAGCGCCTGCTCAAGGAGACCGAGCAGCGCAACGCCGAGCTGGCCGTCATCAACAGCATCCAGCAGGGGCTGGCGGCCAAGTTGAATTTCCAGGCCATTGTCGACCTGGTGGGCGACAAGCTGCGCGAGGTGTTCAAGACGCGCGACCTGATCTGTCATCCTGGTACGATGCAAAGACCGACCTGGTCCATTCTCTCTACATATATGAACATGGCGAACGGCTGACAATCTCCACTCGCCCGCGCCAGCTCCGATGGGACTGTGAAACATCCGAAACCCGCCAGCCGTGTTATCTGGAACACGCTGGCAGAAGGAGACAAGCTGGCATCACCGTGATCCCCGGCACCGACGCGAGCAAATCAGGCGTTCATGGTCCCCATCATCAGCGGTGACCGGGTGCTGGGCGGGATCAACCTGGAAAATTATGAACGCGAGAATGCCTATGAGGAATTCGAATGTGCGCCTGCTGACCACCATCGCCGGCTCGCTGGGCGTGGCGCTCGAGAATGCCCGTCTCTTCAATGAAACCCAGCGCCTGCTCAAGGAGACCGAGCAGCGCGCCGCCGAACTGGCCATCATCAACAGCGTGCAGGAAGCCCTGGCCTCCAAGCTGGACATGCAGGCCATCTATGACCTGGTGGGCGACAAGATCCAGAGCATGTTCCAGGCACAATCGGTATTGATCGGTTCATTTGATCATGAAAAGCAGAGCTTACCCGTATCGATTATGCCTATGAAAATGGCCAACATATCCAAGATGATACATTGCTGCCGTTCAGCACGTATGACGAAGCATCTGATCGCCACCCGCCAGCCGGTGGTGATCAACGAAAATTGCCAGGAAGAATCGAGAAAGTATGGATTAACGATCATCCAGGGAACACAGGAGCCCAAGTCATTGATCTATGTCCCATTTGGGACGGGCACCCAGGTCAATGGCTCATTTCAGCCTGCAAAACTTCGAACGCGAGAATGCCTTCTCGCGAATCGGATGTGCGCCTGCTGCAGACCCTGGCCGGCAGCATGGGCATCGCCCTCGAGAATGCCCGCCTGTTTGGCGAGACCCAGCGCCTGCTCAAGGAGACCGAGCAGCGCGCCGCCGAGCTGGCCTTCCTCAACAGCATCAGCGAGGCCATGTCCAGGACGCTGGATTTGAAAGCCATCTGACCCGCATCGTCGGCGACAAGGTGCGCGAGATCTTCAGGTCCGACTCCGTCGATCATCATGCTGCTGGACCGGAAAACGAATCTCATTCACTATCCCTTATGAATATGATAAGAATGAAGGCGGGTATATTGATTATGTCGAACCATTCCCGTTGGGGAAAGGATTGGCGTCGAAAGTCATTATCATCCGGCCAGCCGCTGCTGGCAGGGACACTCGAAGAAGAGATCGCCAACGGGGCATATTTCCCGCCGGAGATCATCGAAAAAGGCTCCGGGTTCTACAGCCAATCCTGGCTGGGAGTGCCGATCATGGTCAAGGACCAGGCCCTGGGACTGATTGCCCTGTCGGATGCGTCGTGCCGCACGCATTCGACGAGAGTCAACTGCGCCTGCATGCAGACCATCTCCACCAATGTGGGCGTGGCGCTCGAAAATGCCCGCCTCTTCCTGAGACCCAGCGCCTGCTAACGAGACCGAGCAGCGTGCGCCGAGCTGGCCATCATCAACAGCGTGCAGGCTGCGCTGGTCGTCAAACTGGATGTTCAGGATATCTACGAGTTGGTCGGCGATAAGATCCGCGATATTTTCCACAATGCGGATTTGAGCATCCGCATTTATGACCCCAAGACCAATATGATTCACTACCCGTATTTCTTATGAAAACGGGACCCGGCTGACGATCGAATCTGAACCTTTGCGAAAGGGCGGCTTCAGTTATCACGTTCTGCACAGCCGGCAGACGCTGGTCATCAACGAGAATATGGAACAGGAAATGGAGAAGTACGGCAGCTACCTGCTGCCCGGCACGCAGATGGTCAAATCTGCGATCTTTGTGCCGCTGGTGACCAGCAACCAGGCCTATGGGGCGATCAATCTGTCCAGCATGGACCGCGAAAATGCCTTCAGCGATTCGGATGTGCGCCTGCTGGAAACACTGGCCAACAGCATGAGCGTGGCGCTCGAGAATGCCCGCCTGTTCAGCGAGACCCAGCGCCTGCTCAAGGAGACCGAGCAGCGCGCCGCCGAGCTGGCCACGGTCAACACGCTCAGCCAGGCGCTGGCCTCCGCCACCGAGCTGAATGCGCTGATCGAACTGACCGGCGAGCAGATGAAGCGGACCTTTGCAGCGGATATTGTCTACGTGGCCTTGCTCGATCCGCAGACCAAGATGATCCACTTCCCCTACTCCTATGGCGAACAGATGCCCACCCTGCCGCTTGGCGAAGGGCTGACCAGCAAGATCCTCCAGACCGGCCAGCCGTTGCTGATCAACAAGGATATGAGCACCCGCCGGGCTGCCCTGGGGGTGACGCTGACCGGCAAGGAAGCCCTCTCCTACCTGGGTGTGCCCATCATTTCCAGCAAGCAGGCCATCGGCGTGATCAGCGTCCAGAGTACCCAGCAGGAGGGCCAGTTCGATGAAGACGATATGCGCCTGCTGACCACCCTGGCTTCCAACGTGGGGGTGGCGATCGAAAAGGCGCGCCTGCTGGATGAAACCCAGCGCCGGGCGCGTGAGGCGGCCGCCATTGCCGAGGTCGGGCGCGAGATCTCCGCCACCCTGGACCTGCCGACCGTCCTGGAACGCATTGCCGCGCATGCCCATGACCTGCTGAAAGGCGACACCAGCGCGGTCTACCTGCCGGATGAAGATGGGCAGAACTTCCATGCCATTGCGGCCGTCGGGGCGGATGCCAGCGAGATCAAGCAGGATACCGTCATCCTGGGAGAAGGCATCATCGGTGATATCGCCCAGCGGGCGGTGGCCGAACTGATTGCAGATACCTCCCGGGATCCACGCGCCCGCCAGATCCCCGGCACACCATTCCCGAAGTTGCCGAACGCATGATGGTAGCACCCCTGCTGGCTGGCGAACAGGTGATCGGCATGATGACGGTCTGGCGCGAGGGTGGCGAGGAGTTCACCCAGCCGGAGCTCGAATTCCTGATCGGCCTTTCCCGGCAGGCTGCCATTGCCATCCAGAATGCCCGCCTGTTCAGCGAGAGCCAGACCGCCCGCCAGGAAGCCGAGGCCGCCAACGCCTCCAAGAGCGCCTTCCTGGCCATGATGAGCCACGAGATCCGCACCCCCATGAACGCCGTCATCGGCATGAGCGGCCTCCTGCTGGATACCGAGCTCAACACGCGAGCAGCGCGAGTTTGCCGAGATCATCCGCAACAGCGGGGATGCCCTGCTGGCGCATCATCAACGACATCCTGGATTTCAGCAAGATCGAAGCCGGCAAGATGGACCTCGAAAGCCAGCCCTTCGACCTGCGCGAAGTGGTCGAGAGCGCCCTCGACCTGATCGCCCCAAGAGCGGTCGAAAAAGGCCTGGATATTGCCTATATCTTCGAGAATGATGTCCCGCCAGCCATCCTGGGGGATGTGACCCGCCTGCGCCAGATCCTGATCAACCTGCTGGGCAATGCGGTCAAGTTCACCGAAAAGGGCGAGGTGGTGGTATCGCGTGTCACGTGTTCCAGTGTCAGGTGCTCCGGTGATCACGTGACACTGGAAAACGTGACACGGTAACACTCCAATTCACCGTTCGCGATACCGGCATCGGCATCCCGCCCGACCGGATGGGGCGCCTGTTCCAGTCCTTCAGCCAGGCCGATTCGTCCACCAGCGCGCAAGTACGGCGGCACCGGCCTGGGGCTGGCCATCAGCAAGCGCCTGACCGGCATGATGGGCGGCGACCTGTGGGCCGAGAGCAGCGGCGTCCCCGGCGAAGGCTCCACCTTCCATCTTCACCATCCAGACCGAGGCGGTCGAAATGCCCGAGCGCACCCGCCGTGACCTGCATGGCATCCAGCCAGCCCTGGAACGGGAAACGTGTCCTGATCGTGGATGACAATGCCACCAACCGGCGCATCCTGACCCTGCAACTGCACAACTGGGGCATGCAGACGCGCGACAGCGAATCCCCCGCCGAGGCCCTGAAATGGATCAAGCACGGCGACCCGTTCGACCTGGCCATCCTGGATATGCACATGCCCGAGATGGATGGCGTGACGCTGGCCAGAAAGATCCGCAAGCTGCGGGATGCCGCAGGCCCTGCCGCTGGTGCTGTTCACTTCGCTGGGCCGGCATGAGACCGAAGCCGATGCGGACCTCTTTGCGGCCTACCTCAGCAAGCCCATCAAGCCTTCCCAGTTGTTCGACACGCTGGCCGGCCTGTTTGCCGACACAACCGGTCGAGGAACAGCAGGCTGCTCCGAAGAAAGCCCAGATGGATCCGGAGATGGCCAAAAACCACCCATTGCGCATCCTGCCAATTCCCCCCTCAGCCTCCTTCGTCCGTGCGTTCGGGGGCAAAATCCCGGCGCCACAGAAAGGCTACCGCCCGCGCGGCGCCGCTGAGGCCTGAACGGCATAAGCCCAACTCCATCTCGACGATCCGGCGATTGATCGCCACAGCGCTTGCCAACCGCTTGCCGCGATGCCCATGTTGTTTGCAGACGCGCCAGAAAAAGAACAACCGTTCGTGACACAGTAAGACTAACAGGCTGTTGAAATTCGTTTTTGAGGGTCTGGGAGGTCGTCTCTCGTTGAGCGGAATCCGCCCGAGCGTGTCGAGGCTCGCTCAGCTCGACGACAGACCGCATTTTTGAGGTCATCTCGGCGTCCCTCCCATCGAATTTCAACAGCCTGCTAAACGCTATTGCGCCCTGCAGCCCTCGTCACTTCTGCAATTGTGAAGGTTTTCGGACGCCTGCACGACGACCCTATCCACACGCGCCGACGGCAGGCGTTCGAAAAGCGCCAATGGACGAAATCGCGAGAGGTGGGCGACTACGGTGCGGCCGGCTCTACGAGGGTTTGATTGAGACGCAGACGCCTATGAGGACGGTGGAACGTCGAGTGATGCCGTTGCCGTCCTGGAACCAGCGGGCGCCGTACACAACCCGAGCTTGCTGGCACAGATCTTGAGTAAATAGGGGAAAGTAATTCTGGGGTCACTTGTGACTCCAATGGCTTGAGCAAAATGGCAACACCCGCGTTTCAACAGGAAGTTGTGAGCTGGATCGCGACCGAAGCTGAAAGCCAGCAAAGCACGAATGGCTGCCGTGCACGGAACGACGACGTCGCGAAGCGCGTCCTGGCACAGTCTCTTCCACGATGACGTTCCTCGTGAGCTCACACAAAAGTAGAGGCAGGCAATCTGCGCGACCGGCCGAAGCACCGTAGCTCATGCTCAACGGCCGAGGAAGATTTGGCTGCTGCCATCGAAATGGATGTCTCTACCCTCACCGCTTTCGATGCTCTCCCCAGTTACAACGCTATCAGCAAGGCACCCCGCGCAGCGGGCTATCGCGGTAGCGATTTCGTCCAATGGCACATAGCGTCGCTGGCCGGTCGGAACGAGTCCGCCTTGCCTCGAGAGCAGACCTGAGCCAAAGGTCCAAAGTCAACCGCGCAACCGCCTGAGCTCGCGCGTGCACCGTGCGTCGATCGAATGCGGTTCTTCAGCCAGTGAACCCTGCGGAAAAAGGTGGGGACATCGGCTTTCCGAAAGCCCCTGAACCCGTACGGAACGTTTGACGTCCCCACTTTCCGCTAAGCACGCTGATACTACTGCATTCACGTGGCCCCCTACGGGGCGCCAAAGTCTAACAATCTAAGAGCCCGTCCGCAAGTTTCTTAAGTAGGTGGAATCGGTTGTGATTCTATCCGCCCGTGCGCGTAATTCGCGGGAGCAGCGGGCATGTGGACGGCGGAGAACCGGTGCGCCTACGAGCGCAAGGCGCAACGCTATCCGTCCGATCTCACGGATGAGGAGTGGGCTCTCGTCGAGCCGCACCTGCCGCCGCCGGCGCCAGCGCAGCAGGCACAAGTCGCCAGAGCGGCGCGATGTGCTGGATGCCATTCTTTATGTGCTCACGACAGGATGCCAGTGGCGCGCGCTGGACAAAGGATTTCCCCCGAGGAGCACCGTGCACGATTATTTCGTCGATTGGCATGGCGACGGGACACTGACGCGCATCCACAATGCGCTCTACTGCGAAGCGCGTGAACTCGCTGGCAAGGCGCCAACGCCGACCCTTTCCATCGTCGACAGCCAGAGCGTCAAAGGCGCAGAAAAAGGGGGCCCAATTTCATCCCTCAGGCTACGATGCGGGCAAGAAGATTAAAGGTGCGAAGCGCCATATCGCCGTGGACACGCTCGGCCTGATGCACGGCCTCGTGGTGACGCCGGCCAGTATCCAGGATCGAGACATGATCGCACCGCTCATGACGGTCGTGCGCAGCATGTGCGCCACGATCCAGAAGTCCCTCGCCGACGGCGGCTACCAGGGCGCGGCCACGGCGACCGAGGTTCTGGCGCTTGCCGGCATACCACTCGAAATCGTCAAACGCTCGGATGCGGCCGAAGGCTTCGTGGTGCTCCCCAAGCTTGGATCGTGGAGCGCACGTTCGGCTGGCTCGGCCGATGTCGCCGTCTCGCCAAGGACTTCGAGAACGATGCCAGGTCTCGACGCCGGCATTCGTCATTCTCGCCATGATCCGGCTCATGCTCCGCCGAATTGTAAGGCTGCGGAAGGCATCATGAAATTTAGGACAACTCTAACGCATTGATTTATAGCGATAAATTTTCTGGAGCTGCAGTGATTTTGGCGTACGGGTCGTTTCTAGCCTAACAATTGGCCTAACATCCCCTCTCAGACGCCTATGTCACCCCTTCCCCAAGACGCGCGCCCGCGCAAGGGCTCTGGTATCTCATCCGCAGCGTTCCCCCGCCTATGATGATCGCGCGCTTGTCGAGATGACAACCGGAATTCGGATCCGCGCAGCATCCGCGCCGAAGACACGGTCAGAAAGCTCAACTCTGACCTGATACGGTATTGGCAGGACAAGCAAGCAGGGCGGGACCCCGACGCAGAAGCTCGCTATGAGCGGGCCCGCCAGACTGCTCGGCGATTGGGTTCTCCTATGCGCCGGCCCAAGGGCCGCATCGGAGTTGCCGGTCGAAGAAATCCTGCGCCGCATCGAGACCTGGAGGCGCGCGGGACGGTGGAGAGAGCGCCCGAAGTTTCAGCCGTCCTGGGTGGCGAGGAAGCTCGCATATTCATGATCAGCTCGATGGTAGACGAGTTCGAAGGGATCGTCGCCGCGTCGCTCTCAACGCCCCGGTGCCGCACGTTCAAATTCGGCCTGAAGGGCGAGAGATCAAGACCGATCAATCGCAACGCGATATACCGCTCGTGGGAACAGCCTTGAGGGCGATGCGTGAGCAGCCCGATGGGTTCCTCCGCTATCGGGACAAGGCTAACTCACTCTCGGCCCTTGTGAACCAGGCTCTTGAAGCTAGGGGACTTCGGCCCCATCCCGGTCAGACGCTATATTCTCTGCGCCATACATTCGAAGATCGCCTGACGGCCGTCGAGGCGCCCGAAAGGTCGTAGCCGCCCTAATGGGTCACAAATGGCACCGGCCCCGCTACGGGTTAGGGCCGTCACTCGAGCAGGCGGAGCGCGAATGGCTCAATCGCATCGCGTTCCGGCCACCCGCGGCAGTGTAGGTTTCGAGTATGCACTTCGCGCGCTCGCTCGGATCGTTCCGGCGGGCTGCCTCGAGCTCCTTTTCCAGGCGATCGACATACGGGGCATAGATCGCCCCCATGCCGCAGTACGATATAAGCAGCGAGCACAAGCGCATGCTCGAGCCTCCCGATGATGGGATCGCGAACGTTATCAGTCGCCATGGCGCCGCCCTAATCCGTGAACGCGAGCGCGGCACGATCGAGCATCTTCTGGTCATGCCCGTCACACCCTTCGAGATCATGGTGAGCAAGATCTGGTCGATGGGTCTTGTCGTCCTCCTGGCCTCGATGATTTCGCTGGTCTTCGTCGTCCGGACTGCTCTCGGTACCGATCGAAGGGTCGATCGTCCTATTCATGTTCGGCGCTGCCCTGCAGCTCTTCGCGACGACCTGCATGGGGATCTTCCTCGCCACCATCGCCGGTTCGATGCCGCAGTTCGGGCTGTTGCTGATGCTTGTGCTCTTGCCGCTTCAGGTCTTGTCGGGAAGCGTCACGCCGCGCGAGAGCATGCCAGAGATCATCCAGACCATCATGCTGTCGGCCCCGAATACCCACTTCGTCATCCTGGCGCAGGCGATCCTGTTCGGGGGCGCCTGTCTTGATGTCGTATGGCCACAGTTCGCCGCATTGCTCGCGATTGGAGCAATCCTTTTCATCTTTTCGCTGCGGCGCGTCCGACAATTCTTGAAGTAGCCCGAGCAGCAGGCCCTTCTGCAGAATCGAGTAGTTGCGCCTGCCGGACCGATCTCGGCGGTCGAGAGAGCGCCTGAAGTCTGGGCCGTCCTGGGCGGCGAGAAGACTCCTGTATTCATGACCATGGACCATGACGCAAGATCAGCCGCCGTACTCGGCCACTGCTCGCGCAGCGCGCTCGCCTCCTCCCGCACCAAACAGATGCATTGTGCACTTTGATTATTTCGTGGTCGTTGATCGACTGGCGTGTTGTGGCGCGGCGGCTCCTGCCTGCCAGCGTGTTTGCGCCAAATCAATCTCCTCAATGAGGGGAGGGCGTATGCATCTCCATCCTTGAAAGCCAAGAGAAGATGGATAGTGACAAAGACACCGACGCAGGATGAACACTTAGATATCCGGGCCCTCCTCGGCCTCGACAATCCGCGGGTGGCTCGGTTCATCGACCGGAAGCTGCTGGTGTGGGGCTGCCGCCCGTGCTCCTGCTATTGGTGGCCTTCCTTCTCTTGTTCGGTAGCGGCTCGAGCAACCAGCAGGGCTTCGTTGCCGAACCGTAAATCGTGTCGATCTGACCGTCATAATCACGGCAACAGGCTCGTCAGCCGACCAATCAGTTCGATGTCTCGAGCGATTGTCGGGACAATTCGCAGCGTCTCGTAGATTTCAACTCGCCGGTGAAAGTCGGGCAGGTGCTCACCGAGCTCGACACGGATAAGCTGGAAGCGACGCTGAACAGCTCGCGCGCCAACTTGCTTCGGCGAAGGCCAGGTCCTCGATGCCGACGCCACGTTGGTCGAAGAAGCTCGTCTATGAGCGAAGAAGACGCTCACGACGAGCGGGTCTCCTCTCAGCAGGACCTCGCACCGCCAAGGCGGCCTATGATCGGGCCGGTGCGACCGTTGAAAGCGCCCAGGCCGATGTCGGCGTTGCCGAGGCGGATGCGGATCAACGAGACCAATCTCGTCAAGGCGCGCATCTCTCGCCGATCAATGGGGTGGTGCTGAAGCGCAACGTCGAACCAGGCCAGACGGTGGCATCGTCCCTTGCAGGCGCCGATTTTGTTCTCCATCGCCGAGGACCTCACGCAGATGGAGGTCCAGGTCGACGTCGACGAGGCCGACGTCGGCAAGGTTAAGGAGGGCAGAAGGCGCACCTTCGCCGTCGATGCATTTCCGGACGGGAAAGTTCACCGCCGCCATTCGCGAGTTGCGCTATGGCTCTGAGGTTGTCCAGGGCGTCGTCACCTACAAGGCCGTGTTGACTCATCGACAATTCCGAGCTCTTGCTTCGTCCGGGGATGACGGCGACGGCCGAATCAAGTCGTCGAAGGTCGCCGATGCATGACTGTTCCCAACGCGGCCTTGCGATACTCGCCGCCGGCTGCGTGACAGGCGTCGGACCAGAACATTGCCTGCTCCGCGCCTGGTATGCCGAGGACCGCCGCCATTCCGACCGCCAGCCAACGCGAGGAGAGCGGACCAACCGAACGGTGTGGATGCTGTGGACGAATGGTACGCCAGAAGTTCAGTCGTCCTTGGCGTCCGAGCGACGGCAAGCGCACGGAGATCGTGAAGGCGACCTCAAGTGGGCCAGGCGCGTGATCGTCGACAGACGACAGCCAAGCAGTGACGCACGAATGCAAGAGCCGACGGATCGCACCTCGCCTCCGCTGATTGAGCTGACGGGCCGTCACCAAGGTTTATGGGCGCGGGCGAGCGGCCGTGCATGCGCTCGCGGCGTCGACCTTGCGATCGGCGACGGCGAATTCGTGGCCATCATGGGCCCATCCGGCTCCGGCAAGTCGACGGCCATGAACATCATCGGCTGCCTCGATACGCCACGCTCTGGCGATATCTCTTCAAGGGGATCGAGGTCGGGCCGCCTGCGCCGCAGACCAGCGCACGCTGATTACGCCGGCACCTTCTCGGCTTCGTGTTCCAGGGTTTCAATCTGCTCGCCTCGCACGACCGCGTCGAGAATGTCGAGCTGCCGCTCGATCTACCGCGGCATGCCGGGGGAACGGCGGCGGCTTGGCGCCGAGTGCGCTCGATCGGGTGGGCCTCTGGGGCGGGAAGGCCACACCGCAGTCGAGCTTTCCGGCGGTCAGCAGCAGCGTGTCGCCATCGCACGCGCCATCGTGACCAATCCTGCCGTGCTGCTCGCCGACGAGCCGACCGGCAATCTCGACACCAAGACCAGTCCGCGAGATCATGGAACTCGGTCACCAGCCTCAATCGGGATCAGGGCATGACGGTCGTTATGGTCACGCACGAGACCGACATTGCGGCCTATGCTCCGCGTATCGGCTTCGTCGACGGCCGGATCGACAGCGACGTCGTCAACCAGGAGCCGCGTGATGCTCTTCGAAGCGGTCAAGCTGGCGCTGCAAGCGATCCGGCGCAACATGCTGCGCTCGTTGCTGACCATCCTCGGCATCGTGATCGGCGTGGGGCGGTCATTGCCATGGTCACGATCGGGAACGGCACCACAGCGAAGGTCGCGGCTGACCTTGCCAAGCTCGGCTCCAATCTCCTCTCCGTCAGCCCGGGCCAGTTCGGACCAGGACGCGCAAGCGCTGAGGCGAAGGCGTTCAACGTGCGCGACGTCGAGGCCTTGAAAACGCAGCTTCGCGCCGTTCGTGCCATCGCGCCCACCAGCCAAAAGACCGCGACCATCGTCTACGGCTCGGAAAACCGCAGCACGCCTGTTACGGGCACCGAGAACGGCTATTTCCTCACGCATGATTGGCAGCTGACCGCCGGCCGACGGTTTCTGGAGGGTGAGGTGCGCAGCGGGCGAGCAGCCTGCGTCATAGGAGAAACCGTACGCGACAAGCTATTTGGCAAGGAGGAGCCGATCGGTCGCAGCATCCGGGTCAACAAGATCTCTTGCGAAGTCATTGG
>CAWHNM010000016.1:0-552831 GCA_963830665.1 uncultured Chloroflexia bacterium
TGGTGCTCCTGGTGTCCTTGAGCGAAAAATATTAACCGCGAAGAAACGAAGAGCGCGAAGGTTTTAAAAAAGTATTCTTAACGTTCGCCTGCCACGCTTCCTTTGGCGGGGTCGCGGCTGCGCGGTAATAACTCAAATATTCAGCGTCATTCAGCGGCTCTAGAACCTGATCGCTTTTTCCCCAATCCACCCAGCAAGGCCTGCATTTCTTCTTCCTCCCCGGCCTGGCTGCTGAAGTATTCATGCATGAACTGGGAGCGGCGCAGGCGCAGGGCCATGGGGGCGACGGCCTGCAGATCTTCCGGCGTGACCTTGTTGCGGCCATCCGCGGCGGCGTAGGCACGCGCGGCTTCGAACCAGGTGATCTCGGCGCGCAGGCTGTCGATGCCCATCTTCTGGACCAGCTGGATGGCCGGCTGGCAACCTTGTCGGGCAGGGTGACTTTGGGCAGGTTGGCACGGGCTGATCTGGATCTCCTGCGTGGCGGCGAGCATCTCCTCCCCGTAGGCCGAGGTCATGGCACGCGGGTTGGCCAGGTAGGCCTGGACGCGCCGGTAGGCTTCCAGGCGCTCGGCCGGGTCGTCCAGGCCGTGGACGACGACGCGCAGCCCGAAACGGTCCAGGATCTGCGGGCGCAGGCGGCCTTCCTCGGGGTTCATCGAGCCGATCAGCACGAAGCGGGCCCGGTAGGTGGCCGAGAGCGATCCACGCCGGACGGTGTAAGCTGCCCTGGGCGGCGGCATCCAGGATGGCATCGACAATGTCGTCTGCCAGCAGGTTGATCTCGTCGATGTAGAGCAGGTTGCGGTCGGCCTGGGCCAGGATGCCGCGCCGGACGCGCTGGCGGATGTGGACGCAGATTGATCGCCGGTGGCCGGCGTGTGAGAGTCGATCCCGCCGACCACGTCCTCCAGGCGGGAGTTGAGCGGCAGTTCCACCAGCCGGACCCGGTCCGGGGCGACCAGCGGCTGGCCTTCGGCGTACTTTTTGGCGCAATCCGGGCAGACCGCGTCGATGCCGCCGGCTTCGATATCTTCGGGCAGGCAGCCGTAATAGCACAAGGAGCGTTCCACCTTGGGAAGCAGGTCCAGCAGCGAACGGACGGCGGTGGTCTTGGCGGTGCCGCGCGGACCGACCAGCAGGATCCCGCCGACGGATGGGTTGATCAGCCCGAGCAGGAGGGCCAGCTTCATTTCGCGCTGACCGACGATGGCCAGGAAGGGGAAGGGCAAAGCCTCCACCAGACCGGTTTCATCGCGTGCCGAGGCTGGGCAGGCTCCGGCCGGAGACGTGGTCGATCAATTCACGTAAAGTTCGGAAAGGGTGGGCGAGGCGTTCCTTGGGTTCGGTTTCTTCGGGAGGCAGGTCGGGTAAATCCATGCTCTGACAGGTCCTTATCGATCAGTAGGATTCGAAGTCTCTGAGCTCGAATCATCCAACGTCTGGAGAAGTCGTCCAACGTCTGGAGACGTTGAAGTCCGGTCCGGAATTAAGAATTTTATTTTTGGTTCGCCATTTGCGCCAGGCGGCGCTGCTGGCGCAGTTTGGCGGCGTCAATGCGGGCCTGCTCTTCAGGGGTTTCAGCCAGCAGGGGCGGGATGCGGGTCGGCTTATCGTTATCATCGATGGCCACATAGACCAGGTAGGCGGCATTCGTGTGGGTCTGCTCACCGGTGATGGGGTTCTCTGCGATGACATCCACTTCCACTTCCATCGCCGTGCGGCCGGCATAGGTCACTTCAGCATTCAAGATCACCAGGTCGCCGATATGGATGGGCTGGCGAAAGACCATCTGGTCGATCGCCACGGTCACAGTCCGGTGGGCAGCGTGACGGGTGGAGGCCAGAGCCCCGGCTTCATCGACCAGTTTCATGATCCAGCCGCCATGGACGTTGCCCTGGCTGTTGGCATGTTCGGGCTGCATCATCTGCGCCAACTGGATGCGTGAGAGCCGCATGGGTTTGGGTTCGTGACGATGTTCCATCAATCCATATCCTGGCGTTCTTCCCCGGCGTCGAGCGTGTGCAGGCGTTCCGGTTCTTCGAGTAAAACATCCATCACGCCGAAGCGCAGGTCACCCATCATGGGAGGCAGCGGGATGGTGGAGGAACAAGCAGGTGCTGCGGCGGGGGCGGCGGGGTCCTGCGCGGCCTGAGCGAGGCGGTGACGCGCTTGCGAATAATGCGCGGTTCGGCGGTCAATTCACCGACATAGAAACCAAGCACCGAATAGACCTGGCGGTCGGCGGTCACCCAGCCAATCCATTCGCCCATCCGGTTGTGCAGGTAAGGAAAGACAAGGTAAGCTTCCGCGTCACCGCGGGAGGTATAAATCGGAACAATGGCGCGATGGGGTGGATGACTCATGCTTTCACCTTATCAACATCATTATACGTCCAATAACGATTAACAAAGAAATTCCACAACATGACGACTCCGACAGCGATGGCAAGGGTGAAATTCTTTCCCAGGAATTCGGGTGTGAAGAGATTCATGGAAAGTCCTTCGAAAACGCTTCTGCACCGGCGGTTCAAGGAAATGCAGGATCGGGAGACGGATGGCAAGCCCGGCCACATTGACAATGAAAAACATGAACAATTGCCCGGAGATGGGGCGCGAGCGCGAATCGGGATAGGTCCAATAGCGGTTCCAGATGAAATTGCTGATGATCGCACAGATAAAGGAAATCGTCCCGGCCCAGACCAGCGGCATGCCAAATAATTTCGAAAACAGGTTCATGATCCCAAAATCCACCACTGCTCCAATCACGCCCACGGCCATGAATTTCAAGAAACGTGTGCGCTCCTGGCGATTTGTAATGACTGACAGTCATAGACTGCTCATCTTTTCTTTGAAGTATGCCAGTGTGCGCGTCAGATCCTTCCACCAGATCCACTTTGGGGTCCCAGCCAAGCAGTGAGCGGGCACGCGTGATATCGGGGCAGCGGCGCTGGGGGTCATTGCCAAAGCGTTTGTCAGGCTGGTACTCCAAACCGGCCTTGTTCCCGGTCAGCTGGTTGATAATTTTGGCGAACTCCAGAATGGAGGTTTCGGTGGGATTGCCAATATTGACGGGCAGATGTTCCCCGGAAAGCAACAGCCGGTAGATCCCTTCAACCAGGTCGTCCACATAACAGAAAGAACGCGTCTGGTTCCCGTCACCGTAGATGGTCAGGGATTCGCCGCGCAAGGCCTGCTGAAGGAGATTGGGGACGACACGCCCATCATCGAGACTCATGCGCGGGCCATAGGTGTTGAAAATTCGCACGATGCGCGTATCCATCCCATGCATCTGGCGATATGCCATGGTCATGGCTTCCGCAAAACGTTTGGCTTCATCGTACATCGAGCGAGGTCCAACCGGGTCAACATGGCCCCAATACGCTTCGGTCTGGGGGTGTTCAAGCGGATCGCCGTAGATTTCGGAGGTGGAAGCCAAGCAAAAAACGGGCACCCTGGGCACGACAAACCCCGAGACAATTATGCGTACCGAGCGCCCCGGCCTTCATGGTCTGGATGGGGAGGTTGGAATACCCAAAAGGAGAATCCGGATTCGGACTGGCGGGTGAGGCGAAGTGCAGGACAGCATCCAGCTTGCCAGGCACGAAGATATACTCCGAAACATCCTGTTTGATGAATTTAAACTTTTCCTTCCCGGCCAGGTGGGCGATGTTATCGGGGCTGCCGGTTACAAAATTGTCCAACCCGACCACCGCATGACCTTCCAACAAGAGCCGGTCACACAGATGGGAGCCCAGAAAACCGGCCGCGCCGGTAATAAGAATGCGCATGAATTGCTCCTAAATTATCGTTTTACCGAACCGGGAAACCCACACCGGGAGGGATAATTACTTCCAATCAATATTACTGGTCAGCCCATCACCGGTAACCTGCTGCGATAGACCGCTGACGGCATCCATTATCCAGAGATTGCCTTCATAGATGACCGCGATGAAATCAGCGCCCTTGTCAAGCTGGCCCGGCGCCCAGGCGGGAGTTTGAGGTTCAAGCCCGGGCTGTCCTTCGGCCGGGAAGAGCGAACGCGGATTTTTTCCATCCGCATCCAGGACAACCAGCCTGTAGCGGCTTGTGGCAGATTGGGATGGAAAAATGGCCTGTAAATAAGCCACAAGGTAGGAGGATTGGGCAGTATTCTTTGCTAAAGGGCTGGCTGCCGGGTAGGCAAACATGCCGGTTTGTCCGACCAGGGTCTGGCTGGCGTTACTGGACAAAGAAAAGGAACTCAGGTCGAAGTTGGTGGATTCCTCGGGCGTGATCAACCCGGAAGGCGCAGCATGTGTAACCAGGTAGAGTGTCTTGCTATCGCTGCCCCAAGCCAGGGCGGGCGTCCAGGCCCAGTCGCCATGTGTGTTCCACGGGGTAATATCCAATAGTTTTGTCAGCCCTGCTCCGCCGAGGTCGGCCAGGCCAATGCCATCCGGGCGGGAATAGGCCAGGCTGTTCCCATCCGGTGACCAGGCAAAAAACATCCCCCACCATCCGTAGAGACCGCCGGAATTGGCTTCCAGGGCAGTGAACGTCTTGCCGGGCTTCCCGTTTTCGAAAGTGAGAAAGCGCAAGTCATTGTTGGCCTGCCAACCCGGGGCAGTGGAACGCGGCTCAACGGTGGAATAGGCGACCAGGTAATTCTTACCGGGCTCCCAGCTTGCAAAGTGGACCACGTTGGCGATATTCAGATTGATGGGCGCGGGCGGCTGCCCGGATGTGCTGACAGCCCACAAAGTGTTTATTTGCTGGTCGATGGGCAGGCTGGATTTGCGGTGAAAACAGGAGCCACTTCCCATCCGATGAAAGAGAGAAGATGTGCCCATCCAGATCGCCAGTGGCAACGAGCGGGCGGCGGATGGAAGTGGAGCCATCCATCAACCAGGCATTTCCACCGGTCAGGTAGGCCAGTTTGCCCGGGATGGCGATCGGCGCAAACGGGCTTTGGACGCCAATCATGACGATCTCCGGCACGGCTTCCTGGAGGATGGTTTCAGAGACAACCGAACTGCTCGTTTCGACATTATTCTCGAAAACGTGCCGGAGGGTGATCTCGTCCAAGCCATTCTGGCCGGCCTGAACAAGGCGCGTCTCGCCTGAAGTAAGCGATTCGTTGCGAAGTTCCTGGCGCTCAAAGGGCACGACGGCTTGCTGGGTCTCAAACTCTTCACGTACACGCGTGACAATAATTGACATTCCACCAGATAGCGCAGTAAATACAGGCGGGTCAACCCGATCGGTTGAGGCGAGGCTTATTTTTGCCGCCTCCAGGGCCTGTTGGACGCTGCCTCCGGGGGGGAGCGTAACCGGCTGGCTGGACCCATCCGCGGTTATATTTACAGTGATGTTCGTCTGCTGCTGCACCTGGGGTGTGCAAGCTGCAAGCATTAACAAGGGCGTTACCAGGAATATTATCATCCAGCGCAGGCTGTTTAGCTTCCCCGGCCAGCTTTTCCGGAGGGTTGTTGAGAAAAAAGTCATCATGGGGATACTGGTATAATCCATTGGCGTTATTTCGTCCGGCCGACGATGGTCATTGTACCGTCTGCCACTTTGATGCTCTCAAGGCGGAAACCAACGGCAGCCGGACCGATCGCACCCGTGTAAAGCCTCCTGGATTGTGGCTGAAACGGCCTCGTTCAATCCGGACGGGACCGGGAGCGGGCCAAAATCGGCGGAGGTCAATTCGATCTTGAGCCGACCCTGGTCATCCACCCCGGCGGTAACAATGATCTGGATGGATGCCTGAAGATAGCCCTGTTGGGCCAGTCCATAGATCTGGATCTGTCCGTCCCGCAGGTAGACCTGCGGGTCTGTGAAGAGCGGTTGAGCCTGCGACTGGAGCCGGGCGGCCAGGTAGGAAGTCAATTGCGTCTCGGTGATGACAAGTGTCACCTGCCCAGAAGCTTCTCCAGCGGCGACTGCCGTCTCTACGGCAGACTGGAGTTCACCAACCGCCTCGGTTGAGACCGGGATGCGTTGATCCGGGTAGGCTGGTCCGCCAATATTGATCGTGCAGGCCAGAATGGACAAGAATAGAATGAATAGGCCGATGAGAAGCGAAATATTACGAACATTCATGGCATCTCTCTAAGACGGAGTTATTATAGCATGAGCGAATCTGAAAACCTCACTCCGCTGGATATACCGGCGGCCCTGGAGGCGCTTTTATTTGTTTCAGCGGAACCGGTGGCGCCTTCATCAACTGGCCACTGCGCTGGAAATATCTGTTTCGGCGGTGGAGCAGGGTTTAAAGCAGCTGGATGATGAGCTCCAAACGCGCGGTTTGCGCCTGCAGCGACATGGCGGACGGGTGCAGTTGACCACTGCTGCCGGAGATGGCCGAGATCGTGGAACGGTTCCTTGGCCTGGAAGCCACCAGCCGGTTGAGCCGGGCGGCATTGGAGACACTGGCAATTGTGGCCTATCAACAACCGGTCACCCGGCCGTATATTGAAGGAGTGCGCGGTGTCAGCAGCGACGGTGTGATGAAATCCCTGCTCAGCAAGGGTCTCGTTCAGGAAGTCGGACGGGCGGAAGGACCGGGACGCCCGATCTTGTACGGCACGGCCCCGGATTTCCTGCAGCATTTCGGCCTGAATTCCCTGACCGAACTGCCGCCGCTGGCCCTGCCGGTAGCCGGCAGTGAAAACGAGAACGGTACAACGGCCATGACGAAATGTTGAAAGGCTAAGATGGAAGAACGACTGCAAAAAATCCTGGCACGTGCCGGGTACGGCTCACGCCGGAGTTGTGAAGAACTGATCTCGGCCGGGCGGGTGCGCGTCAATGGCCAGGCGGTTGGCCTGGGGGATAAAGCCGATGCGGCCAGAGATAAAATCACGGTGGACGGGAGACCAGTCAAGGAGGCGGAGACACTTGTTTACGTGGCGTTATACAAGCCGCGCGGCGTGATCTCCACCGTTTCCGATCCGGACCTGCGGCCGGCGGTGCGCGACCTGGTGCCTGTGCCAGGGACACTGTACCCGGTGGGCCGTCTCGATTTCGATTCTGAAGGCCTGGTCTTGATGACCAACGATGGCGACCTGGCGAATAAACTGACCCACCCGCGTTACGAGCACGAGAAGGAATACCGCGTGCTGGTGGCAAAACACCCAGACCCGGAACAATTGAATCTTTGGCGGCGCGGGGTGGTGTTGGAAGATGGTTTCCGCACCGGGCCTGCCGGTGTTTATGTGGTTTCCAAGCATGGGAAAGGCGCCTGGTTGAATGTCACCCTGAAAGAAGGGCACAAGCGCCAGATCCGCGAGATGGGCATCCAGACCGGTCTGCCGGTGGTGCGGATCGTGCGTGTGCGGATCGGGGAATTACGCCTGGGAAGTCTCAAGCCGAAAGAATGGCGCTATCTCACCACGCAGGAAGTGGCGGCACTGCAAAAACCTGCCACGGCCTCAAAACCAAAAATCAATTCCACAAAAATCAAAGACCGGCCGCTGAGGCCGGTCTTGATTCATTTAGCGACTGAAACAGGCTGCTGACAAATCCGAAGGAATAGTATCCGGCATAGGCAAAGATCAGCATTTTGAGAATCTTGCCGATGGCGCAGGCAATCAGGAATTTCCAGATCGGTAATTTGAGCGCCCCGGAGGCCATTCCAGCCAGGTCAAAAAGGGGATTGGGGATGAATGCCACTACGATTATCATCAAATACGCCAGGTTTTGGTGTTCCTTCATCCATTTCGTCAAGCGCTCATAAAGCGCGGCCTTCTCCATGACGCCCTGCCCGCTGAAGCCGGCCAGGTATCCGGATAGTTCACCGATGGCTGCACCCAGGCCGGCGGCAACCGCCACACCAATCGGGTTGAAGATGGCGCCCATGGCAGTCGTAAAGGCCACTCCCGGCAATGGGATGATGATGGTTGCATTGGCGGCGATGGAGATCAGGAAAATCCCAACGTAGCCATAATCTTCAAGCTTTTTGACCTGATCGCGGAATATGAAAAGGGCCACGATGAGCGCCACCACACCCACCAGGGTCAATATGCGCAGGATGATTGAGGCGGCGCTTGTCGTTCATGCTTCCTGGATGGTGACTTTGTTCAGTTTTACTGACGGAGAGGCGGTCTTCGAAGGATCACGCGGCGGGATGGAAAGCAAGACATCCATTCCCTGAATGACCTGCCCAAAGACGCTGTGTTTACCATCCAGCCAGGGCGTTGGAACATGGGTGATGAAAAACTGGCTGCCATTCGTCCCCGGTCCTGCATTCGCCATCGAAAAAATCCCGGGCTTGTTATGTTTCAGGGAAGAATGGAATTCGTCCGCGAAGCGATAACCGGGGCCACCCGTACCGGTCCCGGTTGGGTCACCACCCTGTACCATGAAATCGGCGATAACGCGGTGAAAAATGGTGCCATCATAGAAACCTTCACGCGCCAGAAATACAAAATTGTTGACCGTTCGTGGGGTCTTATCGGCGAAGAGTTCCAAGACGATGTCGCCTTTGTCGGTGCTCAAGGTGGCTGTGTATTTCTTCTTCGGATCAATGACCATTTCGGGCGGATTCTTCCATTGTTTACTCATGTAAGTTCCTTTCGATAGAATAGTGGAGTAAAAAACCTAGGCTGATACCATGCAACATGGACTCGATGCGCGCAACGACCATATCCAGCGCGGCGGTGTTGAATCCGCCTTCGGGGATAATTACATCGGCGTAGCGCTTGGAGGGTTCGACGAAATCCAGGTGCATGGGGCGGACTGTGGATAAATATTGTTTGATGACCGATTCCGTGGTGCGGCCACGTTCCAGGATGTCACGCTGCAAACGGCGGATGAAGCGCAAGTCTGAGTCTGTATCCACAAAAATCTTGACATCGAAAAATTCCCGCAGTTCGACCTCAGCAAATATCAAAATCCCTTCCACCAGGATGACGCTGCGCGGCTGGACTTTGAAAGTCCGGTCGGTGCGGCTATGAGTGGAAAAATCATAGATGGGGACTTCGACCGGCTCGCCTCTCTTCAACTGTTGAATTTGCGAGATAAGCAATTCATTATCGAGCGAGTTGGGGTGATCAAAGTTGACTTCGGCGCGCTGAGCGGGTGGCAGGCCGCTCAGATCTTTATAATAAGCATCGTGCTGGAGGAAGGAGATCCGGTCCGGACCAACCCGTTGAAGGATGGTCTGGGCGACGGTGGTCTTTCCCGACCCGGAGCCGCCGGCGATGCCAATAACGAGCGGGGTTAGGCGTTCGGTCATGAGATGATTATACCCGCTCTCTTGTGCCGGGCCGGGTTTTATTCGGCCAGGGGCAAAATCCTGATTTCTTTATCCCCCAATATCGTTTAAAGTTCGACTTAATGGGGCGATCTCTTCCAACAACCCCCGGCCCCAGGGTTTGTTCCAGATGGCATCCAGCACAATGTTCCGGAGTTGGCCGGTTGAGGCGCCCTTACGCAAGGGGGTAAGCAAGTCAACTTCATATTCGCGCAAAAGACACATGCGCAGTACACCGTCTGCGGTAAGTCGGACCCGGTTGCACGAGTCGCAAAACGGCGCGGAAATGGAGCAAATAAATCCAATGGTACTTTGCGCGCCAGCCAGGCGGAAGAGGCGCGCTTCGCCATCCAGACCCTGCATTTTTACAGGGATGAGCGGACCCAGACCCTGCTCGATGCGCTGATGGGTTTGTGCGGCGGTCACTAATTTCCCCGGCTCGAATCCGGCGGCGGCGCCGAATGGCATCATTTCAATAAAACGGACCTGCCAGGGATGGTCGAGGGTCAGGCGCGCCAGATCAACCACATCCTGTTCGTTATAGCCTTGCACTACCACGACATTCAATTTAATGGGCTGCAAGCCGGCCTGCTCGGCGGCAATGATCCCATTCCAAACCGCCTCCACATTACCAATGCAGGTAAGGCTGCGAAACTTGACCGGATCGAGCGTGTCGATACTTATATTGACACGCTGCAGCCCGGCAGCAGCCAGAGGGCCGGCAAGTTCGGAAAGGAGAATGCCGTTGGTTGTCATGGAGATCCCCCGGATGCCAGGTGTGGCGGCAATGGCATGGACCAGCTCCACGACATTCGCACGCAGGGTCGGTTCCCCGCCGGTCAGACGGATCTTGTCAAAACCCAGACCTGCGAAGAGGCTGGTCAGTTGGAGGATTTCTTCATCCTGCATCAATTCCGTATTTGACCGGAACGTAGCCTCACGCGGAACACAATACTTGCAGCGCAGGTTGCAGTGATCGGTCAGACTGATACGGAGGTAGTGGATCCTTCGTCCAAAGCGGTCGAATGCCATTTCCAAATAACCAATAATCGGCTTGCTCAAGGAATGAGAAATTAATTGTAGCGTATGGAGGCCTGTCCACCAACATGAGAATGGGGATTGGCAGAAAGTGGTGATGAATGTCACTTGAAAAGCATGTCAAAAAACCGTACAGTATATTTGTCTAGTCGGAAAACTCCGCCTTTTTTGATAATTATGTCGAAAATCGACAAAATAGACGTTCAAATTGTCGAACTGCTCATGCAAGCAGGCCGCATGCCAGCAGCAGAAATTGCCCGCCGAATCGGGGGAATTACCGAGCGGATCGTGCGTTATCGCATAGAGCGGATGGTTGCGGAGGGGCTTATTTCAATCAGCGCGATCGTCCATCCCCAAAAAATTGATTATTCTGTAGCCGCGGATGTACTTTTAGAGGTGGAAACAGGCCATATCCAGGATGTGGCTAAAAAGTTGGCCGAATTCAACTGCATCAGCTATGTCGCCTGTTCCATAGGGGAGACCGATGTCAGCGTTCAAGTGCTTGGCAAAGATACCACGGAGATCTACCGATTTGTTACAGAAGTCATCGGTAAGATCCCGGGCGTACGAAAAACCACCACATCGATCGTACCGGTTGTTTTGAAGGATGTATACCAATGGCACATCCCCGAGGATGCCGCTGAGGTCAGCGAGGTTTAAGCAATCCCCATATACTGCAGAAAAGGATACGGTCTGAACATGAATCTGCCCTGGGAAAAGAGCAACGCACTGCAACAACGAGCATTCAAAGTGATGCCTTTGGGGGTCAATTCAAACTTCCGGTATTGGGGTGAGGGTATCACGCCCTACATGTCAAAAGCCAAAGGCGCTCATCTTTGGGACGCAGATGGTAATAAGTACATTGATTATCGCATGGCCTTCGGACCGATCATCCTGGGGCATGCTTATGATGAAGTTAATGCCAGGGTGGCGGGGGAGATCGAACTCGGAACGATGTCTGCGATGACCTACGAACTTGAAATTGAAGTTGCCGAGATGATGGTGAAGATGTGCCCCGGACTGGAGATGGTGCGCTTTGCCTGCTCAGGAACGGAAGCGACGATGCACGCACTACGGGTGGCGCGTGCCTACACCGGCCGCGAGCGTGTGATCAAGTTCGAAGGCATGTATCACGGCTTCCATGATTACACGCTCTGGTCCACATACGCTCCGGTGGAAGTATACGGGAACCGGCATGACCCGATCGCGGTCCCTTCGAGCTCCGGCATCCCGCGCCCGCTCAACCAGATGATCATCACTCTGCCCTTCAACGCAGCGGACATTCTGGAAAATACACTTCGGTGTGCGGGTGAGACCGTCGCAGCAATCATTATCGAGCCGTGCATGGGCAACTGCGGCGCGATCCTGCCTGAGAAAAACTTTCTGCAATTTGTGCGAAAACAGTGCGACAAATACGGGATTGTGATGATCCTGGACGAGATCAAGACCGGTTTCCGGATCGCAAACGGCGGGGCACAGGAATATTACGGTATCAGGCCCGACATTGCCACGTATGCCAAGGCGCTTGCCAATGGCTTCCCGTTGGCGGCCCTGGGCGGTAAAAAAGAGATCATGTCCATTATCGGGCACGGAGTCTCCCAGGGAGGCACTTTCACAAACAACAAGCCGGGCGTGGCGGCAGCCTGGGCCACGTTGACCATCCTGCAGCGGGAGCCGGTGCTGAAAACCATTGCGAAGCGCGGCCAGCGGCTGATGGATGGCATTTCGCAGATACTCAACGAGGCGGGCATACCACATTGCATGAACGGTTACCCGGCCATGTTCTCGTATGCAATCGGGGTGGAAAAGGTCACCGACCAGCGTTCCTGGAGCGGAAGTGAAAAAGAGTATTACCTCGAACTCGTCGAAGCACTGATCGAGAGAGGCGTTATGCCCGACCATGATCCACGCGAACCCTGGTTCCTGTCTTATTCGCACAGCGAGAAAGATATTGATGATACCCTGACGGCTTTCCGCGCGGCGGTCATGGCGGTGAAAAGATAAACCCCATCCTGGCAAGTCAAGAAAGATTGCCCGGATCAATATTCGGAGGCAGAATTGTCCAAACTTACGTCGCAAGAAATCATTCAGATGGGCAAGGAATATACATTTTTCTCATGGACCGTCCAGGGGCAGGCAAATCCGATCCCGGTGGATCGGGCGGAAGGCATTTATTTCTGGGACAGCGATGGGAAGCGATATATCGATTTCTCATCGCAATTAATGAATACGAATATTGGTCACCAACATCCGAAAGTGGTCAAGGCCATCCAGGACCAGGCGGCCAAGTTATGCTTCGTCCATCCCGGCAATACCACGGATGTACGCGGCCTTCTGGGTAAAAAACTGGCCGAAGTCACACCGGGTAATCTCAAGAAGACCTTTTTCACCCTGGGCGGGGCGGAAGCCAACGAGAACGCCATCAAGATCGCCCGCTTCTACACGGGGAGACACAAGATCCTGGCGCGTTACCGATCCTATCACGGGGCGACGCATGGCTCGATCGCGCTGACCGGAGATTATCGACGCCTGGCGGTGGAGCCGGCCATGCCGGGTGCGGTGCATTTCCTGGATCCGTTCTGCTACCGCTGTCCGTTCGGGCAGAAGAAGGAAACCTGCAAGCGCGAGTGCATCCTGCACCTCGAAGAGGTGATCAGATATGAAGGTCCGGATAAGATCGCGGCCAGTCATCATGGAAGGCGTGGTCGGTTCGAATGGGCTGATCGTCCCGCCGGATGATTACTGGCCACGGGTGCGTGAGATCTGCAATAAGTACGGCATCCTGCTGATCTCGGATGAGGTCATGAGCGGCTGGGGGCGGACCGGTAAATGGTTCGCAGTGGATAACTGGGGGGTTGTGCCCGATATCATCACGACGGCAAAGGGCATTACCAGCGGTTATGTGCCGCTCGGGGCGGTGATCGTCTCGGAACCGATCGCCAAATTCTTCGATGATAAATACCTGTATGCAGGCCTGACCTACAACGGGCATGCCCTGGCCTGCGCGGCAGCCCTTGCAACCATCGAGGTTTACGAGACAGACCATCTGATCGAAAATGCCGCCACGCTTGGGCAAGTATCTCGGCGAAGCACTTGAAGGCGATCAAGGCCCGGCATCCGTCTGTGGGCGATGTACGCTACATCGGGCTTGTTTTCGACGCTCGAACTGGTCAGGAACCGGGAAACGAAGGAAATCCTGGCTCGCTTCCGTGATGGCTGAGGTTGGAAAAGTGTTACGGGAAAATGGCCTGTTTACCTTCATCATGGCAAACAATATGGGCAGCATGCTCTTCGTTGTTCCGCCGCTGTGCATCACGAAAGACCAACTGGATGAAGGTCTGGCAATCGTCGAAAAAGCGCTGGAAGTGGCTGATAGAGTTGTCGCGTTAATACCTGACAGAAATTATTATTTCTTAGGAGATTACAGATGAGCGAAGAGATCTTAAAGAATTACATCAATGGCAAATGGGTGGAATCATCAACCGGCAAGTTCAGGGATGTCCCGAACCCGGCAACGGCGGAAATTCTGGCCAAGGTACCGGTCTCTTCCGCTGCCGAACTGGACGAGGCTGTCCAGGCGGCGCACAAAGCCTTCCAGGACTGGCGCAGAGTGCCGGTCACCAAGCGCATCCAATATCTGTTCAAACTCAAGGACCTGCTGGAAGCCCATTTCGAAGACCTGGCCCGCTGCATCACCGAGGAACATGGCAAGGTACTGGATGAATCGCGCGGCGAAATGCGCCGATCGATCGAGAATGTGGAAGTTGCCTGCGGAATCCCGACCCTGATGATGGGCGATGTGGTTGAAGATGTTGCCCCGGGCATCGATGAAATGATGATCCGCCAGCCGCTGGGTGTGGCAGGCATCATCTCGCCCTTCAACTTCCCGGCCATGATCGGCTTCTGGTTCATTCCGTATGCGATTGCCACCGGCAATACCGTTGTGATCAAGCCTTCCAGCCGGGTGCCGATCACGATGGTGAAGTTATTCCGACTGTTGGAAGAAGCAGGACTTCCAGCCGGGGTGGTAAACATGGTGCACGGCGGGTCGGAAATCGTGAACGGCATGCTCGATCACCCGCTGATCAAGTCGATCAGTTTCGTCGGCTCGACCGAGGTAGCCATGCACGTCTACAGCCGCGGCACAGCCCACGGCAAGCGCGTTTCGGCGGCCGGTGGAGCCAAGAACCCGGTGCTGATCCTGCCGGATGCGGATGTGGATACCACCACAAGCATCATGATGGACAGCGCCTTCGGGTGCTCGGGCCAGCGCTGCCTGGCAGCCTCGACGGCGATCATGATCGGGGAGGCGGACAAGATCTTCATCCCCAAGTTCGCCGAAGCAGCCTCGAAGCGTGTGACCGGTTACGGGATCAAACCCGAGGTGCAGATGGGACCGGTGATCACCCCGGAGGACAAGATACGCATCGAGGGGCTGATCCAGCAGGGACTTGAACGAAGGCGCCGAGATGCTGGTGGATGGCCGCAATGCGGTCATCCCCGGTTACGAGAACGGCAACTTCATCAAGCCGACCATCCTGACGGATACCCCGGTAGGCGGCATCATTGCCACCACAGAAGTCTTTGGCCCGGTGCTGGGCATCATGCACTGCAAGACGGTGGAAGATGCGATCAAGATCCTGAATGATGGCGCGTATGGCAACATGGGATCCATTTTCACGCATGACGGCTCGGCGGCACGCAAATTCCGCAACGAAGCCGATGCCGGCAATATCGGCATCAACATCGGTGTGGCTGCGCCGATGGCGTTCTTCCCGTTCAGCGGCTGGAAGAACAGTTTCTTTGGAGACCTGCATGGCCAGGGGAAGCATGCCATCGAGTTCTTCACGCAGACCAAGATCGTCATCGAACGCTGGCCGAAAGAATGGACAAGAAAATTCTAAGCAGGAAGGAGGAGCATCAGATACATCATTGAAGTGAAGAAGGCGAGTTGCAAATGCGCCGTCAAGTGATTCGGTATCTAATACTTTCAAACTATCGAAAGGAGAATGGTGCTATGCCTGAACAAATGGCTTTTGCCCGAAAAGCCAGTGGTCTGGTTCGCGGCCTGTCACTCGTTGATGCGTTTGGGGTCGGTTTTATGAACCAGGGCCTGACCGTTTCCATGTGGGTAATGATCAGCATGGGACTTTCGGTCTATACCGGCGGCAACCTGATCATTGCCACATTGCTATCCGCGATTTTGTGCGGGATTGGTTTTTCTCTGGTGTGGGGCATTCTGGGTGGGATCATGCCCCGCTCCGGTGGCGAGTATATTTACAACTCCCGCATCCTCAGCCCGATCATCGGTATTGCCGAATCCTTCGGGAATGCCTTTGTGTGGATCATGTGGATCTTCGTCCTCGCTCCATGGACGGTGGATCCTGGCCTGGTGATGTTGTTCCAGTTCCTGGGCATGCCCGAATGCGGCCGAATTTTGCACCACTCCCATGGGCGCTGTTCCTGTTTTCCAGCATCGTCAGCCTGATTGCTCTGCTGTTCCTGGTCTTTGGCATGAAGGTTTTTGCCACTGCGCAGAAGATCGTGATGGGATTGGGTACGCTGGGCGGACTGGTCATTCTGTTGCTCTTCACCTTCACATCTCATGACGGCTTTTGTCCAGGCCTGGAATAATGTTGCGGCCCAGTACGGTTCGCTGAATTATGATGCTTTCCTGGCAGCCGCCAAGACTGCCATGGAAGCGGCCGGAACGGCTCTGCCCATCACCTGGAACTGGTTCGATACCCTGGGTGTGATGGTGGCCGGATCGTGGTTGTTTGCTTACTCGTACTGCATTACCTTCATCGCAGGTGAAGTCAAACGACCGGATAAGGCCATCATCCTGGGCAACCTGTTTGCCGTCCTGGTGCCGGCCTTCTTTATGCTCTGGCTGGCAATTGTGCTCTACCGGACGGTCGGTTTCCAATTCCTTTCTGCGACTGCCTGGGTGGATTACAACGGATTGGAAGGATACACCGTACCCTGGTCCACGCATTACGTTGGCCTGGCGGCGATGCTGACCAAGAGTCCGATCCTGCTGATCATGATGGCAGGCTCGTTCATCCTGTTCAACATCTGGTATGTGGCGCTTTCGTACCTGGCTTTCCCGCGCATCCTGTTTGCCTGGGGCATGGACCGGATGGGCCCGAAGTGGTTCACCGATATCGATTATCGCTGGGCGACACCGGTAAAGAATCACATCCTGTGCTTTGTCCTGGGTGAGATCGGGATTGCCATTTATTCCTTCTGGCAGAACCCGATGTCGGGTCTCTCGATCACTGCCATGGAAGTTGTCTCGGTGTTCGGCGTGACGGCCATCGCGGCGCTCATTTTCCCATATGTCAAGAAAGTGGCGCATATCTGGGAATCCTCGCCTTATAAGACCTGGAAGGTGTTGGGCATCCCGGTGGTGACCATTGGCGGCGATCTTCAACCTGATTTACCTGGTCATTTTGTTCGTACTTCTATGTCTTCATGCCAGGCTTTGAAACTTATACAGGTTGGACAGTGCTCTTCTACGCGGTTGATTTGGGGTCTGGGCATTGCCTGGTTCTTCTACTGGAAGGCCCGCAATAAGAAAGATGGTCTGGACAGCAATCTGACCTACGGTGAATTGCCGCCTGATTAAATGGTAAACCATCTACAGCGAGGGGCGGGGCATCAAAACTCCGTCCCTCATTTGCATTTATCCACTTTTTCATAGGAGATAAACCGATGGGTAAGCAAATCAAGATTTTTTTCGTAACCGATATCCATGGTTCAAATACCTGTTACCGGAAATATCTGAATGCCTTAAAGGCATACAACGTGGATGTGGGTATCCTGCTGGGAGACCTGACCGGTAAAGTACTGGTTCCGCTCATTGAAAAAGCCGGTGGCGGCTGGGAGACCACCTTGATGGGCCAGTATACCGAGGTCAATACCCAGGAAGAACTGGATAAACTTAAGAAGACCATCGAGTTGATGGGCTATTACTGGGTGCACCAAACTCCGGAGGAATACCAGGCATTCAAGGCTGACCCCAAAAAGATTGATGCACTGTTCAAGGAATTGGTGCTCCAGCGCATGAAGGAATGGATGGTTCTGGCGGATGAACGCCTGTGCAATACAGACCTACAAAGTCTATATGGCGCCGGGCAATGATGATTATTTCGAAATCGACAATATCATCGAGGATTCGTGCGCGATCGTTAATTGCAATAATAGAAATGTCATGGTGGGCGACCACGAGATGGTGACCTTCTCCTATACCAACCCGACCCCCTGGAATACCCCGCGTGAAAAACCGGACGAGGAACTCGAACCCATGCTGGAGGAATTGGTCGCCAAAGTGCAGGATAAATCGAATGCCATCTTCAACTTCCATGCGCCGCCTTACGGTTTTGCTCTGGACCTGGCGCCCGAATTGGATGAAAACCTGACCCAGGCAGCCGACCGGAAGATCCATGTTGGCAGCCGGGCGGTTGCAAAGATGATCGAAAAATACCAGCCCCTGCTGGGACTGCACGGACACATCCACGAATCGCGGGGTGTACAAAAAATCCATAAAACGACCATATTCAACCCCGGCAGCGAATATTCGGAAGGGATCCTGAAAGGCGTGATCATTTTCCTTGAAAAAGGGAAAGTGAAAGATTACGCCTTTACGAATGGATAGGAGATTCTGATGCCATTACAATTCAGATTGCCCAAAGATATCCCGATGGATGAGTATCCGAAGCCGGAAGCCTACCTTGAGGAAGGCTTGCGACTTGATCGGAAGATGCACAGAAACAAGGCCTGGTCCTGCGCGTGATGGGGCCGATCGCCCTGCATTATTACTTCCCGGATTATGTCGATCTTTACCGCCGCATGGAACGCCTGGGCGAGCGGGTCTTTACGGACATTGACTTCGCGGCCTACGGGAAACACCGCGGAAAGCTGGTCCCGTTCTTCGAGGCGCACGGATACGAACTGGAGAAACGCGCGGCCATGATCAGCGGCGGAACGCGCCTGATCTTTTTCAGTTCCAACATCCCCATGATCGATGTATTCTTCGATAAATTGGATTACAACCATCCGATCGATTATCGCGGCCGCCTGGAAGCCCATCCGAATTGTGTTTCATTGGCAGACCTGATGCTGCAGAAATTGCAGATCGTCCAGATCAACGACAAGGACCTCAAGGATGCCATGCTTTTGCTGTTGGCGGCGCCACTTGGCGACACTGACAAAGATGGGATCAATGCCAAATACATCGCCAAACTTTTCTCGGATGACTGGGGTTTTTACCATACTGCCACGATCAACCTGGTACGGATCACGGAGGCCATGGCGGGTGTCAAGGCGCTGACGGACGAACAACGCAATGCCATCGGTGCGAAAGTCGACGCCCTGCTTAAGATCATTGAAGATGCCCCCAAGTCCAGCAAATGGAAGAGTCGCGCCAAGACGGGCACGAGCAAGCAATGGTTTAAGGAAGTAGAGGATTGGGCTTAATTTACTGAAAGGGAGAACCCTATGGCTCAAAATATTGATGAAGCCTTGCAATATTCCAACCGCTGGATGAACATCATCCACAAGGAAAGCGTACCAATCGAAGAAGGCAAGATTATTATCGAGGAGTCCAAACAAAACTTTGCCGAGCACTTCAACAAAGGCTGGCTGGATTACCGCAAATCAGTAACAGAGGCCGGGGACTGGGCATCTGCCGAATGGTCAGGTTCGGGGGCAGTTTTCCGGGACATCCTGGGACGCGAATACCTGGATTGCCTGGGTGGATACGGGATGATGGACCTGGGTTGGGGCCATCCGGATGTCGTGGCAGCGGTCCGTGACCAGCTGACATACCGTACCCCGATGCCGAGCCAGGAATTGATCGACCCATTGCGGGGGGTACTGGCCCGCCTGCTGGCGCTGATCACCCCCGGAAATATCAAGTATAGTTTCTTTGCAGCCAGCGGGACAGAATCCATCGAAGGCGCGATCAAATTGGCGAAAATGTACACAAAAAAGCCGGCTTTTATCGCTTCTTTGAAAGCCTTTCATGGCAAGACCATGGGCAGCCTGAGCATGATCGGCAAGTCCGATTACCGCGAGCCGGTAGGGATGTTGTATGGCGGACCGGTTTACCACGTGCCATTTGGGGATGCGGACGCCGTGGAAAGGCAGTTGGAGACTTGCAAGATGCTCGGGATCGGCGTGGCGGGTGTATTAATGGAACCGATCCAGGGCGAGGCCGGGGCAATCGTACCGCCGGACGATTTCTGGCCACGCATCCGGGAAGCGACAAAACATTACGGAACTTTACTGCTGGCCGATGAAGTTCAAACCGGTTTGGGCCGGACGGGCAAGCTGTGGGGTGTCGAGCATTGGAATGTTGTCCCGGACATCCTTTCGGTTGCCAAATCGCTGGGCGGAGGCGTAATGCCGGTAAGCGCCTTCTGTTCAACGGAAGAAATCTGGCAATGCATGATGTACCCAAATCCATTCATCCATACCACCACCACGGGGGGCGGGGCGCTGGCATGTTCGGCAGCGATCGCGGCAATCAACGTCACCCTGCGTGACCGGATCTGGGAAGTGGCGGCAGCCAAGGGTGAATACCTGATCCCCAAGCTGAAGGAACTGGCTTTGAAATATCCGCACATCTTCAAAGGGATCACTGGTAAGGGTTTGCTGATCGGGATGCATTTCCAGACTCCGGAGATCGGGTATCAGGTGGCCGCAGGGTTGTTCAAGCGCGGCGTGCTGGTGGCCGGAACACTCATCAGCGCCCAGACAGTCCGCATCGAACCGCCTTTGGTCATCACCTACGAACAGATCGATGAAGTGTTGAACCGGCTGGAGAGTACGGTGGAAGAAGTGGCGAAAGCAATTCCGCTGCCCGAACTGAATGGTGCGGCATTGTGAAAATCGTCATAAAATTAATGCATTTTGTAACGAAAACGTAAAAAATAGTTGAATTTGTTGATGAAACGTTGTACCATGGATTTATGGTAAATACCGACAGCGAGCCATCCAATGGATTGGATGAGATCGACCATCAGATCATTGCCATCCTGCAACAGGACGGGCGGGTCCCATTTGCCCAAATCGCCGAGCAATTAAATGTTTCGGCCGGAATGATCCGTCTCCGCTACAACCGGTTGGCCGAGATGGGAGTGTTGCGGGTCGTGGCCATCACCAATCCACTGCGGATGGGCTATCAAACCATGGCGATGATCGGGATCAAGGCGGATGGCAAGAACCTGCTGGAAATCGCAGATAAGATTGCTGCGTTGGACGAGGTGATCTACCTGATCGTTGTGAGCGGTGCGTATGACATTCTTGCCGAAATTGTGTGCCGGGATCAGAAACACCTGCTGCAGTTCATAACCGAGCGGTTGTACAAAATTGAAGGCGTGCGCGAGTCAGAATCTTTCATGCACCTGAAGATAGTTAAGGAAGTTTACTTCTAAGGTTACCGGCCCAGGCCGGATAAGAATTTCACAAAAGGAGAAAACCATGAAAGTATTACTCGTTGGTACAGGCGGCGTGGGTGAGGCCATCGCCCGGATCGCCAAGGATCGTCCCTGGGTGGAACAAGTGGTGTTAACTGATTACAGCCGTGAACGGCTTAAAGAAGTGCAAACAAAACTTGGGGATGCCATGCGCTTCCCGATCGAGTGGATCGATGCCAGCAATCAGGAAATGATCGAGAAGATCGCCACTCAATACAAAGTGGACCTGATCATGAACGCCTGCGATCCATCTTTCAATGAACCGATCTTTGACGCAGCTTATAACGTTGGCTGCAACTACATGGACATGGCGATGACCCTTTCCTGGCCGCATCCCGAGGATCCTTTCCACAAACCGGGTATCAAACTGGGAGATTACCAGTTCGAGCGAGCCAAGAAATGGGAAGAGAAGGGCATCCTGTGCCTGGTCGGGCTGGGCGTCGAGCCGGGCATGGCGGATGTCTTCGCCAAGTATGCTGCCACGCATCTTTTTGATGAGATCGAGGAAGTCGGCGTGCGGGATGGATCCAACCTGGAGGTGCGCGGTTATGAATTTGCACCGAATTTTTCAATCTGGACAACCATTGAGGAATGCCTAAATCCGCCAGTTATCTGGGAAAAGGATAAAGGCTGGTTTACCACCGCGCCGTTCTCTGAGCCGGAGATGTTCGAGTTCCCGGACGGGATTGGGAAGCAGGAATGCATCAATGTGGAGCACGAGGAAGTCCTGCTGGTGCCGCGTTGGGTCAATTGCAAACGCGTCACTTTCAAGTATTCCCTGGGCGAGCAGTTCATCTCAGTTCTAAAGACCTTGCACATGCTTGGCCTGGACAACAAGGAAAAGATCAAGGTCAAGGATGTCATGGTGGCTCCGCGCGACGTAGTGGCAGCCTGCCTGCCGGATCCCGCCCACCTGGGCGACCGGATGTTTGGGTTGACCTGCGCAGGTACCTGGGTGAAGGGTACGAAGGATGGCAAGCCGCGCCAGGTCTATCTGTACCAGGTGGCCGATAATGAAGAGTGCATGAAGCGGCTTGGCTGCCAGTCGGTGGTTGCCCAAACGGCATTCAACGCGGTGATCGGCTGGGACCTGCTGGAGCACGGCGAATGGAAGGGCGTGGGCGTGCTCGGGCCGGAAGCCTTCGATCCCTTACCGTTCATGAAAAAAATGGCAGATTATGGCTTCCCGTGGGGAATGAAGGAAATGTAATTTCTCAACCCCTTCCAGTGCACCTGCACTGGAAGGGGATTTCGCAACGAAGGAGAAGAATCGATGGCTGAGACATTAGCACTAACCCAAGTGGAAAAGAGCAAACTCAAGCGTGAATTGACTCTGCTGCCGCTATTCGGGTTGCTTTATTTCACCGTCTGCGGAGGTTCGTTCGGCGTGGAACCGATGGTCAGTTTGTCCGGACCAGGTTTCGCCCTCGTGTTGTTATTCCTGACACCGCTGGTTTTCAGCATTCCCAATATGCTGATGGTGCGCGAGCTTCAATCCATGATGCCGGCGGAAGGTGCTTACTATCACTGGCTGAAGAAGGCCTTCGGTCCATTTGTCGGTTTCATGGGCGGCTGGATGAACTGGGTGGTTTCGTGGGTAGATGTATCCATTTACCCGGTCCTGGCAGCCACCTACCTGGCATTCTTTATCCCGGCATTGAACACTGGAGCAACGATCGGAGGAGTTTACATTTCAGGCGTCGCGCTTTCCTTCATTGTCTCGATGCTGGTGATCTGGCTGATCAGTTACCTGAATATCCGCGGGGCCAGGCTGACCGGCCTGACCACGGACTGGCTGGGTGCAGTCATGATGATCCCCTTGGTAATCATGTCGGTTATTGGGATTGCGGCCTGGATCAAGAGCGGGCAGACCATTCACCTGCCGTTCCTGCCAAGCGGCGAAGCAGTTAACTTCAAGAGCCTGATCCCCGCCCTGGGTACCGGTATTTATGTAGCCATGTGGAATTACATGGGTTGGGAATTACCGGCTGCAGCCGGAGATGAGGTGGTCAACCCCAAGAAGACCTATCCCCTGGCCATGGTACTGGTCCTATTTGCAGCGATCGCAACCTATAGCATTCCGACCATCGCCGGATTGTACGGCGGTGCAGCCGATGATGGCAAGTATGCGGTCTGGGGTGTGGACGCTTCCGATCCAGAGGTGGGCATCGTTGGAGATATTGCCGGGCCGGATGCGACAGATGCACAGCTAGCCGAGACAGGGAACAAGCTTAACGATTGGGGCGTGGAACCAACTGCCTCGACCGGTTGGTGGTTCCCGGATATTGCCCGAGTCGTTTCGGATAAATTGACCGGCCAAACCGGCAGTCCGCTAGGGGCAATAATGGGCGGGTTGGTCTCATTTGCAGCCATCCTCTCGATGATCGGCCTGTTTATTGGGAATGGTTTGGGAGGCACACGCATTCCATTTGCATTGGCTGAAGACGGCATGATGCCGAAATTCATGGTAAGGGTGCATCCAAAATATGGCACGCCGTGGGTATCCATCCTGATCGTCGCGGTGATCTATTCGATCTTCTCGCTGCAGGCATTCCAGGCCCTGGTGGTTATTGACGTGTTCCTTAACATGCTGGTGTTGCTGGGGTGCTTCTTTGCCGTGTGGGTGTTACGCTTCAAGGATCCTGACAGGCCACGTGTGAAGGTCCCAGGTGGCTGGTTTGGCCTATCCTTGATAACCTTATCCATGACGGCGGTTGTCACCCTGGCGGTTGTCTTTAATTACCTGGACAGCGGCTGGGAATCGATCTCCTGGGCTTTGATTGCCATGGGGATTGGTGCGCTCGTGTACATCCCAATTCGCTTGTGGATCAAACCCGGGATCCCGGAAGTGGATCCATACGCGGCCCCAGTGGAAGAGTAGGAAAAATACTAAAGTCCCTCTCCTCCAATCAGGAGGAGAGGGAAGGGATAAGGAGGCTGACATGCCATTCGGTTATCATGGAAAAATCCTTCATGTTAACTTGACCACAGCTGCGATGGAGGTAGAGACACCGCCCGAAGCGTTCTACCGGAAATATATGGGTGGTTCGGCCATGGCGATGTACTACATCCTGCGGGAAGTGCCGAAAGGGGCAGACCCGCTCGGACCGGAGAACTTGCTGACGGTTTTCGACAGCGTGGTCACCGGGGCATCCATCTCCGGACAAAGCCGCATTAACGTTAATGCCAAATCCCCAATGAGCGGAGCGATCGGCGACTCGCAGGCTGGAGGGTTCTTCCCGGCGGAATTCAAGTTTGCCGGATATGACGGATTGATCCTGCGCGGAAAATCGTCAAAGTGGGTATACCTGACGATCATTGACGGCAAGGCAGAGTTGCATGACGCCTCCCACCTGACGGGCAAATTAACCGGTGAAGTGGATGCCCTGCTAAAGAAAGAGGTTGGCGACCCCAAAGCCCAGGTCATGCAGATCGGCCCGGCTGCAGAAAAGGGTGTGCGTTTCTCTGCGATCGTCAACATGGCCAACCGGATGAATGGCCGCACCGGTATGGGGCTGGTTATGGCCAGCAAGAACCTCAAGGCGATCGTGGTACGAGGCAAGGCCAAACCGGCTGTAGCCGACCAAAAAGCAATGACGGCCTTGAACCGGACGGGACCGGAAAGCGTCAAAACCAATCCAGACATGGATGGATTGGCCAAATTCGGTACTGCTGTGGTGGTCATGTTCAATAACATGATCGGTACGCTGCCAACACGCAACCAGAGTGAGGGTCAATTTGAGCTGGCAGATCCCATCAGCGGCGAAAAGATGGCAGAGACCATCCTGAAAACCCGTGATACTTGTTACGCCTGCGTGGTCCGCTGCAAGCGTGTGATCGAGATCGAAGAGGGCAAATATAAATTCGATCCGTTATATGGCGGACCGGAATATGAGACGATCGGTTTATTCGGCGCCTCCTGCGGTATCGGCGACATGGCGATCGTTGCCCAGGCTCACCAGATCTGCGATATGCACGGTGTCGATTCAATCACATGCGGGGCGACCATGGCTTTTGCCATGGAGTGCTATGAAAAGGGCATTATCACAAAAGAAGATACAGGCGGCATTGACCTGCGTTTTGGCAATGGGGAGGCGATGCTCGAAGTACTCCAACAGATCGTGACGAGATCCGGCAAACTTGGGCCGATCCTGGCAGAGGGCTCGGCCCGCGCAGCAAAGGTATGGGGAAAAGGCGCCGATGAGTGCCTGACGACAGTTAAAAACCAGGAAGCCCCGGCGCACATGCCCCAGGCCAAACGCAGCCTCGGATTGATCTATGCAGTCAATCCTTTCGGCGCTGACCACCAATCCAGCGAGCATGACCCCTATTATGAAGAGGGTGTAGCCGATTTCAACCTGAACCGGTTGAAAGAGATCGGGCTGGGTACGCCGCAGCCGGCCCACAGCCTAACGCCGGAAAAAGTGCGTTTCGCGTACCTGACCCAGGTTTTTTACAGCATGATGGATACACTGACCCTGTGCCAGTTCGTTTACGGCCCGACGTGGTGCCTGTATGGGCCAAAAGATACCGCCGAGATGGTCAGGGCAATCACAGGTTGGGATGTCAGCGTAGATGAATTAATGTCCGTAGGCATGCGCCGTCTAAACCTGCTGCGCACATTCAACGCCCGGGAGGGATTTACCCGCCAGGATGACCAGCTTCCCAAAAAGTTCTTTAAGCCTTTGGCCGGAACCGGCCCAACTGCCGGTGAATCGGTGACGCATGAAGAAATGGAGGCTGGTCTTGACGAATACTACCGTCTGGCCGGTTTTACCAATGATGGTATTCCGACCCGGGAGACCTTGAACGCTCTTAATATCGAATGGGCAGCAGATTATCTGCCCGCTTAATCAATTCAGAGGGGAGGCGATGGGCCTCCCCTCACCATTTCCCCACAGGTGAATCTCATGAGTGAACTATACGATGAAAATTTCCCCCACATGTCCCCTGTCTGGTCGCGGATTTTCCCGATCGAGGCCGAACGTGCTGAAGGGTGTACCATTTATGCCGCAGATGGAAGAACTTATCTGGATTTTACCTGCGGCATAGGCGTGACCAACACCGGTCACTGCCATCCGAAAGTTGTCGAGGCCATCCGGGAACAAGCCGGGTTGTTCCTGCATGCCCAGGCGAATATTGTCGTCAACCAGCCCATGCTGCAACTGATCGCCGAGCTGCGGACAGTTGTCCCGCCGTCCATTGACGGTTTCTTTTTCAGCAATTCTGGCGCTGAAGCGTTGGAGGGCGCAGTCAAACTGGCCCGCGCGGCCACCGGTAAACCAAACATCATTGTCTTCCAGGGCAGTTTCCATGGGCGGACAGCCGGGACAATGGCGTTGACTACTTCCAAAACGATCTACCGTTCCGGTTTCCAGCCGCTTCCAGCGGGTGTATTCGTGGCACCCTATCCATATGCGTACAAGCTGGGTCTGAGCGAAGCCCAAACCAGCGAGTATTGCCTGGATGCGCTCCAGGAACTTTTACTCTCGCAAACCTCCCCGGCAGAAACTGCTGCCATCCTGATCGAACCGGTGCTGGGCGAGGGCGGTTACGTTGTGCCTCCCGCCAGCTTCATCAAGGGATTACGCGCACTCTGTGACAGGTATGGCATCCTGCTGATCTTTGATGAGGTCCAATCCGGTTTTGGCAGAACCGGAAAATGGTTCGCCCAGGAGCACTTCAATGTCGTTCCGGACATTATGACAGTTGCCAAGGGCATCGCCTCAGGCATGCCGCTCTCGGGCGTCTTCAGCCGCCTCGATTTGATGAAGAAATGGCAGACCGGTTCGCATGGCGGGACTTTTGGCGGCAACGCCGTAGCCTGCGCGGCCGGCGTGGCCACCATCCGGGCCATGCGGGCTGAAGATATGCCCGGAAACGCGACCCGGCGCGGGGTGCAACTGGTGACAGGCTTGCGAAAATTGCAGGAGGAATATGCCGTCATCGGGGACGTGCGCGGCCTGGGACTGATGATCGGCACCGAGTTCAGCACGAACGGGAAGCCGGCGGACAAAACGCTGGTTAAAGCCGTTGTGCATGGCTGTGAGGAGCGCGGCTTGCTGCTGCTGACTTGCGGCACGTACGACAATGTGGTCCGCTGGATCCCGCCGTTGATCGTCAACGAAACGCAGATCAATCAGGCCCTGGGCATATTTGCCGAAGCATTGAAGGAATCTGTGAAGTAACAAGGCTGGATCCTTTTACCCCCCGACCGGAATTTCATGATGCTTACCCTGGACCGCTCCCGTTTGGATCATCTTCTGCGTGAGGAGCAGGCTAGATTCCAGGCCGGGCATCCAAAATCGTTTGCGTTATATCAGCGCGCCCGCCAGTCAATGCAGGGTGGAGTGCCCATGCTATGGATGATCCGCTGGGCCGGAATGTTTCCGGTTTTTGTTAACGAAGCCAAGGGGGCGCACTTCAGTGACGTGGACGGTAACAGCTATATCGATTTTTGTCTCGGCGATACCGGCGCGATGACGGGCCATTCGCCAGAGAGCACGGTTGCCGCGATTGAGGCGCAGGCGGCGAAGGGCATTACATTGATGCTCCCGACTGAGGACGCCATCTGGGTGGGGGAGGAACTCCAGCGGCGTTTCGGCCTTAAATACTGGCAGTTTACCCTGACCGCCACGGATGCCAACCGCTTTGCCATCCGCATGGCACGGCATATCACCGGACGGCAAAAGATCCTGGTTTTCAACTATTGCTACCATGGCTCGGTGGACGAGACCTTCATCAGCCTGGATGAAGACGGCGTACCCGGGCCGCGGCATGGGAATTTGGGCGCTCCGGTCGATCCGGTTGAGACGACCAAGGTGATCGAATTTAACGACATCCCGGCGCTCGAAACCAGCCTGGCTGCGGGGGATGTGGCGGTTGTTCTGGCCGAGCCGGTCATGACCAATATCGGAATCATCCATCCCGATCCAGGCTTTCACACGGCCCTGCGTGAGATCACCCGACGTACCGGCAGCTTGCTAATCATCGATGAAACTCATACCATTTGCGCCGGCCCGGGCGGCTACACCGCTGAGAACGGCCTCGAACCGGATTTCCTGACCTGCGGCAAGCCGCTGGCTGGCGGCATCCCGGCGGGCGTGTATGGATTCACCCAGGAAGTTGCGGAGGCATTCTGGGCCCGGCTGGAGATCGATAGCTCGGATGTCGGGGGTATTGGCGGAACACTGGCGGGCAACGCCCTGTCCATTGCAGCCATGCGCGCCACTTTGGAACATGTTCTGACCCCGGAAATGTACACACGCTGCAAGAGCCTGGCCGACCGCTATGAAGACGGAGTCAAGTCTGTTATCAAAGAATTCGAGCTGCCGTGGATCGTCAAACGGCTGGGTTTCCGGGTAGAATACTGGTTTCGTTCAACGCCTCCGCGCAACGGAGGCGAAGCCAATGCGGCGGTTGATAGTGAACTTGACCGCTACATGCACCTGCATGCCCTGAACCGTGGTATTCTCATGACACCCTTTCATAACATGGCGTTGATCGCCAGCGACACATCAGAATCTGATGTGGATCATCATACAAACGTTTTTCGTGAAGCGGTTCAAATGTTATTTGGTACTCAACAGGAGGCATAACTTCATGCCAACCCCAAGCCCTAGACCATACAACCTGCAAGTCTGGCGCGTCAACGTGCGTACCCAGAGCCTTCAGTGGGAATCCGTACCAGCCTCCTGGGAACACCTGGGTGGGCGCGGACTGGTGGCCCGATTCCTGCTGGATGAAGTTCCGGCCGCCTGTGAACCCATGGGACCCTATAACAAGCTGATTTTTGCCCCTGGATTACTGGTTGGGCACATGCTTTCATCGTGTGACCGCATTTCCATTGGCGGCAAGAGTCCACTCACTGGCGGGGCCAAGGAAGCCAATGCAGGCGGCACGACCGGGCTGCAAATGGCCAGTCTGGGCATGAAGGCGCTCATTCTTGAGGATGTGCCGGCTGAACCCGGCTGGTGGGTACTGCATTTGAGTATCGAGGGTGCGCGTTTCGACCGTGCGGATGAGTTTACAGGGGTGGGCGTTTATGCCGGGGCGCAGAAACTTATCGAGAAATATGGGGAAAAAGTTGCGATTGCCCTGATCGGTCCAGGCGGGGAAATGAAGATGAAAACAGCCGGAATTCAAAACCTGGATAAAGACAAGATCCCTGCGCGCATCGCCGCCCGAGGCGGTTTGGGGGCAGTCATGGCGACCAAGGGGATCAAGGCGATCGTTTTCGATGCCAGCGGTGGACAGAAACCGCCGATCGTGAACCCAGAGGCTTACAAGGAAGCGCAGAAGATCTATAACAAAGCCGTGATCGATCACCCGCAGTCGCAAACATATCGTGATTATGGTACGGCGGCGATGGTGCAAATGTGCCAGTATTTCGGCTCTCTGCCAACACGCAATTATTCGTCCGGACAATTCGAGCAGGCGGAGGCGATTTCAGGCGAGAATATGCGTGAGCTCTTGCTAAAGCGTGGCGGAATCTCAAATCCCACGCATGCCTGCATGCCGGGTTGCACCATTCGATGCTCGAATGTCTTCGGGGGTGAAGACGGCAAGATGATCGTCTCTCCGCTGGAATACGAGACGATCGGCCTGATGGGCTCCAACCTGGGGATTGGCAGCCTGGATGTCATTGCGCGGATGAACTGGCAGGTCAATGACCTGGGTGTGGATTCCATCGACGTTGGCGCCGCATTGGGCGTGGCTGCAGAAGCCGGCCTGATGAAATGGGGGGATGGCGACCGGGCGTTGGAATTGATCGATGAGATCCGAAAAGGGTCACCACTGGGGCGCATTCTGGGCAGTGGCGCGGGATATACCGGCAAAATCCTGGGTGTGGAGCATGTGCCGGTGACCAAGAACCAGGCCATGGCAGCCTATGAGGGAAGGGCGATTAAAGGCACGGGCGTGACGTATGCCACGTCACCACAGGGAGGAGATCATACCGCCGGGCTGACAATTCGAGATAAAGTGAACCATTTGGATCCGAAAGGCCAGGTGGAACTTTCACGCACGAAGCAGATCAGCATGGCAGGCTATGATACGCTGGGCGCGTGTATTTTTGCCGGTTTTGGCTTTGCCGCGTCCGGACCGGAGACCATCGCAAAGTTACTAAATGCCCGATACGGGTGGAATGTGGATAATTGCATCCTTCAAACCCTGGGCAAGGAATCGTTGACGATGGAACGGGAGTTCAACCGCCGGGCCGGATTTACCGCCAAAGACGATCGGATGCCCGAGTGGATGACGCGCGAACCACTTGCCCCGACAAACGCGGTCTTTGACGTACCCGATGAGGAGTTGGATACCCTGTTCAACTGGTAAACCGACATTGGGGGCACTGCAGTTCAGTCAACCGCAATCATCACGCTGGAGGCTTTCACTACCGCGTAGGCCTCCCGGCCTTCCTTAAGACCAAGTGAATCGACTGAGGTAACCGTGATGATGGAGACCACCTGGATACCACCCGGCAATTCCAGCATCACTTCGGCATTGACCGCCCCGCGGTTGATCTTGATGATCTTTCCTTTGAGAACATTGCGAGCGCTGATTTTCATTTCAGGACCTCCTGGGAGTGAATTGGATAATTCAACCCATCTTACACCATTATTTAGCCGGGAACAAGGCGAGAATCAGCAGGAAGGGCTAGCTACTGGCTGATGCATCGATCCTTCCATTTGATAGTTCGATCTTCGCATCCGCAAGCACGTTTACTTCGCGTTCTTCGTGCGTGCTGAACAGGGTGGTCGTGCGCATGGCCGGCAGGAGTGTCTTCAGGTCGCGAATGAGTTCGGGGCGGGTTTTCTTGTCCAGTGCGCCGAACGGTTCGTCGAGCAGGAGCAATTCAGGCTGAAGCACAAAGGCGCGCGCCAGCGCGACACGTTGCGCCTCGCCCCCTGATAGTCGCTTGGCAGAGCGATCTCGCAAGTGGTTGATATGCAAGCGTTCCAGCCACTCGTCCACACGGGCTGCAATCTCGTGACGCGGCAGGCCGCGAAAGCGCAAACCGATGGCGATATTTTGCGCGACGGACATATCCAAGCAGGAGCGCTTCCTGCATCACCAGACCGATGCGGCGGCGATAGTCGCGTGCCTGGATGTGTTCGATCGGCTGACCGGCGAACAGGATTTCGCCGTGTCCCGGTTTCAACAAGCGTGCCAGTACCAACAGCAGGGTTGTTTTTCCTGCCCCATTCGGCCCAACCAACGCCAGAACTTTTCCCTTTTCGATCTTCAGCGCTTCGATTTCCAGAACCCGGCGGCCGGCACGGTGAACCTCCAGGTCGCGGATCTCGATCAGGTAGTTCATCGTTTGGCGCCTCGCTGCTGTATCCAAGTCAGAGCATAGTTGATCATGAATGTGATCGCCAACAGCAGGATACCCAGCGCCAGCGCGCTGGGAAAATCGCCCTTATTGGTTTCGAGAACGATGGCGGTGGTCAGGACACGCGTCTGGTGGAGAATGTTGCCGCCGACCATCATGGATGCCCCTACTTCCGAGATCACTGCGCCAAACCCGGCCATCAGGGCAGCCAGCAAGGGCAGGCGGGCTTCACGCCATAGGATGAATACCATTTGCAGGCGGGAGGCGCCGAGGCCAAGCAGTTGTAATGGGAGACGCGGGTCCTGATGCTGCAGGGCCGCGGAAGTCAACCCCGTGACAACCGGGGCGGAAATGATGACCTGCGCAATGACGATGGCTGCAGGAGTATAGATCAGGTTCAGCCCGCCGAAGGGGCCTGAGCGCCAGAGAGTCATTGCCACAGCCAGCCCGACAACCACCGGAGGCAGAGCCATGCCGGTGTTGACCACGGTTAAAAGAAATGACCGGCCGGGAAATTTACCCAGTGCGAGCAGGGTCCCAAACGGCAGCCCGATCAGCAGGCTGATAAGGGTTGCCAATCCGGAGACCTTTAAGTGAAAGCAGGGTGATTTCCCAGATATCCGGGTTATTTAAAAACATCATTTTCCTTTGATAAGGAGTGTGTGCCACGCATATTATTATGCGTGGCACATTTTATACGAGCAGGTTTCTTATTTCAGGCCGAGCTCAGCATCAGTCTTGCCTGCATCCGGGATAAAGAGCTGCTGGCCGTACTTGTCCTTGCCATAGCCGGCGATCAGCAACTGTGTCTCGGGTGAGACGATATAATTCGCAAAAGCGGTCGCGCCGTCCAGATTGGTATTCGGCCATTTTTCGTGATTCACGATGATGACATGGTAAACATTCAGGAGTGCATTATCGCCCTCATACAGGATATCCAGGCTCAAGTTGGCTTTGTTCGCAAGATAAGTCGCCCGGTCGGAAAGCGTGTAAGCGCCTTTCTGCGAGGCGATCGTCAATGTGGCGCCCATGCCCTGGCCGGTTTGAATGTACCAGGCAGCTTTTGTTCCGGCAGGATCGATTTTGGCTGACTTCCAAATATTCAATTCTGCGGCATTCGTACCGGACTTATCGCCACGTGAAATGAATTGGGCAGAACCGGCAGCAATTTTCTGGAAAGCCTCCACGACTGAAGAGGCAGCCTTGATGCCGGCCGGGTCGGCTGTTGGGCCAACGACGATGAAATCATTGTGCATCACCAGGCGCCTGTCGGAGCCAAAACCGCCATCCATAAAGGTCTTTTCAGCAGCAGGCGAATGGACCAGCAATACATCGGCATTACCTTGCTGCCCCAGCGTCAGGGCTGCGCCGGAACCAACTGCCACCACCTTGACCGTGAAACCAGTCCTGGCTTCAAAGTCCGGGATCAACACATCCAACAAGCCCGAGTCTTGCGTGCTGGTGGTGGTCGCCAGGATCAAGGATGGATTGGCAGGCTTGGTGGAGGTCGGCTCAGGTGTCGGTGGGGGAAGGGTCGGCAGAAGCACAGGTACAACCGGAGCAGCAGTCGCAGGTGGAGGCAAAGGCGCGGCAGTGGGCGTCGCAGCCGGACCGCAAGCGGAGATCGCCAGTGAGGATAAGAGCAGCGACCAAAGAACGAGGAGGAAAATTCCGTGATGTTTCATGAGGTTCTCCTTCAAAGTGGGATTTGTTCGCCGGTGTGCGTGGTGTCATAGCCGTTCAGATCGGCCACGTTACGGCGGAATGCACTGGTTTGCAGCATGTCCAGCAACGGCATCAGGGAGGCCGCCTGTTCCTGGGGAATGACAAAATCGTAACGTTCCTGGAAAAGAGGAATGAAGTGTAGCCCGTGCAGGTGGGCGGCGGCATGCAGCCCGAGGGCAACATCGGCTTGCCCGGCCTGGACCAGCCGGGCGCACTCCGTATGAGTATGGGCAATTTTCGTGTAGCCGTGAATTTCCGAGGTTTGCAACCCGAGAAGCTGCAACTGTTGGTCAAGCCACAAGCGTGTGCCCGAACCGGGATTGCGGTTGACAAAGATCACATCTTCACGCCCAAGATCTGCCAGGCTCAGAATATTTTTAGGATTGGCAGGTGCGGTCATCAAGCCTTGTTCACGCTGTGCCAGGGTAATGACAAGAGTAGGCCGGTCCGGAAAAAGGTGTCGAACGAATGGGAGGTTGTATTCCCCGTTAGCATCCAGGAGATGGCACCCGGAAAGGTGGGACAATCCCTGGCGAAGTGTGACCAATCCGTCCAGGCTGCCAACCGGCAGGATCAGGATGTTCAAATATTTTTCAAGCTGCCGGGCTAATAATTCGACGGCCAGATCATGACTTCCAGAAAAAACCACGGATGGAATAGGGGTATTTTCCGGCAAAATCAGTTCCTGTAGAAGCAGTCCGCTGGCGTGGGCGCGGTAAAACTTTTCGATCACACCTGAGGTGATATGGGTCTCAACCAATTCCACCAGACCAGCCAGTTCCAATTGTTTGAGATGATGCCGCACCCAGGCCGGGTGCTCCCCCAATACATCTCCCAATTGAGTTAGCGTAGCCGGGCCAGCCATTAAATTACGCAGGATGGCCAACCGGCGTGGATCTGACAACAGTTTGATCTTTTCGAAAGCCTTGATAGTCTCAAATGTCTGCATTGGAAAGGTCACCCGTTAAATATTTCCTTAACGGCGCTTAGTTTAACATGGAACGTGCTTGCGTGTCAATTCATCCATCGAATAAGTTCAATCTCCCCACAGGCTTGACTTTTAGATCAGCCAGCTTCTTCATAGTATATTAAATAAAACAGTTCCCGGAACCATTCTTCAATCCGGGAACTTCCAATTGAGCCACCAAAGAGATTTGAACTCTTGACCTGGCGTTTACGAAACGTCTGCTCTACCGACTGAGCTATGGTGGCGAGTTGTCGAGCGGCGGGATTATACCAGTAAAATAAATTATCAGGCAAGTTTTCCCTTTCGCGATTATACTCATACCTATGAAAGTTGCCATACTTATCCTACCATACCTGCCCGCTTGCCACCTTAGGAGGCAAGGATACCGGCGGGATGAATGTTTATGTGCGCGACCTGACGCTTGAGTTGGGCCGTTTGGGCATCCATGTGGATGTGTTCACGCGCTCCCAGGATGAACACGTCCCGCACGTGCTGCATGACCTGGGCTATGGCAACCGCGTTGTCCACATTCCGGCCGGTCCCGAGAGGCCATTGCCAAAGCAAGAATTGGCGGATCACATACCGCAGTTTGTCGAGGGCATAAAAAAATTCGCCGAAGAAAAAGGTATCCAATATGACCTCATCCACAGCCATTACTGGCTGTCGGGTCTGGCTGCCGAAGCGCTTTCGGATGCCTGGGGAGGGACACCGATCATCCAGATGTTTCATACCCTGGGCGAAATGAAGAACCGGGTGGCCCGGGATGATTCGGAACGGGAAGGCTCTTACCGGCTGGACGGCGAGCAGCATGTCCTGGCACGGGTTGACCGTGTCATTGCAGCCACCCCAGCGGAGCAGGCACAGCTTGAGTGGCTTTATAAAGCCGATATGCGCAAGGTGTGTGTCATCCCGCCTGGTGTGGAAGTGGGTCACTTTTATCCCATCCCGGTGGATGAAGCACGCCAGTACATCGGCCTGGCGCCCGAGGCCCGCATGATCCTGTTCGTCGGAAGGATCGAACCGCTCAAAGGTCTGGACACACTTATCAAAGCCGTGGCCTGCCTGCGTGTAAAAGATCTGGCCGAACCGGTCCACCTGGCTGTCATAGGGGGCGACCCGGAGGCTGCTCCCGAAGAAATGTCTGCCGAAATGGCGCGCATCCAAAAAATGTGTGACGACCTGACTGTGGGAAAGATGGTAGCATTCCTGGGCAAACGCAGCCAGGATACCCTGCCGTACTACTATTCAGCGGCCGAGGTGGTGGTGATGCCATCCCACTATGAATCGTTTGGAATGGTGGCACTGGAGGCGATGGCGTGTGGAACGCCTGTCCTGGCGTCGCAAGTCGGTGGGTTGGCTTTCCTTGTGCAGGATGGGGTAACCGGCTATCACGTCCCGGATGGCGACGACGAGGCCTTGTGCGAAAGACTCTCTGCCCTGCTTGGGAATGCTGCGCTTCGGCGGACTCTGGGCCGGAAAGCGGTGGAATATGCCCAGACGTATGCCTGGGATAAGATCGCCGTGCAAGTATTGGGGGTCTACAGGGATGTAATCAGCACAAAGGCTCGATCAACCGCTCTACAACAGTTCCCGTAAACAATCTGAAACGCGTTCGGCTGTATGCCCATCCCAGAGAGGAATGGGTTGTCCCTGTTTATACCGGCCAGCCAAAACCTGCTCGAAATTCTTTCGGATGAGGCGCGTGTTGTTGCCTACAATTGTGGATGTTCCCAATTCCACGGTAACCGGTCGTTCGGTGTTATTTCGCAGAGTCAGGCAGGGAACGCCCAGGCAACTGGTTTCTTCCTGGATACCGCCTGAATCGGTCAGAACCAGTTTGGCCTGTTTTTGCAGGCAAAGTGAGTCCAGATAATCGACCGGTTCCACCATCCGGAAACTGGCTGGCGTGATAAGGCCCAGATTTTCCACCTGCTTCTTCGTCCTTGGATGGACAGGGAAAACGATCGGCAATTTCCGGGAAAGATCCGCAAATAGATTAAGAAGTCGCAAGAGAGTCTCACGATCGTCCACATTGGATGGGCGATGCAGGGTCAATAACGCATATTGACCCGATCCAAATCCCAGGCGGGCGGCAGTCTGTCTCTCCAGGGCTTTCGGCAGCATTTTGACAAGCGAATCGATCATGATATTTCCCACCAGCCGGACTTTTTCATCCGATATGCCCTCGTGCTTCAAATTAAGGATGCCTGAATTTTCCGAGACCAGCAGGAGGTCCGAAAGGGTATCCGTGACCAGCCGGTTGACCTCCTCGGGCATGCTGCGGTCGAAGCTGCGCAGCCCCGCCTCGACATGGATCACCGGGATAAGCCGCTTGGCAGCTGCCAGGGAGCAGGCCAGGGTGCTATTCACATCCCCGAAGACGACCACTGCCTCGGGAGGCTTTTCCTGCAGCAATCCATCGAAACGCTCCAGAATGCGCGCCGTCTGGATGTTCTGCTCTCCAGAGCCGACTTCCAGGTTGATATCCGGCTCAGGGATTTTCAACACGTCGAAAAAAGTCTGCGACATGGCGTGATCGTAATGCTGACCGGTGTGGACGATCTGGAAAGGCAGATCTTTGCGGGAACTCAGCACCCAGACAAGCGGCGCTAATTTAATGAAATTGGGTCGTGCGCCAGCAACAAGGTAAATTGATCCGGTCACGATGGATTATCCAAATCCCTAAAATTATTTACTTCTGGGATCACGCCAGATCAATGTTTCATTTTTTCGAAGTCGAAAAAAGTCGGGGCACTTTCCATCCCCTGTGCCAGTCAACCCGCCATCGGGCGCGCAGATAAATTTTCCAGCAGAATCGTAAAGCTGGCTGAACTGATCGCAACATTGGGGAGGCATGTAGAAAACGGTCTCGCCGTTGTATTGATACTGCCAGATGGATTGAGGAGGATTTCCAACCGGCTCTGCCTGGAATTTAGCAATCTGCGAACTCACCCAATCCAGGTTTCCAGGCCTGGGTGTTGGCCTGGCGTTGGCACATCCAGCAACCAGGATAACGATGCAATTCATTGCCATGAATGCAATTTTCACAGGAGACACTTTTAGAAACTTTTTAACTTTACGTTTGTGTGGAGTCTGAACTGGCATAATTAATATCCTGAGCTTTTTACTGCCGGTCGAGTAATTTCGCTATCTCGTTCATTTGTTCCCTGGTGAGAGGCCCGAATTGGATGGCTCCGGCATTTTCCTGCACCTGTTGGACAGTCCGGAAACCTGGAATGGGCAGAGTTTTTTCGCTGCGAGCCCAGATCCAAGCAAGTGCGCCCTGGGCAAGGGAGCGCCCGTTACTCGTGAGAATATCACGAATGCCATCCCGCCTGGATACCCATTCCGGGTTGGGCTGGCCGTCCTTGAAATACTTCATCCATTCGGGGCTTTTTTCGCCACGGACATCATCGCTCGCAATCTTTATTTTGGCAGTATACCTGTCGGTCAAAAGTCCCATCGCCAGGGGACCGCGATTCAGAGCGGCTAAATTGTGCTTTTCACATAATGCGAGCATGGCGGGATTGTCATCCAACACGTTGAGCTGAAGCTGCACTGCGCTGCAATTGGGTCCCTGGGCAAAAACTTCCGCTCGATCTGTGTAATCGGTGCTCCACCCATAGGTGCGGATTTTCCCTTCCTTGACCAGGGCTTCCAGAGTCTCGCGAATCGGGGCGGATTTTTCAGCCGGGAAACCGTTATCATGGAACTGGTACAGGTCGATGTAATCTGTTTTGAGACGGCCAAGCGATGCTTCGCAGGCTGATCGGATGCCGGCAGGAGAGGTGTCGCTGCCGGTCACATGGCGCGAGGTTTCGTCAAATACAGCATTGAACTTGGTGGCAATCACAACCTGCGGGCGGCGACCTTCAAAAGCGCGCGCCAACACCCGTTCGCTATGGCCCGCCCCATAAACATTGGCGGTATCAAATAAATTGATACCAAGGTCGATGGCTGCATGGATGGCGCGGATGGATTCTTCATCGTCCACCTCGCCCCAGCCTTGGGGAGTTTCGCCAGACCAAAAAGGACCGCCAATTGCCCAGCAGCCCATCCCCAGCGCGCTGACTTCTATTCCAGAACGACCCAGGGTTCGTTTCATAGGGTAACTCACTCCAAGCCAGGTGGATAATTGCTTACAAATGGAGGCTTTTTATTCTTTTAGTTTCACTGAAAACAAGGTCGAACCGTCAATTTCCTGTGTACGCATCTGGAATAAATCCTTGTAACTGGCGATCAGCCGTGAGAGCTGGCGGTGGCCGTAGGTACGCGGGTCAAAACCGGGGTCAAGTTGGTAGAGGGCGTTGCCCATATGGTCGAGACGTGCCCAGCCATCTTCCTGCTGGGCGATCTCATAAGCCTGGCGGATGAGCGGCATCGGGTCGTTTTCATTTTCCGATTCCAGAACTGGTGCCAACACAGGGGCTGCAACCGCGACTGGCGCGGTTGTTGCAGCGCTGGAAGGTGAAACAGGTTTCTTACCGCGGCGGGTCTGTTTTTGCGGGGCAGGCCGGGCGATTTTATGTTCTGCCACCAGATTGGAAGTGTAAACGAACACATCACAGGCGTTGACGAAGGGTTTAGGGGTTTTTTTCTCTCCGATGCCCATCACGAATACCCCGGATTCCCGAATGCGTGTGGCCAATCGTGTGTAATCGCTATCGCTGGATACCAGGCAGAAGCCATCCACCACATCAGAATGGAGCAAATCCATTGCATCAATGATCATGGCGCTGTCCGTGGCGTTCTTGCCAACCGTATAACGGAACTGCTGGACAGGCTGAACGGCATGGAAGTTAAGCACATCTTTCCATGAGTTCATGCTGGAGGTTGTCCAGTCGCCGTAGATGCGGCGGACGGTCACCAGGCCATATTTTCCTGCCTCCACCAGCGTTTGTGGAAGGAGGTTGGCTTGAGCGTTGTCGCCGTCAATCAGGATCGCAATCTTGTGCCTTGCAGAGAGTTGTTCATCTGGCATATTTTCTTCTTTCTTGGAGAGCATGTACGGAATATTTATTATTTTGATACCATTATAAGCGCTTTCTCATCTGAACTGGTCCCTGATCGTTTTGGAGAAGTAATTATAAGGAGGGTATTGGGATTTTCCACCACCGGCCTGATTTCTTATGGGATTGGTTCAATAACACCAACCTTGTCAGGCACCCATCCCGGCAGACCGATATCACGGCAACTGGAGCGCGAAGTCTCTGCACCAGGCCCTTCATTTGTATTTAGGACCACTTTGATGGCGGTATCCAGTCCAAGACCTGTGTCAACTGTCAATTTGAGGGTTACTTGATAGCCTGCCGGAAGTTCTGCTACACAGGCGGTTTTATCCGGGTGGAGACGGGCTTCGTCGGTGGAAGAAAGGATGGCGCAGACATTTGTAAGGTTGTTCCCCGAAACATTTCGGATGAGAGGGTAAGCATTGGTTACTTCACCCATTTGATGGAGGATGTCGAGACTGGTATTGCAGCCGAGTATATCGAGGGATAGATTCAAAACCTGGGTGGCTGTAGTGGTGGGTGAGAGTGTAATTGTGGCTGTGGGGGTGGCTGAGGGTGTGGTTGTGGGTGTTGAGGGAATTGTAGTTGTGGATGTAAATGTAAACGTGATAGTGGGTGTGAATGTGAGAGTTTCTGATGGAGTGACCGAGGCTGTCGCTGGGAGTGTGGGCGAAACGGGGATAATGATAACGGTCGAGGTTGCGGATGGGATGAATGGAGGCGTCGGTGAAAGAATTGCCGGTAGAGGGGAAGGCGACACAACCGGTGTATAAACCGGCAGGGAAATATTCCAGGCGCTGCAGCCTGCCAGCAAGAGAGCTGCCATGATCGCGGAAAATCTGTTGATCATACCAATCCTCCAATCCTGATAATTGTATCGGATAATCTCAATAAAAAATAGGACCGGAAGAAGGGATGCGGATGGAATAAGGCGGCTTTATGTCGCGAATTAATTCTCATGCTATACTTAAGGAAACCTGAATAAAATAAAAGCGGTTTATGACAGAAAAACGGACAAAACCCACCGTTCGACCTGGAGAAACAACTACGCTGGATGAAGGCGAAGCAAAATTTCTTCTTTTGGCGGAGATGGCTCCTTTTGCTGTTTTCATTTTTCAGGGGAACCGGTTCAAATATGCCAACCCAGCCGCCGAAAGACTTACAGGGTATTCCAAGCAGGAACTACTGAATAGTAATTTTACCGATCTTCTTCCAACTGGCAGAAAGAAGATCATGCGAGAATGGGGGATGCAGGTACAGCGTGGGGATACCCTCTCCCTGCACCAGGAATTGAATATTATTACCAAGATTGGCGATAACCGGCGGATCGATCTTACAGCTGCAGCAATTTCTTATGAAGGTAAACCGGCTGTGATCGGGACCGCCTATGAAATAAACGAAAAGCAAAAAGAAGAAATACTTCAGGATGTTGTATATAGGATCGCACAGGCAGCCGATCGATCAAAGACTCTGGATGACCTGTTCCCAGCCTTGCATGCCATTATTTCGGAAGTAATGGTCGCCAGGAATTTTTATATTGCTCTTTTCGACCGAAAAGAAAACTATATCACCTATCCTTATTATGTGGATGAATACGATCATCCTGCCAGGATGGTAAGGCCTGAAAAAGGGTTGACCGAATATGTTTTAAGAACAGGTAAATCCCTGCTCTGCAATGCGGATGTTCATCGAGTCCTGGAGGAACGAGGAGAAATCGAATTGGTCGGCCACTCTGCCCCAATCTGGCTGGGTGTGCCTCTCATTGTAGATGACAAGGTTATTGGCGCCATGGTGGTACAAGACTATGAGGTTGAGAGTGCTTATGGGGTCAGGGAACAACGCATACTCGAATTTGTTTCCTCCCAGATGGCGATGACCATCCGACGCAAGCAATCAGAAGAAGCCCTGCGGGAGTCGGCCGAACGATATCGCCGGTTGATTGAATTTGGCCCGGAGGTTGTTGCAATCCATCGCGAAGGGAAAATTGTATATATCAACCAACCAGGAGTTAATTTGCTGGGCGCGAAAAGTCCTGAAGAAATCCTGGGGCGGCCGGTCATGGATTTTGTCCACCCCGATTTCAGGGCAATCGTCCAGGAAAGAATTAAAAATACCCAGGAGCATTCAAAAGTTGAAGCGGCCTTGTACGAGAAATTCGTGGGGTTGGATGGGAAAATCATCGATGTGGAAGTAAGTGCGATTCCCATTACCGATGAAGGGAAGCCGGCCACACAAGTTGTCTTTCATGATGTGACAGAGCGAAAACAGGCTGAAGATGCGTTACGCGATAGCGAGGCACGTTTCCGCCGGCGGGCGGAAGAATTGTCTGCCCTTTACGAGACCACGCGTGAGATCACCTCGCAAAATGATCCTGAAATATTGTTGCAGACCATTGTCGATCGGGCCGCTTCCATGTTGAACGCAGCCGGGGGATCCATCTATCTGCGGGATGTTGAACATGATGAAATGGTATTGAAAGTTGCCCATGGGTATCAGGGATTTATTGGGACGAGAATTTTACCGGGTGAAGGGTTGTTAGGAAAGGTAATGGAAACACTTCGCCCGACCATTGTAGATGATTACCGGGTTTGGAAACACCGCTCTTCGAAATTCGATGCACTGCCGCTAACGGCCGTGATGGCAACCCCCATGATAACCGGCGGAGAACTTGTAGGTGTCCTATCCGTTAATGAAGTGGATCGTGGAGATGGATCAGCGGTTCGTAAATTCACAAAAACTGAAATGGAGCAGCTCACATTTTTTGCCGGAACTGCGGCAATTGCAGTCCATAATGTGCATCTGTTTGAAGAGACAAAACAGCGTTTGGTTGAGCTGGAACTGCTTTATCAGGCCAGCCTTTCGGCTGCGCAGATTCACAGCCCGAGCGCAGTGGCTCAACGGATTGTTGATACTCTGGAAAAATCATTAAATTGGAGCGGTTCCATTTGGCTGATAGAGGACCAGCACATGGTCCTTTTGGCAGTCAGCACCATGGGGCTTACCGGACGTGCATTCAAAGAAAAGTTCGACCGACTCGCCGGGTTGGTGACATCATTGGAAGATGGGATCATAGGTTGGGTAAGCAAAAACGGACGAACGCTTCGCAGTGGAAAGGTAAAAGATAATCCCCACTATATTCAGGAACGAGAGGAGATCGATTCAGAATTGTGTGTGCCGCTTAAAGTGGGTGGGAAGACCATTGGTTGCATCAACGTTGAGAGCGAGGCATCGGACGCTTTTGGTGAACACGATGAACGTTTGTTAACCACCCTCGCCAACCAGGCTGCCGTGGCCATTGAGAATGCCCGTCTATTTGAAGAAACGCGCCGGCGTGCCAGCCGGCAGGTGGCGTTAAATGCGATCATCCGCGCCTCAGCGCGGTCTGGAACCGGTCTAAATGAAATTCTCGATATTGCCCTGGGACAGACCTTACGAGCTTTGAACCTCGATATGGGTGAAATCTGGTTGTCCTGGTCTTCGCGTAGTATTCAGCGTGTGGTCTCCAGGGGCATTCCATCTGCGATCAATAGTTTGATGGCTGACGCCTCTCTCGATGGGAGTATCTCACTTTCCCGACCTTTGGCAGTGAATGACTGGCAGAAAACGAACCTCCCGCTGAGTGAGGTTTTCTTATCCGTGGGGGTACATTCCACAGCCATGGTCCCTTTGCTTTCTGAAGACAAACGAATCGGTGGAATGGCGATTTGTTCCTCAGTCGCCCGTTTCTGGACTCCCGATGAAGTTGCTTTGGTTGAAGCAATAGGGCGTGAGGTTGGCCTTGCGGCTGAGCGGACGAGGCTTTTTGAAGAAACGGCCAACCGGTTGAAAGAAATGGAGGCCGTAAACAAAATCTCCACAGCTTTACGCCTGGCGCAAACCTTGAACGAAATGCTTCCGCAATTGGTAACTGAAACTTTTCGCGCCCTTGATACCGAGGCTGGCGGGATATGGCTCTTTGACCTTGGGCGCCGTAAATTACGCCAGGTTATAGGACGCGGTTGGTGCCTGAATGCGGCGTATTTGGAATTGGAGCGAGGTGAAAATCTTCTTGGAAGTGTACTTGCCAGCGAGGATGTCTATTTCTCAGCGGATGTGGCCAAGGACCCCAATGCTTTTCAGGAATTACGTGAAATTTCACCGCCCGGATGGAGCGCAGTAAGTGTCCCCATCCGAAGTGAGTTGGAAGTGATTGGATTTTTCATCGTCTCAGCGCCATTACCGCGCGAGTTCACCGGTGAAGAAGCACGATTATTGGTCACATTTTCTGAGATTGCAGGAAACACCATCCATCGCATGGACTTGAACGAGAAGCTTTTACAACATGCGGCCGAACTTGAGTTCGCGTGTGATGGAACGCACGGGAGAGCTACAGACTGCATTGCAGAAAGCCCAGGCTGCTGACCGGGTGAAATCAGAGTTTGTTGCCAATATTAACCATGAACTACGCACGCCGTTGACCAACCTTGTGCTTTATTATCAAATGCTACGCGCTCAACCGAATATTAAGACAGAAGAACGACTGGATGTGATCGGACGAGAACTCCAGCGATTGCGAATTTTGATTGAGGATCTTCTCAACCTTTCCCGTCTCGACCTTGGACATGTGAACTTTCGTCCAGCTTTGTGCAATATCAATGCTTTGATACAAACCCTGGTAAATGACCGCCAGGCACTTGCAGTAGATCGCGGTTTGACTCTCTCCACCGAGCTCCAGGCGGATCTCGAACCCATCATCCTGGATGAACATACCATGGTACAGGCGATCTCGAACCTGCTTACCAATGCCTTGAACTACACCCCATCAGGTGGGCGGGTGGTGATCAGGACGACAAGCGCGGTCAGGGAGGGCAAGCCGACAGTTGGCTTCAGCGTGGAAGACACGGGTGCGGGGATCAGTACTGACGATATGCAGCACTTATTTGAGAGATTTTATAGAGGCACAGCCGGTCGACGGACTGGCATCCCCGGAACAGGTCTTGGTTTAGCGATCGTAAAGCAGGTTGTCGATTTCCATCACGGCTGGATCGAAGTCCAGAATGGAGCAGATGGGCACGGAACAATATTTACCGTCTGGTTACCCCTTAAACAACCACAGGAGACCGGTTAATCGATCTCCTGTTCCAGCGCCCCCGGAGAGGCTCGAACTCTCAACCACTGGATTCGAAGTCCATTACTCTATCCATTGAGCTACGGGGGCAGAGCGGAAATTATACCCGAATTTGCAGACTTGCTCCATTCCAGAACGCATGTTATAATCTCGCCCCGCGCCACTAGGCGAAGTTTATTCTTGAGGAAGATGAAAAATGATCGATTTGAATAAAAACTTTAATACGACCAAGAATACGAATATCCCCGAGCTAAAACCTGGAGACCAGGTGAGCGTCCACGTCCGCATTAAGGAAGGGGATCGGGAACGTATCCAGGAATTCAAAGGCACAGTCATCCGCTCACGCAAGGGCGGAAACAACGCCAATTTCACAGTACGCCGAACAGCCTCGAATGGGATCGGTGTGGAACGTACCTTCCTGACACTTTCGCCTCGGATCGACAAAGTAGTGGTGGAACGCCATACACATGTCCGCCGGGCCCAGTTATACTTCCTGCGTGGTTTGACCGGAAAGAAAGCCCACCTCAAACAGAAATTTGAATAGCAGGAAAATCGCTTACAATGAAAGGGTGCAGATTCAAAGCTGCGCCCTTTTGTGTTTTGTGATAGGTAACTATGCCTATACCGATTATCGGCCTCACGACATACAACAGCGAAAACAAGTACGGTTTCCCAATCGCTTCACTGTCGCATCGATATATTACCGCGTTGACTGAAGCGGGCGCCGCACCAGTTCTGATCCCATCCGGATTATCGGAAGACGCCCGACGCTCTCTTCTTGAAAGGTTGGATGGCCTTCTTCTAACAGGCGGGGGGGATATTGCAGTTGAGCGCTTTAATGGCGAATTTGATGCGCGTGTGGAAGATGTGGATCCTGATCGGGACGCGATCGAGTTCGCATTGGTAGAGGCTGCAGCAAAAACCGGCAAGCCTTTTCTTGGTATTTGTCGCGGCTTTCAGGTGGTCAATGTGGCTTTGGGCGGGACCCTGTATACGCATTTACAAGACCAATTCCCGGGTGCTCTTAAACATGATTATGATTCCGGTTCGCAGCGAAAATTCCTTGCCCACGAGGTTATTGTGGAGAAAGATACCCGCCTGGCAAGTACTTTTGAGGCAACCAGGTTTAAAGTAAACAGCCTGCACCATCAAGGCGTAAAAGAGCTGGCTCCGGTATTGCGCCCGGCAGGGCATGCTCCTGACGGCCTGCTGGAAGCCGTGGAATTGCCTGGTCACCCTTTTGGGATGGCTGTCCAGTGGCACCCTGAATGGTTGACCGATCAGCCAGTCTCCCGGCGGTTATTTCGGGCCTTTGTGGATGCAGCCAGTAAAGGGTGAGGTCATGTCCACTGGGAAGGCTCCGATAGGGATCTTCGACTCCGGCGTGGGAGGATTGTCGGTGCTCCGGGAAATTCGGATCCAGTTACCGTCCGAATCCGTACTTTATTTTGCAGACCAGGAGCATGTGCCATACGGACCGCGTGGGCTGGAGGAAGTGCGGGCGTTTTCTCAGGAGATATCCCGGTTTTTGCTTAGCCTGGGGGCGAAGTTGATCGTGGTGGCCTGCAATGCTGCCTCGGCAGCGGCTCTTCATTACTTGCGGCAGACTTTTCCCGACACCGCTTTTGTTGGTATGGAGCCGGCCATAAAGCCGGCGGCTGAGGTCACCCAAACCGGGGTGGTTGGCGTTCTGGCGACCCCGGCAACCTTCCAGGGTGCCTTGTATGCATCGGTGGTGGAACGGTTTGGAGGCGGGGTGACTATTTTGAAGGACACCTGCCCGGGGCTGGTTGCACAGATCGAATTGGGAGAATTGGATTCTAAAGCCACACGGGATATTCTAAAAAAAGCTTTACAGCCCATGTTGGAGCAAGGAATCGATACAGTCGTTATGGGCTGCACCCATTACCCATTCGTCATCCCTTTGATCAGGGAGATTGCCGGTTCGGAGGTGCGTGTGATAGATCCAGCTCCGGCTGTAGCGCGTCAGGCTGTCAGGCTGCTGGAGAAGGCCGGGTTGCGAAATACCACATCCGGGCCAGGTGTGTTGCAGTTCCTTACCAGCGGAGATCCGGCAAGATTCAAATTACAGCTGCCAGTGCTGCTCGGTGAGACCGGCGAGGTTCAAAAAATCGATTGGTCGGGGAACAAGATTTCAAACGGTGGCGGCAGGTGAAGGCGCGGTCAGGTTGAGTAATATTTGCTTCTGCTCCACGCTCTCGCCAACCTTGATGCGCAGGCGTACCACTTTACCGGCGTAAGGTGCGCGTAACTCGTTTTGCATTTTCATCGATTCCAGTATTACCAGTGTCTGACCTTTTTCCACAATCTGCCCTTCAGTGACCGGGACCGAGACCACCAATCCTGGCATGGGTGCTTTGAGGACAAATTCAGCCCCTGCCCGGACTTCGCCCTGGATTGGCGTTCTCAAGCGTTTTTCACGCTCATCTTCCACGCGCACTTGATAAAATTGTCCCAGTAAGAGTACCTGCCAGCCATCCTCGTCAGGGTAAACATATCCTTCGAAGGACTCGCCATTCACGATGAGCGAGTAGAGTGGTTCTGCACTAACGGCGGCCAGGTCAAATTCAAGCACCTCGCCTCCAAACCGGACATGGTGCTCATCCAGGATCTCAACCGGGAATTCCAAACCATCCACTTCGGAGATATATATCATCGGCCGGCCTTATCGTGACGGTTCGCCCATTTCCAATTTGTTTTTTGTTCAGAATTTGGATAGACCTGGGTGCGACGTTCCATTTGAACGTGTGCCACCAGGCTGGCCAACAGGGCAGCGATATCAAGGTAGAGCTCACGGTTCTCAGCTGCGTCAATCATGGAAAATTGTTCTTCCACGAAGCGCGTGTCATACTTTCCAGTGATGAAAGGATAGGTGCTCATCATGGTCTGATGGAACGGGATGTTCGTTCGCACACCGACGAACCGGTATTCTTCCAGGGCGCGCCGCATCCTGACGATGGCCTCCGGGCGTGTCTCGCCCCAGGCAAGTAATTTGGATATAAGCGGGTCGTAGAATGCAGAAATCTCGAAACCTACGTAAACCCCGGTATCGATCCGGATGCCCGGACCGGTGGGCGATTGCATCATTGAAATGCGTCCTGTTGAAGGGATGAAATCATTATAAGGATCTTCGGCGTTGATACGGCATTCAATGGCTGCTCCGCGCGGTTGAATATCTTCCTGGCGGCGGCTCAAATGCCTGCCATCGGCCACCCGGATTTGTTCAGCAACGATATCCATCCCGGTGACGGCTTCTGTAACGGGGTGCTCGACTTGCAGCCGGGTATTCATTTCCAAAAAATAAAATTTTTTCTCTTTATCGACCAGGAATTCGATCGTTCCTGCATTGGCATAATCCACGGCACGGGCTGCCTGGATGGCCACCACTCCCATGCGCCGGCGTAAATCTTCGTTGTCGGCCAGCAGGGGTGAGGGCGACTCTTCGATCAGTTTTTGGTGACGACGTTGAATGGAGCATTCGCGTTCGCCCAGGTGAATGGCCTTGCCATACTGATCGGCCATGATCTGGAACTCGATATGGCGGGCACCCTCGATGACTTTCTCCAGGTAAATATTGCCATCACCGAAGGCTGATTCGGCCTCGCGCCGCGCGGATTGGAGTAAATCAGGCATTTCGGCCACATTCCCGACCTCGCGCATGCCTTTTCCTCCACCTCCAGCGGTTGCCTTGATAAGGAGTGGAAACCCAATTTTTGGAGCGATGGCGATTAAGTCGTCATCCTGAAGAGGCCCTTCCGCCTCTGTTCCGGGCACAATCCCGACGCCTGCCTTGGCGACTGTGGCACGAGCGGCGGCCTTATCGCCCATGGCTGCGATCGCCGAAGGCCGGGGACCGATGAAAACCAACCCTGCCTCTGCACAGTCCGCAGCAAAATCTGCACGTTCGGCCAGAAATCCATAGCCCGGATGGATGGCGTCTGCCCCGCATTTGCGAGCAATATCAATGATCTTATCGCCGCGTAAGTAGGAATCGCGTGCCGGAGAGGCTCCCAGCAAATACGCCTCATCTGCGAATCGAACGTGCATCGCCTGGCGGTCGGCTTCCGAGAAGACAGCTACCGTCTTGATACCAAGTTCCCGGCAAGCGCGCTGGATTCGGACGGCGATCTCGCCGCGATTGGCGATAAGCAATTTAGTGAACATGTTAAATCTGGGGCATCACGCTCAACTTCTTTTCACCGACAAATTCGCAGAAAAAGCGAAGCTGCAAATTGAGTTGTTCAGCAAAGAGTTGCTGGCCGGTGGGCGTGTAAAGGGGATTCTCCTCCCGATACTGTTCGAGCCGTTGAATACGTTCGTTCAACTTGGCCGCCAGTTTTTCATAATCACCTATATCTGAAAAGCACCACTGGAGCACACGGTACGGTCCAAAACGATCCACATTATCAGCGTCACTGATTATTTTTGCTTCGAGGGTATTGGGGTTGTCCTCATCGACATGGGCAGCGATTGAATAACAGATATTCTCCAAATGCTTGTGGTTATATCCAAGAGTCTCGAGGAAAGGCTTCGCTTTCTCTGCTCCAAGACGTCCATGTTCCCGGTTGTTTTCGGCAGTAGTGTCGAACCAGGCAATATCGTGCAGCAGGCAGGCGGCTACAACCAATTCCACATCAGCAGCTTCATTCTCAGCAATGACCTTGCCAAAATTTGCCACGCGCAAGGTATGCTGCCAGCGGTAATCTGCGCCAGAGAGATAGCGTTTCAGGTTGGCTTTGTCCTTTTTGGAACGCTTCTGGTAACTCTCAATAATATAAGCGTTTGCGAAATCAGCAATTTTTTGTAGTCGGGCATTGGATTGGCTACTCATTTTTTCACTTTTCCTGTGATTAGCTGGAGACCCCTTACAAAGGAACGTTTCCATGCTTCCTGGAGGGATTGGAGTCACGTTTATTCTTGAGCATCTCCAGGGCATTGATCAGGCGCGGGCGCGTCTCACTCGGTTCGATAATATCATCAAGATAACCGCGCTCGGCTGCCACGTAGGGGTTGGCAAATTTGGTTCGATATTCATTCGTCAGAGCTGCCTTGCGTTCGGCAGGATTGTCTGCTTTTTCCATTTCCTTGCGAAAAACGACACTAACCGCTCCATCCGGACCCATTACTGCAATCTCGGCGCTCGGCCAGGCCAGATTCACGTCGCCGCGCAAGTGTTTGCTGGACATGACGATGTATGCCCCGCCGTAGGCTTTTCGCAGAACAATAGTCACCTTTGGAACAGTCGCCTCGCAATAGGCATACAGCAGTTTTGCGCCTGAACGGATAATACCAGCATGTTCCTGTTGCGTACCGGGCATGAAACCAGGTACATCAACAAGAGTGATGATCGGGATATTGAAAGCATCGCAAAAACGGACAAAACGGGCTGCCTTTTCGCTGGCGTCAATATCGAGCACGCCCGCCAGCACCTGCGGCTGGTTCGCCACCATACCGACTGAATGCCCGCCCAAGCGCGCAAATCCAACGACAATGTTCTGGGCGAAGGCTTCGTGGATCTCATAAAATTGGCCATTATCCACCACCCGGTGGATTACTTGCTTAACATCGTAAGGTTTTCCGGGGTCATCAGGGATGATGGAATCAAGGGCCTCGTCGGTGCGTAAAGGGTCATCCCCGTTGGGTGAAAAAGGCGGATCTTCCATATTATTTTGTGGAAGATAACCAAGAAGCTTGCGGATAAGGAACAGCATATCTGCTTCGCTTTCGGAAGCCATGTGGCAGACCCCTGATTTTTCCGCATGGACATCCGCCCCGCCGAGGTCATTGGCGGTGACCTGTTCGTGGGTAACGGCTTTCACCACGTCCGGACCGGTAACAAACATGTTCGAGGTGTTTCGTACCATGAAAACAAAATCTGTGAGTGCGGGAGAATAGACGGCGCCGCCGGCGCAAGGCCCCAGGATTGCTGAAATTTGAGGTATGACTCCAGAAGCAAGAGTATTGCGCAGGAATATTTCTGCATAGCCTGCCAGCGATACCACTCCCTCCTGGATGCGCGCTCCTCCGGAATCGTTCAAACCGACAACCGGTGCCCCGTTTTTCAGAGCCTGGTCAAGGATCTTGCAAATTTTGCCAGAATGAACTTCGCCCAAGCTGCCGCCGAATACGGTGAAATCCTGGGAAAATACATAGATCAGACGCCCATCAATCGTCCCCCAGCCAGTTACAACGCTGTCGCCGGGATATTTTTGTTGCTCCAATCCAAAATCATGGGTGCGATGGACAACAAATGGATCCGTCTCATGGAACGAACCTTTATCCAGCAATAGATCAAGTCGTTCACGGGCAGTTAATTTACCCTTCTTGTGCTGAGCTTCGATCCGATCAGATCCACCGCCCTGGCGGGTGCTGGTTTTGCGGTCGCGCAGGTGTTGTATTTTCTGGCTAACGCCCATATGTTTCTCTCTTAAAATAATTCGTTGTTCTTTGCGAAAAGAGGGTGAATATGATCAATACCAGGAAAAAAATATTTGCAACCAGGACAAACGGCCAATTGGCATGGGGTTGCTGCAGAACCAACCGATCGAACCAGTACCAGGCGATGTAACCCAAGGTGGTAAATAATACAGCCAGCCTTCCCCAGGCTTTTCCCTGCAACAGGCTCAAAGCAAGGAAAGAACCAACCACAAGCCAGATCCCGCCGCTTATGGCGATATAAAGGGGGAATGCGCCGTATGCCCTTAATGTACTCCAAAAAAAGATTGCCTCGCCAAGACGCAGGCCGTTCCAGCCAGCAATCCAAAAAATAATAATTACGAGGATATAGATGCGAGCCGGACGAGTGATTTTTTCACCAGTCATAAATACTCAAAACTAATTGGATACCAGTTGGATGCGATCGGATATTTTTGTATGTCATCCCGATTGCCAATGTTGAGTAAAGAGGTGTGATTAACGGGAAGTTGTGAGCTCATAAATTTCGTAAAGAAGATTTCCATCCGACGCCGGGATGGAATTTATTTTGCCTCCTGGATAATCAGCCTGAACTGCGGAAATCTGGTTGACTTGATTTGGAAGGAAGACAAAAAGGAGATGATTGGATGTTATTCCTGCTTTGTTTTCCGGCGACCAGGGTTGGTTAATATCTATGCCCTTTATATTCGGAACCAGATATTGGATGCTTGGAATGGAGTAGAAGCCCATGTTGGGAAATCCCAGAAATATGACTTGTGTGTCCTGGGGTTTGGTCTTCAAGTAATCTGCCAGATTCTGTGCGATGACATCATTGGAGCGCGCCGTTGATAACGCGATATGAGGAGTGTAAACGCGAAAATAGAAATTCAATTCATCCAGCGCCAGAACCGCCATCAGGAGAATTGAAATAATCACGATCCAGCGTTTTCCCTTTTCAAAAACCTTCTCGAAGATTGAGGTACTCTCGCTCAATCCAAAGCCTACCAACAGGGCGCAAACCGGTGCGGCAGCAACGTAGCGTTGTGCAGCCGGGGTACTTTCACTCAAGCCTCCGATAACCATGAAGACGAAGAGCCATAACAGGATGGGAATTATGTACCATTTTTGCCTGCGAAGGAATAAAAGAACGATCCCAATCAAGAACAAACCTGCCGCAAAAGGACGCAGGAGGGGCACATCGGGCGTGTACCAGGCGCGCAGGGGCTCATAGGTATATGATCCTAACGCCAAACCAACCTGCTTCAGGATGATTTTCCAGGCAGGTGAACCAGTATTGATAACCTCCTGCCGTAGCCAGTTCGATGTAAGAGCGACCCGATTTAAAGGCTCCATGAATGTGTTGGGATGCTGAGCATAAAACCATACCAGGGGAAGTGCAACGACCCCAGCGACAATGAACATAAATATAAGGTTGATCCAGGCGCGTTTGAGACGCGGACGATCAAAGAGGGCGGCCAGGATTATCCAGCCAAAAATCACGATCAGGATGGTTCGACTGCTGGAATAGAAGTATTGTGAAATCCCCAGGGAAAGCCCAGCCAGCAGATACGCGTTCCGGCGATCCTTCTCCCAACCATACCATAAGGCACCGATGGATACTACGAACCACAGCCCATCCCAGATATTGTTCAACCCGATCCGGCTGAAATGTACGGCAAAATGGAGCGCAGCCAGAAAGAGAGCCGTGAACCAGGCTGTCCGATTTCCAAACATCGCCCGGGCTACGAAGAAGAGGGCAGTGACTGTCAGCGCGCCGGCCAAAGCGGAAGGAATGCGCAGGGCCAAGGTTGTGTGCCCCAAAATGTCGATAAAAAAAGCCGGGATCGTAAAGAAAAAAGATGGGAAAGCATACCATGCAGTGATAAAGATATTATTCCATGCTCCGCGGGTGAAATCTTCTGCAGTCATTCCGGCCGCGGCTTCATCTCCCGTAAGCGTAATAGGAATGCGATTCGCAAGGATGATCCGGATGAGGAAGGCAAGCCCGGTCAGGCCGATGACAAGAATCACCAAACGCCAGGATGGCCAGCGCAGGGGTGCCGGTTGAGACCAGGTTCCTGCCAGAACCAGGCCGATGGCTGTAAACCAAGCCAATATGGCGAGGATGGGGCTGGTCATTTTTGCCCCGTTGCCAGCCGAAAGCGGAACGATGCAGGCGATGGGCAGGGAAGCTATCAGGCAGCAAAATTGCCATTCATTGATGGAATGGCTTGACATCCAATCCACGACAGCGGCCAGCCAGGAGGGTAACCCTTTATCGATTGTCCAGATGCCAAAACCTGTAAGAATTAATCCGATCGCCACCAGGATAAGCGTGCCCAGACGCCGGTCAGGTGGGGTTGTAACCACCAGGCTCTGTCCATACACGACAAGAACTCCGCCCAATAAGAACAAGACTATGGATATTGGCGATTTCTTTGACTGCATAAGGTTCATTTACCTTTGTTTACCGGAATAAAGACGACATCTAAAAAAATACCAGGAGGATGACAGGTTTTTGTTGTTATTATCCCTGAGCAACAAAATAATAATGGGCATTATAGCATGCAAGATTATACATCACCACCTAATGCGGAAGGCCTCGCACCAGGTATGGTGACAGGAGAGGCTTAGAGATGGTTGTTGGAGGCCTTTCATTTCCCCAGGATTGATTTCTGGAGTAGAATTTAATCATGAAAAGGCTAAAGTTCTCGAGATCGTTCCTGCAGCGATGGCAATTGATGCGCTGGTAGAAATTGGGGGTTGGATGTCTGGCGCGATGCGGGTAAACTTGCTGCATTGGTCGGTGAAATGGGAATTCATCCCTTCTTTCTTCGATGGTGAAATGTGAAGAAACTCTTCGGTGAAAAGATCCAATTTGACTGGAAAATTACTGTTCTCATTGTATCAAGTACTTTGTTGTTGATCATCAATTTTTATCATGGGCAGCTTGCACCTTGGGCGAAATGGTTTCCAGGTTGGAATGCCACCGCCCTTCCAACAAAAATATTAGATCATACCCTGCTTTACTTCGTTGCGCCCATGCTTATCGTCCTGGTGGTATTTCGTCAAAAACCAGGCGAGTTCGGTTTCAGGCTTGGCGACTGGAAGACAGGATTATTCCTGACCATCAGCGGTATCATATTAATTGCTCCGGTTCTCTGGCTGGTTGGACATTCGAACAAGGCAATGCAAGACTACTATAAACCACTTGTTTCCGGCCTGCCCTGGAATACTCTCCTGGACCTGTTCAGTTGGGAATTTCTGTTCAGAGGCTGGTTACTTTTCGGGTTAGCGCGAAAGTTCGGGCCGGAGGCCATCTGGCTTCAAGCAGTGCCTTTTGCCCTGGCGCATATCGGCAAGCCGGAGATAGAGACGCTTTCAACTATTTTTGGTGGTTTTGCTTTTGGCTGGGTCGCCTGGCGAACAAAATCCTTTGTTTACCCGCTGCTCATCCACTGGTTTGTCAGTTCTTTTACTATTCTTGTCGCGGCAGGTCTGCTTGGTTGATTTCAAGGTCCGGGAGGCAACGAGGAAGGATTTTCCTGCAATCCGTGGGCTGATCCACGATGTTCTTATAAATCCGACCGGATTGGATTGGCGGCATTTCCTGGTTGCGATGACACAAGAGAATAGCTTGCTTGGCTGTGGACAGATAAAAACCCATTTCGATGGGTCGCGTGAGTTGGCTTCCATCGCCGTCAGGGAGCAAGCACGCGGCCAGGGGATTGCGCGAGCTATTATCGAGGCATTATTGGCTCGAGAGACAAACCGACCATTATATTTAATGTGTCGATCCCGGCTGGAACCACTGTATACGAAATTTGGTTTTCGTACGATTGACCTGAAGGATATGCCTGTGTATTTTCAACGCATCAAACGGGCAGAGAGGATTTTCAACTCGATGGCCCAGGCAGAAGACCGATTATCAGTCATGCGGCTAATTTAAAAATGAGGAATGAGAAATGAAAACCATCATTAATATAACCTATGGGGTTCTAATCGGGATATTGGCTGCGGGAATTATCTGGATTTCAGTATCCCACCCGCGGGGAGAGGCGGTTACACTTCTCCCGACCGCCACTCCAGGATTGTTGACTGTCTATATCAATGGTGCAGTGGCAACACCGGGCGTTTATAGCCTGCCGGAAGGCAGCCGGGTGGACGCGGCTGTTCAGGCAGCTGGAGGCTTTCTTCCCGGAGCAGAAAAGGATAATATTAATCTGGCGATGTTACTGACGGACGGGCAACAGATAAACGTGCCCGGGATTGTTGATACAAGTCATGTCAATGTTGGGAGGGTTAATATCAACACCGCCACAGCGGCCGAATTTGATACCTTGCCAGGGATTGGGCCAACGACTGCGCAAGCGATTGTAGATTATCGCCTTCAGCACGGATTATTTCAGGTTATTCAGGATATCCAGAATGTTCCGGGTGTCGGGCCGGCCACTTATGAGGGAATTAAGGATTTTATAACCGTCGGTCCATAAAATGCCATTCGATCATTTCAACCTGATTGCCGGTTTCTATGAACGGGCCGGCCCATTTCGTATAACCGAGCCATTGCAAGGTTTGTTGTCCTTAGCGGCGAAAAATACCTTGTTGGATGTCGGTGGCGGAACGGGACGTGTCGCGATGGCCGTGCGCGACATGGTAAAGAACGTTTTCGTTGTGGATGTCTCAAATGGGATGTTGCGCCTGGCCGCGGGCAAGGGTCTGGCATCGATTCATGCTCCAGCGGAATGCCTGCCTTTTCCACCCGGCAGCATTGACAGGATAATCATGGTGGATGCGCTTCATCACGTACTGGACCAACACCAGACCGCACTTGAACTATGGCGGGTTCTTGCTCCCGGCGGACGCATCCTGGTCGTTGAACCGGATTTTCGCAAGACTTATGTAAAGTTAATTGCCCTTGCAGAAAAATTACTCCTGATGCGCAGCCATTTCCTGGCTGGAGAAGAGATATGTTCTCTTTTTGATGGTCTGGATGCCAAGTGTGAATTGGTTTATTTTGAATTCACTGTTTTCCTGGTTGTAAAGAAAGATCAGTGAACTTAATTTCCATTTTTTCCCTCGTTTGGGGGCATATTAGGCCGGTTGGCGTTATTCCTCCAGATTTGCCCCTTCCTTGAAATCTTTTAGCAATTCGTGCGCCTCAATGAGCTTGTCTTTTGAGACAAAGATCTGGACGCGCCCCAGCCCGTTCACCATGACCGGGAAGGCTGAATGACCGACTGATTCCTGTACAAGTTCCACATCCACTCCGTTGGCTTCCAGGAAACTTTCGATCAGTTCAGCTTCCAATCTGCCTTGAACTTCGGTCAGTCTTTCCCATTTCATTGTATCCATGCTTTTTGCTCCATAAGGAATATTATAAACCCAGCCATTTAACGGCGGCACGCGGTAATTCGGCCAATGGGGCGACCCGCAAGGTACAATGCGGCAAAGACTCTATGAAGAGTTTTCCGTAGGACTTTGTGAGCACACGCCGGTCGAGGATGACAACAACTCCGCGGTCAGATTGGGTGCGGATCAGACGCCCAAAACCCTGGCGGAATCGCAGGATCGCCTCGGGTAAATGGTATTCGTTGAAGGGATCTTCAAAGGTTTCCGAACGGGCCGCGATCAGCGGATCGGAGGGCACTGCGAAGGGAAGCTTGGCAATGACCAGGATCGAGAGGGCTTCACCGGGAATATCCACGCCTTCCCAGAAAGAACGGGTGCCCAGCAGGATGGCTCTTTCGGAGCTTTTGAATGATTCGAGCAAGGCATTCGGTGAGGCACCTTCGCCTTGTTCGTAGACAACGATATCCTTTTGAGCCAGAGGGCCGGTGATATTCTTGGCGGTCCGTTTTAGTTGCGCATACGAAGTGAACAGAACCAGGGTCCGGCCACCACTCGCCTGGCAAAGATTGATAAGAGTCCGGTTCAAGTTGTCCCTGGTACTCGTGGGCGTTCGGTTCGGCGATATCGTTGGCGAGATACAGCAAAGCGGCGGTTTCGAAATCGAATGGAGAGCCGAGTGCAAGTTCATCGGCTTCGTCGGCAGTCAGGGTATTCCGTATGTAGTTGAATTCCCCATGCGTCGTCAATGTGGCAGAGGTCAGAATGACGCTGCGCTTTTCGTGCCAGAGGTACTTCTCCACCAGGGGACCCACCCGGATGGGGGCGGCATTGAGCGCCAGCCGGTTGTTGTTCGGGTTGACTTCCACCCAATAGACATAGTCCGCGGCCGGTTCGAAAATCATCGAGCCGACCATGCTCTCGGCTTCGGTCAGCCGCCTGTAAAGATTACCCAGATTGCCAATGATATCTTCCAGAGCTTCCAGCCCATCGGAATAGAGTTCGGTGGCGCCTTTTTGAATTTCCCCGAGCAAAGCCACCAACAAAGCCAGGGTCTCGGCGGCTGCGCCCCAGGCGATTTCGACCGCATCCCAGCCTGGCTGTGTGCGCGTGGCGGGCAGGATGCGTTCCTGGTAAGCGTACGTGCTGGCAGGCTGTCCTTCGCGCTGGTAGGCGATAAATTCGGCCAAAGCATCGAAGAAGATACGCGCCTGTTCCTGGATACGCCAGACCAGATCGGTGGCACGTTCAACCTTCTGATTGATCAGTGCAAAATCGGATGGGCGAATCTGGTCACGCGTGGCGGCGAGTAAGTGCCCCAGGATGCCAGAACTTGAACCACCGATCTCACGGATCAATCGTTCAATGTCAAATTGCGTCAGCCGGAAGGATAGGGAGTCGGTGGTGGCGGATTCAAGATGGTGGCCTTCATCGATGATGACATGCTCATAATCCGGCAGGACCCGGTTGCCGACCGCCACGTCGGTCAATAACAGGGCATGATTAACCACCAGGATATGAGCATTCTGCGAGGCTTGCTTGGCCCGAAAGAAAGGACAGGCGCCGCCGGTGCGCTCCAGGCAGGTTTCATTGGTGCAGGCGTCATCTTCAGCTGAGATATGTACCCACACCTCCCGTTCAGATGGCCCGGTTAGATTAATCTCGGTCCGGTCGCCGCTGTTGTTTTCCATTTGCCAGACCAGGACCTTGGCCAGTATACGCATTTCGTCGGCGTTGGCAGGTCCACGTTTGCGCAGGAGTTCCAGGCGGCGCGGGCACAGGTAATTGGAGCGGCCTTTGAGTACCGCCGCTCGCAAATCCAGATTGAGCGCTGAACACAGGTCAGGGATATCTTTTTTAATCAACTGGTCCTGCAGGTTGATCGTGTTGGTTGAGACGATTACACGTGTATTGTTCTGCAAGGCAAACAACGCAGCCGGGACGAGGTAGGCAAAGGATTTGCCCACGCCTGTTCCTGCTTCAACCATCAAATGTTGTCCGTACGACAAGGCGTTCGCGACTGCCTTGAGCATTTCGACCTGTTCCGGTCTGTGCTCGTAGCTCTCGAAATAGCGCGCAAATGGCCCGCCATGCTCCAGGACAGAAGCGGCCTCTTCGGGGTCAATCGGGATGGGTTCCCTGGGTACCTGGATGGCCGGGCCTTTGCGTTTTTCAACATCACCCGTTTCGTAAGGCGAACCGATCGGTTGATTGACCGCGGCAAAGCCATCCAGCGGTTGTTTGACCCGTTTGGCCTTTACGCCCTCATGCGAGCGCGCCTGCAAGGCCTGCTGAAATGCCCAGGCGCCATCCCACTCGATCGGCTCGCTGTGCCTGACAATTTCGGCCAGCAGATCGAGCGGCAGTTCACGTGCCTGAGCGAACAAGCGTTGGAAGATGCCGTGTGTTGCGCGCGCATCATCCAGGGCGCGATGGGTGGCAGGGAGCGCGACACCCAGTTGTTGGACGAGCGAACCCAGGTTATAGCGACTTGCCGAAGGCATCAGAACTGAAGCGAGATCATAGGTGTCAATGCGTTCGTTCAACTCGAATAGGCTATATTTTTTGAAGAATGAAAGATCGAACTGGATATTGTGTCCCAGGATGGGGAAATCCCCTATGAATGCAGCCAGATCATCCAAAACGTCGCGGATCTGGGGAGCCTGGCGCACCATCTCGTCTGAAATTCCCGTAAGGCCGGTGATGAACTCGGGGATATGACGTCCCGGGTTGATCAGCGTGGTAAATTCGTCCTCGACCCGGTTGCCTTCAAAGCGGCGAGCGCCAATTTCAAGGATGGCATCCGTCTGCGGGTCAAGGCCGGTGGTTTCAAGGTCAAGCGCAACAATGGAAGTCATAACAGAACCAGTGTTAGATAATACTAATCCAGTTTCGTGTTGGAATAGCGATGAGATAGAACAAATGAACAGTAAACATAGTGCAGGGATTATAACCGCTAAAACGGCGCAAGAGAATCCGGTTGCTGTGTTCCCGGTTGGTTGACAGCCTCCACCAGGCTGGCTTGGGAACTACCAGGCGGGAATCGACCGGTATACGCACACCCAGCCGGTAGTTCCTGAAAGCAACCAGGTTTGATGATAGAATTAAGTGGGCAACCCATCCATCACCCATAAGTCTATTGGTCCTGGTAAGCCTGCAATATTATTATAAGAAGAATTTAATTCGTCTGCCAGGGTCAACCCCGTACTTATTATTCTTATGCCCGCTCCCCGCCCCACTGCCCGCCTTTCGCACCCTCCCACCATCGGAATGTTGACTGCCCGGCTAAATGGGCCAACCGAGATCAACCTCTGGCATGGCGTGGCTGACCGCGCCCGCGAGCGGAATATCAACCTGATCTGCTTTTCAGGGGGCATCCCGTATTCGCAGTTGCAGTTCGAATCGCAAAAGAATGTGCTCTACAACATTGCCGGGCAGCCAAACGTGGACGGTCTTTTAATCTGGGGCAACATCCTCAGCCATACCCTGGACCGCAGCGCCCTGGAAACGTTCTGCCAGCGCTATGCGCCGCTCCCCATCATCAGTATGGGCATGGTTCTGCCGGCTTTTCCGAGCATCCGCTTCGACATGCACGCGGGTATGCGAAAATTACTATCCCACCTGATCGAGCAGCACGGACGGCGTAAAATTGCCTTCATCCGCGGCCTGCAGGTCAGTCAGGATGCCGAGGACCGTTACGCGGCCTACCTGGATACGCTCAAGCAGTACGGGCTTTCTTTCGATCCCGACCTTGTGATTGCGGGCGATTTTCGCAGGTATGCCGGGACGGCGGCCGTCAAACAGTTGATCGACAGCGGCCGGACGGGCTTTGACGCCCTGGTGTCTGCCAACGACAACATGGCGATCGGGGCCATGCAGGCTTTGCAGGCCCACGGGATCCGCATCCCAGAGGACGTGATCATGGCCGGGTTCGACGATATCGAGGAAACCCGGGCAGTCGCCCCTTCGCTGACCACCGTGCGCGCTCCCTGGTATATCCTGGGGAGTCAAAGCGTCGATATGGTCCTGTCAAAACTTGAGAATGAAGAACTGCCTGAGCAGATCCTGCTCGAGACCGAGCTCATTCCCCGGCAATCCTGCGGATGCCAGCAAATGGTGATCGAGCCTCACCCGGCGGCCGGTCCCGGCCAGGCAGCCCGCAAAGCTTCCAGAACCAAAGCTGCGCCGCCAGTCTCAATACATTCTGCCAGGAATGACTTGCTTGATCAGCTGAACCGGGACCTGGCGGACCTGTCCCCGCTGCGCGGGCTGGAGGGCGGACTGGTCAAAGAAATGGCTGGAGCTTTTTATGGCGGAGGCGTGCGCCAGGCAGGTCAAACCCGACGGTTTTGTCCAGAGCCTGGCTGCGGCGCTGGCGCGAAATCCGTCCGGCACCGATATCCTCGAGTGGCTGGATGTGCTGAACCCAATCAAATCCCGGCTGGCGGCCCTGTTCGAGATCCGGGAAGAGCTCGACCAGGCCCACAACCTGCTCGAGAACGGCTATGCGGTCATCGCAGAAACGGCCCACCGGCGCCAGCTCAACCAGCGCCTGGAGGCGGTCGAGCAGACCAACCGCCTGAACCGCATCGTCCAGACCATGTCCACCACGCATGACATCGATACCTTGATGAAATTACTGGCGCTCGAACTGCCCGGCCTGGGCATCCAGAGCTGTTTCCTGTCGCTCTACGATGAGAAGGGCGAGCCGCCGGCCTGGTCGCGCCTGATCCTGGCCTTCCAGGGGCAGGAACGCCTGCCGCTGCCCAAAGGCGGCGTTCGTTTCCCTACCCGCCAGCTTGTCCCGCAGGGCATGTTCCCCGAGCAGAGCCGGATCGCCTTCGATGTGGAAGCCCTGAACTTCCAAAACGAACAGATCGGCATGGTCTTGTTCGAGATCGGCCCGCGCGATGGGGACGTGTACTACAACTCTGCGCGGCCATTTGAGCAGCGCCCTGAAAAGTGCCGAACTCGTCCAGGTGGCCCTGGAGGCGGAAGCCAAAGCGGTCAAAAGCGACCTGTTGAAGACCCATCTGCTGGCGAACGTCAGCCATGAGCTGCGCACGCCGCTCAATATCATCCTGGGCCTCAGCCAGACCGCCCGCTCTACTCCCAATCCTTACGGTACCGAGATACCCGCCCAGCTTGCCAAAGACCTGGGATATATCTACGCCAGCGGCGAACACCTGGTACGGCTGATCAACGATCTATTGGACACTTCCCGGGCCGAGATCGGGGAATTGGACCTGTGTATCGAACCGGTCTCGCCGCGTGGGCTGGTGAAAGAGGTCTTCGAGGCCTTCTCGGAGACTTCCACCTCCAAGGAAATAGAGGTTACCCAGCAGTTGGAACTCCCGGAGCACCTGCCCGTCCTTAACGCAGACCCGGTGCGTTTGCGCCAGATCCTGATGAACTTGTTGAGCAACGCCTATAAGTTCACCAAGCGCGGCAGGATCATCCTGGGGGTGGATGTACAACTGCCCCACCTGCATTTCTGGGTCTCCGACACCGGTTCGGGCATCTCGCCGGAATTACAGGAACGCATTTTCGAACCCTTCGTCACGGCCGAACCGCCCGGGCGACGCCACGAAGGCATCGGTCTGGGTCTCAGTATCACCCGCCGGCTGGTTGCACTGCATGGCGGGATGATCACGCTGGACAGCCTGCCCGGCCACGGTTCGACCTTCCATGTTTATCTGCCTCTTCCCGGGCTGGATCATGCCTCTGCCAGAGAGGTGACTCTGCAAGGGGCAGAAGCGGTCCTGTTGTGGCTTTCCAGTAAAAAAGATCCGGCTCCGGCCATCGAAAGCATTTGTAAAAAGAACGGCATCACACCCTGCTGGCTGGGTCACAGCGAGGACCTGGACAGCCAGGTTGCCGGACGCAGGCCGGTTGCCCTGGCCTGGGACCTGGAAAACGCCCGGCCAGGTGACTGGTCGATCGTTCAAAAACTACGCAGCAATTCGCAGTACTGCCAGCTGCCCCTGCTCATTTTCCACGAGAATATCCTGGATAAGCTCTCGGTGGGCAGCCGGTTGACCAACGTCCTGCTCAAGCCGGCCGGCAAGCAAATGCTCCAGCACATCCTCAACATGCTCCCACAGGCGCTGCAGCGCGGTGAGATCTGGATCATCGACGATGATCCGCAGGCGCTGAAGTATTACCAGGATATGATCGGCGCGTTCCTGTCCGAATTCCTCGTCCGGCCGATCCATGGCGGCCGGGAGGCGGTCCGGCTGCTGCAGGAAGAGACGCCCGACCTGGTCTTATTGGATTTGATGATGCCGGATGTGGATGGGTTCCAGGTGCTGGAACACCTGCGAAATAATGTCAAAACCGCACAGATCCCGGTGGTGATCATTACCGGTAAGATCCTGACCTATGAAGATGTCAAGCGCCTGGATGTCCCCAAAGTGGTCCTGCAGACCAAGGGGGTTTTATCTGAGCTTGAAAGTGTGGCCGAGATACAGCGTGTCTTGAGCCCCAATAACAGCATGTCCCAGCCGACTGCCACGCTGGTCAAACAGGCTTCCGCCTACATCCAGCAGAACTACACGCGTTCTTTTTCCCTGGAAGAACTCGCCGAGACGATCGGGGTGAGCAAGAGCTACCTGAGCCGGATTTTCAAGCTGGGAACAGGCATTTCCCCGTGGGACTACCTGAACCGCTTCCGGATCCAAAAGGCCAAAGAGCTCCTTCTGCTGACGGATGGAAGCATCACCTCGATTGCGGCCGAAGTGGGTTACGAAGATGTAGGATATTTTGGGCGGGTCTTCCACGAGATCGCCGGCTCTTCGCCGCGTACCTTCCGGCAGCAGGGACAAGCTCCCATAAGTTCCTGAACCTTTCAGGAATTCCAAATCCTGCGGGATCGTTGATTGTCTCCCGCCAAATATCACAGCATCGATGAGAGGTTCCATGAGCAGAATCCGTTTTCCTTCTAATTTTACCTGGGGCGCAGCCACAGCGGCTTATCAGATCGAAGGCGCCTGGAATGAAGACGGCAAAGGCGAATCCATCTGGGATCGTTTCAGCCATACGCCCGGCAAAATTACCAATGCAGATACCGGCGATGTCGCCTGCGACCATTATCACCGCTACCTGGAGGATATTGCCCTGATGCGCCAGCTTGGGCTGAAAGCTTATCGCTTCTCAATCTCGTGGCCGCAGGGTCCTTCCGGACGGTTTCGGGCGGGTCAATCCCGGCAGGGCTGGATTTTTACGACCGCCTGGTGGATGCACTGCTGGCAGCCAATATCGAGCCGTTTATCACGCTTCATCATTGGGATTTTCCTCAAGCACTCCAGGATAAAGGCGGTTGGATCAAGCGCGACAACCTGGCTTACTTTGCCGATTACGCGGCCCTGATGGTCAAACGTCTGGGGGACCGTGTTCGGCAGCTGGGCAACCTTCAACGAACCCAGGATATTGCCGAGGCAGGCTATGTCTAGTGGTGAACACGCACCGGGGGTAAAGGATGATTGGAAAGCGTCCACCAGATCAGCCATAACCTGATGGTGGCGCATGGCCTGGCCGTTCAAGCCATGCGGGCGATCAACCCGGCGCTCGAAGTGGGCATCGTGCTTGGACCTATGGGGCGTGGAACCGGCCAGTGACGATCCTGCCGACATCGCTGCCGCCGACCTGGTCTGGAACAGCCGAGCAAACCACCTACCTGCACCCCATTTTCCGCGGCCATTACCATCCATTGAAGATGGATGCATTCGGTGAAGATGCTGCCCGAAATAAAACCAGGCGACATGGCGCTGATCTCACAGAAACTCGATTTCCTGGGGATCAATTCCTATTCGCGCAGTGTGATCAGTGCGAAAGGGTTCGTATCCCGGGTTCCCGGTTCGGAGTATACGGATATGGGTTGGGAGGTGTGCGCTCCCGCCTTGCGCCGGTTGTTGAACCGGCTCAACCGGGATTACAACCTGCCGCCCATTTATATCACTGAAAATGGGGCAGCCTATCCGGATAGCATTGACGTGGATGGAAAAGTCCATGACGAACGACGCATTGATTATCTCCGCCAGCATGTCGAACAGGTGCGCCTGGCCATGCAGGATGGAGTGGATGTGCGCGGCTATTTCGTCTGGTCATTGTTGGATAATTTCGAGTGGGGCTTCGGGTATACGAAGCGTTTCGGGATCATCCGGGTGGATTTTGAAACCCAAGTGCGAACCATCAAGGACAGCGGCGAATGGTACAGCCATCTCATTACTTCCAATTCTTTGGAATGAGAATCGATCCGGTCCCTGATGAAAATCCAGGGTTGGGAGCCCTTGAAATCAAACCTGTCTAAGGCGTTTATGCACCGGCCGGGCAAGAGGCCAGCGGTTATAGAGAGGCTGCCTTTTATTCCCAGACAATAAAGTCCAGTTTTAGCATAATTTTCTCCAAGAATTTCAAGACAAGCTGTGATACCCTGAATGGGTAATCAATGCCTTTGCCCGCCTGTAAGATCAGGATCGGAACCAGGGCTGCATTCTGCTGCCCCTTAACGATCGGATGGGAGCAGAAGTAGTTTCCGAATTCGCAGGGTTTTATCTGCGGGCACACGTACAAGTTCAAGATCCAGAAAGCCATCCCTCCAAGAAACATCAGGCATGCAAATGGAACCAATCCTAAAAGAAATATACCAGGGCATCCTGGAAGGTCAACACAAAGAGGTGGAAACCAATGTCCAGGAGGCGCTGCAAGCCGGCCTCAAACCCAAGAATATCCTCGACGATGGCATGATCGCAGCCATGGACGAAGTCGGGCGGTTGTTCGAATCGGGTGAGTTCTTCGTGCCCGAGATGCTCGTTTCGGCGCGTGCCATGCAGGCCGGATTGGCCGTTCTGAAGCCATCCCTGAAAGAGAGCAACATCCGGTCAGCGGGAAAAATAGCGATCGGTACCGTCCAGGGCGATATGCACGACATCGGCAAGAATCTGGTCATTATGATGCTGGAAGGAGCCGGTTTTGAGATCCTGGACCTGGGTATCGATGTGGCGCCCGGGCAGTTCGTTGCGACGCTCCAGGCCGAAGAGGTGGATATCCTGGCCTTGTCTGCGCTCATTTCGACCACCCTGCCAAACATGCAGGCCACGATCGATGCGGTGAGAGAGGCCGGGCTGCGCGAGCGTGTAAAAATAATGATCGGCGGGGCGCCGGTAACGGAAGGTTATTCCCGGCAGATCGGCGCGGACGGTTATGCTCCCGACGCAAGCCGGGCCGTCAGCCTGGCGAAATCGCTATTGCCAGCCTTGGGAAATCAGGCAAACGACTTTTATCATACTGACCCAGCCCTTCATAACGGCCGGTGGAATAACCGGGACTGCAATGAATAACCGCACCAGGGCGCTTGCGATATTGAATTACGAACCTTACGACCGGCTCCCGCTGGTACATTTTGGTTATTGGGAGGCCACCCTGATCAAGTGGGCCGGTGAGGGACACATTACCCTGCAAGAGGCGCAAGCATATGCCTACGGCAATGCCATCGACGTGAAGATGAATGAGCTGCTCGGCTGGGATTTCACCTGGAATTGCAGCTTTGCCTGGAACAACCGCCTTGATCCCGAGCTCGAGCGCCGCATCCTCGAAGAACGACCGAATGGCAGCCGCCTGATCATGAACGAAGACGGAGTGTCGGTGGTCGAGAAGACCGGTGTGACCTCCATCCCGATGGAAGTCGACCACCTGCTCAAAGGCCGCCGGGAATGGGAAGCGGCCTTCAAGCCGCGTCTCAAATTCGAACCCGGACGCATCCAACGCGGCCGGGCAAAGGTGGACGGCCAGGAGCTGCAGTTCGATCAAGGCGGGCGCGAGCTGCTGCTCCGGCAGGACGGCTCGCATCCTTATGGCCTGTATTGCGGCGGGTTGATCGGCGTGATCCGGGACTGGCTCGGATTGGTGAATATGAGTTACCTGATGGTGGATGACGAGGCGCTCTTTGACGAAATGGCCGAGACCGTCGGCGAATTGATCTACCAGGGAACGAAGGCTGTCCTGGAGAGCGGCATCCGCTTCGACTTTGCCCACTTCTGGGAGGATGTCTGCTATAAAAGCGGTCCGCTTGTCAACCCGCGCGTGTTCGCCAGGAAATTCGGGCCCAAATACCGGCGCATCACTGAGCTGTTGAAATCCCACGGCGTGAAATTCGTCAGTCTGGACTGCGATGGCAAGATCGATGATCTTCTTCCGGTCTGGCTGGAAAACGGCGTCAACATCATGTTTCCCATCGAGGTGGGCACCTGGCAGGCAAGTATACAGCCCTGGCGCGAAAAATACGGCCGTGAGTTGCGCGGCGTCGGCGGCGTGAACAAATACATCTTCGCAGGCGATTATGCCGGTATCGACAAAGAGATCGAACGCCTGCGTCCGCTGGTAGCTTTGGGTGGGTACATCCCGTGTCCCGACCACGCTTTGCCCAGCGATGCACGCTGGGAGAATGTACAGTATTACTGCGAGAGGATGCGTAAAGTCTTCGGTTAATCCCTGGTGTGCAGGACATACTGCAGCGTTCGTAAAACAATAAGTTCAAAGAGAGGATCACAGCATGACCAAGATCACCTTCATCGGCGCCGGCAGTCTCGAGTTCACCTCCAACCTTGTGCGGGATATCCTGACCTTCCCTTTGCTCGAGGATGCCCAGATTGCCTTGATGGATATCAACTCCGAGCGGTTGGAATTTGCGAGGCAGATGGTGGTTAAATTGATCGAGGCTGGCAAACGCCCGGCCACGGTCTCGGCTACGCTTGACCGGGCCGAGGCGCTTAAAGGCGCGGACGTGGTCCTGACCACCATCCTGGCCGGCAGCCTGGAGGTATGGCGGCACGATATTGAGATCCCCAAAAAATACGGGGTGGATATCAATGTAGGGGATACGCGCGGTCCGAGCGGCATCTTTCGCTTTTTGCGAACCCTGCCCCCCATGCTGGAGATCGTGCGCGATATGGAGAAATACTGCCCGAACGCAGTCCTGCTCAACTATACCAACCCGATGGCCATGCTGTGCGGAGCACTGCAACGCCTGACAGCCATCCCGGTAACAGGCCTGTGCCACTCGGTCCAGGGGATTTCCAGAAGGCTGGCGGGCTGGATCGGAGCGTCCTATCCCGATGTCAGCTATGTCTGCGCAGGCATTAACCACCAGGCCTGGTATCTTAAATATGAGGTCAATGGCCAGGACGCTTATCCGCGCATCTACAAGGCCATCACCGAAAACCAGGCCGTTTATAACGAAGAACCGGTCACCAACGAAATATATCTGGCACTGGGTTACTATGTGACCGAATTGAGCGGGCACAACTCCGAATACAACTGGTGGTTCCGCAAGCGTCCCGACCTGATCGAAAAATACTGCACGCATGCCACCGGTTGGAATCCCGGAGAGTACGCCATCAATGTGAAAAAATACCAGAAAATTGAACACACCTGGAAGGACATTACCAGGGAACGCCTGGCCACGCCACTGACCCCAGAAAATATAACCCGCGGCCAGGAGTATGCATCCTTTATCATTAATGCCCTCAAGGGCGGCGAAGCCTTCAAATTCAACGGCAATGTTCCAAATACAGGCATCCTCACAAACCTGCCCGAAGGCGCGTGTGTGGAAGTCCCGGTGTATGTGGACAAGGCCGGCTTCCATCCGATCCATGTCGGCGCTCTGCCGCCCGAGTGCGCCCTGTTGACCCAACTCTCGAGCGGTATCGAGGAGATGGCCATCACGGCTGCCATTACCGGCGACCCGGTCATGGTGTACCGCGCCATCTGTCACGACCCATTGACGGCCTCAGTCCTTTCACTGGCTGAAATACGCGCCATGACGAACGAATTATTTGCGCAGCACAGGGATTACCTGCCGCAGTTCAAGGTTCAGCATGTCTAGAGGATTGAGCGTGAATTCCCCTCGGATGCATAATTAATGAGGAAATCAGTGAATCAGGGTTCTTTTGCGGATCGTCTGGCCCTCTGGGGAGTGGACCGTCCGGCAGCCGACGCTGAGATGTTGTTGGATTTCATCGAAAACCTGGCTCAAAACCAACCTGTGCCCGCCATGGCGCAAAGCATGGCGGAGTTGGAAGCCCGCCGGCCGGCCTTGAAAATGCGCCTGCGCCATTCGCTGGGACTGGACCCATGGCCCGAGCGGACAGCCCTGAATGCCCGGGTTGTCGGCAAGCTGCAGCGCCGGGGCTACACCATCGAGAAACTGGTATATGAAGCCTGGCCCGGGCTGCCGGTCAGCGCCCACTTATACCTCCCCGATCCCCTGGAAGGACCCGCCCCGGGACTGGTATATGCGTGCGGGCATTGGATGGAAGCGGGAAAATTAGCCCTGTCTGTCCAGCCCTTTTGTGCCAGCGCGGCCAGTCTCGGTATCATCACACTGGTCTATGATCCGATCGGGCAGGGTGAAAGGCTGGAAAGCTGGCAGGAGCATGGCAATTTAAATGCGCTTCTGGTCGGGCAGTGCCAGTTGGGGTGGATGGTTTGGGAAAGCATCCGCGCTCTGGATTATTTACAGGATCGCCCGGAGGTGGATCCCGGGCGAATAGGCATGACCGGGGCTTCGGGAGGCGGACTGAACACTTTTTTCACGACCGCGATCGAAGAGCGCTTCGCCTGCGCCATACCGGCGGCCTATCCGTGCACCTTTTACGCCGCCATGCACGCTGAGCGGGATCTGAATTGGGAAGATGGCACAGATGTCTGCAACCAGGTGCCCCAGGTGATGAGCTTTGCCGAGATGTCGGATATTGCCAGCCTGTTCCTTCCAAAACCGTATCTGATCCTATCGGGAACGTGTGACAAAATTTTCCCAATTGCCGGGGCAAGGCAGATGGCGGCGGCAGTCCAGCACAATTATGAGTTGGCCGGGGTTCCTGAACGTTTTTGCTTTATGGAATTCGACGAGGAACATGGCTACCAGCAAAGCCTGCGGCAAGCCGCCTATGGTTGGCTCAAGCGGTGGCTGTGCGGATGCGGGGATGGCTCTCCGATCCCTGAACCGGCCCTGGCACTATTCCCCGACCCTTACCCGGTGGAATACAGCACACCGCCCGCGCCGACACCCGGCCGGGTGGCAGACCAATCACCAACGCTGACCCCCAAGCCAGGCGCACTGCCGGGTTTCTGTTTTCCAGAGCATCCAGCCTTGCACAGCCAGGCGACTATTGGCGGGCTAATACGGGCAACCGCCGAAAGGCTGCCGGAGCCTGCCCGGCTGCCTGATAAACCCGCCGACCTGAGCGGTTGGCAGGATCATATTAAGAGCAACCTACGGGACATCCTTGGGCTATTTCCAGCGAAGGGCTCCCTGCACACGCGTTTATTCAACCAGGTATGGCAGGATGGGAGGATGGCCGAACGGGTCACTTTTCAAAGCGAAGCTGGGATCCGCATACCCGGCCTGTTCATCATGCCCGAAATATGGGACCGACCGGTTCCTTTTGTGATCTATGCAGGCGAGTGGGGAAAAATGCAAGGTATCCAGTCAGGCTTGATCGAGCAGATCCTACAGGTGGGTTATGGGGTATTGGCGATGGATGTGCGCGGGGTGGGCGAAACCGCCGCGTCTGACTTTGAATCAGCCACAAATTTATTAATGATGGACCGTCCTTTGTTTGGACAGCGGGTAATGGATGTGATCCGGGCGGTTGATTTTATTTGGGAGCGCTGTTATATTTCACCGCAGATCGACAAAGGACGCTTGATCGTTGTCGGCGAAGGGGTGGGAGGATTGTGGGGGTTATATGCTGCCGCTTTGGATGGGCGGGTGGCTGCCGTTGCCGCCCAGGATGCACTTTATTCTTACACGGCATTGCTCACGCCAGGTACCAGGTACCCGGCCAGCACATACTTATTTGACGTACTTAATCATTTCGACCTGGCCCATGTGATTGCAGCCTGCGCTCCGCGCCCGGTATATTTGAGCCCGGTGAATGGGGCCCGGCAACCTTGCCGCGAGCAGGAAGTCGCGACCAGGCTCCAACCGGCGAAAGAGGCATTTTCCCTGGCAGGAGCCGGAGCCAACTTATTCCAGGTTGCCAGTGTGGAGAATGATTTGAGTATTCCAAAATGGCTTGCTAAAGTGTTCAATCAATAATAAGGAGAATCATGTTGACGCCCACACCAGTTTTTGAAGCCAAATTTGAGGCCCTGCGAACGAGTGTCTATCGTACAAATCAAGAGTTGGGCCTGGCCGCCAGCAAAGAGGCAATGGACATCCTGATGGAAGCCATTGCCAAAAAAGGTGCAGCCAACCTCATCCTTGCCACCGGAAATTCCCAGTTAACTTTTTTGGATTCGATCCGGGCAATGCCCCTGGATTGGTCGAAGATAAACATCTTTCACATGGACGAATATGTCGGGTTGGATCCCGTTCATCCCGCCAGTTTTCCACTTTTTTTGAGGCAACATTTACTCTATTATATTCACCCAAAGGCGTTCTTTCCCATACCCCCAAGCACCTTGCAAAATGCAGAGCAGGTGTGCAAAGATTATGAACGGTTGCTGGGCAGCTACCCGGCTGATCTGTGCGTTTTGGGTATTGGCGAGAATGGACACCTGGCATTCAATGATCCGCCTTACGCTGATTTCAAGGACCCGCAGCTGGTGAAAATTGTCAGGCTGGATGAGGCTTCACGCCGCCAGCAGGTGGGGGAGGGTCACTTCAAAAACATATCCGAAGTGCCTACTTCGGCAATTACATTGACCATCCCGGCTTTGTTGGCCGCCTGGCGGGTTTTGGCACTCGTGCCGGAAGCGCGCAAAGCCGATGCAGTCTATCGTTCCTTGATTGGTCCCATCTCCGAAAAGGTTCCGGGTTCGATCCTTCGAAAGACCCCCTATGCCCATTTGTACCTTGACACTTCCTCAGGCCGGAATATTCTTCCGTTGGGCAATTAAATAAAATGTGGATAGTGAACCGATTCTTGATTCTAAGGGATAGGAAAAAATGGATAAAACGAAGTTAATTCTAAGTCGTGATTATCAGATCGGCCGCGTCGATCCCAGGATTTTCGGAGGGTTTCTCGAACATATCGGCCGGGCTGTTTATGAAGGTGTTTACGATCCGAATTCCCCACAAGCGGATGAGCAAGGTTTTCGTAAAGATGTCATGAGAAGCCTGAAAGCACTGGCCTTTACTGCCATGCGTTACCCGGGCGGCAATTTTGCCTCCGGGTATCATTGGTTGGACGGGGTTGGCCCGCATTCCACCCGGCCGGTTTTACAGGAATTGGCATCCCTAAGCATTGAACCCAACCTGTTCGGAACGGATGAATTTATTCAACTGGCCAGGAAGATGGATTGGACGCCAATGATCACAGCCAACCTGGGGACCGGAACGCCAGAAGAGGCCCGTAATTGGGTGGAATACTGCAACAAACCTGTTGGAACTAGATTTTCCGATCTACGCCAAAAAAATGCTTCTGTTGAACCGTATGGCGTAAAGTTATGGGGGCTGGGAAATGAAATGGATGGATATTGGCAGCAAGGTCATGCGCCGGCGGGGCATTATGCCATCCTGGCTCAACAAGCTGCAAAGCTCATGAAGGATACCGATCCATCCATTGAACTTGTGGTGTGTGGTTCAGCAGAAATCGGCTTGCCAACGTATATGGAATGGGATCGGACTGTACTCGAATATGTTGGCGATTATGCCGATTATATTAGCCTGCATCGTTACGTGGGCAATTCAGCCGGTGATACAGCCGAGTATCTGGCGGTGACGAATTCGATTGACCAACAGATCGAAGTAATGGATGCACTCTGCCGGTACACCCAAGCCAAAACTCGCAGCCGGAAGAGGCAGTTCCTGGCTTTCGACGAATGGAACGTCTGGTACCGTACCCAAAACGCCGAAAGTGTTAATGGCCATGGCAAATATGCCCAACACCTGGTGGAGGAGGAATACAACCTGGAGGATGCATTGGTTGTGGCGGGCTTTCTGAACAGCTTCATACGCCACGCAGATATCGTAAAAATTGCAAACCTTGCCCAGATCGTGAATGTCATCGCGCCGATCCTGACCCGTGGAGACCAAATTTTGCTCCAGTCGATCTATTATCCGCTTGTACTATATGCGCAACGACGTGAAGGGGTTGCCTTACAGGCGGTCATCCATGGCCCTGGCTATGAGAGCAGGAGTAATGGCTTTGTGCATACCATCGATGCCAGCGCCATCCTGGGTGAGGCTGTCCTGCATACCTTCCTGGTCAATCGCAGTATTGAAGAGACAGCACCGGTTGAAATATCTGCCGGCGGAATTCCGCTTAAATCCGTCCTCTCGGCCGAAATTGTGACCGGGCCGTCTGCGACCACGTGCAACGCTTTTGACGATGCCAGCGCGATCGGGCTTCGAAAATTCGATGCCCTGGAGATCAGGGATGGGAACGCGAGCCTGCAACTCCCCCCGCTCAGTATTGCAGCCATTTCATTTGCGACAACTGCATAACCCCGGAACAAGAAAGATCGCTTGACCTTTTCATGATCGATGTCCATTTCAATCAGGAGAAAAAATGAAGAATGCCAGTTATTTTCAACGGGTGACTCAACAGACTCCAACCGAGTTCTGGATCAATAACCCGACCCGTACGCAGGCCGACCTGGCCATCACCCACGCTGCCACGGGCTGCACGAACAATCCGTCCTACACCCAGAAGATGCTCGACCATCCGGTCGAAGGTGCGTATGCAATGAATATATTGGATGGGACCATCCGGGCGACACAAAACGGAGATAGCATTGCCGAGTTTCAGCGCCGGATGGTCAAACCGATCTGTGATAAATTCATGCCGATCTTTCAAAAGACGCATGGTCAAAAAGGGTTCGTCTCGATCCAGGGAGATCCCATCCATGAAGATGACCCGGATGTCATTATCAGGGAGGCCATGCACAACCGCAAGCTTTCACCGAATATCTGCTGCAAAATCCCCACCACGGCCTCCGGCTTGCAGGCGATGGAATACCTTATCAGCCAGGATGTGCCGCTGAATGCCACCGAGATCTTTGGCGTCCGGCAGGCGGTCGTGATGTGCGAAACGTACCAGAAAGCCAGTCAAAAACATGGCAAGGCTCCGATGTTATATATCTCCCATATCGCCGGCATCTACGATGATCACCTGCAGTGGGTCGTGAAAAAAGAGCATATCGATATTTCCCCGGATGTGCTCTGGCAGGCCGGACTGGCGGTGGCTCGCAAGGTCTACCAGGTGATGCAGGAGCGCCATTACCCGGGGATATTCATTGCCGGCGGAGCGCGCGGGCTGCATCATTTTACCGAGATGGTGGGCGGAAAGGTTTGCTGCACGATCAACTGGGAAGGGACTGCCGACCGGCTGATCGAGCAGGACCCCCCGGTGGTCTATCGATTATTCAACCCGGTCCCGCAAAAGGTGATCGACGAGCTGATCGAGAAATTGCCCGATTTCAAACGCGGCTACCTGGAAGACGGATTGGAGGTTGAAGAGTTCGAAGGATTTGGTCCAGTTCACCTTTTCCGGAGCATTTTCATGAAAAGCTGGTCCCAGGTGTCGGACCTGATCGAGCAGCGCCGCAAAAGCCTGTAAATTAATATTTGAACAGGCCAATATAGGTTTGTAATAATCGGACAACATAATCCTGATTCTGCATAATTATCTCCAAGAATTCCAGACCAGCCCGTGCTACCATAAATCAGTCCCCTCCCATCGATTTTCTTATAGAATGGATCCCCTTGGAATTCAGACCGCCTGCCATACTGTTGATCGAAAAAGATGACGTTACCCTGGAACTCTACCGGCGGGAGCTCAGTAAATCTTTTGAAGTTTTGTCATTCACTGAAATTGACGGCGTTCTGGAAGTGATCGCCAAACGCAATATCCAGGCAGTCATCATCGAACCGGAAATATGCTCCGGGCAGGGCTGGAGGCTGATCAATTCGATCGAGGCGGCTTTTCCGGATCGCTCCATCCCGGTGATCGTTTGCAGCACGCGCGATACCAGGAACAGCCTTTCTCCCAGTTCCATCACAAAATACCTGATCAAACCGGTCCTTCCAAAAGAGTTGAAAGAAAAGACCCTCGAGGTCATCAAGAGAAAGTAACCTAGAAAACATGTTTGAAACCCCTGTTTTTCGAGACCCCAAACCCTGGAGAGAACGCTACGATACACATGTGGAGAACCCATGGGTATCGCAGAACCGTTTTATTTCCGATCACCCGGACAGGCAGGAACCGCCTGATTATTCACGGGCGCGTGAAAAACTCCCGGAACCCTTCTGGACCGGACACGCGGAAGCCATGGCCTGCTATTGGCGGGCCTGGGAGCTGGCTTTTGGAAACTTGATGCGATCCACCCCCGAGAACGATTTTGCTGCAAATTATTGCGATACCGCCTTCAATGGCAACCTGTTCATGTGGGATTCGGCCTTCGTCACGTGCTATGGGTCGTACGGCCGACGCGCATTCAATTTCCAGGGGACCCTGGATACTTTCTATCGGAAACAACACGCAGATGGGTTCATCTGCCGTGAAATAGCGGAAACCGACGGGCAGGATACTTTCCACCGCTTTGACCCTTCCAGCACCGGCCCAAACGTACTGGCTTGGGCGGAATGGGACTACTTTTTGAAATCGGGTGACCGGCAAAGACTTGAAAAGGTTTTCCCGGCGTTGGTGGCCTATCACCAGTGGACGAGGAAATTCCGTTCATGGCCGGACGGTTCCTATTGGTCCACCGGCTGGGGCACGGGAATGGATAACCTGCCGCGCGTCAAACCAGAGGAACATATTAATTTCGATAACGGGCATCTTACCTGGGTGGATGCAACTTTCCAGGCCAGCCTGTCGGCGAAAGTATTATTCGGGATCGCGGGGCTGCTTGGCAGGCAGGCCGAGGTTGAAGATTTGGCTGAAGAACTCGGACGCTTGAACAACTATTGCAACCTATATCTCTGGAACGAAAAGAACAATTTTTATTGTGACCGCTACCCTGGCGGAGAATTATCGACAAAGAAGCATATCGGGGCCTACTGGGCGTTACTGGCCGGAGGCGTCCCGGTAGAGCGGATCCCCGGTTTTGTTGCTCACCTGGATGATCCGGCCGAATTCAAGCGGGCGCATCGCATTCCGGCTCTCTCCGCCGACGATCCCGCTTATGACGGCACCGGCGGCTATTGGTGCGGGGGAGTCTGGGCCCCCACCAATTACATGGTCCTCAAAGGGCTCGATCAAACCGGACAGTCTGAACTTGCCCACCAGATTGCTTTAAACCATCTGGAGAATGTCGTCAAAGTCTTTGAGGCGGAAGATATCCGCTGGGAGGGCGCCGAGCAGTTTAGCCAGTACTTCCACCTGGCTGATCTCAAGTACGATGACAAACATACCCTTTGGGAGGATTATGCAGCGGATGTCATCAAACCCGGCGGCCACTCCAAGCCAGGTTATGTGGGTTGGTCCGGGCTGCCCCCCATTGCGGTCTTGTTGGAAGATGTGTTTGGGCTCTCCCCGGATGCCCTCTCGAACCGCCTTACCTGGCGGGTCCGTCTGCTCGAGGAACACGGAGTACATCGCTATCCATTTGGATTAAATGGAATGCTGGACTTAAAATGTGCCCCGCGCAGCTCCCGCCTTGACCGCCCGTCGATCGAAATCCACGCGAATATTCCAATAACCTTGGAAGTTATTTGGGAAGGAGGAACCGATACACTGAATATTGAGAAAGAAGACTGATCCAACCTACCCCCATATCTATTCTACAAACCATTTGAAAGGAATGAGGATAAGATGAACCGAAAAATGATTTCTTTAAGTATCGCCTTGCTAGTGATTGCATCCATGGTTATCAGCGCTTGTGGTGGTGCTGCGACGACTGCCGCACCTGCGGCTCCTGCTACAGCCGCACCGGCTGTGCCTGTTCTCCTGCCAACGACTGTCCCACCAACAGCTGTTCCACCAGCGGAACCGGTCACGCTGACCGTCTGGCACAACTGGGGTCCGGATGATGCCAAGGGGCCGGCCATGAAATCGATATTTGCAGATTTTATGGCAGCCAATCCGGATGTTATCATCAAGGATGAGGTCTACGTGGATGCGGATATCCCCTTGAAAGTGGAGACTGCCGTCACTGCCAAGCAGGAACCCGAAATTGTTTTCACAGGCGGAATTGGTAACGCCTTTGACTGGGTGAAGAATGGTGTTGCCGTGGGTGTCAACGACTACATCAAGCAATGGGGCCTTTCCGACAAGTTCGTGGATTCGGCTTTATCCCAGTACACCACGGCGGATGGTACCATTATTGCCTTCCCGATTGAGGGGTTCACCTGGCCAATCTGGTATAACACGGACGTTTTCAAGGCCGCCGGTGTCGAGATCCCCATGACGACGGATGAACTGATCGCCGACGCCAAGTTAATTCGTGCGGCCGGTTATGGTGGACCGATGGTCGCAAGCGGCGCGGATGATATGGGTGGTTATGTATTCCAACTCATCCTTCAATCTGCGATGACTGATGAAGAATCCAGGGCATCCCTGGGCGGTGGCGACTGGACCATTCCGAATGCCATCAAAGGCGTCAAGCTATTCACCCAGTTACGCGATGCGGGCGTATTTGTGGATGGCGTCCAAGGGGTTGATTATGCGGGTGCAGAAGCACAATTCGGGACAGGCAAAGTAGCCATGTGTCATTATGGAGCCTGGGCCTTCGCGGATCCCGCCATGCTGCCCCTGAATCCGGTTGTTAAAATCGGCGGTTTCCCGCTGCCGGCTGGCTCCCCCCACAAGCTGCCCGTTTACTACAAAGCGTTTTCTGCCAAGGGAATCTTTATCACCCCCAATGGCCAGGCCAAGATCGGTGCAGTGGAGAAATTCGTCAAGTTCATCCTCCAGCCTGAAATGATCGCCAGGTTTGTCGAGCAGGCAGGCATGAACCCATCGATCAAGGATGTGAAAGTCGATGAGAGCAAGCTCAATTCTCTCTTTGCGCAAACGCTGAACGTCAATGCAGAAGTGGTTGCAATATCGGACCCGTATATGCCCGGGGCCGTCAAGACTGATTTTGCGCGGATCACCCAGGAAGCGTTTACACCCGGCACGACTGCGGAAAAGTTGCTTGCAGACCTGACCGCGGCTTACGCTGCCATCAAGTAATTTCTTTCCCATTTACTCCGGGGATGGGGCACGGGTGGTAAGATTCCCGTGTCCCATCCCTGTTGAGGTAAGTTATGACCCAATCGGTGAATACGATTTCGATCGAAAAAAAGAGCTTTTCAGCCACCCGCTACAGCCAGCGTAACACCAGGCGCCGGAGGGCGACTTTCCTTTTCCTGGCAGCTCCTGCCCTGGTGTGGTTCTTATCTTTTATGCTTTGGCCATTGCTGAACATGTTTTATATCAGCACCATGCGCTGGGATGGGCTGAATGTACCCAAGAAATTTATTTTCCTTGATAACTTTGTGAGGATGGTCAACGACCCAAAGATCGTAATTGCACTGCGCAATACCGGAACTTACCTGCTTGTGGGCATCCTTGGAATAGTCCCCTTTGCATTCATGTTGGGTTTCTTTTTGAGTTTGCGTAAACCAGGTTATCGCATTCTTCGTACCATCTTCTTTTCTCCGTCAATGCTTTCGGTGGCTGCCCTTGCGATGATCTTTCTGGGTATCTATCGTCCGGATGGCATGTTGAACTCATTTCTCAACGCAGTCGGATTTGATGCCACCAACCGGGTTTGGCTGATGAACAAGTCCACCGCCCTGTTTTGCCTGGTTGCCATCGACATCTGGGGAGGAATTGGTTTCAACAGCGTATTATTCTTTGCGGCCCTGGCCAGCCTGCCCGAAGAATTGTATGAGGCTGCCATGCTGGATGGGGCCGGTTATTGGAAAATTATGTGGAAGATCGCGTTTCCACTGATGATCGATTTTATTGGTATCGTGACGGTCCTGCAATTCCTCGGTATCCTATCCGGGGCAGCCTATATGATCCTGTTAACCAACGGAGGACCGGGAACGGCAACATTTACCCTCGGATTCTATTTGTATGACCAGGCATTCCTATCCCACCGGTTGGGATACAGCCAGGCCATCGGGGTCCTGCTCTTCTTCATCGGGATCATTGCAATCCTCCTGATCCGCCGGATTGCCTCAAGATTGTCAAATTATTAGAGGCGCAACCATGCTTAAATCAATTCTCCGTCTTCCCCAAAGAATAAAGAAAGGTTCCGACCCATTTGTTGTCGGAGGATATTTATTCTCGCTCCTGTATGCATGCCTGATCATCATTCCACTGTACTTTGTTATCGTATCCGCCTTTAAGAACAATTCCCAGATCATCCTGACGCCCCTGGCTTTACCTGCGGCGCTGAATTTCTCAAAATTCATCCAGACCCAGGTCAGCGTGCATGTCGTGCGGGCCACGCTTATCTCCATCTTTATCACATGCGGGGCGGAGGCCCTGACGATCATCCTGGCATTTCCAGCCGCATACGCGGTTGCGCGGATCAAGACCCGTTTATCGCCATTGGTTGAATCCATTTTCAGCCTGGGGTTTCTCATCCCGGGCCTGGCGATCCTTATGCCGATCTACATGATGACCGCAAAAGCCGGACTGCTTTACCACCCGATCGCCCTGGTGATCCTGTATCCGGCTTTCAACCTGCCATTGGCGATGATCCTCCTGGCTGGTTTCATGCGAAAGCTTCCGCACGAACTGGAGGAAAGCGCAGTGATGGATGGCGGCAGCGTATTCCAGATCATTTACCATATATTTATCCCGATCTGTATGCCCGGAATAATCACCGTGCTGGTCTTGAATTTCATCAATATTTGGAATGAGTATTTGTTCGCCCTGATCCTGATGGATTCAAACAACCGCACCATCCAACTCGCCCTGGCCCTGCTGAGAGCCAACCAACGGTCAATTGATTTTGGCTTGATCGCGGCGGGTGTCTTGATCAGCATGATCCCGGTCTATATCGTCTTCATCTTCTTCCAGGAGAAGATCATGAGCGGGATGCTGGCCGGGGCGGTCAAGGGATAAGCCTGTTCGTCGAAATGTAAAACAAATCCATGCAGTAATATTTATCTTAAGGATGCTTTCATGCCAAATCACCCTGCTTTCCTGAAAGTAAACCAGAGCCATATCCAAAACCAGGCCGGCGAACAAGTCACGCTCCACGGTATCGGCCTGGGCGGTTGGATGAACATGGAGAACTTCATTACCGGTTTCCCTGCCAACGAAAACGCCTTCCGTAATGTGGTCTGCCGCGCCCTGGGGCAGGAAAAAGCTGATTTTTTCTTCGACCGGTACCTTGAATACTTCTTTACTGCAGAGGATGCCCGGTTCATCCGATCACTTGGGCTCAACCTGGTCCGCCTGCCATTCAACTACCGCCACTTTGAGGATGACATGAATCCGGCTGTGATCCGCGAATCCGGGTTGAAACAGCTTGACCGGGTCATCCAGATCTGCGCCGAGCAGGAAATATACACAATCCTTGACCTGCATGCTGCTGCAGGCTATCAAAACCAGGACTGGCATTCCGACAACCCCTCCCAGCAGGCCTTCTTTTGGCAGCATAAACAGTTCCAGGACCGCGCCATCTGGCTGTGGAAGATCATTGCCGAGCGGTACAAAGACAACCCCTGGGTGGCGGGTTATAACCCACTCAATGAGCCCTCCGACCCCAGCGGGGAGCAATTGGACGCCTTTTACCGGCAGGTTGTGGCCGCCATCCGGCGGATCGATCCGGAGCACATGATCTTCCTGGAAGGTAACCGGTATTCCAGGGATTTCTCCACGTTCGGCCCGCCTATGCCGAACGTTGTATACACCCTGCACAACTATGCCGTCCCAGGCTTTATCGATGGCGGGGATTATCCTGGCACCTCCCGGGGAGAGTATTTCGATAAGGCAGTTCTGCAGGATGAACTCATGCAGACCTGCCAGTATATGCTCGAAAACCAGACGCCCATCTGGGTGGGGGAATTTGGCCCGGTTTATACCGGGAAACTTGAAAAAGATGCCATGCGCTACCAGATCCTCGAAGACCAGCTTGCCCTATATAAAAATCTGGACGCCAGTTGGTGTTTATGGACCTATAAGGATCTTGGGTTGCAAGGGTTGGTGGGGCTCAAGCCAGATTCAAAGTGGGTCCAAAAGATCCAACCCATCCTGGATAAGAAAGCCATCCTGGGCGTCGATTCGTGGGGAGGTTCCGATGAAAATGTCCGCCACATCATGGAACCCATCGAGCAGACCTTCGCCGAATTTTTCCCAAACTATAAACCGTTCCCATTCGATGCTAAATGGCAGATCAACCGGACCGTGCGCCACATCCTGCTGGCGGAACCGCTGATCGAGGATTTCTTCCCGCTGCTTCACGGCCTGGATTACGATGAGATCGACGCGCTGGCGGCGAGCTTTCAGTTCAAGAACTGCTCCCCGCGCCAACAGCTGGTCGGGATCATCAAGAAAGAGCAACAGGTTCCGCCAAACCAATAATTCATAGACGGTGATAATTGAGGTGATTGAATGTATGGAATCGATACTATCCGGCGCAATGAATTGACCCGGGATTTTCAAAAGGTCCTGGAGGTGCTGGCAGATTGCCCGGGGGTCGATAAAAACCTGGCAGTACCGCCGGAGGAATTTGCCCGCCGCCAGGCCGCCACCTGGCAGGCGCTGGAGCAGGCTGGTCTGGATGTTGGCTTCGTTTTCTCCGATGAACACTACGATGGGGATGTGCCTTACCTGGGCGGCAACACCAATATCACCATCGAGCAAGTGGCCGGGGCGATCGGTAAGAATGGCTTTCACATCATTGCCGGTCTGGAAGGCGGCTACGTCTCCGAGCAGCTTGCGCCGCGTGCCAACGCCACCGTTCATAAAGTCGAGATCCTGCAACTGGCAGACGAAAAGTACCCCATCCGGGCGGAGCGGCTGGAGGATGTGCTCGATGAGACCGCCGGGGAAAAAATCCACACCATTGGCTTGCTCACTCCCAGGCAGGTGGTACCGGCCGGGATCGTGGCTGCCCTGGAAAAGATCGCCGGTCCTGAAAATGTGGTGGATGCCCAGGAGTTATACCAGCGGATCCGTTACGAGAAATCCGACATCGAGATGACGCTCATCCGGGATGCGGCCAGTATTGGCGACACGATGATGCGCGCCATGCTGGCGGGCTTGCGGCCAGGACTTTTGGAGACCCAGGTGGCCGGCTGGGCTTATTGGGCGGCCAAGGAACTCGGTTCGGAGGAAAATGGCTGGGATGTGATGGTCACCACCGGCGAAGCCAACCGCACGCTGATCGGCAAGGCGCTCAACCGGCCGATCCGGGCCGGCGAATTTGTCCACCTGGGTGTGGCGCCCAAACGCGACGGCCTGAACGCCTGCGTGCGACGTTCGCTTGTGGCGGTCGAGACGCCTTCCCAGGTGACCCCCGCCCAACAGTACTGGTTCGCTTTCCTGGAGGAGGCTTACCATGTGGGCGATGCGGCCTACCGCAAGGTGGCCAGGGAAAGGCTGCCTGCCAGGCTTCAGGAACAGGCCCTGGTCGATTTCTTCTCCGAACACAGCCCGGAGGTATCCAAACGTTACGGGAAAGCCATCCGGCTGGAGGCGTTAAAACCATACACCGGCACGCACAACTCAGGCTACACCGAATGCCAGGAATTCTTCGGAGCGATCACCCTGGATTCGAACGAACCCCTCGGGCATCAAATTGTCACCATGCTGGACGTCGCCATCCGGGGTATTGGGGATGCCTGGAACGACGTGGTCCTGCCAGACCTGGATTACCTCGTTATTGAGAATACGCTCGGCAAATACGGAGAACGGGTTGAAAACTTAAATTCCCTGCCGATCAATGTGCAGTCCCTGGTGGGCAAGGGAGTGTAGGGAACCCGGCGGAAAGGGTAGGAACAGAAGAGGAAAAAGATGGCATCCTTAACACCTGAAAAATTACTCGAGCTGGAAGAGGCCGCTTACCAGATTCGCCGGCTCTCGATCGAGATGATCACGTATGCCAGGTGGGGACATCCAGGCGGCTCGCTTTCGATGGCCGACCTGCTGGCGGTGCTGTATTGGCAGGTGATGAATATCGACCCGCACGCCCCCAGGGCTGAAGGGCGCGATCGCCTGATCCTTTCGAAGGCACACTGTTCGCCCGCGCTTTACGCCGCCCTGGCGTTGAAGGGCTTTTATGCCCTGGAGGAAATATATACCTACTGCGAGCCGGAGGGCCTGGAAGGTCATACCGATATGACCCGCACTCCCGGCTTAGAGTCTTCCGGCGGACCGCTGGGGATGGGTCTTTCAGTGGCAGTCGGCTGCGCCTGCGGGCTGCGATTGAAGGAGAACCCGCGCAGCCGGGTTTTCTGCATCCTGGGGGATGGAGAACTCAACGAGGGCAATGTTTGGGAAGCCGCCATGTCGGCCGCCCATTACCACCTCGACAACCTGATCGCTGTGGTGGACTACAACAAAGTCATGGCCAAAGGTTTCGTCTGGGACCTGATGAACATCGAACCGCTGGCCGATAAGTGGGCGGCCTTCGGCTGGGATGTACTCGAGGTGGATGGCCATGACCTGGAAGCTCTTGCCGACGACCTTCCACCAGGCGTGCTGGACCCAGCCACGCGGCAAGCCGATCGTCGTGATCGCTCACACGGTCAAAGGCCGCGGCATCGAAATGGCGGAGTTCAACTACAAGTGGCATACTCACGCGCCCGAGGCTGCCACTGCGGATGCCATGCTGCGGGCGCTTGCGCGTCGTTACGGGCGTCCGGAACAGGGTTACAGCAAGCTGGGCCTGGAGCGCGAAAAGGAGAGCTTCTATGGCGGAGAATAACCTGGCTCACCACGCACCTGCAACTGTGGTGCAGCTACAGGTGGAAATGCGTGACATCTTCGGCCGGACGCTGGTCGAGTTGGGCAAGGCCAACCCGCGCATGCTCGTGCTGGATGCCGACCTGCACACCTCATCCAAAGCCGGGTACTTCAAGGCTGCCTACCCGGACCGTTTCCTGCAGGCGGGCATTGCCGAGCAGAATCTTTTCGGGATCAGCGCAGGGCTGGCGCTGGAAGGGTTCATACCCTTCCCGTGCACTTTCGCGTCTTTTGCCACCCGGCGCGCCCTGGACCAGGTTGCCATCTCCATTTGTTACCCCAAGCTGAATGTTAAGATCCCCGGCTCGTATGTCGGCTTGCCAACCAGCCGGGCAGGCGCCTCGCATAACTGCATCGAAGATATCGCGGTCATGCGTGTCCTGCCGAACATGCGCGTGGCTGACCCGGGCGATAACGCCGACATGCGCGCGATCATGCACGCGGCCATGCAGGTGGATGGGCCGGTCTATTTCCGTGTGGCGCGTTACACCTTTCCAGACCTGTTCGGGGAAGATCATCGCTTTGAATGGGGAAAAGGCGAACTCCTGCGGGCAGGAAAAGATGTGACCCTGTTCGGCACCGGGATGATGACCGCCTTCTGTGTGGAGGCGGCCGGCCTGCTGAAAAAGGAGGGGATTTCCGCCGAGGTCGTTCATCTCGCCTCGATCAAGCCGATCGACCGGGAATTGATCGCCGGGTCGGTCGCCCGGACGGGTTGTGCCGTGTCAGCCGAGAACGCCTCCATCCTGGGCGGATTCGGTTCGGCAGTGGCTGAAGTCCTGGCAGAGACCGCACCTGTCCCGTTGGTACGCATTGGCGTACGTGACCGCTTCGTCAACAGCGGGAGCATCGGCGATCTGTTCCGCATCCATGGCATGCTCCCGGAGGATATCGCCCGGGCAGCCCGCCAAGCGCAGGCCTTGAAGGCAAGGAAAATGCCATGACCAGCCTGCCGAAAAAACCGCTTGATCCTCCCGGCAACCTTTCACCCGCGGAAGCCATGCGGCTCTTCTCCGACTATCTGCGTGTAACCGGTGTGGCGCACACCGGCCCGGAGCCGCATGGTGATCCGGGCCTGGTCGGAAAGCGGCTTGGTCTGCTCAATGGCTCATCCTGGATCACCTTGTGGGCGAATTATTTTGGACGGATGTACCTGCCCGGCGTGCACCTGGTTAACGCGGGCAATGAGGCGGTCCAGGTCAATTTCATGCAGGCGCATACCGCCGGGCTGACCGAATTGCCGCAAGCCAACCTGGCTGCATTCAAGCGCTACGCCCTCGACCTGGTCGAACTGGGCGATGTGCAGGCAGTTTTGATCACTTGCTCGACCATGAACCGGGCCTATCCATTGGTACGTGCGTTGCTCCAGCCGTATGGAATCCCTGTATTCCAGATCGACCGCCCGATGATGAAACGCGCCGTTGAGCATGGCGGCCGGATCCTGGTCCTTGCCACCCACGGTCCAACGGTGGAAAGCACCCAGGCGCTGCTGCGGGAGGTGGCTGCCGGGACCGGCCAGCCGGTCAATATGACCGGCGCCCTGGTCGAAGGAGCCTGGGAGGCACTCGCCCGGGGGGATATTGAGGAGCATAATCTTATTCTCGCTCAAACGATCTGTGAACGGATGAAAACGGATCACCCGGATTGTGTTGTCCTGGCGCAGCTCTCCATGAGCATTTTTCTTTTATCTTATCCCGACCCAGAGGACCAGTTCGGCATCCCAGTGTTTACCAGCGGTCAATGCGGGTTCGAAGCCATGCGGGAATACCTGCTTTCGAAAGGTTGAAATCGCCTGGCCCGCTCAAAAAAAGAACAGGAGATTGCGATATGACGAATCAAATTCAACTTAAAACACGCTTTTACCGGCTCTTCCCATCCACCGGCTACCTCGGCTACGGTTTCGAGGACTATGAAGCAGAATTCGGCCGCTCCGCCTTCCTGGTGATCGATGTGTACGGGCTGGGCTTTCACCCGGACGATCCGGTCCCGGCGTACAGCAAAGGCGGCCAGGTTGGCGCCGAACGTCCCGCGCTGGCCTGGCTGAAAAGTTCGGAACACGAGGACCGGATCATTAAAACCGCCTTGCTGCCGGCCTTGAACGCTGCCCGCGATATCAAGCTGCCGGTCATCTATCTCAATAACAGCGCCCCCAAGATCGGGCTGGCGCACTCCGAGTTCAGCAAGGTCCTGAAACGCCAGTTGAATACCGACATGGAGCATATGTTCACCGAGGATGAGGTGGACCCCAAGGAATATCATTTCGGCAAATCTGACCATGTTAAAATATCCAAGCTGCTTACCCCGCGCGAGAACGAGTACTTCATTCGTAAGCACGTCTACAGCGGCTTTGTCGGCACCCGCCTTGACCTGCTGCTGCGCTACCTGGATATCAAAAACCTGTTCGTGGTGGGCTTCTCAGCCGATGCCTGCCTGATGACGACCATCATCGACGCGCTCTGGCGGAACTATAAGGTGATCCTGCTGCGCGATTGCACATTGGCCAATGACTTCCCGGAGGAGCAGGCCGAACTGCTCGGCACGCAGCGCATGGTCAAGATGCTTGAAAGCCTGTACTGCGTCTCCGTCAGCTCCCAGGAGTTCATCGAAGCGGCCAGGCTGTTTGCCTCTGCCCAATAAAATTTTCTCCTGTGAGTATGGAGGAATGCCAGGTGCCAAAACGACCGGCCAATATTAATCAACGCGTGTTTGTCATTCCACATACCCACTGGGACCGCGAATGGTATGCCACATTCCAGCAATTCCGCATCCGCCTGGTGCATGTTATGGATGCCCTGCTCGACCTGCTGGAACGCGACCCAGCCTACACCCATTTCAACCTGGATGCGCAGACGGTTGTGCTGCAGGATTATCTCGAGATCCGCCCCGAGAAGCGCAAGATACTGGAGCGGTTCGTTCAGGAGCGCCGCCTGGGGGTCGGACCCTGGTACGTTCTGCCGGACGAGTTCCTGGTCAGCGGTGAAGCGCTGGTGCGTAATTTACTCCTGGGGCACCGCCTGGCGGGTGATTTCGGGCATGTCCAGAAGGTCGGCTATATACCCGATACGTTCGGGCATATTTCCCAATTGCCGCAAATCCTGCAAGGGTTCAATATTCCGTTTGCAATGCACTTCCGCGGCCTGGACGAAGGCGACCTGAAATCCGAGTTGTGGTGGCAGTCGCCGGACGGCAGCCGGGTGCTGCTGCGGCACCTGCCAACCGATCTGGGCTATGCCAATGCCTCCGCCCTGGCAGATGAGCTTCCGGCGGCGGCTTCTGATCTCCTGGCGCTGGCCCGCTACGAAGCTCGCCGCGCGAGTTCTTCGGTGCTGCTGGCATTGAACGGCGTCGACCACCTGCCAGCCCGTGAAAACCTCCCGGCGATCCTGGCGGCTGCCAACCAGGCCTCGGCCGGACAATTCGTTTTTACGCAGGCCTCGCTGGAGGATTACTTCGCGGCCCTGTCCGAGGCTTTGGAAGGACGGAAGTTGCAGACGGTCACCGGCGAATTGCGGGACGCCAACCGCACTTCCGGCCGGGACAACCGGCTCCTGCCGCACATCCTGTCTTCCCGTATTTATAACAAGCTCCAGAACGAACGCGCCCAGAACCTGCTCGAACGTTGGGCGGAGCCCTGGTCGGCCCTGGCGTGGCTGGAAGGAGAGACTTATCCGGCGGCGTTCCTTTGGAAAGCCTGGGAGTGGCTGCTACAGAACCATCCCCACGACTCGATCGGCGGCTGCAGCGTCGACGCGGTGCATGCCCAGATGGAGACCCGCTTCGCCTGGGCGTCCGAGATTGCCGAAGAGATCACCCGCGAGCGCTTCGAATTATTCACCCGCCGGATCGACCTGTCAGGCTTGAAGGAAGACGAAGCCGCCCTGGTGGTGTTCAACTGCCTGCCCTGGCCTGTGCAGGGCGGGGTTACGGTCGATATTGACCTGTGGGACTTCTTCCTGGGCCGGGTGGCCTTGCAGCGCTGGAAACCAGCTGAAAACCAGGCTCCGGCCGAACCGGATGCAGAATTCCCGGCAATTTTCCGCCGGCGGGTGCTGCAGCAATGGTATGGCGACCCGCCCAGCCTGCCAAGTGCTGGCTTGCGCGGACTGCGAATCCGCCCATTGGAGGGTGGAGGACCGCTGGAAGTGCAGGTCGAGGCCATCACCCGTTCGCATGAGCTGCGTCCGCTGGTCAGCGGCCCGGCCAGCGAGCGCAGAGGCGCACATGTCAGGGCATCCTTCCTGGCGAACCTGCCGGCCTGCGGCTATCAGGTCTATGCAGTCGCGCCGCTCGAGAATCCCAATAAGCCTGCGATCATCTCCGCTCTTCAGAATGGACTTGAAAACGAGTTCCTGCGCGTCCAGATCGAGCCGCAGGGTACTTTCAGCGTAGAGGACAAAACCACCGGGCAGGTCTATCGTGACCTGGGTTATTTCGAGGACGGCGGCGACTGCGGCGACGGCTACAACTACTCCTATCCGCTGGAAGACCGGGTGGTGAATTCGCTCGGGTGCCGCGTCCATATCAGCCGGCTGACTGCGGGTCCGGCGGTGCAGCGCTGCCAAATCGATTACGAGTGGTCCCTGCCTGAAGGCCTGGATGGCTTGCGGCGCAGGCGCTCTGAGGCCCGCATCCAATGCCCCCTGAGCCTGACCCTTTCCTTGTTCCGGGGTACGCCCAGGCTGGACCTGGAAGTGACCTTCGAAAACCGCGCCCGCGACCACCGCCTTCGGATGATCTTCCCCAGCGACGTAAAAGCGGAGCTCTCGCGCTCAGCGGCGCAGTACGATGTGGTCAGCCATCCAGTGCATGTCCGGCCGGTGCCGGAGGCCGCCTGGGTGGAGGACGCTCCGACAACCTTCCCCCAGCAGGGTTGGGTCGACCTGTCCGACGCAGAACGCGGGCTGTGCATCATTGCGCGCGGCCTGCCGGAATATGAGGTCCTGGATACGGAACGCCGCGAGCTGGCGGTCACATTGCTGCGAGCCGTGGGCTATCTGGGTGCAGCCGGTGAACTCCAGACCAGCGTGGTTGGCGCCGGCCCTAACATCGCCACGCCCGAGGCCCAGATCCAACGCAAGTTGACCTTTTCCCTTTCCGTGCTGCCGCATGGCGGAAGCTGGGACCAGGCGGAGGTCTGGCGCCAGGCGCTGGCACAAGCCAATCCTCCGCGCGCTTATTCGACTGGAATGGATAAAAACCGGCCAGGCTCTGCAGGAGCGAGCGCTCCTGCGAGCCGCTCGCTGCTTGCGATCGAGGGGCGAAACGTTGTCCTGAGCACATTAAGAAAAGCCGAGAGCGGTGAGGCGCTGATCCTGCGGCTGTATAACCCCTCGGAGGTCCCGTCCGAGGCGACCATCCGCCTGTCCTTCACCCCGGCCGGGGTTCGGTTGGTCGGTCTGGATGAACAGCCAATTACCGCCGAAGGGGAACCAGGCCCGGTTGTTAAATCCGGCAAACGGGTACGGATGGTTCTACCTTCCAAAAAGATCATTACCCTGAAATTGGATCGAAAATGACTGAGGTGATCTGATCCATGCCAGCCTTGCTGCTCGACGACCCCGCTCCTGATTTCGATGAATTCGTACGTGTCTTGAAAGGGGAACAGGCGCCTCGAGCGCGTTCACATTGTTGAACTCGGCATTGATCCTGAGGTCCTTCGGACCATCCAGGAGACATATCTGGGAGAAGCCTGGGCGTTGCCGCGCGGCGTGTTCGGCCCGGCGCAACCCGATGAGCTTTACTACCGTCAATTGGTGACCATTTACTGGCGCCTCGGATTTGACTTCGTCCCGCTCTGGCCGATGTGGACGAACACTCCACCCAAGCCGGTCCGACCGGCGGATGACACCGCCAGCCAATCGCGAGGCACCCGCGAGTGGGTGGACGAGTCGGGTGGCGTGATCAAATCCAGGTTGGACTTCGTACACTTCCCCTGGGAGAAAGTCTATACCCCACTTGAAATTGTCGAAATGGCCGGCCGGCACCTCCCGGATGGGATGAAATTGGCTGTTTCCGCCTGCCTGTTCGAGGATATCTACGAATATTTCCTTGGCACCGAAGGTTTTTTCTACCTGATGACCGATGACCCAACGTTGGTGGAGGCGCTCTTCGAGCGCTGGGGACAGGTGATCTATGATTATTATGCTTCCGTTATTGGGTTGGATTCAGTCGGCGGCATTTTTCACGCGGATGATATGGGCTTCAAAACCGGGACTTTGATCTCACCGGCCGATCTGCGCCGCCTGCTTTTCCCCTGGCTGGCCAAATATGCCGCCCTGGCGCATACTCACAATAAACCCTTTTTCATCCATAGTTGTGGCAACCTGTATAAAAAGTCGCCTTCGGTGATGGATGACCTGATCGATTTTGTCAGGATCGATGGCTTCCATTCCTTCCAGGATGTCATCCTGCCGGTGGAGCAAGCCAAAGCCCGTTTTGGGAACCGGGTGGCTTTGCTGGGCGGGGTGGACGTGGATAAGCTCGCCAGTCTGGCCGAACCTGACCTGCGCGCCTATTTGCGCAGCATCCTGGCGGCTTGCATGCCCGGGGGCCGCTTCGCGCTCGGCTCCGGTAATACCATCGCCAACTACATACCCCTTCAGAATTTCGCCATAATGCTGGAGGAAGCCCGCCAATGGAAGCCTGAAAGCAGATAAGGAGAGACAGGATGGCGTTTAGCCTGGATGTACTCAAGCAAGCCGTGATTGCCGGGAATTCCTCCGGCGCCCTGGATGCGACCAGGCAGGCTCTCTCGGAGCAAGTCCCGCCAGACCGGCTGATCGATCAAGGGTTGATACCGGCCATGTCTGAAGTGGGAAAATTGTTCGAAGAAGGGGACCTTTACATCCCAGAAATGATGGTGGCGGCGCGGGCCATGCAAGTCTGTCTCGATATCCTGAAGCCGTTGCTCTCCAAAACGGATGTTAAACCGCTGGCCAGCGTAGTTCTTGGCACCGTCAAAGGCGACATGCACGACATCGGCAAGAACCTGGTCCGCATGATGCTGCAGGGCGCCGGGCTTGAAGTGGTCGATCTGGGCACGGACGTGAGCCCGGAAGAATTTATCCACGCCATCCAGGCGCACGGAGCAAAACTGGTTGGCCTGTCCGCCCTGCTGACCACCACCATGACTTCCATGCAAATGACCATTCAGGCCATCGAACGGGCTGGGCTGCGGGGACAAGTCAAGATCATGATCGGCGGCGCGCCAGTGACCGAATCCTTTACGCGCCAGATCAAAGCAGACGGGTATGCCCCGGATGCCAGCCAGGCGGTCCGTCTTGCACGCAGCCTGCTCGGGTTATGATGGGAAGATAAATAACAACCGATTTATTCTTTTATATTCAGCTATTCTTCTTTTTGCGCTTGTGGAAGAGCCGTCCGGATGGAGGAAAGCATCAATTCGCTGATGGATTTCTCTTTAATTTTCTCGCGCAGGAAATCCTTCAGATCTTTGGGGGTCATGGACGGAACGGGCGCGTCTTCCACTTTTAATTCCACTTTTGGATTGGCGAATAAGAGCGCAGCCTTGACTTCCGGAATCTCTGCCCCTTCAGGTAGTACTTGCTTAAAGTAGCGTTTGGCCGAATCGATCTCCGCCTCCGATTCCAGGTCCGGGCGGCCGATGTTTTCCTGCCCAAAAAGGCGCATATAGGATTGGAGGAATCCGCCACCTTTCACGCGCCAGCGTTTTTTATCATATATCACGGTACCGCTCTGAAAATAAGGAATGATCGCCCAGATGCCCGCCGGACCGACCAGCAGGTGCGAGACCGGGGTTACGTAATGATAGATGGTGAATTCCCGTCCCAGACCTTTCAGGCTTTTATCAATAATATCATCCGGACGGGGATTACGGCCCCAGCGATTGGTGAAATGAATACCGACCTGGGACATGAAGAAGCCGAGCAGCAGGGCGGCCAGGGAATATGCGAACTTATCCGGCATCTTGAAGGTCAGATAAAGTCCAACCCCAAGAACCGCCAGGGCGCCCAGGCTGGTATATTGCCCGATCTTTGCATTCCGTTTGATCAACTTATCGTTCGTGACTGTTTTCATTTTCTCTCTACTTTTCTTTGAGGCGATTGTTCGATGGCTGTGCGGATGGATCCGAGCACACCGGTTTCAACGGCGTTCCTGGCAAGCCGGACGGCGTTCTTGATGGCGATCTCGTTCGAGCGACCGTGGCCGATGAAGACCAGGCCATTTACTCCCAACAAAGGCGCCGCGCCTTCTTCTTCCGGGTCGAGCATCTTCTTGATTTTCCGCAAGGTCGGACGGACCAGCGCGCCGCCAATCTTGGCTGTCAGCGGGCCGTTATTGATCAGTTCCTTCACCTTATCAAGGATCAATTTTGCGACTGCTTCAGAAGATTTCAACATGACATTGCCGGTGAAACCATCCGTGACGGCTACATCGACGCTGCCGCCGATGACTTCTTTTCCTTCCACGTTCCCAAAGAAGTTCAGACCGGAGTCTTTCAGCAGGGGATAGGTGTGTTTGACCAGATCGTTGCCTTTTCCGGCTTCTTCTCCATTGGAGAGCAGCCCGACCTTGGGGTTTTTCACACCGCGCACTTTCTCGGCATAGACCGCTCCCATGATGCCGAACTGGAGCAGGTTCTCGGGTTTGCAATCGGGGTTGGCGCCGACATCCAGGACGACGCAGGAACCGGTTGCGGTTGGGAAGACCGGAGCCAGGCCGGGTCTGTCCACGCCGGGGATCAGGCCCAGCCGGAAGAAAGCAGTCACGGAGGCTGCGCCGGTATTGCCGGCGGTTACAAAGGCATCCGCCTGCGCCATTTTTAACCAGGTCAATGCCGACTGCCATCGAATTCTTGGAATTCGGGCGGCGCGCTTTCAGGACAAGCGCCATGCCCTTATCTTCCATGGTCAACATTTCCGGGGCATGGACGATCCGGATGGGCAAATTTCCGGGATTTTGGGCTGCCAGTACGGGCTTGATCCTGGCTTCATCGCCGACGAGGATGATTTCCACGCCGTATTCACGGGCAGCCATCACTGCCCCGATCACATCCGGGGTGGGAAATTCGTCGCTCCCCATGGCGTCAACTACAATTCGGGTCATACATCCTCCGGCGATAAGATAAGTTGTGTTTCTTGACAGGCAACTGAACCCGATTATAATACGACCTGCTCAAGCGCTGGTGCTGGAATTGGCAGACAGGCATGGTTGAGGGCCATGTGCCGCAAGGCGTGGGGGTTCAAGTCCCCCCCAGCGCATATTGTTACGGAAGAAAACCGCCCGCAGGCGGTTTTTTTCTTTATGAGGATTATGGTATTTCTATTCCTCGATCTTCATCTTCTTTTCCAACCACCGGACAGCGCCGGATAACAGCAAGGTCATGGAGAGAGTATAGGAAGGCGACCACGTTGAAGGTCTCCAGTACCCGGAAGTTGGCGGCCCGAAGCATGCGGCCCAATTGGGTCAGTTCATTGACGGCCAGTACGGTTGCAAGGGATGAATCTTTCAAGCAGGCGATAAAATCATTGCCCAGAGGGGGCAGCACACGCCGGATGGCCTGTGGCAGAATAATAAAGCGCATGGCCTGGATATAGGTCATGCCCAATGAGCGTGGCAGCCTCGGTTTGGCCTTTTCCGATGGATTGGATACCGGCCCGGAAAACCTCGGCTTCATAAGCGCCATAACCAAATCCAAGGGCAATGATCGCACGCCCTTCCATGGGTACAGCCCGAATACTGAAATTGGCCAGGCCTTGAAAGAATCCGCTGTTCGGGAGCAGGCCAAGCCCCCAGGTTCCCAGATTGGTTACGGCCGTCACAAATAGAGGAAAAAGGGCAAAAGCAAAATATAGCAATAACACGACCAGTGGAATCCCACGGACGAGCTCCACATATAATGTTGAGACGTTGAAAAGGATAATATTCTTCGAGACACGTGCCAGGCCCGCCAACAAGCCGAGGACAGTCGCGATCAGGTAGGAAAATAATGTAATCCTCAGGGTGGTGTACACCCCTTGGATCAGATAGGTAAATGTCTCGTGATAATTTAGTGATGTAAAATACAACGATCCAAATGCGAGTCCGGCGAGGATCAAGGCAATTGCCCACCAGGGCCATTTTGAGATATTACGGCCACCCGGGATAAGACTTCGGGTGGGATAATTCACTCATTTTTTCCATCTATTGCTCCGGGTAGATATAGTATGGGCGAGATGGGGGCTAATCCCCATCTCGCCGATGTCAGAAACAGCCTAACGAACACTTACCGGGTAAGGCCCCATTTTTTATTCAGTGTATCAAGCGTGCCATCGGCTTTCATGGCTGCGCAGGGCGGCATTGACCTGCGCTGTCAAGGTACTCTTGGGCGGGAAAACAAAGGCCAGTTGATCACCAGCCGAGATCTCTCCGGCGAGTTTAATACGCCCTTGTTCTCGCCCATGAAACCCTGGGCGGCGATGTAGTCGATAACAACTCCATCAATATCGCTTCGATTTCAGGGCCAGTACGGCCGCACCGAAATCTTCGAAGTCCTGGATGGTCTTGCCGGTGAAGTAAGCTTTGGCGGCAATCTCATTGGTTGTTCCGATCTGGGTTCCAATCTTCGCGTTCGCATCGGCCTTCATTTGTTCCACCGTGCGGGTCTCGTCTGCGCGAACCATGAGAAGCTGGTTCACAGAAACATATGGGGTGGAGAAATCCACGATCTTTGCCCGGTCATCGGTCACGGTTACACCATCAGCCAGCATATCGATATTCACCGGCTTGCATGGCTGGGAAGATGCCATCCCAGGCGGCCTGTTTGAATTCTGGTACACAGTTCAGTCGTTTGCAGATTTCGGTGACGGCATCATAATCCCAGCCGACCCCTTTGCCGGAGGCCTGATCGATAGCTATTGAAAGGCGGGTAGGCGTTTTCCACAGCTACAGTGATGGTTTTCCCCTTAAGATCGGGCAAACCCGCTGTTCCGGCTCCGCCCCCGGTCGTGGCGGTTTTGGCGCCACAGGCAGTCAGGACCAGGCTGGCGAGGATCAAAACACTTAGCAACAATTGTCAATTTCTTCATCTCTTCTCTCCTTTGGAATGGTGATGGCCGTTTCTGACATGGAGTTCAGGATTCAGGCGCCTGCCTCCGTTGGTAGTTAAGGATAGACGAACTTTCGAATTATTGCAAGAGTAATTGGGCTTATCAGTTTGTAATTGTTTTATTAAAGGACGATCCAATTTATGGGTCAAGTGTATTGAATAAAGTTATAATGATCCACGTTTACCCTTTTTATAATATTTAATTCGACAGTGATATTGAGAATTGGAGCAAAAATGAAGCTGGTTACTGTTCCCCAAATGCATCTGATCGAGCAGGAAGCGGATGGCAATGGGCTGAGTTACGAAAAAATGATGGAAAATGCCGGTTACAACCTATCCCGTGAAGTCTTGCGACTGGCTTATGCCCAGGAAGATGAGGAGGAAATTCAGGTTCTTGGTTTGGTTGGTCCGGGAAATAACGGCGGGGATACCCTTGTGGCGCTGGCTCGCCTGGCCGAGAAAGGCTGGACGTGCGCGTGCCTATCTGATTCATCGCAAGGCAACTGGCGATGACTTGATCAAGCGGTTGGAAGAGGCGGATGGGGAAATCTACCAGGCTGAGAAGGATGAAAGTTTTCAGCAATTGCAGGCTTTTCTTGAAAGCGCGGATGTCGTTCTGGATGGCGTACTCGGCACAGGCTTCAAGCTGCCTCTCAAGGATAATATCGGATCGGTCCTGGCGGCCGTGCAGGGAATTGTCGCCGATATGGAATGGCCGCCCTATATCATAGCTGTGGATTGCCCATCCGGAGTGGATTGCGATTCCGGGCAGGCGGCTCCACAAACGATCCCTGCAGACGCAACTGTGACGATGGCGGCGGTCAAACAGGGCTTGTTAAAGTTACCCGCCTATGACCTGATCGGTGAATTGCGTGTAGTTGATATTGGCCAATTGGATGATCTGAAAGCCTGGCAAGCGGTCAAAAATGAGGTGGCGGACGAAAAATTGGCCTTGTCCTTCCTGCCGCTCCGGCCGACCGATGCCCATAAAGGGACTTTCGGCACTGCGTTGATTGCAGCCGGGTCGATAAATTACACTGGCGCAGCGATGTTGGCCGGCAAGGCGGCCTACCGCATCGGCGCCGGGTTGGTGACCCTGGCCATCCCGGCTTCATTGCATGGAACTCTGGCAGGCCATTTTCCTGAAGCGACCTGGGTGCTACTTCCGCACGAGATGGGTGTTATCGCCTCTGGTGCGGCGGATGTGTTGATGAAAAATCTTGAACGTGCGACCGCCTTGTTGGTGGGTCCGGGGCTTGGATTGGAAGATACAACCAGGGATTTTATTGCCAATTTGCTCAACGGAACGCTGGAAAAACCCGCTCATGGACGGATGGGCTTTGTCCAGGGGAGTGGAGAAAAGGCGGACAAGAAGCCTGTATCCCTGCCTGCGCTGGTTTTCGATGCGGATGGATTGAAATTGTTGGCGAAACTCCCTGATTGGCCAAAATTGGTCCCCGCACCCGCAATCCTGACGCCTCACCCGGGTGAAATGTCTGCGTTGACCGGCATGCCGACTGAAGAAATCCAGAAAGACCGCCTGACCCTGGCACGCAAATTTGCCCAGGAATGGGGCCACGTTGTGGTGCTGAAAGGCGCATTTACGGTTATTGCTGCGCCGGATGGACGTACAACCACCATTCCAGTGGCAAGCCCCGCCCTGGCGCACGCCGGAACCGGCGATGTTCTGGCCGGTCTGATCACCGGTCTACGGGCTCAGGGTGTGGAAGCTTACGACGCAGCCCGGGTCGGGGCATGGATCCATGCCCAGGCGGGTTTATCCGCTGCCAGCAATCTGGGAAGTACTGGCGCGGTTATGGCAGGGGATGTATTGGAAGCAATCCCGGATGTGATTGCAGATCTGGATTAAAGAGATAAAAATTCCGGGCTGATCATCAGCCCGGAATTTTTATTCATTCACCGTTTGTCTTTGCTTTTTAACAGCCCCGCGCTTCTTCTTGGACTCCACTCTTTTCGCACGTGCGGTCAGACTGGGCCTGGTAGGGCGGCGGACTCCAGGTTGGAGCGCGGCTTTTTGGATCAAGACTTTCAGCCGGTCTTCCGCATCCGCACGATTCCTTTCCTGCGAGCGGTAACGTTTGGCCTCGATGACCAGCACTCCATCCTGCGTGACACGCGTACCGGCCAGTTCTGATCAGCCGCTCCTTTACCTCCACGGGCAAGGAAGGGGAGTTACGCACATCGAAACGCAATTGGGCGGCTGAGGCCACTTTGTTTACATTTTGTCCTCCAGGGCCGGAAGCGCGGATAAACGTGAAGGTCAGTTCGTTATCCGGGATTGAAAATGCGGGTGTGATTTGCATTCACCTAAAACATCATCGAATTTATTTTATCCAAGGTCTTGGCGGGCCGGCCGCAAGTCCGGTTCGGTGAGACGGTTGAGGGGGCTATCCACCAGATTATAGATATCGGTCAGGGCCGGTCGGCCGGTCTCGATGTAGATCAGTCCGGTTACCAGACAATCGTCGCGTTGCGCTTCTTCCAGCATCTGCAAGGCGTGCCAGCGGCTGGTGGGATCATAATCGTGTTCCAGTTTTTTCAGTTTAACCGTGGATCCATCATGCATGCTTACTTCACGCACGGTACCTTCCTCGAAATCCTCCTGTAGAATGATCTCGGAAAGTTTGGGTACATAGGAAATTTCATGCAGCGGGGCTTCGTGATCCTTGCTCCAGGTATAGGAGTGGAAGGCATTGTCTTCGTTATTAAAGGTTACACATGGGCTGATGATATCCAGCACGGCGATGCCATGGTGGCTCAAGGCGGCTTTGATCAGTTCCTTCACTTGTTTCGAATCTCCCGCAAAGGAGCGGGCGACGAACGTGGCGTTGGATGCCAGGGCTTCCATGCAGATATCGACCGGCATATACTGGTTGGTACCCTGGTGCTTCAGGTTCAAACCCACTTCAGCTGTGGCAGAGAACTGGCCTTTGGTGAGACCATATACGCCGTTGTTCTCGACGATGTAAACCATCGGGACATTGCGGCGCATGGTGTGCTTGAAGCCGCCCATGCCAATGGAGGCTGTGTCGCCGTCACCGGAGACGCCCAGGGCTTTGACGGATGTGTCGGCAAAAATGGCCCCGGTGGCCAACGCAGCCATGCGCCCATGCAAACCGTTGAAACCAAAGGAACGATTCAGGAAGTAAGTGGGGCTTTTCGACGAACAGCCGATTCCGCTGAACTTCATAACTTTTTCCGGGACAATATCCAGTTCATAGCAGGCAGTTATGATCTGGTTGGCAATCGAGTTATGTCCGCAGCCTGGGCAGAGAGTGGAATTCAGGCCGCGGTATTCGTTCTTTGTCAGGCCGGCTTTATTTACCAGGCCTACTGAAACAGGTATGGGAGTGGTCATACTTTTTTCTCCTGAGCAAGGATGGTTTCTTTGACCCATTTGGCGGTCAAAGGCAACCCGTCACTGTGAGCAGCAGAACGGAGCTTGGGAGCCTGGTCGGGCAAAGTAGCAGAGAGGATCTGGCACATTTGCCCGTCCCGGTTGGCTTCAATTACATAAATCCGTTCATGCTTTTTGATGAAATCTACTACCTTCTTGGAACAGGGCAGAGCGCGCATGCGCAGAAAATCCATTTTCAGGTCCCCGGTTTTTTTCAACATGGCATGGGCTTCACGCACGGCCGCTTCGCTTGAGCCATAGGTGAACAGGCCCACTTTTGCTCCGGGGGTTTTTACAATGACCGGTTCCGGAACCAGTGAACGGGCAGTATCATACTTTTGCTTCAGGCGCAGCATATTGGCTTCCCAGTTTTCGGACTCTTCGCTGTATTTTGCGTTCTCATCATGACCTGTGCCGCGTGTGAAATAGGCAGCCATGTGGTGCCGGTTACCGGCCACGGTGCGATAAGGGATACCGTCGCCATCCACATCCTTGTAACGCGCCCAAACGCCGTTGACCTTTTCCAGGTCTGCTTCCCACAGGATCTTGCCTCGATCCATGGGCAGCATCGGGATATTCGAAAGGTTTGGTCATCCACTGGTTCATGCCCAGGTCGAGATCAGAAAGCACGAAGACCGGCGTCTGCAGGCGTTCGGCCAGGTCGAAGGCTTTCCAACCGAATTCGAAACATTCCTGTACCGAACCGGGCAGCAGGATGACATTCTGCTTATCGCCGTGTCCGAGGAAATACGCTTCCGTCAGGTCACCCTGGGCTGTGCGGGTGGGCAGACCGGTTGATGGACCGACGCGCTGTACGTCCCAGATGACGATGGGCACTTCGGAAAAGTACGCCAGTCCGGCGTATTCTGCCATCAGGCTGATCCCCGGACCGGATGTGGAGGTCATGGATCTCAGTCCGGCCCAGCCTGCCCCGACCGCCATGCCGATGGCGGCCATTTCATCTTCGGCTTGCAAGACTGCATAGGTGTTTTTGCCTTCCGGGGTTTTGCGTAATTGCGGCAGGTAAATATTGAGCGACTCGGCCAGGCTGGAGGCAGGAGTGATCGGGTACCAGGCTGCGAACTGGACGCCGCCATAGATCGCACCGAGCGCTGCGGCGGTATTGCCGTCAGCCATGATCAACCCATTGGTCTGGTCATGGTTCTCCACAAAGAACGGATCGGTTTTCTTGAGGTTCTGCGAGGCCCATTCTGCACCGGCTCGGATCACGCCCAGGTTGGAATTGATCGGTCCTTGCCTTACCCTTGAAGTGGAAAGCGAGGGCCTGCTGGATGGCATCCAAGCTGATGCCAAGCATTTGCACCAAAACACCCACATAAACCATGTTGGCAATGTAATCACGCAAATTTGGGGATACATCCGAGTTGCGCGCCAGGGTCTTGACAGGCATGGGGTAGATGGAAATATCGCTGCGCTCGATCGGAAGTTTGATGTCATCAGCATAGAAGAAAGCTCCACCGGGAGTGACACGAGGCCAGGTCTTTGGCAAAGGAGGCAGGGTTCATCGCAACCACGATCTCCTGTTCATCGCGCCGGGCAATATAGCCATCCTTGCTCAGGCGAATGGTGTACCAGGTGGGCAGTCCCTGAATATTGGACGGGAATAGGTTCTTGCCAGAGACCGGGATCCCCATCTTGAAAAAGGCACGCAGCAGGGTCACATTGGCAGTCTGTGAACCGGATCCATTGATAGTGGCAATGGTGATGGAAAAATCATTAATGATTTTCTTGACTCCATGATTACTCCTGAAAATCTTAATCCTGAATTCGACAAAAATAGGCGAAAATATAATAAATCAATCCATGGGTTCAGGGTCAAGAGGAAGAATAATAAAATAGTAGTGGAAACTATTTGTTTGATAAAAGGGTGAAGCACTGCTGCACTCATCAGGGCTGCCGCACGCGGCAAGACAACTTCGTCAAAATCGAATTTCGGGTGATGGTGACCGGCATCCAAGCCTTTTTCCGGGTTTGCCGACCCGATAAAAAAGAAACAGCCGGGCACCTTTTCCAGAATAAAAGCGAAATCTTCCGAGCCCATGGTGACGAAATTGGCAGGATCTATATCCGCCTCCGGGAAGAGCTGCCGGGCGACTGCCTGAACAATGGCCGGCAGGTCTCCGTTTGATTGACCGTTGCCGGGGTCAGGCGCTGCAAATCGATTTCCACCTGACACTCCATCGCTTCCGCCACCCCGTGCACGATCTCTTCGAAGCGTTGAAGAACCCGCGCCCGGACTTCCGGTTCGAAAGTACGAATTGTGCCGGTCAGTTCCACTGCAGGCGGGATTACATTGAAGGTCTCCCCACCATGGATGGTGCAAACACTGACCACGGCAGTCTGAAGAGGGGCGACATTGCGGGCAACAATCCCTTGCAGGGCAGATGATGATTTGTGCAGCGGCCAGCACTGGATCCACGGCGAGATGTGGGGCGGCGCCGTGCCCGCCTTTGCCGATTACTTTGATCTTGAAGATTTCTGCTCCGGCCATGGCCGGACCATTGGCGATGCCAAACCAGCCAACGGGTTTCTCATTCCAGAGGTGCAGGCCAAGCGCCACGATCCACTTTGGGATTTTCGAGAACGCCGCTCTTCGATCATCTTTTCTGCGCCCCCCATGCCTTCCTCGGCGGGCTGGAACATGAATTTTACCGTCCCGGCCAGTTCGTGGCGGTGTGCATGCAGCATTCTGGCCACAGTCAGCAGGATGGCAGTATGCCCATCATGCCCGCAGGCATGCATTACGCCGGGATTCTGGGAGGCATACGCTGCACCAGTTTCTTCAGTGATTGGCAGGGCATCCATATCGGCGCGCACGAGGATGACCGGACCGGGTTTGGCGCCTTCGATGAGCGCGACTACTCCGGTCCCGGCAATACCGGTATGGATTTCCAATCCGAGGGCATGTGAGTTCCCTGGCAACAATCCCGGCTGTGCGGACTTCGTGAAAGCCGAGTTCGGGGTGAGCATGAAAATCCCGGCGCAAGGACTGGGTATATTCAAATAGCGATTGTGCTTCGGAAAGGAAGTCGGTCATGGGACCCTCTCTTGAAGGTGGAAAACGATAGTCACGGTTACCTGAATTTGATGACCCGGAATTTTTCCTCATAATATTCATTCTCTTCCGTGCTTCTTTCGGATTTGCGTGCCCGCATCCGTTCCTCGAATTCCTTCGGATCACCGATCTGGGACTTATGCTCTTTCAGTGCCCGGATTTTGATTTCCCAGGTATCCGTCACATCCAGGATGACGGTCGGGTTGCCGGTCAGCGAGACCCAGACTTCGCGTGGGCTTATGCGGCTGCAAGCCCTTCATCTGTGATGAGTTCCGGAAAAAAGAATGGGTTGCTTGCGGCAGGGAAGACGGCATCCAGCACCACCTGACCTGCGTAACGATGGTCAGGATGGTTGATGTAATAATCACCGGCGAAGAGATGGGTTGGGTCACAGGTTACCAGGATATCCGGCTTTATCTGGCGGATGGCACGGACAACTTCCCGGCGCAGGTCCATGCTCGGAACCAGGTAGCCATCCTCCAGGTCCAGAAAACGGACAGATTTGACTCCGATGATGGCGGCGGCAGCGTTCTGTTCGGCGTGGCGGGTTGTGCAGATCTGGTCTGCGGTGGCGTGGATATCATCGAAGCCTTTGTCGCCGCAGGTCAGCAGGAAGTAATGGATCTCGTGACCTGCCCTGGCCCAGCGAGCCAGAGTGGCTCCACAGAAAAATTCCGGGTCATCCGGATGAGCCAGGATGACCAGGATTTTTTGGGGTTTCTCCCATTCGTCGGGAGCCAATCGGGTTTCGGTTGCTCATTGTTTTGATTTTTCTGGATTGGGGCAATTCTCACAGGGCTGCTGGGATTTACGTCGCAGGGCTTCCAGTTCGTCCCACGGTTCAATTTCTTCACGCTGGAATTCGCGCACGCCGGTACCCAGCAATTCGACCCGGATGGTCATGAGCAGGGGAGATACATCCACCACTTTGCCTTCGCCCATCGGGGTAACGACCCGCTTGTTGCGTTTGGGAAGTTCCTTGCGGGCGGCGGCATATTGTTCGTATTCGTAGACCAGGCAGCAGCGCAGCCGTCCGCACATGCCGGTGATTTCCTGGGGCGTGAGCGAAATGCCCTGCTCTTTGGCCATTTTGATGGATATGGGGCTGAATTCGGTCAGGAACTTCGAGCAGCAGCGTGATTCCAACCCGCAGGCGCCCATGCCCCCCAGCATTTTCGCCACATCGCGTGGACCGATCTGGCGCATTTCCACCTGCGATGGCTGGTAAAGTTTTTGCATATCATGCCGCAAGGATTTAAGATCGGCCTTGTCTTCTGTTTCGGTGCTGAACATGAGGGTCAGACGTGTCCCATCAAATGAATATTCGGCCGCGACCACTTTGACGCCATGCAGTCTTAGTTGAGAGGCACGTTCGCGGCAGGCAATCATGGCCTCGACTTCCTTTTGTGCCCAGGTGCGGCGCAAGAGCAGATCGCGTGGGGTGGCGATGCGTTCGATGGGTTTCCAACCTTCCGGAGTGGGGGTGGCGTTCTTAACGATTTGCACCACCTCGCCCAATTGTTTGCCACGCGAGGTTTCAACAATGACGCGGTCGCCAACTTTGATCAGCGGAACGGAGGATGCATCAAAATGGTAGGATTTTCCGATTTCTGCGAAACGGATTCCAACAACAAGAGGTTGCATGGACATGATTATAGCAGACTTCCTTAAGAGAACCTTTTCGGTTCACTGGAACAGGTTCTTCTTCAGATTACTCGATTTTAATTACAGGCGTAGTTCTTCTGGTTCAACGCCTCAATACTTATCCGGGCAGCCACCTGCCCGGCAATGGCCTTGAGCGCTTTGGCTGCATCCGAATCGGGTCGGGCAGCCACCACCGGTTCACCGGTATCACCGCCGATCCTGACGGATTGTTCCATCGGTACCGCGCCCAGGAAAGGCACCTTGGCGATGCGGGCCAGGTCTTCACCACCGCCGGAGCCAAAAAATTCACCGCGCATATTCTCAATGACGCCCAGGATGGGCACTTCCAGGGTCTGGAACATGCTCAAGCCACGGCTGGCATCTTCGAGCGAGACAGCTTGCGGTAGGGTCACAATGACCACACCGGAGAGCGGGAGCATTTGTGCAAGCGAGAGACTGGCATCGCCGGTACCGGGCGGCAGGTCAATGATGAGATAGTCGAGTTCGCCCCATTCCACATCGGCCAGAAATTGGCGGATGGCGGAATTTAGCATTGGGCCGCGCCAGATGAGCGGTTGTCCAGGCTTGACCAGGAAACCCATTGACATCAATTTGACGCCATACGCCATTGCCGGGATGAGTTTGTTGTCTTTTGTTCCGGGGATATCATGGATGCCCATCATGGTGGGAATATTGGGACCGTAAATGTCGGCATCCATCAGGCCTACGCGTGCGCCGATCTGCGCCAGGGCAACGGCCAGATTGGCCGAGACGCGTGCTTTTACCCACTCCGCCTTTCCCGGACGCGACTGCCACGGCGTTACGGATGGGCAGGTTCAGCAGGCCGCGCATGCGTCCATCGTTCGGAACACTGGCATCCATCTTGATGTTGACAGCCTTGACGCCGGGAATGCTCAACACGGCTTCACGGGCTTGTTTCTCGATGCTGCCTCTGAGCGGGCATGCGGGAGTGGTCAGCATGATGGCAAAGCTGACTTTGTCATCCTGTGATTTCAATATCACGGATCATATTTAATGTAACCAGGTCGCGGTGCAGTTCGGGTTCCTGAACTTTGCCCAGTGCGGCCAGGATGGATTCGGATGTGATGGTCTTGTGACATGTTTACCTGTTCATTTCTGAAGATGATCCGATGAGATCATCTTGGTGATGGGAGGTTTTCTTTTGCAAATAATCCTTGACTTCTTCCCGGGTCGAGTGGAAGACTTCGATCAGCTGTTGATCACTCTCGCGGAAGCGTTTAAGGGATTGTTTGGCACAAATTGTACAGCCTTTCATGGCCCGGTAGGAGTCTGAATTACAGGTGGCACAATTATTCATGCGCGCCATCATAAGAACGAAGGCAATCTGTTCAGGACTGTCTGGTCCGGCAGCGATGACAGTGGTGACCAATTCCTGCCAGGGCGCGCTGCGCAAGTCGCGCAAGGCCGGCAGGATGCGTGGGGGAAAGAGCAGTTCGGTATCGGGATTGTACATGAAAGATAAGCTATTCTGCCGGACCGGTGGCGGTGCGGGCGGCCAGCTTGGCTGCCCGGGCAGCATTTTCGCGGGCCGCGTTGGCCGGGCGGATGCTTTCATAATATTTGGCTGGGTTTGGAGAGCCTGGCTTTATCGTAAATATGGCGTCCGAAGGAGGCCAGTTCATAATCATGATCCATTTTGATCGCATCAAATGGGCAGAATTCGGCGCACAAGCCGCAGTTCATGCAAATATCGGCATCGATGTAGAATTCAGCCGGGTCCGGGATCGGGCGGCCGGTGGCCGGGTCTGTCGAACGGACGATCCAGATGCACTGCGGCGGGCAGACTTTTGCACAGATACCGCAGGAGGTGCAGAGCAGGTTTTTCTCCCCATTCGGCCCTTCATTGTAGACCAGGAAGGGGATGAACCGGAACTCTTCCGGGACCGGGATCTTCTCTTCCGGGTATTGGACCGTGAAGATCCCGCGCGCATCCTTGCTGGCGCGGTGGGCAATACCTTTTTCGGTGCCATAGCGTTTGCCGATCCAGCTCAGATCGTCGAGGTAGGTTTCGACAAACCGTTTGAGGCTGACGCTCAGATCCTTTAAGAATGCCTTTACCATACATATCACTCATTTAGTTCTCCTGTGCCAGGTGCCTCTTGTCAGGCTTGACACGCGAGGCGTTATTTACCGGTCTACTTCGCCGAGCACGATATCGATCGAACCGAGAATACCGACCACATCGGCAACTTTTTGCCCGATACACATCGGGCCGAAAGCTGTCAGGTTAATGAAGGATGGGGCGCGCACATGGTAGCGCCAGGGGTTGGGCTTGCCATTCGAGACCACATAGAAGCCCAGTTCGCCTTTCGGACCTTCCACTCGTCCATACGCTTCGCCAGGCGGGACGCGCACCTGGTACATCGGTTTGACCGACATCACCGGACCATCCGGGATCTGTTTGACAGCCTGCTGGACGATCCGAATGCTCTGGCGGATTTCATCAAAACGCAGCATCAGGCGGTCGTAGATGTCACCGTTTTTGCGGATGCATACGTCAAATTCGAAGCGATCGTAAATGCTGTAAGGTTCGGCCCGGCGGACATCGTAGGGAATGCCGGAGGCGCGCAGCATTGGCCCGGCGGCCGAATAGCGGATGGCATCTTCAGCTCGTCAGCACACCCTGTCCGACACCACGCGAGCGGATGATCTCGTTCTCGCTCAGGAAGCGTTCGAGTTCGTCGATCTTACCCGGCAGGCGCTCGAAGAAGATTTCCTTGATTTTTTGGAGGGTGCCTTCCGGAAGATCGCGGGCAACACCGCCAAAGCGGAAGTAGTTGCACATCATTCGCGAGCCGGTCACCGCTTCGAAAATATCCAGGATCAATTCACGCTCTTCCAGCGCATACAGCATGGGAGTGAAGTAGGCGCCCAGATCGTTGAGCAATGATGCCGATCAGGAAAAGGTGGTTGGAGATACGCGTCATCTCGGCCATGATCACGCGGATGTACTCGGCACGTTCGGGCGGCTTGACGTTCATCAGTTTTTCGACCGCCAGCGCATAGCCGAAATTATTGCTCATGGAGGCGAGATAATCCAGGCGGTCGGTGTAGGGCATGTTCATGATATAGGTGTTGCGCTCGCCGATCTTCTCATGGTTGCGGTGCAGATAGCCCATGACCGGCTTCAGGTTGACGATCGTTTCCCCGTCCAGCATGACTGCCACCCGGAACACGCCATGGGTGGAAGGGTGTTGCGGACCAGGTTGACGATGATATGATCGGTATCCAGGCCGATCTCGTTTTTCTGGTACGTACGCAGCGCCTCGTAAAGGGCTTTCTCTGGATCGAAGGTCTGGTTTTCGGGATTGAAACCACCCGGATAGGCAATATTGTCACCGTATATATTCTTGCTTTCAGCCAGGCGACGATCTTGCCATCCGGCCAGCGACTTTTAAAGGGTTTGGCGTCCTCTTCGAAGTAAGGCTCATGCCAGTCCTTGCGCAAGGGGAAATCCGGCAAAATCTTCCCACATCAGGATGCGTCGCAGGTCGGGATGACCAGTGAATTTTATCCCGAGCAGGTCCCAGGCTTCACGTTCCTGAAATTCTGCGCCAGGATAAATGGACACCAGCGAAGGGACTTCCACCGGATCTGCGCGCGGCACCTGGACTTTGAACATCAAACCCGGACCGCCGGTGGTTTTGTAGAGCTGGTAAACGACTTCCATCTTTCCTTCCGGCAGATAGTCCACACCGGTTATGGAGGAAAGATAATCGTATCCAAACTCATCCCGCAGGGCGGTGGCGAATTCGAGCAGATGGGATTTGTCCAGCAGCCAGCCGGAGTAACCCGGGCGGGCATCCGCGCTGAGCATGTTCGGGAAACGGCTGGAAAGATCGAGGGTTTGAACGGGGGCGGGAGTTGCCATGTCTGTCTCCTAGGCCTTCTCGTCGTTCTGGATCAGGTCGGAATCTTGCGCGAGATCGATCAAGTCCGGGCCGAGCAGCGGAATGGGGATTTCGGCCATATCCGGGCCTTTTTTGTACCAGCGGGAATTCTTGATGGATTCACCCCTGATCTTCTCCTGGATCTTCATCAAGCCATTCAAGAAGCGCCTGCGGGGTGGGCGGGCAGCCAGGCACATAGACATCCACGGGGATGAACCTGTCAACTCCGGAAACCACGTTGTAACCATCCTTGAAAGGCCCGCCTCCGGATGCGCAGGCACCCATTGCCAGCACGTACTTGGGTTCGGGCATCTGGTTATACAGGCGGACGATGGTCGGCATCATTTTTTTTGTTACCGTGCCGGATACGATCATCAAATCGCTCTGGCGTGGGGAAGGGCGCATGATCTCCATCCCAAACCTGGCCAGGTCGAAACGGCTGGCAGCTGTGCAGATCATTTCGATGGCACAGCAGGCCAGTCCGAACATCATTGGCCAGACGGAGGCGCTGCGGCCCCAGTTGTAGATGCGGTCAAGACTGGTGATGGCAATCTGTCCTTTTATTTCAGGGGGAATGTCATAACCAGGCGAGTTCAATTCAGTTGAGTCCATGAGAATTCTCCATATACCATAAAGCTGTTCCTGTCAGACAGGCAGGGATTATAGCCGCCTGGCAGGCATCCTGTCAAATTATTTATGCAAATATATATTTGCATAAATAGTATAATAGCCCTGTGCATACCCCAACACGTTTGCGAATCCTGGATTACCTGCGAAAACAACAGACGGCTTCTGTCCGGGAATTGAGCCGCGCCCTGGCGATGACCGGAGCAAATATCCGCCATCACCTGGCATTGCTGGAATCGAATGATGTGATCGAAATGATCAGCCAGCAACGGGAAGGCCGGGGAAGACCGGTGAACATCTATAGTCTTTCCCGACGGGTGCTGGGGGATGGCCTGGATGAATTGGCCAATGCCATGTTGGATGTCTGGCTGAGGAACACGACGGAGGCGGCACTTGAAGCTGGCTTAAGATCAATGGCGCAACGGTTGGGAGGAACCGCCCGGCCAAAGGCGGACAGCTTGCTAACCCAACGTCTTTCCCGGTTGGTTGACCGGTTGAACGAACTGCATTATCAATCCCGCTGGGAGGCTGGCATGAACGGGCCAAATATAATCCTGGGGCATTGCCCATATGCAGCCATCATTGCTTCAAATCCCAGAATTGTGCCGGATGGATGCATTCCTGCTGGAGCAATGGATGGATCTACCGGTGGAACAGACAGCCAAGTTGCAGAAAAGTGTAAAAGGCTATCCTTATTGTGCCTTCCGGGTCACAGGCAACCGGTAAGATGCGCCTGGATGGGGTGATAACCCTTTATTACGCACCCAGGCTCACAATGATTTCATTATAACTTCCAGCTTTTTGTTCCGGGATCGCCCCTTCGACCGGTTCCCCGTTCAGACTGACCGCCTTGACACCTTTTTCAACCCCGCTGGGATTTCTTACCAGGATATGGAAGGATGCCCCGCGCCATGCGCGCGTGATCTCGAACTCTTTCCATTCTGCCGGGATGCAGGGGTCGATGATCAGCCCGGCGTATCCGGGACGCACGCCCAGGATCCAGTGTGTGACGGCGTGGTAGGCCCAGCCGGCCGAACCGGTCAGCCAGGGGTGGCGCGCCCGGCCGTGGGCGGTGTGGTCGCGCCCCATGACGAACTGGCAGTAGGAATACGGTTCGGCCTGGCGGATCTCGATCATGTCGTTCTGGTTGTAGGGCAGAGTCGCGTCGTAGAATTTCATGGCGCGCTCGCCGCGCCCCAGCTTGCACTCGGCGACGATCGCCCAGGGGTTGGGGTGGCTGAAGATGGCCCCGTTTTCCTTGATGCCCTTGTAGACGCGGGTCACGTAGCCGATATCGTCATCGGGTTTTGAAAAGGCTGGCCAGAGCAGGTGGATGCCGTATTTCGAATACAGATGCTTGTCGACCGAATCCATGCACTGGAGCCCGTGTTCGGGCGAGGCCGCTTCAGAGAGCACCGCCAGCGAGTTGCTTTCCAGGAAGATCTTGCCTTCCTCGTTCTCATGGCGAGCCGATCTTGATGCCTTTGCTGGTGAAGCCGCGCAGATACCACTCGCCGTCCCATAAATTCTCTTCGCAGGCCTGGCGGACCTTTTCGGCCATGGCCGAATATTTCTTGACATCCTGGCTGCGGCCCAGGAACTGCGCCGCCTCGATGAAGTTGATCAGCGCCCAGTGGTGCAGGAAGGAGACCATGGCGCTCTCGCCGCCGCCCAGGTTCAGGCAGTCATTCCAGTCGGCGCGCAGGCCCAGGCAGATGCCGGTCCTGCCGATCTGTTCGGCGGAGAAATCCAGCGAACGCTTGAGGTGTTCGTAGACCGTCGCTTCGCCGCCATCTGCGAAGGGGATGACCTGGTCGAAGAAGGCCAGATCGCCGGTCTCCTTGACATATTCGCAGACAGAGGCGACGATCCACAAGGCATCGTCGGAGCAGGTGTCCTTCAGGCCGTGGATGATATCGGCCGGGCTGGGGGTCGGGACAACGGTGGGCAGTTTGACGCCCGGGCAGTCTGGCTTCCTGCGGCTTGAAGACTTGCGGATCGAACAGGTGCAGGCCGTAGCCCTGCTGGACCTGGCCGTTGAACAGCTCTTCCATGCGCTGTTTCACCTTGGCGGGATTGGTGTGCGGCACGGCCATCACATCCTGGGATGTGTCGCGGTAGCCCAGGCCGGTCCGCCCGCCCACCTCGATGAAGGAGGCGAAGCGCGACCAGACCACGCAGGTTTCGGCCTGGTAGAGCGTCCAGGTGTTGACCATGGAATCCAGGCCTGCATGCGGGGTCTTGCACTGGAATTTGTCCAGTTTGGCCTGCCAGTATTCTTTCAGATCCGCAAAAGGCCTCATCCACGTTGGCGAGGTTGGAATACTTTGTGCGGATCTTCTGGCCGGTGGCGCGGTTGCCCACGCCCAGCATGAAGATCAAGCGGGTTTCCTCGCCGGGCTCCAGAGTCAAGCGTTTGTGCAGCGCGCCGCAGTGGTTGCCGCCCAGCTCGGAGCTGCCGGAGCACTGACCCCGGCTGACCGCCTCGGGATCTGTTTCGGTGTGGTAGTTGCCGATGAAGCTATCCCGCAGGCAGTCGTAGCGAGTCTGGCTCGAAGCTGGCGGTCATGTAGTGGAAGGTCCAGGGTTCGTAGAAGAAATCGTATTCGATGATGCCATCCTCGTAACTCGAACCGCTGGCGTAGAGCGACATCTGCAGGTTCTGGTTGTCGATCTCGATGTGGTGGAAAGAGAATTCGACATAGGAGAAGATGCACAGCTGGCGCGGTTTCCCGGACGTGTTGCGCAGGCGCACGTCCCACAGCTCCACATCATCCTCGACCGGGATGAAGATCAACTGGCTGGCCTGGATGCCCTGGTAGTCGCAGGAGAATTTCGAATACGAAAGACCATGGCGGCACTCGTATTTCGCCTTGGACAGATCCTTGCCGGTCGGCTGCCAGGAGATGGTCCAGAATTCGCCGGTCTCATCGTCGCGGATGTAGACGTAGTGACCGGGCCGGTCGAGCGGAACGCCGTTCTGGCGGAAGCGGGTGATCCGTCCGTGCTCGGCGGACTTGTAGAAGGAGTAGCCGCCGGCATTGTGCGAGAGGACTGTGCACATGTCTTTCACGCCGATGTAATTGGTCCAGGAGACGGGTACATCGGGACGTTCGATCACGTATTCGCGGTTCTTGTCATCGAAATAACCGTATTGCATATAATACTCTCCTAGTGAGTAGAATTGTACTTCAACGTTCATCTTATTGTCAGGCTGAAGTGCCGCAAAACTGTTTCAACCAGTCGATCAATTCCTGCGCTTTTTCGGGCGAATCGGCCTCCACCATCAGGCGCAGGACCGGTTCGGTGCCGGAGAAGCGCAGGAGCGCCCAGTTGTCGTTTTCGAGCAGGAACTTCGTCCCATCATAGTGGGAGATGTTCAAGACCGGATATTTCCCAATGGCTGGTGATGGGAGATTCCTTCAATCGCCTGGGGATGGCAACCCGCATTTCAGGCGTGGCCGGAATGTTCTCTTCCAGGCTGAACAGATGCCCGGAAATCTTCCAGGCTTCTTCCTGCATCTCGGAGATCTTTTTGCCGGTGCGGGCCAGCATCTCGACCACCAGGGCGCAGGCGAAGATGCCGTCCTTGCCGAGGATGTGGCCGCGCACGGTCAGACCGCCGCTGGATTCACCGCCCAGCAGGGCATCATGTTCGACCATGCTGGCAGCGATGTGCTTGAAACCAACCGGCACTTCGTAACTCTTTTCGCCAAATTTGGCTGCCATCCGGTCGAGCATGTGGGTGGTCGCCAGGTTGCGGACCACACCGCCGCGCTGGCCGCGCACTTCATGCAGATACCAGTACACCAGCAGGAGCAGGTCGTTGGTGGAAATGTAGCGGCCTTTTTCGTCAATGATGGCGATGCGGTCGGCGTCGCCATCGGTGGCCAGGCCCAGGTCGAAGTGGCCTTCTTCCAGGTCGGTGATCAGCAGCCGCAGGGATTCCAGGTCAGGAGCCGGGGAACGGCCGCCAAAAAGCGGGTTGCGGCGTTCGTGGATGAAGGTCACCCGGCAGCGCGCCTCGGTCAGGATGATGCCCAAGCGTCAACTGGCCCACACCATACATTGGGTCCACAATGACGCGCAAGGCTGGCCTTGCGGATGGCATCCATGTCGATGAACTTTTCGACGGCATCCACGTACTCGTTGGTCATGTCGCGCCGTTTGACGATACCGGCTTCCACGGCCAGGTCGAGGTCGAGTTTGACGACCTGGGCGGTGCCGAGCTGGTTGGTCTCGGCGGTGATCTGGCGGGTTTCCTCGTCGAGCAGCAGCGAGCCGTCGCCGCGGAAGACTTTCAGGCCGTTCCATTCCGGCGGGTTATGGCTGGCGGTGAAGACCAGTCCGTAGGCGGAATTGAGCCGGGCGGTGGCATAGGTGACCAGCGGGGTGGGGGCATCCTCGGAGAGCAGTGTTACCGGGACGTTGTTCCCGGCAAACACCTCGGCGGCAGTCTCGGCGGCCCGGTCCGAAAGGAAGCGCCGGTCATAGCCGATCAGTACGCCGCGTTTTTCCTGTCCCTGGCGGGTGATCTCGTTCGCCAGTGCCTGCGACAGCCTGCGGACGTTGTGCATGGTGAACCCCTCGCCGATGACGGCCCGCCAGCCGCCGGTCCCAAAGGAGACCTGGTCTTCGGCCTCCGGGCGGTGCGGCCGGAAGAGACGTTTTTGCAGGATGAATTCTGCATTTGCCAGGTCTTCCGGCGTATTGATCCCCTGGACTTCATCCTGGTCATAGGTCTGGTAACTTTCGACCAGCAAGCCGGAGCGGACGAGCTGGTGGACGCAATCGGTCAGCCGCAGGCCGCCGTACCTCGGGTGAGCGTGGAAGTTTTTCCAATGCCGGAAAAATCGTGTCTGCACGCACAACGTATGCGCCGATATTGAGTTCGTGGATGGCACGCACGCTTTCGGAGGCTTCGGCAGCCTCGATGATATCCACGATCTGGCCTTGGTGTCACGGATGATGCGCCCATAGGGATAGGGCTGGTCCACCACGGCGCTCAGGAGGGTCAGCTTTGCCTGGCGCAGGTGGTGGCGGTTGAGCAGTCCACGGATGGAATCGGGCCGGAAGAGCGGTGTATCGCCATAGATTAATGAAGAGATCGCCGTGGAAATCTGCCAGCAGGGGTTTCAATTGCAGAACGGCATGACCTGTTCCGAGTTGTTCTTCCTGGCAAATATACTGGTATTCACTCCCCAGGTGAGCGCGCATCTCCTCGCTCTCGCGGCCGACCACAATATAAAGGTTCTCCGGGATCAACCAGTTGGAGCGCATTTTGGATGACATAATCGATCACTTTACGCGCGCCGAGGTTTTGGAGCAGGATGGATCTGACATCCGCGCCGCCGGATTCTTTCCCGGCGGCCAGGATGACCGCCTTTAGTTCCTGGTGGAGATTGCTAACCTGGTTGGGCATTCCGGTTCTCCTGATTGTGAACTCTGTTATATTGCATCTCAGCCAGGTCTCAATGCGAATGATAAAGGCTCTGGGTTTGGCCGCAATCTGTGCTTTAATCATCGTTACTTCTCAGAAATTGTAATGCTTTCGATCGCGTCTCCGGTGAAGTTGGGATTCTGTTGCGGGTCACGCCGGGTCAGGCCGTTGACCACATCCATGCCGCTGATCACCTGTCCAAAGATCGTGTAGTCATTTTCCGACAGGCCATAGGGCCCAAACATGATGAAGAACTGGCTGCCGTTGGTGTCTGGTCCGGCATTCGCCATGGCAACCACGCCGGCTTTATCGAAAAGCAGGTCATTTTTTTCGTTGACGAAGGTATAGCCGGGTCCGCCGTTGCCCAAACCGGTCGGGTCGCCGCCCTGGGCCATAAAACCTTCCAGCACCCGGTGGAAGGTGGTGCCGTTGAAAAATCCCTGTTCGTGCCAGGAAAACGAAGCTGTTCACGGTGATGGGGGCTTTATCGGGATAGAGCTGGATGACGAATTCGCCGCCTTTGGCCATTTTAACCGTGGCGAAATACTGTTTCTTGACATCGATTTGCATCGGCGGCGGGGTCGCAAATTGCATCGCCTGCTACGGTCGGTGCATTTTGGCTGGTAATCGGCTTTGGGCGGCTGGGAGGCGATGATGATCCAGATGAGGGCAGCCACGCCCAGGATGACCAAACCGATTGATGATGTAAGTAACCAACTTTTGGCGGGCCTTTCGGCGGCGTTTTTCGTTCTTGATGACTTCTCTTCTAGTAGACATGCTGATCATCTCCTGAAAAAGCTGGATTGAATTGTCTTTATTTTAATCCATTCTGGCGATGAAACCGAAAATCCCGCAGGCAGATTGCTGGATGTAAATCATCCCGATTTCGCCTGCGGGACATTGTGTCAAACGATCTGACGATCAACCATCAAACCATTCCGCTATTCGACCGTCACGCTCTTGGCCAGGTTGCGCGGCTGGTCCACATCCAGGCCGCGCAGGGTGGCGATATGGTAGGCCAGGATCTGCAGCGGAATGACCGTCACAACCGGCGAGAGCATCCAGGGGCAATCGGGAACCCACAAGCACGTGGTCGGCCTGCGAGGCCACCAGTTCGTCGCCTTCGGTCGCCACGGCAATGACCGTCCCGCCGCGCGCCTTGGCCTGCTGGATCTGGCTGATCATTTTTTCATGCCAGGGGTCTCTTGGGGCGATACAGACGACCGGCATGTGCCTTGTCGATCAGTGCGATCGGGCCGTGTTTCATTTCACCGGCCGGGTAGCCTTCGGCATGGATGTAAGAGATTTCCTTGAGCTTCAGTGCGCCTTCGTAGGCGATCGGCATGTTGATGCCGCGCCCCAGGAACAGGCAATCCCGCACATCTTTCAGGGCCTGGGCAACTTTCTTGATCTCCGGTTCGGTGTTCAGCACCCGGCTGGCCAGATCGGGCACCAGGCGCAGGTCTGCCACCAGGGCCCGGCGTTCCGCATCGGTTAATGACGCCGCGCAGGTCAGCCAGGAGCACGGCCAGCATGTACAGGTCCACCAGCGGGGCAGTGAAGGCTTTGGTGGAAGCCACGCCGATCTCGGGCCCGGTTTGCATCGAAAGACTGCCATCCGCAACGCGCATGGCCTGCGAGCCGATGGCATTGACGATGCTCCAGATGGTGGCGCCCTTGCGGCGGCCTTCTTCCATGGCAGCCAGCGTATCGGCGGTTTCGCCGGACTGGCTGATGGCCAGTACCACGCAGTGCTCATCCACGATCGGGTCGCTGTAGCGGAACTCGGAAGCGATCTGGAGTTCGCAGGGCAGGCGGGCGATCTTTTCGATCAATATCTTTCCGACCATCCCGGCATAGGCGGCCGTGCCGCAGGCGGTGATATAGATTTTGCGGATCTTTTGGGCCAGTTCGGGTGTCAGATTGAGTTCCGGCAGGCGGACGCGCCCGGCCTGGAAATCCACGCGCCCGGCCAGTGTATCGGTCAGCGAGCGCACCTGTTCATGGATTTCCTTCTGCATGAAGTGCTGGTATTCGCCTTTTTCGGCCGCGGCTGCATCAAAGCGGATGGTATGGATCCTGGGCTGAACGGGCTGTGCCATCCAGCGTCTCCACCTGCACCTCCGTCGCGCGTCACAATTGCCATCTGCTGGGATTCCAGGAAGATGACCCGCTGGGTGTATTCCAGGATGGCCGGGATATCCGAGGCGATGAAATTCTCTGCCTGCCCCAGGCCGATCACGACACCACCGGCGTTGCCGATGCGGGCGCAGACGATCTTGTCGGGTTCGTCGGCTGACATCAGGACGATGCCATGGGCGCCCTGGATCTCTTGGAAGGTGCGCCGGGCGGCTTCGACCAGGTCCAGCCCGGTCGCCTGGTGCTTTTCGACCAGTTGGACGATGGTCTCGGTATCCGTGTCTGACTGGAAGTTCACGCCCTTCGGCGGCCAGTTCGTCACGCAGTTCCAGGAAATTCTCGACAATGCCGTTATGGACGACGACAACGCGCCCGTTCGCGCTGAGATGCGGGTGGGCATTGCGTGCGGTCGGGACGCCGTGGGTGGCCCAGCGGGTATGACCGATCCCCGGCGACCCGCTGACGGGTGATTGCTCCAACCAGTTCGACCAGCCGGCATAGTTTTCCGGCTTCCCGCCGGACCTCGATGCGGCCATCCGACAGGACGGCCAGACCGGCCGAGTCATAACCGCGATATTCCAGCCGTTTCAGGCCGTTGAGAAGGATCGGCGTCGCGTCACGCGGGCCGATATAACCTACAATTCCACACATGGGATTCCTCCAAAATGATGAGAGTAGAGAACAGGTAGACAGAGAGCAGGTACTGCTCTCAGTTCTCTGGTATCTGTTCTCTTCACTGTTTATTCCACCTCCTGCGTGTTTGTCTCTCCGGTCACCCGGCGGGCGTTGTTGCAGGATTTACTTTTGGAGGGAAAGGTTGCGGGGCTGTGGCATCCCCGGAGGGCATCCGCTGATCATTCGATTTTCTTCCCGGCAACGATCCTGCCAGGATTGGCTCCGCCTTGCGGCGGAGAACCCTCATCCTCGTCAACTTTAGATAGGAGTATTTTTCGTTGGATGGTTTTATAGTTGAATAGTTCTCGAACATTTGAACTGTACAACTCCCCAACTCTCTACCTAAAGCCCGTGCGCTGACTTTCCCAGTCGATCATATTGAGCGTTGCACCTCCTCCTGGAGCATGATTGGCGGGATTATACCGCGCTTTTTAATGCCCGAATTGTCCATATCTTGTGAAATCCGCGTCCAGGTGGCTTTACAGATTGATCCTTTCTGTTGACTTCCCTGCCGGGTACTGCTATTATTAAAAATGGATTAGACCATTTTATGCCAGATTACCTTTGAAGGCTATGAAAAGCTATCGAACCAACGTTTTCATTCGTTCCATCCTGACCGCCAGACGCTCGTGCGCGGGCAGAGTTTTGTTGAGCTCATGCTGGTTCTTGTGATCCTGGCTCTGTTGCTGGCCGGGGTGGTGGAATTCGGCTTCCTGATGAACAACTACCTGCATGTGCTGGACGGAGCGCGTGAAGCTGCCCGCTACTCCAGCAGCGCCATCGCGTTTGATGATTCGAGATCATACATTGAGGAATTTTACTATTACACGGCCGTGGAGGCCGCCACCACGATGACACCGGTCAGACTTGACCCCCTCAATGGTGATGATATTGTTATTTCTGTGCTAAGTGTTTCCGGCACCACAGTTGTACGCAACCCGACCGCCAATGGCTGGAGCCTGTGTGCCAATTATACCGACTTTGTTAATTATCTCTGGGCGCATGATGCCAACCACCCGACCGATCCGCTCCAATCTGTCCCGTCTGCATTGGCTGACGAAAACTGGTATACATGCGCTTCGAATCCTTCACATCTTAGCGACGCCACCATTCAATCCCGCCTGGTTGCGGACGCACCGAATGCCGGCGTATTGCTGGTGGAGGTGCTCTATAATTATTCACAACTTCTGAAATTGCCGGTTTTTTCACACAGCGAATTTATGGGCGTGGAATTTTCGCTGATCCCCGACCCGATGCCTTTGTATGTGTATTCGATCATGCCGCTTTCCTCGGCAGAACCCAAGGTACATTGAAATATGTTGAGACCAACTGAAAAAGACAGTCGCACATCCAAAAGACTGGAACACGGCCAGGTGATAATAATTGTGGCCCTGGCGGCAATCGGTATTATCGCCGTCGTAGGCCTGGTGATGGATGTGGGCCTGATGTTCATTGGGAATGCCCGCCTGCGCCGGGCGACCGACGCGGCGGCCCTGGCGGCGGCCCTGCAATACCGGGAAGGGGTTCAAACCACTGCATTAACCAATTCTGCAACGGAATTCCTCATATTAAATGGGGTCATCCTGGATGCCAATCATCCGGTCAGTGTGGATACATGTGTGAGCGATCCCGAGCTGTGTCGTGATCCCGCCACGGGCGACATTCTTCCCCGTAAACTTGTGCGCGTCAGATCCAAGGCCACGATCGGGTTGGCCTTCCTGCCCGTGCTTGGGATCAAATCCGTCCCCATCACGGCCGAGGCCACCTCGGAGACAGCCTCCCTGGACCTGGTACTGGTGATCGACACTTCCGAATCGATGACCTTCGATGCGCCGCTCCCAACGGATGATCCCGACCTAAGCCCGCTGCGCGATCCATCTGTTTGTAACCATGATGCAAAGGCCTCAGGAATATTACAGACACGAATGATGGCATGCCGGGTGAATGTCACCCGTTCGAAGAGGTGAAGCAGGCCGCGGTGAATTTTATCGAAGGGTTTTTGTACTTTCCTTATGACCGAGTTGCGATCGTGACCTTTGACAGGGGCGCCACCAACGTGTTGCAGTTCAACCAGAACTGCCTGGACCCAAATGGTTGTACATCGGATGATATTAAAGCGACGGTTGAGGGAAAGATCAGGAACCTGGAAGTGTATGAAGGGGAAGGCGTGTGCGATGAAGGCCAGCCCTGCCGCCCTTATTGTTTATTATCAGTCATTCAGAATGGTTATTGTGATTCCCAGCCCGATGATGTCCATTACTTCCTTGATCCGGATGCTAACTCGCTTGCGATCTATAAAGGAAATTTCGATTGCGGCGACGGATGGTATTTTAATCCTGGCGATCTTCAGGATCCGTCCCGCTGTACAACCACTAACATTGGAGATGGGTTGCTGGTGGCAGGGGATGAGTACAGTAATGCAGCTGGTGGCCGACAGCAATCGCTGCGGGTAACCGTCCTCCTGACCGACGGATCGGCGAATGCCGGTACGGCAGGGGATGGCAGTGCGATCTGCCCGGAATCCACCTGGAATCCCCAGACCAATCCGCTCTGTCGCGATTCTTTATCGGATACCCGTCACTGTGCCGTGGCGGATACGCGTGGCCGCTGCATCCTCAATGGCAATGGCCTGCCTGTGTTTCCGGACAACCCGACTGGCATTTATCATGCAGGTGTTTGGAATCCGAGTGATTACGATGCCGACGATTATGCGCGCGATATGGCCGATTTTGTCGGTATGGACCAGGCTGCTTTGATCTTCTCGATTGGCCTGGGTAGACAGGTGAACCTACCTATATCCGATCCTGCCGGCGCAAAATTGCTCATGTATGCTGCCGAAAAAGTGGGCAACGGCCTGTACTTTTATGCACCCAACACGGATGATTTGGCTGCTATTTTCAAGAAGATCGGCGATAATATTGCCATCCGGCTGGCGCGTTAGGAGAATGGGAATGAGAACTCAAAAGCTTCGAATTTCCTGGGACAGAAAACGTTTCTTTCGGGGTGCCGGCCATTCACAGGGCGTGGTCGAGTTCGCGCTGGCAGTTCCAATCCTGTTGATGCTGCTCTTCGCCATTATTGATTTCTCTTTGCTTTTCTCCGGTTGGCTGCTGATCCAGAACATATCCCGCCAGGCGGTTCGCTACGCGGTCACGGGTGGCTGGGAGCATGTTTACTGCCAGGCTGATTGTGTCGACGAGGCTGACCAGGCCCAGGCCCGCCTTCAATCCATCCATGCCGAGGCCTTTAAATATACTGCCGGCCTGCTGGTTGATAAAACCATCGATACAACGGATCCCGCTTCCAAGATCCTTTCGGGCTATATGAAATTAACCATCTGCTCCGGCAAAGACCTGGTCACCCAATCCACCGGATTTCCGCCGCCGGACGGCATCCCGGATTACTATAACCGCATTGGATTGATGGGTACGCCAACCTACAGTGACTGCCTGGTAAAAGATTCGCACGGAAACCCAACCAGCCAATCCATCGAAGATGCCGGCAATCCGGGGGATGAAGTGGTGATCACCGTGGATTTCAACCATCCTTTCATCACTCCTTTCCTGCAATTGCTCAGCCTGTTCGGAGATTCTGCCAATACGGCCTGGAAGATGACCCACCTGGTCTCCTCACAAAATGGCGTGGTGGAAAAATTCCGCATGTCCAAATTCATCAACCCGCCTCCGCCGCCTCCTCCGGGAGAATCGGCGACACCCAGGCCGCCCACAAGTACTTTTACACCTACACATACCTTTACACCCACTGATACCCCCACCATCACCGATACGCCCACGGCTACTACGACGGCGACGCCCACACCTACCAATACGCCGACGGAGACGAGTACACCCACTGCCACCTCCACATCAACGACGACGCGCACGCCAACCAATACGCCTTCGATGACCTTTACCCCGTCCAAAACAAGTTCGCCGACGTTCACGTTTACACCCTCGGATACTCCCACCAGGACTTCCACGCCGACGATCACGCCTACGCCTTCGAAAACCTTTACGCGGACGAGTACAGTAACGCGCACATCCACTTCGACTCCAACGAAGACGTTCACTCCGACGCTAACCTTCACGGCTACCAATACCCCGACGAAAACCCTTACGCCTACCATAACGCTGACGCCTTCGAAGACCTTTACACCGTCGAGAACCTTTACACCGTCGAGAACTTTTACACCGACCATAACCCTCACCCCGTCGAAAACTTTCACGCCGACCATCACGCGCACACCGACGAAGTCGCGCACACCGACGAAGTCGCGCACACCGACAAGTTCGCACACCGACCTTTACGCCGTCGCAAACCTTTACGCCGTCGAAGACCTTTACGCCGTCGAAGACCTTTACGCCATCGAATACGTTTACGCCGACCAAGACGGCCACACCGACATTCACACCCTCGAAAACGGCAACGCGGACACAAACGCCCACACCAACAATCACGCAGACGCCGACGAAAACATTTACACCGACGGCGACGCGTACCCCTACGTTCACGCCTACTCCTACGTACACGCCCAGCATTACTCCCACGCGCACTGCGACGCTCTCGCCCACCCGTACGCCGTCGCCGACTGCGGGAAACACTCCTACTCCCACGCCCTCGCGGACGCCAACGCCCAGCTCTACCAGTTCGCCGGTGCCTACGATCTGTTTTGACTGCCCGTAGTCGCCCTTTGCGTGTGGATGATTGATTTCTACAGGAGGCCTGTCCGGATGGCGAACAGGTCTCCTGTTTATTTTTCGGTAAACCATGGCATGGGTTAAGAACGGGGCTGCGGGTTGGGCTTTCCCTGCCCAAACAGCCTTCATTACTCCATACCATTGCATTGGGAACGTTGTTATAATCTGCCGGGAAGGAGGCCGGGTTGCGGAAATTCTTGAGCAAGGTTTTCCCCTGGAATATCCAGACGAACAGGATTGTGCTTAAATCGGTTTTATTCCTGGCTGCCTACATCGTCTGGGTAATTTTCCGTTCCCCGCAAGCCTCTACGCGTTTGTTCATCGGCAGCCTGGCGGTGCTGGTGCCAGGCGTCACGGCGGTATTGCTCGTATTTCAATTCCTCCCGCAATTTCCTCGCGCCTCCCAGCCGGCCTGGCGCTTGCTGGGATTGGGGCTCTTGTGCTGGTCGCTTGGGAACGTGGTGCGCACTTTTTACGAGGGGGTGCGCGGAATCCCCGCCCCGATCTTTTCGTTGGCAGACGTTCTCAATTTCCTGGCGTATCCGCTGCTCTTTTTCGCCCTGATCCTGTATCCGTTCGAAAGCCGCTACACCCCTTCGCGCTTCCGCTTCCTTCTGGATGTGACCATATCGGCGGGTGTGGTTGCGATGCTGGTCTGGCTGACGCTCAGCCGGTCTGCTTCTTCTTTGCAGCCAACGGAATGGATCCCCTTTGTTTACCCGATCGCCGATCTTATTCTCTTGATGATTCTTTTCAACATGCTGCTGGCAAACCGCAAAGCGCGCCGGATCCTGTCATTGTGGGGCTGCGGGCTATTTTCCTTCCTGGTGTCCGACTACATCTATAGTTTGCTTGCTCCGGTCAATGGATATCAGGCCGGAGGTTCTGAGAGCCTCGGTTGGACAGTCGGGGGGCTCATTTTTGCATGCGGGACGGTTTTCCTGGCGAATTTATCCGATCAGCAAAGTCTGCCTGAATCGCTGACTTTCGATTGGGGAACCCGCATCCAGAACATCCTGCCCTTTTCTTTTGTAATGGTGTTGGACTGGTTTGTTCTGGCTGACTGGCGATTGAGTGGGCGGCTTTCCTGGCTGGGCGCAGGAGTAAGCTTGTTTCTAACCTTGGCGCTGGTGGTGCGAATGGGTATGCGCGCCGGCGAGAACGAATTGCATAAATATTGGCAGTTGTTCAGCAGCATGGCTGAGCCGATCTTCATTTGTGATGGCGATGGAAAGATCCTGTTGGGTAACCCGGCGCTGGTTCGGGCACTGGACTTGCCGGACGCGCATGCGATCACCGGGATGCCTTTGACAGCAATTTTCGAAGACACGACCTTCCCTGCGGACCTGCTGTCACGCGCTGCCCGGCAGGAATGCTCTCAGGAGGTCCGGCTGAGTTCAAAACGCACCCCGTACCTGCTTTCACTCAGCCCGATCTTTTCTGAAAGCCGGAAGGTGCTCCTGGCGGGAGCGGCGCACGACCTGAGCGACCAGGAACGCCAACAGGCCGCCATCCAGAAGGGCTTCACTGAGCTTCAGGTGCTCCACCGTCAATTGAAGGACCTGAATGCGCAATTGGAACAGAAAGTGGATGAACGTACTCACACTCTCACGGAGGCCTACCGTAAGCTGGAAGAGCAGAACAAGGCCTTGCAGGAGCTGGACCAGTTGAAGAGTGATTTCGTCTCGATGGTATCGCATGAATTACGCACACCCCTGACCAGTCTGAACGGCGGGCTTGAATTGCTCCTGCTCCAAAAAAGCCGGCCGGCGCCGGATCGCTCCACGTTGGCTTTGATGAAAGATGAGGTTGGGCGGCTGACCAAGTTTGTTGAAAATATCCTCAACATTTCGGCAACCGAGGCAGGTAAAATTCGATTGAATCTAAGACCGATTTCCCTCTACGAGGTCATCCAGACAGTCTGCCAGAATTTTTCCACCACCTGCGGGGCGGGGCAGATCCAGGTGCAGGTATCGCAGGATCTGCCGTCTGTTATGGCGGATGATGTCTTTTTAATCGGTATTTTCACGCATCTGCTCGACAATGCATTGAAATATGCCCCCGCAAGTCCCGTCATGGTGGAAGCCATTCAAAAAAGGAACCAGGTGCGCGTCCAAATCACGGACAAGGGGCCTGGGATTCCCAAAGCTCTGCGGCCCCTGCTTTTTAAGCGTTTCCAACGCCTGGATGCCAAAGATTCACAGTCGGTTTATGGATACGGCCTGGGATTGTATTTGTCCCGGCGCATGCTGCGTGCCATGCAAAGCGATTTGAGATTCGAAGCACCTTTGGAGGGGGGCGCACGCTTTTATTTTAATTTGAAGGTGAGTGAATGAAAACCCGGATTCTGCTGGTGGATGACGATCAAACCCTTTCGAATCTCCTGAGCCAGTATTTAAGGGAAAGTAATTTTGAGGTGTTTTCAGCGCCCAATGGACCGGCCGGTCTGCGCCTGGCATTCAATGAACACCCCGACCTGGTCCTGCTGGATGTAATGATGCCTGGCATGGATGGTTGGGAAGTCTGCACGCGCTTACGTGAGCTGAGCGACGTCCCGGTCATCATGATTACCGCCAAGACTGCTGAAGCGGACAAATTACGCGGGTTCAGCCTTGGCGTGGACGATTATGTCACCAAGCCGTTCAGTTTTATCGAACTGGTCGCACGTATCCAGGCAGTCATTGGGCGGTTGCATAACGAACGGAAGGAAGTCGGTTATATCGCACACGGCGAGATTGTCTTGAATATGGAGAAATATCAAGCCTCACTCGGAGGCCGGACACTGGTTCTAACGCCCACCGAATTCCGTTTACTTGAAGTGCTGGTGCGCAGGAAGGGCAAGGTGGTTTCGGATGAGGCTTTGATCCGGGAGGTCTGGGGCTCTGAGCGCAGCGACCCGGCGCTTGTCCGGCGCTATATCCTGATGCTGCGCAAGAAACTGGAGGATGATCCTTCCTCTCCGGTCTGGGTGCGGACCGTGCGCGGTTTTGGATACCGCCTCGGTACTGGTCCGCTCAAGTTACCGGAGGAGGATAAACCACCTGATAAAAAATAGAACCGGCAAGCCGGTTCCAATTGTCTGGTGCCTCAGTTGGGGGCGAATGATACAAAGAGAAGATCAAATTAGATAGAGCAGGTAAAACGCGCTCAGGATCAGGAATGGCGCGTATGGGATCGCGGTAAACGCCTTGTATTTCTTTGCGATCAGCATTCCAACAATGATAAGAAGGCTGATCAGTCCACCCGCCAGAACCGTGAAAAGTAATCCGGCAGAGATGCCAGGCCAACCGAGCAGCAGGCCCAGGATTCCGGCCAGATTGACATCCCCAAAGCCCAAAGCTACTTCGTCTGCAGGCATGCCGCGCTTCCTGGACATATAGCGCACATACCACTCGCCGGCAAAGTAAAAAACCAGCATGATGCCGAATCCGACCGCGCCGCCAACCAGGGTGCTCGTGATGCCGTGTGAAAGGGATGTCCCGCTGCGCAGGTAGACGCCAATCAAAAAGGCCAGGATCGCTCCAAATAGACTGACCGGATGCAGGATAAGCCGGTGTTCCAGATCGATTACGAAGACCAGGGAGAGGTAAATGAATAAGATAAATGCCAGAATAAAAGGGAAACCGGAACGTGGAAACATCCACAACAGGAGCGCTGCGATGGTCAATAAGGCTTGAATAACAAATGTGCGGATCTTGCGCCGTTTGCCACACGTGGTGCAATTTCGGAAGAGCAGGTAATCAACCCAACCGAAGGGGGTCTGGCAGTGTGGGCAAGCCGGCCGGCTCAATTTTCGTGTAACCGGGACTGTGTCTGCCAGGTAATTGACCAGCCAGCCGGACAGCCAGCCAAGGATCAAGGGGATAAAAATAAATGTTTCGTTCATAGCTTAATTATAGCTGAATTGCAATTGGACGAATTATCAAATTCGCAAACCGTTCCAAGACTTACTTGGCGGAACTCAAAAAGTGCCTTACAATCCACCCGCGCAATCCTGCGCAGGAGGTTCCATGGAAAAGTTTCACATCGAAGGCGGAATACCCTTGAACGGCGAGATGACGCCGTCGGGTAATAAGAATGCCGCATTACCCATCCTGGCCGCAACCCTCTTGACGGATAAACCGGTCATCCTGCATAACGTCCCCAACATCCGGGATGTCAATGACATGCGCAAGCTGGTAGCCAGCCTGGGCGTAAAAATCGAGACCCTCGGTGCAAATTCCTGGCGCATCACTGCCCGCACCGTCAGGCCGGCCGACCTCGACCCGGACCTTTGCAGGCGCATCCGCGCATCGATCTTGCTGGCTGGCCCAATGCTGGCGCGCACCGGCGATTTCCGGCTTCCGCCGCCGGGTGGTGATGTGATCGGTCGTCGCCGCCTGGATACGCATACCCTGGCCTTCAAAGCCCTGGGCGCCGAAGTCAAGTACGCCCGCTCCGCCTTTTCCTTTCAGGCCAAACGCCTGAAAGGCGCGGATATCCTGCTGGATGAAGCCTCTGTGACCGGGACGGAAAACGTACTGATGGCTGCCGTTACCGCCAGGGGTACAACCATCCTGCGAAATGCAGCTTCCGAACCACACGTCCAGGATCTCTGCCTGATGCTGAATGTGCTGGGGGCCAACATCAGCGGGATTGGGTCGAATACGCTTCGTGTAGAGGGCGTGGAGAGCCTGCACGGGGGTGAATTCACCATCGGACCGGATTACCTCGAAGTTGTTAGTTTTATTGGCGCGGCAGTGGTCACGCATGGCGAACTGTGCATTCGCAAGGCCGGCAACCAGTACCTTGATATGATCCGCTTTGTTTTCCGGCGCCTGGGTGTGAACTGGGAAGTGCAGGGGGATGATCTGATCGTCCCGGCCAAGCAGCGCCTGAAGATCGAGCCGGACCTCGGCAATGCCATTCCGGAAATCAAATCCAATATCTGGCCGGCCTTCCCGACCGACCTGATCAGTATTGCCATCACGGTGGCTACCCAGGCGCGTGGCAGTGTCTTGTTCCACGACTGGATGTATCCGGGGCGCATGTATTTCACGGACAAGCTGGTTTCCATGGGTGCCCAAATCGTCCTGTGCGACCCGCACCGGGTCATTGTTACCGGGCCCTCCAAGTTGTTCGGCGAGAAAGTGGAAAGTCCCGATATCCGGGCCGGAATGGCCCTGGTGCTGGCGGCGCTGGCAGTTCCGGGAAAATCCACCATCCGTAATGTCGGGCAGATCGACCGAGGCTATGAGCGGGTGGATGAGAAATTTCGTTCCCTGGGCGCCAATATCGAGCGTTTGGTTGAAAAGTGATTTTCGTTATTCTTAAATCAAAAACCGGGTGCTGCTGAAGCACCCGGTTTCTTAGATCTTATAAATTAATTGGTTGCCTGCGCGGTCACTTCGATGAATTGGTTCACCACATCGCGCAGCATTCGTTCGGGCAGAGCGCCCACCTGGCGGTGGACGATTTTTCCACCAAAAACAAACAGCATGGTCGGGATGCCCTGCACGCCGTACTTGGTGGCCCATTCGGGATTTTCGTCGGTATTGACCTTGGCAACGATCATTTTACCTGGCATTTCCTGGGCGATCTTATCCAGCATCGGGCTGACCATTTTGCACGGTCCGCACCAGGGTGCCCAGAAATCCACGATGACCGGCAGGGGATTCTGTAAAACGGTTTTCTCGAAGGCTGCATCTGTGACATGAATTGGTTCGTTCATTCCTTGCTCCTTTAATCGGCGTTTTCGCCGGGTTTTAATAAACGGTATTCAGATGTGATCTTGGCAGCTTTGCCAAGCATAAGTCCTACTGAACAATACTTTTCTTCCGAAAGCTGGATGGCCTGTTCCACATCCTTCGCCGGAATGCTTTCACCCCAGATCAGGTAGGTGAGGTGAATATCCGTCCAGATCATCGGGTATTCAGTGGCGCGTTTCCGCGCACCCGTACTTCGCATATTCAGAGGCGCGAGGCGTTTCTTCTTCAAGATGGAAATGATATCCTCGCCGGTGCAACCAGCTACTGCCACCAGCAGTAACGTGCATTGGACCAACTCCAGGCTTGCCATCCAGTGTGCCCATCTGAACGGTTCCCCCGGCCGCGTTTTTACCAATGAAGGCCATTTCGTCTTTCCACACGGCAGTGATTTCGGTCCAACCTTCAGTCAAGGTTCCTCCAGAACATGGATTGATTTTTGCTATTATATCTTATGATGCTCGAAGGATCAAAAAAGTTGCATGGTTCTAATGCAGTATAATCTGCCCGTTATGGCTGACCTATTCTCTCGTTGGAAGCAAGGACTTTCCCGCAGCAGCAAGGCCGCTTTTGGGCGGCTGGCTGGTATTTTTGGCGCAACGGAAATAACCGAGGCGACCTGGGACGAACTGGAAGCGTTGCTCATCCAGGCCGACCTGGGTCTCGAGACGACCGCTGCGATCATTGATTCTCTGCGCAGGACTGTCCGGAACCAGGGTCTGACCCGTGCAAGCGAACTACGCGCCGGGCTGGAAGCCGAACTGCTGGCGCGCCTGGATGCAGTGCCGCCGGTGGATCTGGCGGCCCGGCCAACTGTCATTCTGCTGGTGGGTGTGAACGGCTCGGGCAAGACCACCACCGCTGCCAAACTGGGCCGGCGCTTTACGGATGAAGGCAAGCGCGTCCTGCTGGTGGCGGCAGATACCTTCCGGGCTGCGGCAGTGGACCAGTTACAGGTCTGGGCCGAACGGCTGGACCTGCCCATCATTGCCGGACAGATGGGTTCCGACCCGGGTGCGGTGGTTTACGATGGCATCCAATCCGCCCTTGCGAGAGATTTTGACCTGGTACTGGTGGATACGGCCGGACGCCTGCACACCCGTTATAATTTGATGGAAGAACTCAAGAAAGTGCAGCGCGTGGCCGGAAAAGCCCTCGCCGGCGCGCCGCAGGCGGTCTGGCTGGTTCTGGATGCCACCACCGGACAGAATGCTCTGGTCCAGGCGCGCGCTTTCAAGGAGGCTGTCGGTGTGACCGGTGTTATCCTGGCGAAGCTGGATTCTTCGGCACGTGGCGGCATGGCCTTTGCCATCCAGCGTGAGCTGGGCTTGCCGGTTTTGTTTGCCGGTCTGGGAGAAAGAGCTGAGGACCTGACTCCGTTCGACCCGGAGGCGTTTGTGAAAGGGATTCTGGCGGAGTAATCATGGACACAGTCTCCGAAGAGATCATTGCAATGGAAAAAGCTGCCCTGACACGTTGGGGTAAAGGCGATCCATCCGGTTTTCTGGAGATTTCCGCGCCGGAGGTGGTTTACTTTAATCCTTATCTTGAGCGCCGATTGGACGGTTTGGATGCTTTGACCGGGGATTACGAGGCGCTGCGCGGCACGATCTTTTTCGATCGCTTTGAGCTGCTCAATCCGCTGGTGCAATTTGTCGAAGATATGGCAGTATTGACCTTTAATTACGTTTCCTACAAAGACGAAGAACCCGACCGCTGGAATTGCACCGAAGTCTATCGCCGGATCGCAGGGTGTCTGGAAAATAATCCAATCGCATTGGTCATATACGGAAGTATTCAAGAACCAAGGTTGACCAGTTTGACACATCTATGCTTGACAGGAAGGGATGATCGAAATGCAGGATTTACTTGAACGGTTACAGACAGCCAGGGACGTACTCCGCCAGCTCATGGAGCGTCTTTGACTTACCCGCCAAAGAATCCAACCTTGCCGAATCTTGAGAAAGAGATCAATTCCCCGGATTTTTGGAATGACCCAGCCCATGCCCAGCAGGTGAGCAAGCAGGCGGCCGGTTTGCGCGACCAGATTGAAGACTGGCACGGCTTCGAACAGCGCCTGAAGGATGCCGCGGAACTGGCCGGGTTGGAGGATGAATCCCTGCGCGCTGAACTGGAAACGGAGATCGCCGGCCTGGAATCCGAGTTGGAAAAACGATCCTTTACCGCCATGCTCTCCGGTCCTTATGATGCTGAAGATGCCCTGCTTGGCCATCCACGCCGGGGCAGGCGGAACTGATTCGCAGGATTGGGCCTCCATGCTCCTGCGCATGTACCTGCGCTGGGCTGAACAACAGGGTTACAAAACGGATATCTGGGATATGACCGAAGGCGAAGAGGCGGGCATCAAATCCGTAACGATCGCCATAAATGGCAAATATGCTTTCGGTTATTTGCGTTCCGAAAAAGGTGTCCACCGGCTGGTGCGGCTTTCGCCCTTCGACTCGGCCCACCGGCGGCATACCTCCTTTGCGCTGGTGGAGGTGCTGCCGCAAATTGCATTTGACAACCCGGAGGTCCAGATCGATCCGGCGGATTTGAAGGTGGATGTATTCCGGTCTTCGGGTGCAGGCGGCCAGAATGTCCAGAAGAACGCGACTGCCATCCGGATCACGCATATCCCGACCGGGATCGTGGTCACCTGCCAGAACGAGCGCTCCCAGACGCAGAACCGCGAATTTGCCATGCGGATCCTGCGGGCACGTTTGTTGGAAATCAAGAAAGCCGAAAAGGATGAGGAAATTGCCGTATTGCGCGGCGAATACACCAAGGCCGAGTGGGGCAGCCAGATCCGTTCGTATGTGCTGCATCCGTACCAGATGGTGAAAGACCACCGAACGGATTACGAAACCGGCAATACCCAGGCGGTGCTGGATGGTGATTTGAACAATTTTATGGAAGCATTATTTGCGGCAAGGCAAATAGGCTTGACGCTCCCGCACTTCATGCTATAATCAGCCCGCTTAAGCCGGAAATAAAGTGTTATCTCAATTTATTATTGGGGTGATACAAAATTAACGTAATAACTATAGATTTGCTATTGCACCCAAGAAGGAGTAAGAATGCCCCCACAACCAAAGCGTAAACTCTCGAAAGGCCGCCGTGATCGCCGGCGGGCCCACGATGCCCTGGAAGCCTCCAACCTGGTGGCCTGCACCAATTGCGGCACCATGATTCTTCCACATATCGTCTGTCCCAACTGCGGCTTCTACAAGGGCAGGGAAGTCATTGCGGTAAAGAAAGCCGAAAAGAAGAAATAGACAAATACGGGCTGTAAAACACACGGTGATTTCTAATCGGAGAAATTCATGCCCGAATCGCTTGTCTGTCAATTTTCCTAGAATGGCCAAAAAAGGAGGAGGATCTCATGAGCCTCAGTCAGATTGCCAGTTCCATCCCAGCCTCGCCAACCGTTGCTTTGAATGAAGAGGCTCGTCTCTTGCGCGAAAAGGGGGAACCAGTCATCCATCTTGGAATCGGGGAACCCAAGAACAAGACTCCGATCGCAGCCATCCTGAGTTCGGCTGCCAAATTAAACAGCGGGGATGTCAAGTATACGCCCACGGATGGGAATCCATCTCTGAAAAAGGCGATCATCCGCTATACGGAAGAGAACTACAATCGTGTGGTGGCGCCCCAGAATGTCATCGTCTCGGATGGAGCCAAGCAGTCGATCTGGAATGTACTGTTTGCGATCTTGAATCCACAGGATGAAGTGATTGTCCTGGCGCCTTATTGGGTCAGTTATCCTGAGATGATCCGCATGATCGGGGGAATACCGGTGATCGTCACCCCGGAAGATGGCTCATTTATCCCGACATTCGAAGAGATCGAACGTGTGGTTGGTTCCTACACAAAAGCCATTATTGTCAATAGTCCGAACAATCCTTCCGGTGCCCTCTACCCTGAAGAACTGATCGCCAAGATCGTTGGCCTGTGCGAGAGCAAGGGCATCTATATGATCTGTGATGACATCTATCACAAGCTGGTCTTCGACGGAAAAGCGGCTGTTCCGGCATATAAATTTTCCAGCAAGGATATTGAAAACACGAAGATCGTGGCTGTGAACGGCGTGGCAAAGTTGTATGGCATGACCGGATTCCGGATCGGGTGGGTTGTGGCGCCCAAGCGACTGGTGGAGATCATGACCAATATCCAATCCCAGACAACCACGTGTGTTTCGCCAGTTATGCAGGCAGCCGCAGAGGGAGCCTTGACCGGTATTCAATCCAATGTGGAAGCCTTGCGCCTGACCATGCAGAACAATCGCGACATCCTGATGCAGGAGTTAAGGTCATTTACAGACGTGCGGTGTTTTAAACCGCAGGGCACTTTTTATGGCCTGCCCGATTTCCGGGCCTATTGCGGTAATGGATTGGTTAAGAACTCTGTCGAGTTGTCGAAATTCTTCCTGAAGAAGGCCCTGGTCGTTACCGTGCCAGGCAAGGAGTTTGGCATGGAAGGCCATCTGCGCCTGAGCTATGCCGGCTCGGTCAAAGACCTGACCGAAGGGATCGAGCGAATGAAATGGGCGATCGATCCGAATGCGCCGTCAGAAATTTATATTGGCGACCGCAAGCTGGTTCGAGATTGGATGTAACAGGCAAAGGAGACATCCATGGGTATTAACATCTATAACATCAAAACACCTGCCGAAGGACAGGCCATTTCACTCCGCGGCGATTATGGCCTGGATAACCTGGGCCTGACCAACTTGCGCAAGGCGTACTGGAATCTACCCGTGGAGGCCTTGTATGAGGAGAGCGTCTTCCGGGGTGAAGCGAACATTTCACGAATGGGCCCTCTGATCGTCAATACCGGAAAACATACCGCCCGGGCTGCCAGTGATAAATTCGTCGTACGGGAAGCGACAACGGAAGATAACATCTGGTGGGGACAATATAACCGGCCTTTTGATGCGGAAAAATTCGATGCATTATTCGCCCGCCTGCAGGGGTATTTTCAAGGAAGGGATATCTTTATCCAGGATTGCTACGGCGGGGCTGACCCTGATTACCGCCTGCCCATCCGCGTTATTACCGAATATGCCTGGCACAGCCTGTTCGCCCGGAATATGTTCATCAAGCCGCAGACAGCAGAGGAGTATCGCCGGCACGTGCCGGAGTTCACGATCATCTCCGCCCCCGGTTTTAAGGCTTCCCCCTCGATCGACCAGACGCCTTCCGAGACTTTTATCGTGCTTAATTTTGCCAAGAAATTATGCATCATTGGCAACACGGCTTACGGGGGAGAGATCAAGAAAGCGATCTTTACTTTGTTGAATTACCTGCTGCCCTTGAACAATGAGGTCATGACCATGCACTGTTCGGCCAACGTCGGCAAGCAGGGCGATGTGGCTTTGTTCTTTGGCCTCTCCGGTACGGGCAAGACAACCCTTTCTGCGGACCCCAATCGAGGCCTGATCGGTGACGATGAACACGGTTGGAGCGATAATGGCGTCTTCAACTTTGAAGATGGCTGTTATGCAAAAGTGATCGAACTCTCGCCGACGGCCGAGCCGCAGATCCATGCCTGTACGAGCCGTTTTGGTACGATCCTGGAAAATGTTATCTGGGATCCGGTCACCCGCGCGATCGACCTGGATGATGCTTCCCTGACCGAGAACACACGCGCCTCCTATCCGCTTGAATTTATCGAAAATGCTGTCAAGGAAAAACGCGGCGGGCATCCCAAGAATGTTATCTTCCTGACCTGTGACGCATCCGGTGTGATGCCCCCGATCGCCAGGCTGAGCGTGGAGCAGGCCATGTACCACTTCATCTCTGGTTACACCTCCAAGATCGCCGGGACTGAGATCGGCCTGCGCGATGAACCGGAGATCACCTTCAGCGCCTGCTTTGGCGGGCCCTTCATGGTGCATCCGCCGGCCTTTTATGCCGAATTGTTACGCCGCAAGATTGTTCGCTACAACGTCAAGTGCTGGCTTGTAAATACCGGTTGGGTGGGTGGGCCGTATGGGACCGGCAAACGCATCAGCATCAAGCACACCCGCAATTTACTGAATGCAGTCTTGAGCGGTGCCCTTGAAAGCGTGGAATATTATACGGACCCGGTCTTCGGTTTCCAGGTACCCAAGACCTGTCCGGAGGTGCCTGAAGACGTGCTTTATCCGGCACGCTCCTGGCAAAATGAAGAGAATTACTGGAAGAAATATAAACAATTGGCCTCACGGTTTGTCAGTAACATGAAGAAGTTCGAAGTGGATACACCGCCGGGCGTGATCGCGGCAGGGCCAAAATTCTAGGAAGGTAATTTTCCCAGGGAACCTTGATGGTCAACTCCCCAATACTTCTCAAGTGTCGGGGAGTTTTTTATCTCCTTACGGCCTGGAATTGAAGATCGTGACCAAATATAGAAAGGGGAGCTTTGTCATAGGGAATTTAGCACATTGTGCCTAGGCGAAATCACCAATAACGGATATAATTTTGGGTTGGTTTGTGAATATGGGAACTAATGCGCCGATTGCGTGGAATTAAATCTAAATCTAGGAGAGTGAACGTGAACAAAGAAGCGATCAACAAACTAATGCGACCAAAATCAGTCGCTGTTGTGGGGGCATCGTCTCAGCCGGGGAAAATTGGTTATACCGTTCTCGAGAACCTGCTCAAGGGGGGGTACAAAGGAAAGATTTACCCGATCAATCCTGCGGCGGTTGAAATTCTCAGCCTGCCGGTTTTCCCTTCCGTTTCGGCATTGCCGGAAGCCGTGGACCTGGCAATTATTACCGTCCCGGTTAAATTTGCGAATCAGGTTGCTGAGGAGTGCGGACAGAAAGGTGTTAAAGCGCTCAGTGTGATCACTTCAGGCTACAGTGAGGTTGGGCGGCATGACCTGGAAGATGAACTGATCCGCATTGCACATAAGTATGGAATGTGCGTCCTTGGTCCGAATATCGTCGGTTCACTATCCAATTCTGACGAATTAAACGCTTCCTTTGGCCCTTTCCTGCCATTCAAGGGCTCTGCCACTCTTATCACCCAATCCGGCGCCCTGCTGATCGCCATGGATGCCATCACCTACACCCGCAAGGTCGGCTTTGATAAGATGATCTCCATCGGCAATATGGCAGATGTGGATTTCGCCGACCTGATCGAATGGCTGGAAGACTGACGAGAACACGGCCTGCACCTGCCTATATATTGAAGGCATCAAGGATGGTCGCAAGTTCATCGAAGCCTGCCGGAAGGCGAAGAAACCCATCATTGCGCTCAAGGCTGGTACTTCGGTTCATGGTGCCGCAGCCGCGGCTTCCCATACCGGTTCACTGGCAGGTTCCGCCAAGGTTTATGGGGCGGCATTCCAGCAGGCCGGTGTGGTTCAGGCCTCTGATCTAAATAACCTGTTCGACCGCACACTGGCGCTCTCGCTAATGCCCCCCCTGAAAGGCACAAACTTGCTGCTCGTCACGAATGGCGGCGGCGTGGGCGTGCTCGCCACCGATGCGGCTGAGAAATTCGGCATCCCGTTGAAATTTGCTCCGCCGGATGTTCAGGAAGAGCTCAAGAAACATATGCCTGACTTCGGTTCGGCCAAGAACCCGGTGGATATGACCGGCATGGCTGGTAACGATTGGTATTATGAAACCGTTAAGTATGCTTATGCCCACCCCTGGACAGACGGGCTGGTGGCTTTGTATTGCGAAACGGCCATTACCAACCCGGTTGAAATCGCCCAGGCAGTCAAGCGGGCCGTTGACGACAGCGGTGTCAAGGGAAAACCTGTGGTTGTTTCCATGGTGGGGGGCACACGCTGCGACAAGGCCATGGCATGGCTGGTAGAGAATGGTATCCCGGCGTATGGCCCACCTGACCAGGCTATGAATGCCATGGCTGCCTTGAGTGAGCTCCACCGCATCCAGTCCATGCTGGATAAAACCGTGGTTGTCTCAGATCCTGAACGTGCTGCCAAAGCTGCCAAGATAATCAAAGTGGCTCGTGACGAAGGACGAACTGCGCTGACCGAAACCGAGGCGAAACAGATCTTCTCTGCATATGGTCTGCCCATTGCTCAGACCCGTCTGGCGAAATGCGAGGATGAGGCAGTTGAAATGGCCAAATCGATCGGTTTCCCGGTGGTGATGAAAATTATCTCTCCGGATATCGTCCATAAATCCGACGCCAAAGGCGTAAAAGTCAATATCAAGGATGAGGTGGGTGTACGGGAGGCCTATAAGACCATCCTGGCGAATGCGAAGGTATACAAAGCCGATGCGAACATCCACGGGATTGCCGTCCAGGAAATGGCTCCCTGGGGTACCGAGGTGATCGTTGGCTCGGTGAACGATCCGACTTTTGGGCCGACAATCATGTTTGGTCTCGGTGGCATTTTCGTTGAAGTGCTCAAGGATGTTACTTTCCGTGTTGCGCCGGTCAATAAATCCCAGATCGAGCAGATGCTGACCGAGATCCGGGGTGCCCCGATGTTGAAGGGTGTACGCGGTGAATTGCCACGCGATCGCAAAGCCTTGGTGGATGTCCTTTACCAGTATGCCATCATGATATCCGACCTGGCTGATGAAGTATCTGAAACCGATGCCAACCCGATCCTGGTTTACGAGGAAGGCAAGGGCGTCAAGGTGGTGGATGCACGGATCATCTTGAAGAAAAAAGTGTAAGAAATTCCGTAAATTGTTGTAGAACAAGGTGTGTGGCGGATATCGCTAAACGCACCTTGTTTTTATTTCCATCAAGTCTTGAGTTCGAATATTTTGGAAGATTAGCCAGTTGACCAGGTTTAATACTATCTTCTAGATCATTACATATTTGTGTTCGAGTCGTTATGATGTTACCAGGAAGGAACACAACCATGAGGAAATTATTTAACTTAATTGTTCATCCTGGCAATCACAAGCACATAACAATTCTTCTCATCTGGCTGGGGTGGGCGCTGATCATGGTCGGATACCAGGTATATGTCATCGACAGGTTCAATCTACAAATCGCGGATCGCTCCCTGGCGTGGACGGAGTCTGAGACCCGCCCGAATTACCAAGCTGGCATGACCTACCTGCTGGAACCATTCATGAACGAGCATGTTGCCTGGGATTCGGAGTATTACCTTTCCATCGCGGTCGGTGGGTATCACGACCCGGTTATGCGGGCCATCCCGAATGATTACAGTTGGAATAATCCTTTGGTGCTGCCCCAGGCTGCGCAACCGGATTGGGTTTCGATGAACTATGCTTTCTTCCCATTCTATCCGTGGATGATCCATGCTCTGGCAATCCCGCTGGCGATTTTTGGGTTGAGCAGGATTGCGACCGCAACACTGGCAGGTGTGTTGGTATCCATGCTGGGAACGTTGGGAGCGATGCTCGCCCTGTATGATATGGCGCGGGATGCAGAAGGGGAGTCGGGTGGGGTGCGGGCTGCCTTTTACCTGTTGATCTTCCCGGCGGCGATGTTCCTGGCGCAGGTTTATACCGAAGGGCTGTTCCTTGGGCTGTCTTTTGGCGCACTGGCTTTGGCGCGCCGTAAACGCTGGATCTGGGCGGCTATCCTGGCTGCCTGCGCCACCTGGACCCGCGCGGCAGGTGGATTGCTTATAGTGCCCCTGGGCCTGTTCTGGATAAAGGAAGATGGATTCAAGCGTTTGTTCAGTCCGGTCTGGTGGAAAGAGATAGCCAGGCTGCTCCTGATAACCAGCCCGGTTTGGGCATACCTGATCTTCAGTGCTGTCATGGGAAAGTCGTTCCATGTTGTAGAAACGAACTTCTTTGGCCGCGGTTTACTTTTATTCAACCAATCATGGCTGGCCTGGAAAGAGGCCTTCGGGCGTATGTTAAATACCAACCTTCAGGCACGCATGTATTTTATGATTGAATTTGGGGCAATTGCCATAGGGTGCCTGGCATGCATTTATATGTTCAGGAGGGAGCCGATCCTATCGGTCTACAGCTTCCTGACCATTCTCTTTTCGCTGACTTCCGGTGCAGCGCAAGGGATGCATCGCTATGTTTTGGCGGCCCCGGTGATTTTCCTGCTGGCGGCGCGTTGCGGGAAGCGGGAGGCCTTCGATCGAATCTGGACCCTTGCGAACATCCTCTTGATGGGCGTGTTTACGATCCTGTTTAGTTTTAACTTATGGGCAGGCTAAAAATAACGGAGGCGCCCCTGAATTCCGGATTATTATAGCGCCCAGGCCAGCATTAATCCAAGGATCGCAATGACCAATCCCAGGTGCAGAAATAGATTGAAATCCTTCAGCCAACCCAGCGGAAGGAATTGAAAAATAAAATTAACGATAATGAATAGCATCCCCAGGATGGGGAGAAGCCCTTTGCGGGAGGCAAGGTATTCGGAGACCTTATCAAGCATTTTATTCATCCAACTGTACATCTTCTCGCTCCTTCCCTTTTTCTCCTGCCTTCACTTGCCAGGGTTTGAATTGTGCGATCAGCCTGCCTGGGATACGGCCTTGCATCAGGACGCCCTTTCGTCCATGCTCAAGGCGCTCCACCTGTCCAAACTCATGGAAAAGTGAAATTAACTGACCCTGTTGGTAAGGCAGGTGGACGAGAATGGGTGTGAGAGTCTCATACAGCTCGCTACGAATATGGTTGAGCAGATCACCTATGCCTGCGCCGGTCCGGGCAGAAATGGCCACAGCTTGAGGAAAATTTTCGACTGCCCGGCGGGCTGCATCCGGGTCAGAGAGACGGTCAATCTTGTTCAATACCGTGATAATTGGAACGTGACTGGCATCCAATTCCTCGAGCGTTTCCTGGACGGCCTCAGCCTGGTTCATGGCGTTGGGGTGGGAAATATCCACCATGTGCAGCAGTAAATCGGCCTCAGCGATTTCCTCCAGGGTAGCCCGAAAAGCAGCCACCAGGGTGGTGGGGAGCTTTTGGATGAACCCAACCGTATCCGTGAAAAGAGCCTGATACCCCCCGGACAATTCCACTCGCCGGGTGGTTGGATCCAGCGTGGCAAATAATTGGTCGGCCACGTAAACATCCGACTTCGCCATGCGATTTAGGAGTGTGGATTTTCCAGCATTGGTATACCCGACCAAGGCAACCGTGGGAATGCGACTCCGTTTCCTTTGAGCACGATACCTCATCCGGTGAGCACGAACTTTTTCAAGCTCCTCTTTTAGATGGGTAATTTCGTGACGAATGGCACGCCGGTCGACTTCCAACTGGGTTTCCCCGGGACCACGCAAGCCTACGCCGCCCACACCGCCAGATCGTCCGCCTCCACCACCGGCTTGCCGGGCAAGATGCAGTCCATTGGCCGGTCAGTCGCGGCAGATAATATTCATACTGTGCCAACTTTACCTGCAACTGACCATCACTGGTATGAGCATGTTGTGCAAAGATATCGAGGATGAGCGCGGTACGATCAAGAACCCGCACGGAATCGCCCATATGTTTCTGGAGTTCGCGTTGGTGACGAGGAGAGAGTTCATCGTCGAAAATGATGACCTGCGCCAACGTTTCCTCGGCCAGGGCTTTAAGTTCCTCAACTTTGCCTGAACCGATAAAGGTCTCCGGGTTTGGGCGATCCATTTTTTGGGTTAGTTCGCCGATCACCTCCAGACCGGCCGTATCAGCCAGCAGAGAGAGTTCCGCCAGGGAGTCTTCAAGAGTTAACAGGTGATCCTGTCCGAAAATTTCTACACCGACCAGGAAAGTGCGCTCACGGGGTGAGGCGGTCGGTTCAGGAGTTTTTTTTGACATATGGGCGGTTTCAATTTCTAGTTAGTTTTAACTTCAACACCAAACAACTTGGCGAATTTTGGGTCAGGAGGTTCAGTTCGAACCGGTAAAAGAACATGGAAGGTTGAACCCGGACATCCTTTTTCGTCGTGACCTTCGGATTCGACCCACAGCGCCCCCCTATGGGCCTCTATTATACCTTTTGCGATGGGCAGGCCCAGTCCCGGCCCGCCTCCCTTAAACTTGGTTTTTCCACTCGAGTGCAGGGAAACGTTGCCCAGCTGCCCAAATTTTTCAAAGATCAATTCCTGATCCTCGGCTGAAATCCCAATTCCAGTATCTGTGATGGTTACTTCCTGGAATCCGGGTAAAGCCCGGCCATCAACGATTATCCTGCCGCCATCCGGAGTATATTTGATGGCATTGCTTAATATATTTCGGAAGGCCTGGTAAAGTCGTTCCGGATCTCCGAAAAGCATTTGATCGCAACCTGGATAAGATCGCATCTCGAGGATCTGGCTGCGTTTTTTTATCGAGTCGTCGTACTCGCTCCGGATCAAATCCAGGAGCTGATCAATCCAGACGGGCTGAAAATTCAGGGAAAGCAGGTTGTTATCAATTAATGATACATCAATCATATCATCAATGATGGTCCGCAACCGGCGAATGCCGTTGTTGACCCCCTCGATCAGAAGATCCATATGGCCATTCTGCCCATTTCCGGGAACATCGCGCATCATGGTTGTGTAGCCCTCGATAAGCGTTAAGGGCGTTTTTAGCTCATGTGCGGCGACTGAGATAAAGTTCGATTTACTTTTGTCAAGCCTTTCAAGTTTATTCTGGATACCAGATAATTCATTGGAAATAAAGGCCACCCGAGTTTCCATCTCATAACGGGCTACTTTTTCCAATGAAAAAGTAAAAATCGGAAGAATGGCACCGATTAATTCCATCGCATCCGATCCGCTCAACTCCTCATGCACCAAATCAAACGTGATCATCAGCATGCGATTAAGAACTGCTGAAATATTATTTTCACCATCCTGCAAGTCGCTCTGTGTTGGTGCGTTCGACCAATCAAAAAGGATAGGATCCATTAAGGCCGGATCGCCGGTCTCAACAGCTTGTTTTAGAAGGCTGTAGAACCGTTCAAGCTGCTCCTGAAAATTCTCGCGTACACCCGCACCATGGGCCAGGCTGTTGGCCACACGGCGGATCCAGGAAGGGTGGATTTCACTTAGAATTTCCGGAATAGTCATTTATAGCCACTTGTATATGAATTATCGTTCCCATTTTCCCACGTGGAAAAGGATTCCGGTTGGTCTATAACGCACTGCCATAAGTGTAAGCCAGTATGGGTATTTTGAATATCGCAATTTCGTTATAAAGATTGATCAATTATCTTTGCGTAGCCATCCAGTGAATTAATGTCTCCCCGACGATTTCCAAGCTTTTGGGCGCTAGCTTGTCTGGAGTATCAGCAGCAGTATGCCAGAAGGGATAATCAAAATCAATGATGTCTACTGCCGGGATACCTGCCTGGAGAAATGGGGTATGGTCATCCAGCATGCTGTACTTGGATTCTTGAATAAATTGTTTCCCGTATCCAAGCCTGGCGGCTTGCCCCCAAATTTCGGATACCAGGACCGGATTTGAGTTGGTCTCGATGTATATGTTCAGGTCGGCATCCCCGATCATGTCCACGATGATCGCAGCCCTGGGGTGAAAAGTCAATTTTGCGACAAATGCCTGCGAGCCCATGATCCAATCGCGGCCCTCCAATCCGCCATTATCCTCGGCATCGAAGAAAACCATCCAGGTGGGGATATTGCCAGGTGGAAGGGTACGTGCAAGCTCGAGAAGGACAGCCACGCCGGAGGCTCCATCATTTGCCCCCGGTACAGGTGCGAGGCTGCCCGGGCCTGGATCTTGATCTGCCAGCAGGCGGCTGTCATAATGCGCGCCGAGGATGATCTGAGGCGGCTGATCGTCGCGTGAAGCGATGATATTCGAGATGTCGAAGCCTTTCCAGGAACTTTTTTGGATCTCGGACTTCCAACCTGCCTTTTTGAGCTCGGCCTGAATGTAGGTGATTGTTTCGGCATGCGCCTGACTGTCTGGAATACGCGGCCCGCCGGCTGTCTGAGCAATTACATCCTGGTAGGCGCGTTGCATATTAAATTGAGAGGGATGAAGGCTATGTAAAGACAGCCGCCATCCAGCCAGGGCCAAGATAAGAACTCCCAGCGCGATCAAAGATAAAACCCCTGGTCTGCGCATAGTCGTCATTCGACCATCTTTTCCTTAATGAAAGCGGCTAAATCGGTTTGCGCTCGATCAACAAATAATCTGGCACGTTCACGTTTATCCAACCTGCCGGTTGTTGGGAGGGGTGGCAGGATTCCGAAGTTGGCTTTCATCGGTTGATAATCCTTCATTTTTGCATGGGTTATGTAGAAACATAATGCACCCAACATGGTTGTTTCTGGAAAAACGAGCGGGGTTTTCCCTTTAAGAATATATGCTGCGTTAATTCCAGCCAGCAACCCGGTGGCAATATTCCCCATGTAGCCTTCCACCCCGGTGATTTGCCCTGCGAAAAGTAAATCCTCCCGATGGCGAAATTGCAGAGTGGGCAGCAGGATTTTGGGCGATGCGAGGAAAGTATTGCGATGCATCTGGCCGTATCGGATGAACTCTGCGTTCCCCAGGCCCGGAATCATACGGAAAATACGCTTCTGTTCCGGGTAGGTGAGGTTGGTTTGAAAACCAACCATATTATAGAGACTACCTATAAGGTTATCCTGGCGTAGTTGTAGAAGAGCGTACGGCCAACGGCCAGTATTAGGATTGACCAACCCGGCAGGTGTCATCGGACCAAAGGCGAGTGCCTGACGTCCACGGCGGGCGATAATTTCCACCGGCAGGCAGCCTTCAAAATATTGCTGCAGTCCTGCATTGACTCCCAGCTCAATTTCAGCCTCAAACTCATGTAATTTTATGCGCTCGGCGGATATAATTGCATCAACAAAGTATTCGTATTCCTCTTTTTTGAGAGGACAGTTGATGTAATCACCACTTTCAGTTTCTCCGGCGCCATATCGCGAGGCCCGGTAAGCAATGCCCATATCGATTGATTCGGCTGTTACAATAGGGGCGATCGCGTCGAAGAAATACAATTGTTCTTCACCGGTCAAATCAGCAATGGCACGGGCAAGGCGGTCAGACGTAAGCGGCCCGGAGGCGATAATGGCAGGTCCATCTGGAATTTCTGAGATTTCAGAACGCACGACCTCTATGTTTCGGTGAGAAGCAAGGTGTTCATTGACGAGCCTGGAGAACGATGCGCGGTCGACGGCCAGGGCAGCTCCAGCGGGTAGTGCAGATAGTTGGGCACATTGCAACAGCAGCGATTCAAAAAGGCGCAGTTCATTCTTTAATAAACCCGAAGCGCGGTCAGGCAGGTTTGAACCAAGTGAATTCGAACAAACCAGCTCAGCCAGGTTCGGGGTCTGGTGTGCTCCGGTCATTTTCGAAGGTCGCATTTCGTAGATACGAACGCATACTCCTCGCTGTGCCGCCTGCCAGGCGGCTTCACATCCGGCCAGACCGCCGCCGACTATAGTGAGATCGGGATGAATCATCTTGACTTATTGTACCATTTTGGAAAACTGTGGATGTGATTTATAATTCAAAGGTAGAAATGATGATGCCACAAAAGCTATTGGATATCCAGCTAAAAGAAACAAGCCAGTTGACGGGGACCTATTGGGCTATCTGGCTGGAACATGCCGCTGAATGGGAAATCCTGGCCTCATATAAATTAAACGCCCGAAGCTGTAAAACCTTAATGAATTATATGGAAACGCCAGTAATAGCAGGGTGGTTAAATGGGGCCTTGTCTGGCAGTCACGTGCGGTCCCGCTCGATCAAGCCATTGACAGGTTTGCAGGGCTCAAGATTATTCGTTTTTCCTGACCAGATGACACAGCGAGTAATATTGGCCGGTGCGGATGTTCTTTCAACCGTCGCGCAGCGTTTCTGGCGGATTGTCGCACTGGGGAATTCCAACCGTTCTTTTATGAACCCGGCGAAAGTCCCCTTACTTTCAACGCCTGACCTGGGTATTCCTTATTATTTGCCAGAAGTGCTGAACCGGGTTTTAGAGTTGAGTTTGCAGACCGCAGAAAGCGATATAGGGTGGTTGGCCATACGTTCGGGCGATTTTCTTGAAATCAAGGCATATAAAAACTGTGCAGGCCGCCCGGGAGAGAGGATCTCCATTGATGCAAATCCTCTTCTGCGAGAAATAATCCAAAACCGGCAGGCGCGCTTGGTGGAACAAGAAAATGTCGAATGGGCGATGATCCCTCGCATTGGGTTTGTAGAATCTGCCCGGACCTGGGCAGGATTACCGCTTGTTATCGGGCAGCGATTGATCGGTTTGATTGCGTTTTGGCGGATCCTGCCGATCCCGGACAATGAATGGAGTGGGCTGCAGCAATTGGCGGTGCGGATGTCCCCTTCGGTGGAAGCAAGTATCACATTTTCCGACCTGACCGAACATCTTGGTCGCATGGCCTTATTAAATGATTTTGCGGTGACCATCACATCCGCCCTGGACCCGGAACAGATCGCGCAAAGGATGTTTGCACTATTGCAGCGCGCTTTCGGAACTGAACGTATAAATATGGTGGTATTGTCGCAAGATGGCAACAGCACACAGAATTATATTCATCGTGACGGGACGATTGTCTTGCAAACGATGTTATTGGAGGATATTACAATTCCCAGTTTAATCGGGAAAAGCGAAGTTCACAGGGTGGATTTAATTACGCCTGAAGCGGGCTATATACCGGCTTATTCTGGTTCTCGATCTGCGCTGGTAATTCCAATGAAATACCGGCGGCAGTTGATCGGGATTTTGGCATTGGAAAGTAAAGAAGATGGGGCATTTACTGTCTATGATGAGCACTTATTGATGGTTATGGCCAGCCACCTGGCCGGCCTGCTTGAAAACGGGCGATTGCGACGTGAAGCGGAAGACAGAGCGCGTAATCTCAAATTGATCCATGAAGTCATCGAACAGGTGATCGGCTTGACTGATCGTGCAGAGGTATCGCAAATCGCGGCAGAGTTGATGGCGCGTAACTTTGCTTACGAGTTGGCAGCCATTGCCCTGTTTGAGGATCCCGAAAAAAACCTGGTTGTAATGGGGATAGGGGGAAGCGCCGCGGATCTTGTCCAAAAGGGTTTGCCCTACATGGATGAGACCAGAAAAGACGGTCTCGTGATGCGTGTAGCAGTTACCGGGGAAAACATCCTCGTTAATGATGTTTCCCAGAGTCCGTTTTATCGACCCATCCCAAATTGGGATGCCAGGTCGGAAATGTGCGTGGCCCTTAAGGATGGGGATCAAATAATCGGTGTGATCAATGTGGAGAGCCTAAGGAAAAACGCATTTTCACAAAACGATTTGATCGTGCTTGAATCGCTGGCAGGAATCCTATCAAGTGTCATGTCCAGTGCGGGTCAGTACCAGAAATTACAGGCAACCATAGATCAATTGCGGGCTGCGCGCGAGGAACTTCAAGAACGCATTATTGCACAACGCATGGCTGAGAGCCGTCTTGTTCAAGCCGCAAAGTTGGCTGCGGTTGGAGAAATGGCCGCCGGAATCGCACACGAATTAAATAATCCATTAACGACTGTTTCCGGTTTTACGGAATTGGTGATCGAGGAATTGCCCGAAGGGTCAATAGTCAAGAATGACATGGAGCTGGTGCTGCGGGAATCCCAACGCGCGCGCGGGGTTGTTCGCCGATTGCTGGATTTCGCTCGCCAGGGCGAAACTTCACGTGTTCGTTCCGACATTAACGAGATCATTGCAGATGTTCTTGCCCTGGTGAATCACCTTTTACGCATTAGCGGCATCCTATTGGTAACCGATTTTTATGAGGGTTTGCCCTGGATCTCAGTTGATCGCAACCAGTTGAAGCAGGTTGTGCTAAACCTGATCCATAATGCTTTACACGCCATGCCAACGGGTGGGGAACTGCATATAAAGACGCAACTCCAAAATCGCGATCGAAGCGGACTGGTTGACGATAAGTTTGAAAGATACCGGGATTGGTATCGCCCCGGAAAATCTTGAGCGCGTGTTTGAACCTTTTTTCACAACGCGGTCGATGGATGGCGGAACCGGGTTGGGCCTGTCAGTAACTTATGGGATTGTTTCCGACCATGGCGGCTTAATAGATGTAGAGAGCCAGGTTGGAAAAGGATCAATGTTTACCGTCTGGCTTCCGGTTGAGGTGGAGTAATGGCGACCAAGAATATATTGATCGTAGACGACGAGCCTGGAATTACTCATTTATGTGAACGGCTGCTAAGTCGATTGGACTACCAGGTGACCTCGTTCACTGATCCCGAATTCGCCATGAAATTCGTGGTGCAGTCTAAAATTGACCTTCTGCTTGTAGATATTCGAATGCCGAAGATCAGCGGATTTGACCTGATCGATTTTACCAAGCAACATCAACCAGATACAGCTGTCCTGGTCATGACGGGTTACGGCACGGTTGAGATGGCCATCCAGGCGCTGCATCAGGGGGTGGATGGTCTTTTACTGAAGCCATTTGAAGTGGGCGGCGAATTGGTGCGTTCCGTCCAACAGGCCCTGGATGATAACCAGAAGAAGCGCGATACCGCCCGTATTCAGGCGCTGCGGCCTCTTTTTGACATTATCGAATCCTTCTTAGCTGAAACAAAACCGGAGCACTTGATCGATCTTGTATTGAATGCTGCTTGTGGCCACCTTCGTTGTGGGCATGCCGGATTCTATCAACGCTCTACTGACGGAAAACACCTCTTGCTTATTTCCGGTCGGGGAATTACCCTGCAGGAAGAAGACAGCAATGCGAAGGGTGGCGTGATTGGACGTGTTGATGCGCTCAACACTCCATTATGGGTAAATGCGATCGGGCCCGGCGATCCCGACCTTCAATCAACTCTCGTTTCCCAAGGGCTGAGTTCTGTTATGTGCGCACCCATCTCCCGGCTTAATGTGCATGGAGTCTTATTTGCCGGGCAGGATGCCAATTCCCCGTCTTTCCGTGAAGTGGAGTGGGAAATGTTCCTTTTATTGGTCAGGCAGGCAACGGTAGCCATGGAGAATGCCCGTCTCTATGAAGAGCTGCGCGAATACGTGCGACGTGTGGAAGAATCGCAGCAGGCTTTGATCAGGGCGGAAAAAATGGCGGCAGCCGGCAGGTTAACAGCATCGATCGCGCACGAAATCAATAACCCCTTGCAAGCTGTCCAAAACTGTCTTCATCTTGCAACCCGGGATGATGTGTCTGGGAAGAAGAGACGCGAATACCTGGATCTCGCCAATATCGAACTGAATCGCCTCATGAGTACCGTTCAGCGGATGCTGGATTTCTACCGGCCGGGTGCCGTAGATCCGCAACGGGTGGACCTGGTGGTTCTTCTCCGACATGTCATCAGTTTGCTTTCACCCCAATTACAAGAGCGCGGCATTCGCGTTAGTACTGGATTTTCTTCCAAATTGACCCCCATTCTGGCGGTCAGCAGCCAATTGGAACAAGTATTTCTCAACCTCGTGCTAAATGCCTACGATGCCATGCCAGACGGTGGCGAATTACACCTTAGCGCGCGGCCTGTTCGGGATATGGCTGAAATCGTATTTCAGGACACCGGCCCGGGGGTCCCGATCGAGTTACGTGGTAAGATATTTGAGCCATTTGTCAGCTCCAAACAAGGCGGGACCGGTCTGGGATTATCGGTCAGTTATGGGATTGTTTCGGCTCATGGCGGCAGTCTGGACCTCGTTCCGGAGCACGGAACTGGCGCTTGTTTTCGTGTCTTATTGCCAATAAAGGAGGAGTAATGATCAAAGCAAATATTCTGGTGGCGGACGATGAGTTGATAGAACGACAAACCTTGACGGATATTCTTCGTTTGGAAGGTTATCATGTTTCAGCAGTAGCGAATGGCGAAGCAGCCGTTGATTTCATCCGGCTAAACCCGGTGGATTTGATTGTTCTCGATCTACGGATGCCAGGGATGAGTGGTTTGGATGTCATCAAGGTCATCAATCGAATCTCTCCAGACGTTGAGATCATTCTACTGACTGCGCATGGTTCGATAGAATCGGCCATTGACGCGCTGCGGAGCCAGGTTCACGATTACCTGCTTAAACCGGCTTCGCCCACTCAAATCATCGAAAGCGTCTCACGCGGATTGGCCAGACGCACCAAAAAACTCCGCGAAAAAGAACGCCAGCAGACGGATGTGAGTAAGGAAGAGAACGCTGTCGTTACTTTGGGAGATGGCACAGTTGTTGATTATGGGCGCCGGCTGGTTCGTTCAGAGACCCAGACCATCCTGCTAACTCCGGCTGAGGGAAGGCTGCTTCGAATTTTCGTGGAAAATATTGGCAAGGTTTTTACGCACAGGGAATTAGTGTTGCTCGTACAGGGTTACTCCACCACCCAACAGGAAGCTCCCGAAATTCTGCGTCCCCTGGTCAGTCGCTTAAGGCAGAAATTGGCAGAAATTCCCTCTTTAATGGAACGAGTTGTCAGCGTTCGAGGTACGGGATATGTTTTTGAAGATGAACGGAATTTATCGGATGAGAGAAGGGCTTGAGTGGAACCCCAAGTCAATCGTGAGGTCCCAGTGGAATATCGGGAGTGATCTCAGGAGGGCGCAACCAGCCCAGCAGACCGCGCACATGGTTCTTTTCGGGTTGGATCCTTTCGAAGCCGATCAAAAGCAAGCTGAGACCCAAAAACGATGCACCGATCCATTGGATCGAATGACAGACTTTCATGTAACCAATAATGACTTAACGTGATTGATACGATCAGTTCGCTTAATCCCAGCAGGGCGGTTTGCATGCCTCCAAGGTTCTTGATGCCCAGAAACAGCATCAACCTGGAGAAGAAAGTGACCATAGTCAAGGCCAGGATTGGAGTCCAGGAAGTTCCGCTGGGGGGTAAATGGCGATCAAAGATGAGATAAGCGGGTACAATAACCAGGCTCATCGCAATCAATGTATACAAGGTAACTGTTGGGGCGGGGATATCATAAAGAACACGTTGATTGATCGGTAAATGGATGGCATACATGATCGATGCACCGAGCATCAATATGACCCCGATCCAATCCATTTGAATGGAACTCGAGGAGGTCATTAAAATGATCCCCAAAAGAGCAAAACCTATTCGAAAGTAAGTCAGCCGGCTGGGAGGTTGGCGATCAATAACCAGCCAGATGACCAGGAAGACTGGATAAAGGGAATAAAGCAATTGTCCCACGCTCACAGACAGGCGCTCCAGGGCAAAATAGTAAAATAGGGATCCCAATCCATTTAAGGTGCCTGCCAGCGTACACCCCAATAACCCGGCGGGATAAATAAATAAGATATTGTCTCCGGAATATTGCAACAATTAATAAAAGGAGACCAGCAGCCATACTTGTTCGTAATGCAACTACAGCCAGCGGGGAAAACCCGTGGGTAATGGCCTGTTTCCCAAAGACAGGCGCCAATCCAAGTAACAGGGCAGAAGCCAAGGCTGCTTGAATCCCTTTAATCTGGCCCGCCCTTTTATTCATTTCATGATCCTGTTCAAATAACTTCAGCCTATCAGGGTACGAACTTCTTCCAGGAATTCATCACTTAAGAAATCTCCCTTTTGCATTAAGACCTGGATCTGTCCCTTAAGTCTGTCCTTTTCTTCGGGGGTTAGTTCTTTTGCAGTGGATACAATCACTGGAATGTTGGCAGTTTCAGCCTTGGCTCTGAGCGCGTCCAGCACAGCAAAACCATCCATCTCGGGCATCATTAAATCCAGTATGATGAGATCGGGATGTTCCCTTTCAACCAGTTGCAGACCCTGCTTTCCATTTTCTGCTTCGTGAATGGAAAAATTTCCCTGTGATTGCAGGATACGACGAATAAGTCTTCTTGCATCCGGACTATCGTCAACCAAAGCGATGCATGGGAAACGATCGGGCGCCACACGGCTGAGCGCAGCCAATAGACCTTCTTGTGGTGTCTCATCTCTTGTCATAGTTGGCATGACAATATTGCGGGACCAATTATCCCCAAGGATAAATGGTTCAGTCGGCATGGTGTGACCTGTGCAATTAATAATGACCACATCGGTGGATTTGACGACCCCGGCGCGGACCAGCTTGAATAAGCCTGCAAAGGCTACGGCAGCCGCCGGTTCGGCAGAGATGCCCTCCATTTTCGCCAGAACGTGCAAGGCACGGAAATGCCTCTTCGTCGCTTACACTTTCAAAGACCCCTTGTGTTTCGTTGACTTTCCTGGAAAGCAGGCTGAATGCACGACCGGGGTCGCCGGTTGCCAAAGTTTCGATGTGCGTGCGAGGCGATGTAACCGGTGTAGCCATTTCCGAGTTATTTTTCCAGGCTGTTACCATGGGCGCACAGCCTTCTGACTGGATTGCTGCCAGGGCGGGCAATCGATCTACAAATCCTAATTTTTTAAGTTCGGAAAACCCTTTGTAAACGCCAAGCGGTCCCATACCACCGCTGACTGCTTGAATGTACCAGTCTGGTGTACGCCAGATGGGACCGGACATGCCATTTAACTTGGAAATTGGACCGAGTGTGCTGGTGAGTTGTTCTGCAATCTCAAAAGCGATGGTCTTCATCGCTTCGATCGATGTGATCGTGCGAGCCCCCATGTCCAGATAAAGGTTGCGCTGACGGGCGAACTCGGCGGCAACTTGTTTGGCCTGATCATAGGAGCCGGTGACTTTGACCACCTGACTGCCATAGATGGCTATTTCGCGCATTTTTACAGCCGGCACAAGGCTGGTTACAAAAGCCCATAATTTAATGCCTGCCCGGGCGCAATATGCAGAATAGGAAATGGCCACATTTCCTGTCGATGCAGCCACCATTTCAGTGATGCCAGCTTCCTTCAAGGCGGCAATAGTGACAGCTGCCTGCCTGTCCTTAAATGAAGCAGTTGGACCCTGGCGTTCATCTTTGATAAAAATATTGGGACAACCAAGCATCATTCCAAGGTTGACAGCCTGGATAAGTGGTGTACCACCTTCGCCCAGCATGATGACCGGATTGGGATTCCGGACAGGCAGAAGTTCGCGATAACGCCAAAGGTCGAAGATACGCCCGGACAATTGCGGGAGAATACTCTTCGAGATCGCCTCATAGTCATACTCGGCTTCCCGCCATTGGCTGTTGCAGCGAGGGCAATTTATCGAAGTTGGAAAATAAGGAGCGGTATGGCCGCAATCGAGACAGCGGACAACGAAAGACATGGGTTTGAGATTCCTTTATTATGAGGGTTATTTGATGCGCTTGAGGGCTTTGTCCAGCGATGTTAATAATTCGTGTTCGCTTAACGAACCCTTTTGAATTAAATTCTGCCCAAAATCTTTTAGCTGATTTTGATGTTCAGCAGTGAGTTCTATTCCACTGACAACAATTACGGGTATATCGATCAATTCCGGGGTCGTACGCAGTTTCTCCAAAATTGCGAAACCATCCAGATCAGGCATGAATAGATCAAGAATGACTGCGTGTGGAGCCTTGCTTGATAGAATTTCCCATCCTTGTGGTCCACCATGAGCCAGGATTGGGTTGTATTGACCTTGCTTGAGAATCTTTTCCATTAGATGCAAATCGTTGGCGTTATCATCTATCACCAACACATCCTGGATATCTCCAAACCCATCCAGGCGTTCCAGGGCATTCAGCAGATCTTCTTCCAAAATAGGTTTGACCAGATAATCGGATGCTCCGAGGCTGAAGCCTTTCTCTCCTTCATCAAGAATGCTGCAAACAATGATGGGGATTGAACGCGTGTCGGGGTCTTGCTTGAGTTCTGCCAGAACGGTCCAACCATCACGCCCGGGCATCATAACGTCGAGTGTAATGGCATAGGGCTTAAGTTGTCTTGCCCGTTCAACAGCCTGGGATGGATCGGTAAGTGCTACAACCTGGTAACCTTGCGGTTGCAGGAATCGTTCATAGAGGCTGATGACCTGTGCGTCATCATCAATTGCAAGGATTATTTTCCCATCCCGCCGTCCGTCAAGGTTCGATCTACCCTCCGTATCTTTCGGGAGAGGTAAAGTGAAATAGAAAGTGCTGCCTTTGCCAATTTCGCTGGTAACATCTATCTGCCCGCCGTGAAGTTCGACCAGGCGACGGGAAATCGAAAGGCCAAGCCCGGTACCGCCTGTTTTGCGAGTTGGCGAAGAATCCACTTGCGAGAAGGGCTGGAATAATTTTCCTCGGTCTTCTGGCGCAATGCCAGCACCGGTATCGGATACTTTTATTACAACTTCCTTTTGTCCATTTTGCCTGGGCTCCACAGCAGCCGATATAGTGATCGTCCCCTCTTCTGTGAATTTGGCGGCATTCGACAGCAGGTTAATCATCACCTGGCGAATACGCATTGCATCGGCGCGCACAATCGGGATATTCGGTTCAATATTCTGCTTAATCCCAATAGGCTTTTCCTTAATCAAGCCATTGACTGTAGGAATTACGCTCTGCAGCAATTCAGCGATATTGACATCATCAAAAGCCAGTTCCATTTTGCCTGCATCAATCTTGGAAAGGTCAAGGATATCGTTGATGAGACGGAGCAAATGTTGGCCGGAATTATAAATGGCGCTTAAGTCCTGTTCCTGGAGATCAGTTACCGGGCCATCAATCCCTTTAATGATCACGCGCGAGAAGCCAATGATGGAATTTAGCGGCGTGCGCAGTTCATGGCTCATGTTTGCCAGGAATTGGCTCTTAAGGCGATCCAGTTCACGCATTTCGTTGATGGCTTCCTGGGCCAATTCATATGAACGGGCATTGTCAATTGCAACTGCCACCTGATCGGCCAGGGCCAGCAAGATCGAAATATCGTCTTGTGTAAATGCGTCGATCTCATTTGACTGAAGATCGATCACGCCAACAATGCGTTTGCCAATCCGGAGCGGAATGGCGGCTTCGGAATGAGTATCGGGGAGCAATGGATTCGGCCGGAAGATGGGATCGAGAGAGGTGTTATTTACCACCAATGAATTCCCGGTGGAGGATACCGTGCCTACAATGGAGCGGGAACCTACCGGAAGGGAATGGCGATTTTTCAACATCGCTTCGCCTGCCGAACCAGTCGCCGACTTAAGGACAGCATTAAATCCAGTTTCTTCGATGGTAAATATTGCAGCATGGGAAAAGCCGAACCGTTCGTGGATCAGGGTTACCGTCCGGCTAAAAAGTGTTTCCAGGTCGAGGGTCGAGGTAACCAGACGACCAATTTCGGCCGAGGTCGCCAGGTACTCATTTTGCCGGCGCAACGTTTGTTCTGAGATTTGCGTTTGCTCGAACAGGCGGGCGTTTTCGATTGTGAATCCAATCTGATTCCCGATGGTCTGCAATAGATTCACCACGCTTGATTTGACCGTTATCGGACGATCCTTGAAAAGGCAAATGGTGCCTACAACTTGTGTTCGACTCTCCAGGGGTACGCCTATGTAAGATTGGAAGCCGGCAGCCAGGACCCCTTCAACATTGATGGGCGCATACTTATTCATATCCTCAAGTGAGATCACCTTTTTTGAGTCATAAACAAGCTGGCAGAGCGTACCACCCAACCCAGAATTTCGAAGTCTGGAATCCATTTTTTCGGGCAGGCCACGCGAAGTGACCAATTCCAATTGTTGATTGGAGGAGTTGAAAAGGCTGATCAAGCCTCCGTCCATATTGGTGATGACCAGTATTTTTTGAAAAACTTCATCGAGAATTTGTTGGAGATTAAGTGTATGACTGGCGGAACTGATGATTTCATTCAGCGTGGCCAATTCCAGGTTGCGCTGTTGTGTTTCGTTGAGCAAATTGGCGTTTTCAAGCGCCAAAGAAAGCTGGTCAGTGACCTGTTTGGCAAGCAGCTGTTCATCCTGGCTCCAGGTATGTTTTTCTGGTGGACTAAAGACTTCAAGGACACTCCAGGAATCTGTTCCGTTCCGAAAAGGCAAAGCGATTGTAGTGGGCTCTGTCCCCAGATCCTGACGAGCAAACGCGAGGGTTTCGGGTCCCTGAGGCCCGGTGACCATTTCCAGACGCCCCCTAGCCTTGGATAGGGGAGTAATATCAGGAAGCGGTTTCTGGACCGGCTTTCCGTGGATTGTCTCGACACGCGGCTCAGGCGCAGTTGTCTCAGTTGGCTGAGTTTTTAGCGATGTTTCTTCAGCCTGCTTGATGTCGATGAATAATTGATCAAGCCGCTTCTGAATTCGTTTGCTCGACATATTGGATTAACTCCTCAGCCAGGTTGTGATATTGCAGGGCACCACGGCTGTTCGGCTTATATTGCGAAATGGATAGACCCAGGATGGGGCTTTCGCGCAGCTTTGTATCGATTTCAATCACAGTCTTAAAGAGACCTATTCCAAATGTTCGTTCCAGTTGGTCGCGAATATCCCGGTGAGTGCGGTTACGCTGGTCCAGCAATGTGACCAGGATTCGATAAGCCAATTTGGGATTATCTTCGCTGCGTATCTGCCGGATAATGGTCATCATATCCCGCAGGGCGTAGGCGGAGAAATATTCAGCCTGGGTTGGAATGACGAGAAGGTCGGCAGTTGTAAGGGCATTGACCGTAATGGCTCCCAGCGAGGGAGGACAATCGATCAAGATAAACTGATAGGGCAGCCCGGCTGCGCTTTCGATGGCATTCCGTAATCGAAATGTGTAATCCAAATATACGGGTAACACCTGTTCAGCCTGTTCCAGGCTGGTATTTGCCGGAATAAGATCGAGACCGGGAATATTGGTCTTCTGGCAAGATTCAAGCAGGGGTGTGGCATCCAGAAGGATCTCTCCGGAGGTATGTTCCATTTTTTGGGGTTCGAATCCAAGCGCAAGCGTCAGATTTGCCTGCGGATCCATGTCGATCAAAAGAACCTTTTGGGCTGCCTCGGCAAGCGCCGCGCCCAAAGAAAGGCTCGAGGTTGTCTTAGCCACGCCACCCTTTTCATTGGAAATTGCAATTATATATGACATAGTTTCCCTTAAACAGACAGTCTAAACTAATTCCGCCGACTTGGATGGTTCCGGATCCTCCAGAATTGGTTGTTCTTCACTGGTTTGGTCGGCAGGAGGCGGGGAATAAGGACGGATCTGGATATGATTGGCTCCCAAGGCTCGCTTGAGTTCATCCAGGGCGGTTTGGAGCATTAATTGGGGATCAGAAACACTGCGGATACGCGTGGTAATTTCGGAAACTGTCTTTTCGCGATCCGCACGCCGGGTGGTCTCTTCAAACAGGCGGGCATTTTCAAGAGCCAATGTTACGCGTTCAGCGATTGCTCGGATCAAGGTCAACTGACTCTCTGACCATTGACTGGATGTGCTGCTTCGTATATCAAGGACGCCAATCACTTGATCGTGTAATTTCAATGGTATGGCATACACAGGAGATTTGTCTGTATCTGTGACCGCCTCACCAGTTTTAAAAGCCGATTGGATCTCCGGCAGTTCGCGCGGGGTCTCCATTGGGGCGGAAACGCCATCTGTGTACTGGAAGCCCGCCAGGCGGGTTTCCTGTGGTAATTGCTCCCATGCCTTGCGCAAGTACTGGCCATAGACAGTGCGGGCTTCAGAAAGGGCCTGGGTGGTCTCGCTGAATAGTTTTGAATCTTCAATGGTGGTGGATATCCGCTCAGCCAGGATGTCGAGGAATTCAAAATCTTCATCGGGAAAGGCAGCCGGTATATCGCTCTGAAGATCCAGGGCGCCAATTATCCGGCTGCCAAATTTAAGCGGTAAAACCGCTTCTGAACGGGTTTTGGGCAGGTCGGGATAGTTGAAGTCACCATCGAGGATATATTGTGCCTTCACCTGCAAAATTGCCTGGCTGATGAGCCCCTGATCTGCCATATCAATTTCGTATTTTCCATTGAGCAATTTATTGCCGGCGACACTATTGGTCGCCCTCAGAATGGCATATTTACCACTCTCTTCAAGCAGGAAGATGCCCACGTGATAATAGCCGAAGTATTCTGAAATCAAGTTGGCCAGTTCTGGTAATAGTTGCGAAGGGTCCTGGCGAACAGTAGCGGCACGGGTAATTTTTGCCAAAGCCTCGAACAACATGGCACGGCGTTGGGAGTGTTCATTCGCTTTGACAAGCGTTCCCGTGCGTTCTTCGACCTGCTTTTCGAGGCTGGCCTGGAGAGTAGCTAATTCTTTGTTACGTTCCAGGAGATCGCTCTCACCGGTTTGAGTGCGTTTGATGGAGGCTTTTAATTTGGTAATGGCAAGATAGGAAAAAGCCGCATCCGCAATGAATACCGCTGCCATGGCTATGGCAGTATTGACCGGAGCATCGGCCGGCTGAGGAATTATGCCAGCAACCTGGGCATATGCCAGTACAAATCCAGCGATGATGCTTAATATTGTGAAAACCACCAGGGCGAGTTCTCCCAGGAGTACACTGGAAAGAAGTATGGCGCCGGTCAGGCCAATAAAAGCCGCGTCCCGCACGCCCGATTGGGTCCACGCCGAAATCACCAATCCCACGTAAACCACTGACATGAAAATCATGGCAGTTTGGCGTAGATGTCCGCGCCGCATGACCACCAACAAAACGGCAATAGCCAGCGCCATACCCAGGAAGATCCAGTACGTGGGTGTTGTTGGTGGATAGCCGAGAACTGCCAGGAGAGCGTCTGTCCCAAGGAATATACCGATTGCCGCGCTATAAACAATATTGAGCTCGCGCGCCAGACGCGTCTCTTCTGCAGTTGAGAAGGCAGGTATGGAGAATAATTTTTGCAGCCAGTTAAGCATAAATATCCTTTTCTAATGACTGACTTTATCCTGATCGCTTTGCAATTGGATGATTATTTCTGTATCCGGGAGCGCCCGGCCAAGTTCCTGAACGGTGGTGCGGAGAACGTTACGCAGATTGACCGAACCGCTGATCTTGGAGGAAATATCGCTGATGGTGAGCTCGGTGACGGCGCGTCGGTTGATATCTTCGTACAGTCGGGCGCTATCCAACGCTGCCCCCAATTGATCTGAGAGTGTGTTCGCTACGTTCATATCGTCAGTGATCCAACCAATCGTGGCAAGCGGTTTGTCAAGGCGGATTGCCCCGATTACTTCACCGCGAACCTTGATGGGCAAATGCAAAGTCCGGTTGTTATTTGAAAGCACGGATTTCTTAGTCTTGATTGCTTCCAAATATTCGCTGCTGGCATCCCCCGATACAGGCAATGCCTGATCTTCGGCCAGGCTGATATATCCCACCGTATCCAATCTCTCGCGCAATAAACGCTGCCAGGCCTCTGAACTAACGGCACCGTAAGCGCGTTGGGCAGATTCCAGGGCTATCCGGTTCTCAGAAAACAGGCGGGCATTCTCAAGCGCTATGGAAATCTGGTCTGCAAGCACCTTTAATGTTGCAATATCTTCCTGGGTAAAAGCAGCTTCCTGCAGACTCTGGATATCCAGGGCGCCCAGTATTTTGCCCCCCACGATAAGTGGGAGAGCCATTTCGGATTGAGTCAAAGGCAGATCCGGATTGTTAAAGAATTCGGCGTCCTTACCAACGTTCAGTGCAATGCGTGCCTGTCCGGAGCCGGTAACGTAGCCGACAATGCCGACCTGGCCAATCTTTAGTTTATGACCACGGGTAAGCATGCGCTGCCCGCCGTCACTGTTGGAAGCACGTAAGATGGCGTACTCCCCACGTTCGTCCACCAGGAAGACTCCGATGTGGTAATAATCAAAACGTTGGCTGATCAGTCGCGTGACCTGTCGTAAAAGCTCATTCTGATCCCTCAGGCGGGTGGCTGTGCTGCCGACGTCTGCCGCAGCTTGAAGCTGGACAGCCCGGCGTTCAAGAGCCTGGGTACGTTCGGCCACGCGTTGTTCAAGGTTGCCTATAAGGTCCCGGACCCGGCCAGTCATTGAATTAAAGGTATTTGCCAGGACCCCGATTTCATCCTTTGTTTCTACTGAGGCAATCGCGTTAATGTCGCCTTGTGTAATTTGTTCAGATGTTCGGGTCAGTTTCAAGATGGGAGATATTAGAACTTGAGTCAGGGCTAAAGCGATACCAATACTGATCAGACCGATCAAAATGCTGAGCAATACGATACTCTGGGTTTGTTTATGCACCGGGGCAAGCAATGTGTTTTGTGGAACGAAGGTAATAACGTACCAATTAACCGAGGACAATTTTGCTGCACCGGCCTGGTCTGAGAGCGAACCCGCCCCGCTGCTTTGTACTTGCTTCGGATGAAAGTTGCCTGTGAAATACTGGATTTTCGAAATGTTGTCCAATCCAGGTTTCAATCCGTCCATTTTGACGATCAATTGGTCCGTTGACAGATCTTGAAGCCGGTTGGCAAAGATTAAGTCGAAGACTGTATTATTGTTGGGCGGATTAATGATTTTATAAACCAGATCCGGCGATGCGCTGTGGGCAAGGATGATATTGTTTTCATCAATCAGCATGGTGGAAAAATCCGAGCCGAGTTTGCTGCCATTTCGGACGAGGGTTTGTTGAAGGATCGACGCAGAATAGGTGATATCCAAAACGCCAATCGAAATTCCTGAAGCGGAGCGGATCGGTGAACTAAAGTTAATGGAACCGCCACCATTTTGAGAAATGATGACCGGAGATACGTAGGGGATTCCTTCCCTAAAAGGAATTAAGAAATAGTCGAGAGTTGATTCAAATTTATGAATATCAGATGGGTTTGTGCTTAACTGAACGGTCCCAAACCCATCCAGAAGCTTGACGGAAATAATATTAATCGGATCTTTTTTTAATAGTGCCAGGAGAGTTTCGATGCCGACCCTTTCAAGCTCAGTACCACGGGGTAGAAGCGTACCCTGGCTGGATGAATTTAGGGATGGCTGGCCGAGGTAACTAATGAAAGCCGGATCCTGCGCAGCTGTCCGGGTAATGTCGAGATTCGTTTGAATAAACGAATCTATGCCCGTTGCCAACTGGCCGGAAGAAAACACCAGATTCTGGTTGGATTGTGAAATTAAGTTTGTTTCCAGGTTTTGGCTTGAAATCGTGGTAATGATTGCAGTGGGGACAATCGCTATGATCCCCAATACAAGGATCATCTTGACGCGGAAGGCATAGTTATTAAGGTTAAAAGCGATATAAAGGCCAAATAGAATCGCGATGATTACTGAGATCCATTGAGCTGCCAGTGCAGTCTGTGCGCTTGCGCCGGTCAAGGGGCTGCTGGTTTTAAGAGTTCCGAATAATTGAATGGCCGATCTGCCCAATATTGTGATAATGACAATCGCGATGAACTCCTTTTCAGACAACGATTGAATCGCTATCATGATGGGAATAACCACGATTACCAATCCGGCTACAGTTACGAAAGTTGATTGCTCAGTGAATATCGCTATCAGCAGGAAGCCAACGAATACTGCCGTGAGAAGCAAATAGCTTGCAAGACGCGTCCGGCCTTTCCAAGCCAGGGCCGTTGAAATACATCCGAAAAGGCTGATCATCAGGGGGATGGGATTTACAATGATCTCGTTAATCCCCTTGGGCGCCAGTAAATCTTTAACCGAAACCAGACTGAATATAATAAACGCTAATGTGACCAATCCGATCGTCAAAAAAGTTCGGCGCGTTTTGGGTGAAGAAGTACTAAGCCAGGTTCTGGGTATTTGCATTTTATTTCCTGTCCATTTGCGAAAAACTTTCGGAGTAAGATTATTCCTGTTTCAGCAAAGACGGTTCAAGAAAGCTGTTGATATCAGTCGGGAATGTGAGGTAACCGTTGGTAACGAGGAAATCCCGGTTGAAACCAGCGCTGAAATATATTGAACTCGGATCGGTTCCCGGGTTGCTCGAAAAAAGCTTGAGATTGTCCTGGACCGTAAAAATAGTGATCGCGCTGGTTAGAGATAAGCTGCTGGCAGGCAAACCAGTTGCTTTTGAAATGATCGCCAGTGATTCTTGAGGATGACTGAAACGATAATTTACAGCTTCATCCCATGCCAAAATAAAAGCGCGAATTTTATCGGGATTCTGGTCGATCAGGGTTTTACGAAAAACAAGCAGCTTGGGGCTGAGAGAAGAATAATAATCGCTCTGGTAAACTACATTATCGCCTTGTTCGAGCGCCTGGGCGGTATAGGGCTCCCATACAAGACCGGCATCCGCCTGGCCGGGGATATTCTGGGCAACTTTGTCCGGGGACATTTCAACAACCACTACATCTTTCGATGTCATGCGCTGGCTGCTGAGCATATAAGACACGAACATTTCACTGGATGAGTGGAGATTAAACCCTATCCGCTTGCCTCGCAGAGCATTGACATTTTTTATGTCTGGTGACGCCACAAGGCTATATTGGCCTCCATTATCAGACACCATGACCGCTTTTATATCAACCAGATTCGCTGCCAGCAGGGCACTATTCATGGTGAAGAGGCCGCCATCCAGCTTTGCTCCGGCCAGGTCTGGGATTGCCTGTGAAGAAGAATCGTAGCGCACAGGCTCGACAATCACGCCGTGCTTTTTAAAAAAGCCCATTTGATTTGCCACCAGGAGGGTGTAATCCCCCTGCCACACGGTCCATCCGACCCGAATGGGTTGCTGGGCAGGACTCTGCGCGCCACCTGTACAGGATGCCGACAGGCAAATAATCGATATCAGGATCAAGCCGATGATCAGTTGCTTTTTAGGCATGGGCGACCTCGGTTGGGTGGTTTTCCCTGGCCAATTGCAGCCTTACTTCAGCCTCGGTCAGGTCGAGGGATTGTCGAATTTCCTTGACAGCGGTTTTCAGGATTGTTTCAATATCCAATGTTTCGCGCATTCTGGTGGTGACCTGGCTGATCATCCGTTCCCGGTCCGCGCGTTGTTGCGCTTCAGCGACCAGACGGGCATTTTCCAGGGCCAGCGCAAGACGGTCCACCGCCTCCTTCACCAACCTCAAGGTTTCTTTGGAGATTTCGGGAGTCTGGAATTGTAATTGTAACGTTCCGAGGGTTTGCCCGCGTAACCGGATTGGAACGCCCAGCGTGTTACCAGAGATGACAATTTCGCCCTTTTCCATGGCATCCGGTTCCCCTTTTTGCAAATCCTTGAGAACGTTCGCAGAGGCTGCTGTCAGTGCCTCAATTGTGACTCCATCAAACTGGTATCCTACAAATCCTTCTTTCTGGCCCAGGTAATTTCGCCAGGTTCGATAAGTATTTTCCTGGATGGTCAGTTCCAATTCCGATGCATTTTGCTTTCCACTTTGAAAGAGCTGTGTTTTTTCAATACCGATGCCGATTTGATCGGTCACGATTTGCATAACTGAAATATTGTTTTGATCGAAGGCGTTGGTTTTATCACTTTGAATATCCAAAACGCCGATAACACGATCTGCGATTTTTAAGGGAAGCCCCATTTCAGAGCGCGTATAAGGTAAAAGCCGGTTCTGGAAATGAACGTCATCCGTCCCTACATCCAGAGAAATGCGCGCTTCGCCTGTTTGGGCAACATGACCTACTATGCCTGTTTCTCCGACTTTTAATTTGTGTTTGCTGGCCAACATTAATTGACCTGCATCACCCGCCGCAGCTTTCAGAACGGCATATTCTTCATTGTCATCGATCAGGAAAATACCGGTATGATAGTAGCCAAACCTGGCTTTAATCAAGATGGCTACCCGATCCAACAAGGTGTCGATGTCTTGTATGTTTGATATCTCGCGCACGATCTGTGCGGCGTTTTGCACTTCCAGAGAACGCGCTTCCAACACCTGCGTACGTTCCGTGATACGCTCTTCGAGACCGCCAATAAGTCCTTGCAATTGGTCGGTCATGTTGTTGAATGCGTTTGCCAGGGCTTCTGGTTCAAGCCCCCCTTTGACTGCGGCTCTTTGTTTCAGATCGCCTGCTGCAATGGCTGCAGCCGTAGCGGTTAATTCGGTGATGGGAACGGTCAACCGGCGCGCCACCCTGATACCCACAACGACTGCCACTGCTGCCAGGACCAGGATGATGGCAAGTGAAGTAAGGCCTACCTGAATACTTTGTCGATAGGCTTCCTGCCAGGGTAATTCTGTCACTACTGCCCATTCAGGTGATATCAATGGGACGTACGTGCCGACAACCAATGAACCATTGATGCCATAGTAGATCTCTGTCCCCCTGGCGGAAGGTAATAACGGCTTAAGGATGAATTCACTGACTGGTTTTATTTTACTGGTATCCTCACCCTTGAAAGCACGCGCGGTATCTTTATAGGCCAGCAGTTTGCCTTTGTTATCCACAACATAAGCATAGCCGGTGTTTCCCACTTTGATCTGGTTTACCAGGTTCCATGTAGATATCAGATTCAATTCGCCGACCAAAGTACCTTGAAATTCTCCCAGCGCGTTGAGCACTGGAATTCCCATGAGCACCAATGGTTCATTGTTGACGACATCGAAATAAACCGGGCTTATGTATTTTTGTCCATTCCTGGTAAGGGCCAGTATATCGGCCGTTACCAGACTGGTGATTACTTTTGTAGATGCGCTCTGGGTGCGAGTGGCAAAGGCTGTGTTTTTATTTTGAGGATCGAAAATTGCAAATTGGCGAAAGGAGGGCTGGTTCACTAATAGACTATTCAAAAACTGTGACTGATTGGCTGGTGATATTGTATTTGGACGAACCAACGCGACAGCCGTCGATAATAACGAGAAATTCTGCTGAATAAAATTGTTGACGGTTTTGGCGGCACCCTGGGCGGTTAGTTGCTGTTGGCTGGAGAGGGCCTGTTGCTGGGCTTGCAGGTTGAAGAGTAATTGGAAACCGCCAGAAGCCAGGAGAATTAAAACGCTCAAGGTTAAGAACGCGATCGCAATCGTGACTGCCAGGCTTCGCGCGGGTCGATTTTTTTTATTCTTGGTTTCCATTGTCATCTCGATTAATCCATTTTTCGCTAAGAACTTTCAGCAACCAGCCTTGAGTAGCAAGGGTCAGGATTCTTTGTTATGCGAGCTCTTTTCGGATGGCTCCAGGTAGACGGATACTTCCGAAACATTCGGTAATTGGTGCAGCTCGCGAATCGCTGTTTGAAGAAGAATATTAGGATCCAGTGAACTGCTCAGTTTTGCGGCCAGTACGCTCAACGATTGTTCCTGAGCGGCGCGCCTTTGAGCATCATCCAGCAAGCGGGCGTTTTCAAGCGCAAGACCTACCTGGCCGGCGATTTCCGATGCCAGAGAGCGATCGGCATCGCTCCAGGCATTCTCTGAAGAGCGTCGCAAAGCAATCGTACCGAGAACCTGGCCGCGCAGGGTTATCGGGATATTCAACCGGTTTGAATTCTGATCATCGACAGTCGCAACATTTCCGACATGCACTTCCGTGGAAAGTCCCATGGAAGAATAACGATAGGAGCGGCGATTGATCCGAAGTCGTTCCCGCCAGATCCGACGGATATTTTCTGCTGAGGAAGTCTCCAGTTTTTTGAGTGAATCCTGGCTTTCTGAAATCAAACGGGCATTTTGAATGGCAAGGCCAATTTGATCGGCCATTGTCTGGAGTACTTCCACATCATCCTTCTGGAAAGCAGACTCTTCAGTCGATTGGATATCGAGAACCCCAAGAACTTTACCGCGTGCGGCCAGAGGAATAGCCGCTTCAGAACGGGTTAAGGGAAGGTCGGGATTTTTGTAAAAATCTTTATCCAGGTCAACATTATTGACGATACGGGCCCGGTTCTGATAAGCAGCTACACCTACAATACCTTGAATACCTACATCGAGTTTGTGTCCACGAGCCAGCATCTTCTGGCCTCCCTCTGAAGATGCCGCCATTAAGACCGCATGCTCTCCGGGCTCATCCAGTAAGAAAATGCCCGTGTGATAAAAGCCGAATCTGTTGGAAATAAGATCAACGGTCTGTTTATTCAGAGTGTTGATATCCTGCAGCTCAGCCGCATCATGCGCAATTCGGGAAGCCGCTTGCATGTGAAGCGACTTGCGAACCAGGTCAGAAGTACGCTCTTCGACCTGGCGCTCAAGAGATTGAATACTATTTCTCAAGGAGGAAGTCATTTTATTTATGGCAGTGGCCAGGGTTCCAATTTCATCCCGGCCGCTCACCTTTGCTTCCGCAGTGAGATTGCCCCGGGTAATTTCTTCGGCAGTCTTGGTTAATCCGAATAGAGGCGAGGTGAGACTACTGCCGATGACAAACGTGATGATCAACGCTGCAATCAATATCACGATCACTAAAAATATACTGCGCGAGAATGTGCTGGCTGTCTCGGTGGAGATTTGTTGTCTGGCGGCTATGGTATCCGCCATAAAATCATTCGAAGGAACGATAACAATGATCCCATAACCGATTTCTGGAATGGGGTCAAATGAAATAAAACGTTCTATGCCATTGAAGGTGATTGTTGTAGAGCCACTGTTTCCGGAAGCGCTGTTGCCAAACACATCGAATAGCCCAGCCTCAACCCCGGGAAGCCTGGAAGAATCCAATACTTCGCCAAGAGGAAACGTTTGGGAAGTAATCCCCAGATCGGTGTAACCTGCATCGGGCATCGCAATCAAGCGTTTATCTTTGTCGATCAGGATTGCATAACCTGTCTTTCCCACCTTAATATTGGAAACGATTTGTGTAATTCGATTGAGTTGAATATCCATGGCAGTTACGCCGCGGAAATTTCCTCTTGAGTCGAAGACTGGTATGCTGGTGGTAACGATCAGCCCATGCAAAGCCGCGTCGAGGTATGGGGCGGACCAAACGGATTTTTTACCGGGGTTTTGAGCTGGCGCGGCGTTAATGTACCAGGGCCGGCTGGTTACATCGAAATTCGGGGGTACGATCGCTGCAAGGTCAATGTTGGGGTAATAGACTGTTTCACCGTTCTGGCCGCCGAAGTAAATCGCGACAGTGTCCGGGCTTTGTTGGAGAATGGTGGGCGCAGTAAAATCCAGCTTTTTGACGGTATTCAACTCGGATACAAGGGAAGGTGAAAGATAATCTTTCGCGGGGACAAAAACTGAACTGGGCTCGGTATTCGGGTTATCCCAACTTCCTTTTGCAATCGGCACCAGAACTTGGGAAGCATCCCAATATGATTCGTTACCAAGGCTTGTTTCCTGTGAGAGCAGATTTGAGGTGGTTGAGCCGATTGTGGTAATGTCTCTTCTCATGATGATGAAAAAGTTATTCAATTCAGCTGCCTGGGATGCGCTCGTATTCGTCAACTTGTCCTTTGCCTGTTGAAGCACATTTTTGTCGAGTTGATCTACCAGATAGGTGTTTGCCTCGTTTGTGCGCGCATACACATAGTAGCCTGTTCCCACAATTGCCACTGCGATGATAAGCATGTTTGCAAGGATTAATTTGGTGCGCAGGCTAATTGAGCCCAAGCGTGGCGTTCTTTTAGCTGACGGTTGTGTAGAGGTCGGTTTATTATTCATATCACCCGCAGATCAATCCATTTTCAGTTCAATCGTAGCTTCTTCGGCATGCAGGGCTCGTCCGAGCTCCTTCAGGGCGGTTTGCAGTATGAATTCCGTGTTGGGAGACGACCAAACCTTGCCAGTTATTTCCGTGGCCAGGCGTTCACGCGAAGCGGTCTGCCGGCTTTCTTCAAGCAGCCGGGCGTTTTCCATGGCAAGGGCTGCCTGCGTTGCGACAGCCTCGACGAGGGCACGTTCTTCAGGCGACCAATCTTGTTGACCTTCCAGGTGCAGCTGACCGATGATTTGTTCCCGCAGGATCAGGGGAACATCGATGGCCGTAATGGCCGCATCGGATGGGAGTCCTTCATTGGAAGCCGCATATTCATATTCTTCGTTCTCTCGAGCCGTATTGGACCAGGCATGGGATATATAATCGCGTTGGGCGATACGCATTTCATCGAGATTCTTTTGTGTTTCCTCGAAAAGCCGTGCGTTTTCAAAGCCAATTGCCAGAGTATCCGCAATATTCTGCAAAACAATGATGTCTTCCTGATCGAAGGCTTCGGATCGTTCAGATTGAATGGAAAGGGCTCCAATTGCCCGATCTTTGGAGACCAGCGGAAGGGCCAGTTCGGAACGGGTATTTGGCAGGAGCGGATTGGCGAAACGGACCGCCTCCTGGCCCACATCCAGGGCAATTCGGGCCTGGCGATGCGTGATTGCCCATCCAACCATTGAAGAGTCGGAGAGGGGCAGTTTGTGGTTGGATGAGACCATGGACTGGCCCGCCTCGCCTGTGCCGGCTTTCAGGACTGCATAACCATTATTCTCATCTGTAATAAAGACACCTACATAGTACAAATTCAGGCGTTCCAGGATCAGCGAAACACTATCGCGGAGTAGTTTTTGCGGCGTCAAGACACCACTGATTGAGCGGGAGATTTCGGCGGCTGTACGTATCTCTGTGGAACGGCGTTCCTGTTCATCGGTATATTGACGGAGACGTTCCTGCTCTTTTCCCAGTTCTGTGGCGATATTGGTGGCTTTGCTCAAGTTTGTTTGCAGGCCGCGCAGCATGCTGGATAAAGAAAGACCGACTATGACACTCAGTAATACCAGTACGGCTCCACGATTGATCCAACTGCTTGCGCTTTCCGAACTGGTGGGATTGGGTGGAACAATGATCTGCATCGACATCAAAACACCCATCACACAAACGGAAACAATGCCGATCAGCAGGCCTGCGATTGCTCCGCGGGAACCGAAGAACAGGCTTGTCATGGCGATGAAAGCGAGAATGAAAATGGCCCCGTCTGTAGTAACGCCTCCCTGCAGGTAACTGGTTATGCCCAGCAGGTAGATCAGACCTACAAAACTAAGCGCCCGAAGGCGATAGGGAAATTTCCGGACGATGGTAACTACAATGATCCAAAGGATCGCCAATGTGTAGACGATGACTGCCGGCAGGGGCGTCTGAGAAAATGTGCGGATCACTACCAGGAAGTAATCCAATACGCCAAAGATTGCAGCGCCGATCAGGACACTGTTCAAGATACGCTGGCGCAGCGATATTATCGTGTCGGTATGCAGCGACAGGTCAGTTTCCTGATCGGGTTTCCTGCTTAGGAAGGGAATGTTCATAAAGCATCTCCCTGGGTGGTCGCGGCCTCTTCGACAAGCTTCCCGGCCTCCGGTCCAGGATCAACCGTGCCCATTTTGATCTGGGCCCGGCGCGCCCCGAGTACCTTGCTCAATTCGCCCGCAGTGGTTGCCATGATCGTCTGAATATCAGTGGAACGGCGGATCTTGGAGGTTACTTCGTAAAGCATGCGTTCATGGTCAACCTGACGGCGGACCTGCTCGATCAGGCGTGCATTGGAAATGATGGCTGCCAAACTGCCACCCAACGTACCAAGCATTTCCTCATCATTTTCATTATAAGCACTGGCCTGGTCGCTCTCAACATTCAGGACCCCGAGCAAATCCCCCCGGTAGGAAAGCGGAATTGCCAATTCAGAGCGAATATTTGAGCCCACCTGGATGTACCGCGGATCCTGGGTGACATCGTTGATCCTTTGGGGTTGTTGGTGAACAGCCACCCAACCGGTTATTCCCTCTCCAAAGGGGATTTCAAGTTTCCCAACTTCCTCAGAATACCCGGCAAATGCCCTGACTTTCAGGGTCTTTTTCCCTTTATCGGCCAGTAAGATGGAAACCCGGTCGCCGCCCAATGTGACCTGGAGACCCTGGGTGGCGCTGGTGAGCGATTCTTCCAGGGTTGTACCAGAGGCTGCGGCAGTTGTGACGTGATGCAGCAAGCGGTGCTGGGACAGGTGTTCCTGTACATCGGAGAAGAGTTCAGAGTTGATTACTGCAATAGCCATCTGATCGGCCAATATGCGCAGAACACTGATGTCTTCTTCCCGGAAGGAATACGCTAATGTGCTTTGAACATCCAGGGCGCCCAAAATGCGTTGCCCGACTTTGAGCGGAATTGCCACTTCAGCGCGTGTTTCGGGGAGAAGTGGGTTGGCATAATATGTGGCATCACGATTTGTGTCATTTACGATCAGCGGTTCGCCGTTGCCGGTTGCATAGCCTACAATGGATTTTGACCCCACTTTAAGTTTATGCCCGGCGCGTTTCATTTGATTGCCGGCTTCGCCGGTGGCTTCCCGGATGACAGCAAATTCATTCGTCGGATCGACCAGGAAAATAGCCGCATGGTAGTAATTGAAGCGCTCGCGAATAAGTGTAACGGACTTGGTGATCAATTCTCCCACATTGATGGAACCGGAAATATCCCGTGCGATCTCAGCCGCAGTTTTTAATTGGATGGCGCGATTGCGGGTCTCTTCCAGGAGACGGGCATTATAAATGGTGCCTGCGATCTGGGTTGAAAGGGTGGTCAGGAAGCGTAAATCGTTGTCGTTGAATGCGAACTCGTGTTCGGTATCCTGGACAACGATGGTGCCGATGATTTTATCGGCAACCAGCATGGGGGTACCAAGCCAGGATTTTGCCGGTTTCCCGGCGATCTTGGCGCCAAGAGCCAAAGCGCGTTTTTCTGTATCTTCGACCAGCATGAGAGGTTGTTTTGTGCGGATCAAGACTGAGGTCAACCCTTCGCCAACCGGGAAGGGCTCGATCTTTTCCACCGCATTTTTATTGTCAGCACCCCCCTCGAACATATAAGGGACCGAAATTGAATTGGTGTTCTCATCATAGAGAGTCACCAGGAAATTAACATCCCCAAGCGTTTGGCGGATATGGGCATGCAGTTTACTGTAGAGGGTGGGTAGATCGCGGATCGAGGAGATTTCCTGGCTCATTTGAATGATTACTTCATCCTGGTTCAACCGATACTCAACATCCCGTTCGTCTCGAATACGGCCGAACCCTGCAGTAATTAATTCACTCACATCCTTATAGGAACGGACCAGAGAGGCTAACGGCTGGTTATTTCTTGATCCAACGATGATTAGATAAGCCAGTTCGTTGTTACGAGCTATGGGCATCAATGCGACACTATTGAACTCAACCTGCTCGAGCAATTTCATCAATTCAATATTCAGTACCGGCAGCCTGCCAGCTTCAGCTTCGACGAATTTTTGCAGTTCAGGATGGAATTGCGCGTATTGAAGCGCAGACAGTTTGCTGACATCCTCCACTAAAACATTATTTCCAAGTTGTTTAAGTATTTCGCCGGGCGTCACCATGAGACTTTCGGGCAATTGAAGCGGTTGTCCTTCCTGTAACAGGTTTAGACTTTCAGCGATCCGCAGGTTGTTGTTCTCAGCGACCAGCAGAATGGAGGCTTTGGATGTACCCAGGAAAATATTATCGACGGCTTCAAGGATATCCTTTTCAGTCTTGGCCCTGGCAATTTCGGAACTTAAGGATGAATCTGCTTCCATCTCAACAATGCGCGAATCCGTATCCAGCGTATTTTGGATACGATCCAAAGTGGCACCCATTTGTTTGACCAGATTGATATAAGGTTCCAGGTTTTCATGAGCCAGAGGGGTCTTTTCACGTGTGCCGATAATGAAAGCCCCCGAGATCGACCCATTCCGCAAAACCGGTATGATGGCTGCGCTGAATATCTGCAGTTGGCGAAGGGCATTGACCAGGTTGTAGGGCAAAGAATTCAGGCGATTTTTCTCACCAATGAAAATATCCGTGGTTATAAAAGGTTCAAGCTCGTGCAAGGAAACCGATATGAATTCCGGTAAGGATTGTCCCTCTGGCAGCCGGGCATCCGTCTTGGCGATTGGCTTAAGGCCTTCTCCTTCCGGGGTCAAAAATAAGTTTACGTAAGGAAATTTGGAAAAAAGTCCTTCCAGTATTCTGTAAATCTCATCATCTGTCTTTACCTGTGCAATCTTGTTGCTCGCCAGGTAAACCTCGGTCACTTCATTGGTGCTCCCCAGCTCGACTTCCATTCGACGAACGTTTTGAATCGCGGCTGCAAGCTGTGTGGAAAGCATCTCGAGAACTACGATGGTCTCATTATCAAAGACTGTAGAGCGTGTACTCTGCAAATCCAGTAGACCAAGTAATTGATCTCTGCTCAGGACCGGAATACCAATTTCAGATTGGTTTTCAGGGAGAAGTTCTGTTTCAAGCAGCATCGAGTCTGCGTCAATTCTTGAGGCGACCCGGTGATGTTTATTTTCAGCCACCCATCCGAGAAGTGAAGCTGGACCAAAGCTTACCCGTTTACCCGCACGTAGGATCTTATCTGCGCCTGAACCCTGCCGCGGCTTTGAGAGTGGCAGTGTGCCCGGCTTCGTTGGCGATAAAAATACCTGCGTACGCAAATCCCAGACGTGAAGAAATTTGACTTGCAGCTTGATCCAGCAGATCATCCATCGTTTTGGCGGAAGCGAGTTCTTGAGAGATTTCGGCCACGATTCTGGAGTAGCGTGTACGCTCTTCGATGCGTTCCTCCAACCTGCCGCGCAGACTACCAATTTCATCCTGTTGAAGGGATTCAGAAGTGTCCCGGTACCACGCCACAAGGATGAAGATACCTTGAATGATGGCCAACACGATGAAGATCATTAATTCCGTGCTGGCTGAAATGGTAGCCATCAGGGGCAGCACGCCAATGGTAATTAAAACAACGACCGCAATGATAATGATTGAAAGGAGCGGTAATAAGACGATGCTGAGACTGAAGGCCGGAACGATTGTGGACATCAAGATGATAATGACCGAAATATTTTCCGGAAAAGCCGAGCTTATTAAAGAACCCGCCCAGGATGATGCCGCTGACCAGTAAAATGCTTCCCACGAGGAAGTTTTCTGTACGCCCGAGTGCACATGCGGCGGACATTGAAATTGTCAGGAAGAAGAGACCGACAATCAGGCTTGCCGGAAAACCAATGATCAGGCCGACAATCCCCGCGATGAAACAAATTCCTGCCAATATCAGAGATGCAAGGGTGACGAGGTATGCTTGTTGCCTGGATTGCGAATCTTTAATATTGGTGTTTGGCTGTAGGATTGTATCGATCAGCCCATTGAGGGTCAGCTTCTTTTTTTCTGACGGCATCAGGTACTCCTTGCAGGATGACTTGCAGTTGATTCAGTCGGGGCGCCGCGCACCTGGAATTAATTAAACTCCCAGACCGGCCTGCCATTAAGAATATACCGGATCTGGTCAGGGAAGCGGTCGGGATCGAGTGGCTTTCCCAGGAAACCATCAAATCCGGAAGTTCGAGCTTTTTCCATTTGCTCCAGGCTGGCTTCCGCAGTCACTGCCACGATGGGGACCTGTTTCAGGCGTTCGGAAGCGCGGATTTTCTTTAAAGCCCCATAACCATCCTCATACGGCAGGCGAATGTCCATTAAAATCAAATCGAGTCGGGGTAGGGTATCCGCATATTCGACAACCTCATACCCGGATGTCTTCCATTCGCAGTGGACCCCCAGATAGCCCAACATACGCGCTATCAGAACAAAATTTGAAACATTGTCTTCCACTACCAGGACGGTGCAATCCTTGGGGATCGAGGATTTGCGACCCGGTTGTGTATCGTTTATGGGATTACGAACGGTATCTTGAGAGTCGGGCATGGTTATTTCTTCCTCAGGTAACGCTCTATTTGCTGTGGTAGTAAATCGATATCGATTGGTTTTTGGATATATCCATCGCAGCCAGCTTCCAGGGAACGTTCCCGGTCACCGCGCATAACATTGGCAGTCAGGGCTACAATCGGGATTCCCTCAAACCCCTGCATGGCGCGGATCTGGGCAGTAAGAGTATATCCATCCACATCCGGCATATTGATGTCCATTAAAATCAAATCCGGCCGCATTGATTTCAGGGTTGACAAACCGTCGTGGGCATTTCCCGCCTCTATGACCTCATAACCTTCTGCTGTGAGAATCCGACGTATAAGTGTACGATTGTCAATATTATCTTCTATGTAAAGAATTACAGCACCACTCATATGATTCTTCGGCCTCCGTACAAATATTTTAGCATGTCAATGAAAAGGTCACATAACAGCATCCTTACAATCTCCAAGGGCAATAATTGGCATGATTTCCATAAAAAACCGTTGGCACAGCCTCTTGACGAATAGAACAAATGTACTATAAAATCAACCTGGCGCCTGAAATCAACCTCCTGAATTGGATCCGCCGGGTCTTTTGAAAAGGATCATGGAGGCAAAAAGAGATCTTGATAAGTCAGGAATAATGAAATCAGATAAGAAAGTCAAAGACCTGCTGAATATGCAGGAAATCAAGACCATTTTGGATGGCATCGATCGTCCGATCGCTTTCAGGAGGGCTCTGGTAGACCTGACCGGAAGCGTTCAAGCGGCATTGTTGCTCTCCCAGGCGATCTACTGGCAGGAACGCGCCACTCAAAAAGACGGCTGGTGGTATAAGACCAGCGAAGATTGGGAAATCGAGACCGGACTTAGCCGGCATGAACAGGTTACAGCCCGCAAAAAGTGCAGCAAGTATCTTTCCTTGCATCTGCGGGATATCCCGACCCGCCTGTATTGGAGGGTAAACCGGGCGGCGCTGTATGATGGCCTGATAAACCTGGATAAGGATTCCTCACGACCAATCCTGCGAAAAATCCCCAACCAGCTTGATGAAAAACCGAAAACTGGTTTAGCGGAAAGCCTGGACAAGTTTTGGGGAAAACAACAAACAAGTCTCGGCGGAATCCGCGCAACCAGTTAATAAAAAAGGGCAGGCAGGTTTTGCGAATCCCGCAGGTCAAGGTTTGAAGGATCAGGCAAACATTAATATGTATACAGAGACTACCTCAGAGAATACCTCAGAGATCCAAGCAGAGAATAATTTAAAAGAGATTAATACAGAGAGAGAAGTAGAAGGAGAAACAACAGAAACAGAAACAGAAACAGAAACTTCTGCCGCTGCTGGAACACACGAAGAATGGCTCAGCCGGCTAACTAAAGATATTACCAGAGTCTTACCCGAAGAAGATCCCACCATCGTGGCAGGATTCCTGGTCAGGGCAGAGGAACTCTATTCTGAAAAGTTGATCAGGGAAGCAGTCAATGAGGCCGCCTTGCGCAATAAACGCTCACTGAAAGGGATCCTGGATATCCTGATCTCATGGACCTAATACGGTCATGGCACTGTCCACCCATTTCGCGTTGATAAAAATCGCCGCCTGGCTGAATAAATGGGACACGCGCCTCTTTCCCGGCTTTTCGACGCCCTCTTGCCCTTGGGGATGATTTCCTGTATAGTTGATCAAGCAGGTACCTGGAAAACAGCTTTCATATACAGGGAATGGTCCAAATAATGAAAATCCGCCCATTGAAAATCACCAGGCCGGAACCTTCGCCTGCCGGAAAGCTCACCACCTGGGCTGCCGGCAGCGATAAACCTGCCGTTCAATTCGTACGTACCACGCTGGGGCCGCTGTTACTCATTCTCTCAACCCCACCCGCCGCGATCATCTTCTGGATCGTTTGCACCTTCGAGCCGTTCAACGGCTCTCTTATACCGCTGCTTAACCGGGCTGGATGGCGCTCGATTGCTGCCCATTGGCCCTGGCCAAGCCTGAGCGCCATTGCGATCGTACTCGTCTTCGTCGTATTCGAGGGCATGCTGCTGCTCTGGCTGCCCGGGAAAACTTTCGCCGGCCCCATCACACCCGCAGGGAACCGGCCGCTCTACAAGTTGAATGGCATCCAGGCCTGGTTTGTCACCCACATTCTTTTCCTGGGCTGCTCCTTTGGCCTGCACCTCTTCAAGGCCGGGATCGTCTGGGATCGCTTCGGCGAGATCCTGGCAACGCTGGTCATTTTCGCTTTGATCTTTTGCTTGTTCCTTTATTTCAAGGGCCGTTATTGGCCGGGTTCGGAAGACCGCAGCATTTCCGGGAACTTCATCTGGGACTACTGGTGGGGAGTTGAGCTGCATCCGACACTCTTGGCGTCAATCTGAAACAACTGATCAACTGCCGGTTCAGTATGATGGGGTGGAGCGTGATCGTTTGTTCCTTCGCCGCCAAGCAGGCTGAATTGGACCCGTCCGGGCGCCTCAGCAATGCCATGCTGGTTTGTGCCGCGATCATGCTGATCTACCTGTTCAGGTTCTTTTGGTGGGAAAGCGGTTACTTCACCTCGCTTGACATCATGCACGACCGCTTCGGATACTACATATGCTGGGGCGTCATGGCCTGGGTCCCGGCGGTCTATACACTGCCCGCGCAATATCTTGTGCTGCACCCGCATGACCTGGCCTGGCCAATCGCGGCGGTCATATTTGTTCTGGGGGTAGGCGCCGTCTATCTCAATTACGCTGCAGATGCCCAGCGCCAGCGGGTGCGGGCCACGAACGGCTCCACGACCGTTTGGGGCCGTCCGCCCGGCCTGATCCACGCCCGCTACACGACCGCAGATGGCATTCAGCACGAGAATCTCCTGCTCACATCCGGCTGGTGGGGCGTAGCGCGCCACTTTCACTATGTGCCGGAGATCGCGCTGGCGCTCGCCTGGAGCTTGCCGGCTGGATTCGCTCATTTCCTGCCCTATTTTTACGTTGTCTACCTGGCCATCCTCCTGACGGACCGGGCCAATCGTGATGATTGGCGCTGCCGCAAGAAGTATGGCGAGGCCTGGGATGAATACTGCCGGCGTGTGCCCTGGAAGATCATCCCCGGCGTCTATTGAGCTCGTGCCTAGAAAAAGGAATTCGAAAAGGATCTAGAATTCAGCCGCCAGGATCCGGCGGCTGTTGGTAATGGGCGGGAGGACCTCTTAATTGGTTTTATAAGAGCGGGTGATGGGACTCGAACCCACGATATCTTGCTTGGGAAGCAAGCGTTCTACCACTGAACTACACCCGCATGCAGGCCGGATTATACCAAATATATTTTGACCCAAAGCACTTGTTGTACACACCCTCTTGGAGTGCTATACTGAAATCGGCATTCCCGCGTGTTGCGCTGCTTGCCTGGAGACCCGCTGGAAGGGCTGGCGTAAATTATGTTCCAAAAGGAGCACACTCTGCGAACACGCTTCATCCGTACCGCCGCGATCCTGCTTGTTCTGGTCCGGCTGGCGCTTGGAGTCGCAGACGGCGTGCGGGCCTCGCCGGGCATCCTATACGTGTCTCAGGGCGGCTCTTGCAACGGCCTGAACCCCTGCTATACCACCGTCCAGGCTGCAGTGGATGCGTCCGTCACCGGCGACGAGATCCGTGTTAAAACCGGTTCGTACACTGACCGACATGACTGTCCCCGCAATGACATCACCACCACCGGTACGGTCCCCGCGGTTGTTTGCCTCGATAAAACCGTCACGATCCGTGGCGGCTACAACGGGAAGTTTACTTCCCGTGACCCGGCCGCCTATCCCACCAGCCTGAATGCCGCTTCCCTGGGCCGGGTGCTCTACATCACCGGGAATATCAGCCCCACTGTCGATGGCCTGGTCCTCACGCATGGCAGCGCCGCCGGGCTGGGCGGTTATGACTATTACGGCACTACGAAGGATGTGGGCGGCGGAGTGTATATCATTACGGCCAGCGCCATCTTGAGCAACAACCATATTACAGATAATACCACCCCCTACAACGGGGGAGGGGTGTACGCCGGCTACAGCAGCAGCCAGCTGGCTGGCAATACCATTGAATATAATCGCGCCGACAACAACGGAGCCGGCGTGTTCCTGTATTATGAGGCCTCCGACCTGACCGGCAATATCATCAGCCACAATACTGCTTCCAATTCTGGTGGAGGGGTCTATCTGGAAGACACCGGAGTCACTTTCACGGGCAATACGATCTCTTACAATAGCGCCGGCTCTCGCGGCGGCGGGGTGTCTGCCGCATTCTCCGGCCCCAATTTCAACGGTAATATTTTTCGTTCCAACACGTCCGATTGGGGCGGCGGCGCCTATCTCTTGCTCAGCGCGGGCAATCTGACGGACACCGTCTTCATCGATAATAATGCCAGCGGTGTTGGCAGTGAGCTTGCCATTACCGGTTCCGGCTCGGCTCTCTACCACACAACCTTCGCCCGCTCCGTCGTTGGGACTGTCAGCGGAGTCTTCATTACAAATACATACTTCTACCCGGGCGAAGTCACCTCGGTGAGCCTGACGAATACGATCTTTGCCCGGGAGGGCGCGGGTATAAATCCGGATGTGGGCACCCAGGCGACGCTGGATGGCGTGCTCTGGTTCGAAAACGGGGTGAATACCGCCGGGTCGGGAGACATAACGGTCGCGCATGCTTACAGCGGCGATCCCGCCTTTTCGCCCACCGACGGCTATCACTTGACCGCTAAATCTGCCGCCATCAACCGGGGCGTGAATGCCGGCGTCCAGTTTGATATCGATGGCCAGTTGCGTTCCGTCTACCCAGACCTTGGCGCCGACGAATACCTGGGTCCTGGCGCTCCCACTTACAATTTCCTGCCGTTGCTTCTGCTTGCCCCGTAAAGTGCCGTGGCCTCCAGAAGCTACCTTAAGAACTTCTCATCAAATGGTGACTTACTAAGGTCTGTTGGTGAGGTATCAAGCCTGGCGGCCAAGCAACACATTCACGAGCTCAAATAATGCTTCACCGGCCTCGCCCTGCAGACCGGCAGCTCGCAGGGAGTGCAGCGCCAGGTCGGTCATCTGATCGGCGGTTTCCTGCGTTTGCAACCTTGCGCCTTCCGCAGCCAATTGCTCCGAGAGTGTTCTGGCTTCCAGTGCGTTGATCGGCCCCTGCGGCCCAGCGCTGTGCGAAAGGTCCGTTTTTGGACAGCCCAACCAGCACCGGAAGCGATTTCTTGCCTGCCACCAGGTCCGACTCGGTGGATTTGCCGGTCAAGTGCCGTATCCCCCCAAATGCCCAGAAAATCATCCTGCACCTGGAAGGCCAGGCCGAGATAATGACCGAAGTTTCTGTACATATCCTGAACCGGTCCATCTGCGCCGCCCAGTAATGCCCCGACCTGCGTGCAGGCGGAAAGCAATGCCGCGGTCTTTCCGGCGACCATGCGCCAATAATCTTCGATGGATAGATCGGTTCGTTTTTCGTAGGAAATATCCAGGTATTGACCGCTGCTCAAAGCCAGGCAAGCCTGGTCAACAATTTCACCCACATGTAACGCTATTTCCGGTGGATAGGCTTGCCCTGATTTTTAATTGGACCAGGTGGGCCAGGATGAAAAGCGCATCGCCTGCGTTGATGGCCTGCGGCATGCCCCACTTTTTCCAGACCGTTGTCCTACCACGGCGTAAATCGGAGCCATCCTGGATATCATCGTGGACAAGCGAGAAGTTGTGGATCAGTTCAATGCTCGCGGCGGCGGGCAGGGCGCGCTGCCATTCTGCGCCGCATGCCGCGCAAGTCAGGAGCACCAGCAATGGCCGGATGCGCTTTCCAGTCGCTTCCGGTCCGGCGCCATCGCCGCTCCAACCCATGTGATAGGTCAGCATTTCGTGAAAAGAACGCGTTTGCGGCTCGTCGAGGCGGGCGACTGCTTGGATGAGTTCTGTCTCGATGGCGGGAAGCATGCTGTCGATCAGCGATTTCAATGTCATTTCAACTCCACAAGGTTTGAATTCTATCAAAATATTCCAGGGGGGTAAGCCATAAATCCCAGGAAATAACCAGGCCATCTGCGCTCCGGCAGGCTTCCAGGTCGGCCTGGATCTGTTCCGGAGTCGATTGATGGATATTTTCCAACCCGACTGTCGCAATACCCGCCAGTAATTTGGTCACTCCCTGCTCGTAGCCGCGTTGAATTTCCTGTGCAATTGTTTCGGACCCAAGACCGCTGCGGCGTAATTCAGATCTGGTCCCCGGGACAGGCAGCCCGCTGGCCTGCCTCAGTACTTGCATTGCCTCAGGTTCGGCCATGCCATGTTGGATCAGCCAATCGGCCAGACCGAGCATTTCAAACGAAATCCCGGCCGGCCCAAAGACGCGTGGATACGTCATGATCTTGATCCAGTCAGCGCAGCCGTCCAGCTCGGATAAGTCCTGACCGACCATGCGTGTTAATGCAGGTGAGTAACAATCCAAACCGATCGACAGGTTGAGGGCTCGGGCTTGTTTTGCGACCCGCTGGACGGTTCGAGTGATGCTGGCGGAGCGAAAATCGAGCAAAGATTCAAGCGAAGAGCCGGCTTCGGTGGGATGCCCCAACAGGCTCTGGAGGAGGGTCTTTTCAGGGAGCGCTGGAATACTTTGACGGACAGATCCCAGGTCCAGCCCCATGTCGGCGGCCAGGCGGGTGCAGTGTTTACAGAAACATGCCAAAGCGCGCCCTGGGTCAAGGCTGGGGGAGGGGAAGCGGATGCGGTCCAGGAATAAGCCCTGGAACAGGCCGGTGGCTGCCGCACTCTCGACTCGTTCCGACAGGAAATCGGCCACTGCGCTGCGATTCGGGCAAATGAAGGTAAATTCCGGCATTCCAGCGTGCCCCGGGATTGGATTACCGTCGGGGCCACATACGGCCCATTCGGGTGGAAGGTCGGTATGGGCGTCGCCGGTAAGCAGCGGCTGCCAGCGGTACAGCCGGGCGTGCTGGCGGGCGGTCTCTTCAGCGACGGCTTCTTCGATGGCCGGGGTCAATTCCCAGCCGAGCAGTACGGAGTTGATCGGCAGGCGCTCAAAAGCCTGGCGCAAACGGCGACGCACACGGGCAGGAGTTGCATCCGGGTAGGGGCTTTCGAGGTACTGGACAGCGAAGACAGCCATAATATATCTAATTTCGTATAGCCACTATATTAGAACAAATCAAGGATCAAGTACAATACCAAAATGTTGAAGATCAGATTCGAGCCTGGCGGGGGAGCTGAAATGGAGGGTCCCGAAGCCCATTTTACGAGCCGCATTTAGATTATGTTCAGTATCATCAATCAAGAGACATTCTTCGGGACGAAGGCGGTTCTTTTGGAGCAGCAGGTTGAAGATGGCCGGATCGGGTTTAATCAGTTTTACTTCTCCGGATACCACAATGTCATCGAATAGTTCGAACACCTTGTATTTATGCCTGACAAGGGAGAACTTCTCCGCCGACCAGTTGGTCAGTCCATACAGCCGGTAGCCGGCCGCCTTGAGTCTTTTCAAAATTTCGACCGTACCCGGGATGACCCCGCTGATCGATTGCTCCCATTCCACATCGTAAGCGCGGATGAGATGCGCATATTGCGGAAACTGCGCAGACAGGTCGACCACGGCTTGAGCAAAAGGGTAGCCTTTATCCTGTGAGAGGTTCCAGGCCGGGAAATTGATCTCTGCCAGGAAATTGTCAATCGCTCGTATATCGTTCGAAAAGTATTTGTTAAAAACTCTGTGCGGGTCCCAATTAACCAGGACACCGCCGAAGTCGAAAATGATGGCGTGGATAAGTGTAGTCAACATATATATTATTATATTATTTCCAGGTTTCTATTCATTTAAATTGCAGCTTGCCGATTTCCAGCCCTTTCAATGTTTTTACCCCGGCCGCAAACATTGTGACCTGTGTCTGTTTCCTGGTCAACCTGATCATCTCAATCACTTTCTGGTTTGAGAGCGCGGCGGCCTTCAGGAATTGCCCGGCCATGCCGGCCAGGGTTGCACCCAAAGCGAGACACTTGGCGATATCCAGGCCGTCCTTGATTCCCCCGCTGGCGAAGACGATCAGCCCGGGCACAGCTTTTCTCACATTCAGGATCAGAGTCTGCTGTGGGAATACCCCAGCCAACGAAGGTGGCGGCAAGCTGGCGGGTGAATTCATCCGGGGCGCGGTGCATTTCCACCTGCGACCAACTGGTTCCACCTGCGCCGGCTACATCAATGGCTGCGACACCGCAGTCCGCCAGGAGCCTGGCGGTACGTTCTGATATTCCCCAGCCAACTTCCTTCACGATCACCGGCACTTCAAGCTGCCTGCAGATCCTCTCCATCTTCTTTGCCAACCCGGCGAAGTTCGTTTCACCACCTGCCTGGACGGCTTCCTGTAAAGGATTCAAGTGCAGAATGAGCGCATCCGCCTGGATCATCTCCACAGCGCGACGGCATTCGTCGATGCCAAAACCATTATTAAGCTGGATTGCGCCCAGGTTGGCGAACAACAGGATATCCGGGGCGATCTTGCGGGTGATGGCATAGGTGGGGATTTGCCTGGGGTCTTCGAAAGCGGCCCGCTGGGAGCCAACGCCCATGGCGACCCCGCATGCCTGGGCAGCTTCAGCCAGGCGCTGGTTGATCTCTCCAGCCTCTTCCGTTCCTCCGGTCATGGACGAGATCAGGATCGGAGCGGCCAGTTTTTTGCCAAACAGGCTGAGAGTTGTGTCAACTGTATCCAGGTCCAGCTCTGGCAATGCTTCGTGGACAAAGTGGTAGCGCTCCAAACCACTTGCCAGGCCGGAGCGGACATCCTGTTCCAGGTTGATCTTGATATGGTCGGATTTACGAGTTTCTATGGGCGCAACTTTTTTCATGGGTTTGTGTTCCGTCTATTGAATTATACTGGCAACCCGGTTACAATTGGGCCAGAAAATTTCCCGGAGGAACCCATGGCAAACACATTTGATGAAGTCAAGGCTATCATTATAGATTTATTGGGCGTGGATGAAGCCAAGGTCAAGCCGGAAGCGCGTTTCCGGGAAGACCTGGAAGCTGATTCGCTCGACCTGGTCGAACTCATCATGAAATTCGAAGATGTGTTTGGAACAGAAATATCTGACGAAGATGCGCAGAAGATTACCACCGTTAGCGATGCAGTGACATTCGTCGAAGCTCAAAAAGCCAAGAAATAAACTCCCCCCGAATATCTCCTGGGGGCACGTACGCCGACGTGCCCCTGTTTGTTTTAAATAAGAATGGGCGGCCCGCCGGGTCGCCCATGACATTTTATTCCAGTAAGGAAGGGATTTCTTCCGGGTAACGCGCCACTTTTACCCCGGCTGCTTCGAGAGCTTTGACCTTGTCGGCCGCAGTGCCCGCACCGCCTTCAATGATCGCTCCGGCGTGGCCCATGCGTTTGCCAGGCGGGGCGGTCTGCCCGGCGATAAAAGCGACCACTGGCTTGGTCATGTTTTTCTGGATGAATTGGGCGGCTTTTTCTTCATCGGAGCCGCCGATTTCACCGATCATCACGACCATCTCCGTGCGGGGATCTGTTTCGAATAAATCCAGGCAATCAATAAAATTTGTTCCGTTGATGGGGTCCCCGCCAATGCCAACGCATGTGGTAACGCCCATTTTGTTCTGCTTGAGTGCGTAAAGTACTTCATATGTCAGAGTACCGGAACGGGAGACAACCCCTACATTTCCTGGAATGGCAATGTCGTTGGGAATTATTCCGACCTTGCTTTCGCCAGGTGTCAACAACCCGGGACAATTCGGACCGAGCAGGCGAACCTTTTTCTGGTCAAGGTACTCGCGCACCCGCATCATATCCTGCACTGGAACGCCCTCGGTGATGCAGACGATGAGCGGGATGCCCGCGTCGGCGGCTTCGAACATGGCATCCGGTGCGCCGCGTGAGGGCACGAATATGACAGTAACATTCGCCCCCGTTGCGTCCACCGCGGCACGGCAGGAGTCGAAAACCGGTACTTTATCATCCAGGACCCATTCTCCGCCCTTGCCGGGGGTGACTCCTGCCACGACCCTGGTCCCATACGCCACCATCTGCTGCGTATGGAAGAGACCTTCGTTGCCGGTAATGCCTTGCACCAGTAGACGGGTTTGTTTGTTGATTAGGATGCTCATCTCTGGGACTCCTATGCCTTGATCGCTGCAACGGCTTTTTGTGCCGCGTCAACCAATGTTTCCGCGGTGATCATATCCGCGTCAGATAGAAGTTTGCGGCCTTCTTCTGCGTTCGTGCCGACCAGCCGGACTACCATGGGAATATTGGTTCTTACTTCTTTTAGAGCGGTCAGAATGCCCTTTGCGACCTCGTCACAGCGTGTGATCCCGCCAAAAACATTGAACAGGATGGTTTTCACATTCTTATCAGAGAGAATGATCCGCAGAGCCGCCGCAACCTTGTCCGCGCTGGCACCGCCGCCAATATCCAGAAAATTGGCCGGTTCACCGCCAAACAGGTTGACGATATCCATGGTGGCCATGGCCAGCCCGGCACCATTTACCATGCAGCCAATCTGACCATCCAGTTTGATGAACGAAAGGCCATACTTGCGCGCCTCGGTTTCGACGGAGGCTTCTTCGTCAACATCGCGCATTTCTGCCAGGTCGGTGTGACGAAAGAGAGCATTGTCGTCCAGGAGCATTTTGCCATCCAACGCCATCAGATGCTTTTCCTTAAGAATAACCAGCGGGTTGATCTCCGCCAGAGTGGCGTCACATTCGACATACGTTCGCCAAAGTCCCCGGCATATTTCTGCGAACTGTTTCCAATATTCTTTTGGCAGGTCGATACCAACGGCAATGTCACGCGCCTGGAAATCGCGCAAGCCCAGTAAAGGATCAATATGGATCTTGATTATTTTTTCCGGGCTGGTACGGGCAACTTCCTCGATCTCAACCCCACCGGCGGCGGAAGCCATGATAACCGGACGGCGTGCGGCGCGATCGTTGGTAATTCCGAGGTAAATTTCCTGATCGATGTTGGCGGCCTCATCCACCAGGACTTTACGCACTGGCAGCCCCTTGATTTCCATGCCGAGGATTTGCGTGGCAAGATCTTCCGCCTCTTTGGCCGATTTGGCCACACGGATACCACCGGCCTTGCCGCGCCCGCCGACCAGGACCTGGGATTTAATCACAACACGACCACCCAGCTCTTCGGCAATTTGCCTGGCTTCGAGGGCGGTAGAAGCCACGCGTCCCTTGGGAATCGGGATACCATATTTAGCGAAGATCTGTTTTGATTGATATTCGTGAAGTTTCATTCAGATATGTCTCCCAATATCAGAATATGGCTGACTTTATTATATCACCCGGAATTCTGTCACTACCTTTACAGCACTTGAGAGGCGAGGTAGTGGGGCAATGGATCATGGCAGGCTAAAACGCATGATCCGATTATTGGCAGTATCACTGACCCAGACCCGGCCCTGGCCATCGACGGCAATTCCTGATGTGGATCCGAAATGATCCGGTCCGCTTCCGTACTCCCCCCAGGTGCGTACAAATTCGCCGCTGGTTGTGAACTCGATCACGCGGAAGGCGTCCGGGTCTGTGGCAAACAGGTGCCCATTCTGGTCAACAGTGATATATGGCTTGTTTTCCAGGGATTGGCTCGACCAGCCTGAGACATTCCATTGCAGAGAGGCTGTATAGACTGACTTATCAGCATTGGGGGCGAAAACCTGGATCCGCATGTTCCACGTATCGGCCACGTACAGGTTACCCTGAGCATCCAGCGCAATGCCGACAGGCTCATCGAATTGTCCCGGATCGGTGCCACCGCCGCCAAACTGGGATAGAAAATTTCCATCCGCGTCATACATGGCAATGCGTTTATTGCCTGTATCGACCACCAACACATGGCCTTGCGAATCGATGGCAATGCCGCGCGGCCCCCATAAGCCAAACGAGCTGCTCGAGACTGGATCGTAGTTGGGGGTTCCCCATGCTTTTACAGACGTACCATCTGCAGACAGTTTTTGAATACGGTGGTTCCAGGTATCTGCTACATAGATCCACTGCCCATCCGGCGATACGGCCACATCCCAGGGTTCACAGAATGTTCCAAGAGCCACATCTGCGGGGGGAACGGTGGCATACGGGCAGCCTGGTGAAGTGGTACCGATCGTTTGAAGGGTATTGCCGGTTGCATCCAGATGCAGGATGCGGTTGTTGCGGGAATCAGCGACAAACAAGCTGCCATCCGGAGCTACTGCCAGCCCGCGCGGAGAATTGAATTGACCGTTCCCGTTTCCGGCAGTCCCAAGTACCTGATCTGCCGGCAGGCTGATCAGGCCCTTTTCGTAAGGATCTGTCTGGAGCGGTGCAGCCTGGAAGATTCCGTATTCCCACATTTGTGCGGCAATATCCCTGCGAACATATAGCTGCATTTTTGCAGAGGGCTGCCAATCGGATAAGGTCAGGCCGCCTTTATTGGTCACCCTGGCATATTCCGAATAATCCCGGTTGAGCCAGATCTGGAGGATGGCGTCCCGCATGGCTGGATCTGTCAGGGCGAACTTCAGGCGCGGCCAGGTCAATGAGAAATAATCCTGGTTTGGCCAAACCATGCGGATATAGTCCGTGCGGTAATAATTGGCAGATACAATGGGTTTAATGGCTTCGAAATTCTGCTGGTCAACTAAAATGACCGGCACATCCCGCAGGCTGTTGTCAGGTTTGTCGAACGAAAAGGCGTTGGGGTAGTTCCGAAGGTACCATTTAAACGACCAGGAGACGCCCTGGTTCGGTAAATTGTTATCATAGGCCACTTGCAGGTTTTTTTCTCCTGCGATACGGCTCGAAATCGTACTGACCTGGTCCATGACATCCTGGATGCCGGTGGCCCCATGGGCGTATACAAGATATTCCGTGGCATCATTGGGGTGGATGAAAGCTGCACGAACGGCTGTTCGTCCTGTCAAGATCGCCAGCAGGGCAAAAACAACCAGCGCTGAAATCTTTTTTATATCCAGCAAAATCCGATTGGAAACCAGAAAGTACAGAGCGACCGCGCTTGCGAGAGTGATGCCAACCGAGAGGAGAAAGGCGTTGGTGGCGGCCAACTGATCCAATGTCTTGCCCTGGAAGGGAAGATGCGTCCCCAAAACCATGATCAATAAACCGGCCAGGCTGGAAAAGAATACGAACATTAAGATGGTTGCTAAAATGCTGCGCGGATTGCGGAATACGGACCAGTTTACACGTTCGATGACCTGTCCAAGTCCCCAGCCGGACAACAGTATCATAGGCAAGGTAATATGGAAGGTCAGCCAGGGCATTTTCTCCCCGGCGATTGTGAAGGCCAACAGGCTGCTTAGGGCCCACCACAGCAATAACGGAAAGGTGAAATTCCCTTCACTAACAGAAGTATTGTCTGCAAGCGGAGTCGCAACAGAGTCAGGAGCCCGGCTGCCATCTGCCGTGAGAGTCTGCGCAGTCCCTCCTGAAGGCAAAAAAGAAGGGGATCTGCGGCGAAGGCCCAGGTATACCGCCAATGCGGCTCCCAGGGCGGGCAGGAATTCATAAACCGGGATCTGGATAAGCAGGTAGTAATACCAGGGCTGGTCGCCCCGGTGCACACCCTGTTGTTGTAACCAATAACCGAGCGATCCAACCGTACCGGTGAAAAAACCCTGCCAGTTGGTAAACAGGCTGGTGTAGAAAATGAGATAAATCCCCCAAAACAAAGCAGCATAGGCGAACCAGTGTTTTTTATCCCAGAAATAACCAATCACCACCGAGGCAAGACATAATACGAGAAAGACCACAGCTGTGCGCACAGGCGCCTGCGCCCAAAGGGCGGATAAGTTCCAGCCTGGCCAATGGAATTGATACTCAAGCGGATTCCATCCCAGCGCCGTGACCGGGAAGGCAGCCAGTTGAGGAATGACAAATGTGCCGAGAAGGATCAGCATGTCAAAGGATCGTTCGCGGCACAGATTTTTCCAGCCGTACCCAACGATCAACAAAATAGCTGCCAGAACAAAGGCAATCCCGGCGATAATTATTAACGTTGAGGATGAGGATAATTGCTTGAGGAGGGAGGGGGCGGCTCCAGTGATTTGACCGGGAATAATCGGCGCCGCAGTCTGGGAGGCATCTGATGGGAGTTGGGTGCGGTTATAAAAGGTCAGGCCGAGAGCAATCCCGACAGCCAGGACTCCAACTGACAGAGCCACAAGGAAACCCTTCCAGACTGCTTTTTTCTTCCATTGAACGCGGGTAACCCGATTGATGAGATAGACTGCCAGGAAGAGCAGCGCCTGAGCAGTGTAGATAAAAGCAGTCTCTTTGGATATGAAATGCAGGACGGTCGCGATGGTCAGCAGGAAGAGATAGCGCCTTTTGCCGGTCTCAAGATAGCGCAGGATCGCGTAGAGCAGTAAAACAAAGAAAACTCCGATAAAGGCTTCGTTACGGGCATAACGACCGTAATAAAGCATATAAGGGGAAATGAGTGTAAATCCAGCAGCCACCAGAGTCCCGGCGCGACCAAGGTAGCGGCGCCACTTCCAGAGAAGCAGGATGGTCAGGATGCTGGCGATGGCTTGAGGAAATCGGGCGGTGAAATCAGTGGCTCCTAAAATTAGATATGTGAGCGCAGTCAGGTGGAATTGCAGTGGGCCGTGCATTAAGGGAGTATGCTGATAGCCTTTTCCGATCGAGAAAAGCCAGGAGAAATAGACGTGCAGATTCTCGTCATGGCTCATTACGCGCGCCCCCAAGTCATACAAACGGCTAAAAATTGCCAGAATGATGATCAGGATGAAGGCGATCATTTCCCCGCTGAGAGCAGGGAAGACGGAGAAGATGGAGCGGTCGAGCCAGGAGGTTTTTTCGGTAGAGTCCGACATGCAATGACACCTGTGATTAATGATGGATTTTTCTAGGATACATCAAAGTAGTGGATCTGACAAGCCAGACTTCATAAAGACTGTATAATGCGCATAGCCATTATTATATAAGAATAATAACGAATGTTCAACCAGATAAATCCAACATATTTGAACTGATGTCTCGCATTAAACCTGACTTGCCAATTGACCGCAACCGGCTTGTATATCAATCCCACGCCGCAAACGGATCGTGCAGGGGATCCCATAACTGTTCAGGATCTCTCTGAACTTATTTGCATTCGCGCGCGTGGTGGGCTGTCCGGAATACCCGTGGGTGGGGTTAAGCGGGATGGCATTTACATGGCACAAAAGGCCTTTAAGTTTCCTGGCCAGAAGGTGAGCCTGCGCGGGTGTATCGTTGACACCATTTACCAGTGCCCATTCGAAAGTGATCCGACGGCCGGTCAAATCCACGTATTCCCGACAGGCTTCGAGTAATTCGTCAATCGGGTAGCGTTTGTTCACAGGTAGCATGGAGGTACGCAAGGCGTCGTCCGCAGCGTGCAATGAAATGGCCAGATTGATCTGGCGTTTCTCCGACGCAAAGCGCTTTATAGCTGGAATCAGGCCAACAGACGAAATTGTGAAACGGCGTGCACCCAGGTTATAACCATCCGGGTCATTCAGGCGGTCAATGGCAGCCAGGGTGTTGTCATAATTGTGGAAAGGTTCGCCCATGCCCATTACCACCACATTGGTGACCACTTCACCCAGCTCGTGGAGTTGGCGGGCATAGTACATCACCTGGGCTACGATTTCTCCGCTGGATAGATGGCGCTTGAAGCCCATTTGGCCGGTGGCACAGAAGACGCAGCCCATGGCGCAGCCGGCCTGGGTGGAGATACAGAGCGTGTTGCGCTTTTCGTAGCGCATCAGCACGGCTTCAATTGATTTGCCGTCGTGTAATTGAAAGAGCGTTTTTACTGTCTGCCCGTCCGAAGAATTAACCGCCCGGGCAGGTGTGATTACCTGGAATTGCAGTTTTTCGGCCAAAAGTGAACGCAGCGAAGCAGGTACATTGGTAAATTGATCTGGAGAATTCCAAAATTGCTGATACAAGTCCTTCCAGATCTGGTCGGCACGATATTTTGGCTGCCTGAATTCAGCCATCAGGTCAGAAAGTTCGGGAAACGATAGATCATATACCGGCGTAAGCATTATTTCGCCTTCTCACAATGATAGATCCCTTTTTGCTAAGCTACCAACTCTGCCAGATCTTCAAAAACCAGATCCACCCGGGGTTCCCATGCCTCCACCTGGTCGCGTTGGCTAATTCCGCTCAATACGAGCGCCACCGGGCAACCAGCCGCCTGTCCACCAGCAATATCGGTTTCCAACCGGTCACCGACCACCAATGTTTGCATCTTTGACGTTCCCAGGCGTTGGCGGGCCAGCTCGAGCAAATAAGGGGCGGGTTTGCCGGCGTAAATTGGTTGTACGCCGGTGGCCGTGACAATGACAGACACCCAGGCGCCTGCACCGGGAATTTCGCCGCGCGGTGTGGGGAAGGTCTTATCCGGATTGGTCGCGTAGAACGGCACACCGCGGCGTACAAGCAAAGTTGCCTCGCGCATCTTCTCGAAATTGATTTGCACGTCGATTCCCACCACAACCGCCTGGGCATTTTTTGCTTCTTCTATCGATAGTAATTCAAAACCACTGTTCTTGTAACGCGACCATCACACCCGTTCCGCCGATGGCGAAAACTGGCCCGCCAGACGGAAACTTTTCTGCCAGCAGGTCGGCCACTCCCAAAGCAGAGGTGATCACCTGCCAGGGTTCAACAACCACGCCGAGTCTGGCCAACCGCTCAACATATTGATCTGGTGTCTGCGACCCATTGTTGGTGGCGAAGGCAACTTTCAAACCGCGTTCGCGGATGCGCTCGAAGATGGCAGGCAGGTCGCCAATCGGAGCATCCCCTTTCCATAGAACTCCGTCCATGTCCAGGATGAGGGACTTGATATTTTCCGGCAGAAGATGAGCCATCCTACTTCCCAAACTTCTTCAGGATGAAATCAAACACAGGCTGGTCCATCCAGCCCGCCTGGGTGTCACAGCGTTCTTCAAAATTTTCATTACCGATGAAAGCGTTCAAGGCGATCCGCGTTGCCTCATCCAATTTCCCATGCGTTGGGCCGTTGTAATATCCCGTTTGAGAAATGATTTCCTGTAATTTAATAAGCGCAACGCCAGTCAGTTCCAGGCGCTCGGATTCCGGGCTTTTACCAAAATAAAGCTGGTGCAGGTCCAGTAACTCCCCCAGTCGCATGACGGGGTCAGCATGGTCATCGACGCGATAATCGATCCAGCGGTCAATATAGCCTCCGTAGCCACCTTGAGGCTTGACCACGTAGATGGCTGCGCTCTGGCGGCCGCGGCGGTCCCCACCTGCCTGATCACCGGCTAATAATGCCTTGTAGAGACGCGCCGGTAATTCCCCTTTTGTATCCAGGAAAGCCTTTTGCATGGCCGGGACAACCTGATCACCTGCCAGGATATTACCCTGAATGGCGTAGACCGGGACCGGTTATACCGCCGGCCCAGTTGAAACAGTCCTTGCCCGTGAATGTCGCAGATCCGCCGCGCATATCCACAATTCCCACCTGGCGGTGTTCCCGTTCCGAATCGTTTGCTAGCAGACTGGACAGTGTATCTTCTGCGGAGAGACCCTTTGCCAGCATCTCCAACCCACGCGGACCAAAGGAAGTATTGGCAAAAGATTGTGTGGCCACGGCTCCAACTCCGGCCTGCGCCCAGGGTACCACGGCTCCGACAGCCGGGAACTTGGAAGCAACTGCCACGCCCCAGGATTTCATTTCCAGATCGCAGGCAACGATTGAGAACGTAGATGGATAAATCATGTTCTCCTCCAGATGTAAAAAGCCGGACAGGCTTCATCCGGCCATTAAAAAAGTTGGGGCAATGTAATTGCCCCAACCGGGTCATTTCTTTTTCGGGATTTCGAGCACCTGGTCGACCAACCCGTAATCCACGGCTTGTTGGGCATCCAGGTAGAAGTCGCGTTCGGTATCCTGCTTGATGACATCCACCGTTTTGCCGGTATGTTTGGACATGATGTCATTCAATAAAGTGCGCAAGCGCAGGATTTGCTTGGTTTGGATTTCGATATCGGTAGCCTGGCCTTGCGCGCCGCCCAAAGGCTGGTGCATGTGGATGGTTGCATTCGGTAAAGCATAGCGCCGGCCCTTTGTACCGGCGGTCAGCAAGACTGTCCCAAAGGAGGCGGTCACACCAACGGCCACGGTGCTGATCGGGTTGGAGATCATTTGCATCGTATCATAAATCGCCAGACCTGAATAAATCACTCCGCCGGGAGAATTGATATACATTTGGATTTCGCGTTCGGAGTCCTCCCGGTTCAGGAACAGGAGTTGCGCCACTATGACATTGGCCACCTGGTCGTCAATCGGCGTGCCAAGAAAGATAATCCGCTCCTTGAGAAGTAGCGAATAAATGTCATAAGCGCGCTCGCCGCGTCCAGAGGACTCAATCACCATCGGGATTACATTTTTTGGATCGGGGTTCATTTTTGCTCCATTTCTTCAAACGATAAAAAGCGAATTTATTCTTTCGCCGTCGTTTTTGCCGCTTTTATGGATGCAGCGGGTTTCGAAACATCGGCGGTACCTTCAGCTGGTTTTTTTGCTTTCGGAGAAGCTGCCTTTTTGCTGACAGTCTTCTTATCACCGGTTGTCTTCTTCCCAGGGGCAGTTTTCCTGGTAACGGCCTTTTTGGTTTTCCCTTTTTCTTCAGGGAGAGTCTCGGCTGCAAGTTCCGGCGCCTGACCGGTGGCAATATCCTTCAACCTGTTCAGGGTCAGTTGAACATAGGCTCGATTGGCAGATTCCATGGCAACTGCGTTCATTACCTGCTTGGGTGGCTGGCTTTTGCCACGTGTCATTTTTTGGAAACCGGCATCACCCTGATATTCACCCCAGGTCTGCTGGAATGAGGATTGCAGCATTTCCTGGCTTACTTCGATCTTTTCGATCTTGGCTATCTCGTCCATGACCAGGGAACGTTCCAGCCGCTTTACTGCAATGGGCCTGGCTTCTTCGGCGATAAATTTCTCTTCATCCATCTCACGGGATTTCAGATAGGCAGCCATATCGAGATTCTGGCCTGCCAGACGGGACTTCAAATCTTCCATCACGTGCTCGACTTCATGGTCAACCACCTGGGGCGGATATTTGATCACCGCACCCTGCTTTGATTTTTTCCATCACCTTGGCAAAGTATTCATCATCATATTGTGCCTTGGATTGGGTTGCCAGGTTGGCCTTGACCGCATCGCGCAGGGCTTGCAGGTTTTCAAATGGTCCAGCCTGCTTGGCAAATTCGTCATTCAGTTCCGGCAAAGTGCTGCCTCGAACCATTTTTACAGTTACATCAAACTTAACTGTCTGACCTTGCAGGCTCTCGTCCTTGTCATCCTTCTTGATATTTGTGGCTGAATGATTTACTTTCATTGGCACTCAAGCCAACCAATTCATTCGAGAAACCCGGGAAGGGAAATTCTTCGGCTTTTTCATCTTTGCGAACGAAGATCGGGAGACCAGGCCGATCCATCAGAGGCGCATCGCCTTCGGCAGCCTTTGCCTTGACGCCTTTCAGGTCGATCATCACAAAATCGCCTTTTTGGATGGGCCGTTCGACTGTTTCGGTCTTGGCATACATCTGGCGCAATTCTTCGATCGATTCATCCACTTTATCTTCGCCAGGTTCCTTCCACTCGTAGGGCAAGCGAATTGATCGATAATCACCCAAATCCACGCTCGGGGCAAGCGGGACCGTGAAAATAAATTTCGGCTTTTTATCCAGGTCTTCAACTTTTTCCAGGGAACCGGCTGCACCTGGTTCCAGTTTGGCTTCTTCAATCGCTTTCGGATATACTTCATCCAAGGAGAATATCAACAGCATCTTCAACGATGACGCCTTCACCAAAGCTGCGTACTACCACTTCATAAGGAGCTTTTCCAGGCCGGAAGCCAGGGATGGATTTTCGTTCAGAGATACGCCGGGCGGCGCGGTGCTTGGCACCTTCCATTTGTTCGGGTTCAAGCTCGACGGTCAGGGTGACCTGGTGGTCATCACGGGGTTGGGTTTCGATTTTCAATTCTAATTCCTTCTTTTGATATTATGACTTCATGGTGAAGTGTGGGGAAGACGGGACTTGAACCCGTACGCCTTGCGGCACAAAATCCTAAGTCTTGCGCGTCTGCCAATTCCGCCACTTCCCCGGAACTGCAAGATTATAAGCGTAAGGGGTGAGTGCGTCAATCAATGGGGTATCAGCGTTAACCTTTTTCCAACAAGAGTATCCAAAAGCGTTTGGCAGTATAATGGCGCAGTCTTTTTTATCCGGAGGTAATCTTGAGCAGAGTAATCAATCCCGATAGCGCTGGAAAAGAACGGACACGCCTTACAAAGGGTGTTGTCCTGGCAATCCGGGAACTTGCACAGCAGAGCGAACCCGGAAAAGAATCCCGCGATCTGGCGGCGTTCATTGCCCTGGCTTTGGCAGTTATTTCTGAGACAATCGATGTGTCTGTGGCTGCCTGGGAAAAACGTGACTATTGGGTCAAAGCCGATAAATTTCGCATGGAATGGGCATGGTCCGGGCATTATGCCAGAGAAAATGAAACAAGCTGTTCTGAATGATGATTGGGGAAACGTAGCGCTGACCAGCGCACAGGTCGCTCAAAAATTGAGCAAAGTGACCGTACCGCCGGGCCATCGTCTGGGGCGCCCGTGGGTGGGTGCATGGGAAGAATTACAAAGAAAATAAATGGCTGAAAAAAATGACGCCCGGAGTAATTTTCCGGGCGTCATTTGTATCAATTTTTATTTCGGCTCAGGGCGTTGTATAGGTAACGATCAGGCTTGGATCGTTGAACGTAATCCGATCCTTGACGGCGTCGCCATTCGATCCGGCGAATTGCAAGCGTAACTGGAAGCGGTCATTGCCGAGCTTTGCCTGGATGGCGGTTCTTAGTTCAGGGGATGCCTCCTGCCCCTTAAGCGGTGTTACCGAGCCCCAGTCAACAGTGTTTCCGGAGGGTAAGCCAGGCACGAAATCAGAGGGTGTGAGCGTAGAGCCATAATCAGTAACATAGCCATTCAAAACGCCCAGGCTTCCAAATGGATCACCGGTGATCGTGTAATCTTTAAAATTTATTTTGACTTCCGTGATGGTGGCATTGGAGGGAATATCGGAGATATCAAAGCTCAGGAAAGCCTGACAGGTATGGGTAATATCTGCATTCGACTCGCCGGCTGTAATATCCGGGAACGGGCCTGCATCCTTGCGGACCGTTCCGCTTTCATCTGCGACAGTACCGAGTGTAACGGTCTTGGCCTTAATCACCTTGATCTTGACGATCCAGGATGAAGAGCCGCCGATACCGAAATATATCCCGTTCGGATCACGGAAACGCCAGTAGCCGGTATAAGTTCCCGGGTCGCTTGGTGCGGTCAGGCTTACTGAAATATCCACCGTCTTCCCGGGAGCTACCGACCCGGAGGTTAATGTTTGCGCGTACCCTGTCGAGACGCCCATGCCATCTCCACGGTCAAAAACCAATTGGTAGGAGGAATTCCATGTGCAGGTGCCGGCATTTATCAAGCGCCAGGTTTTTTTGAAGGTCTGGCCGGGCGTCAATTTTGTATTATCAGGGATCGTCTGGTCAATTGTGGCGCTATTGTATCCAACCAGGAGGCAGGGAATGGGGGTGTTGGTTGGGGTGGGTACCGGTGTATTGGTTGCAATGGGAGTGTTTGTGGCAGTCGGGATTGGAGTATCTGTAGGGATGTTGGGCGTGGGGGAAGCTAGTAGTGCCACCCGGGTCAATTCGGCTGCATACAGTCTCTGCAGCCTGGGTAAAAGCTGCATCGGGCGATGCGGGTGTTGCTATTGGCCCTCCAGGCAGGTTGCAACTGACCAAGAGCACGATGAGCAATAAAGTAAAAGCGTACGAAATTTTTTTCATGAGGCGTCTCCTTCTCTCCTGAGAATAGTTTAATGATTATTCATTAACAGGTCAATAGGAATGACGCTTAATTTCCCACCAAAGTTCCCCAAAGTTAATCCAATTTCTTTTCCTGATTTAGAAAAGAATTGGCTGATAGGAGGCACGCTGACCGTCAAAAAGCAAATACGGGGCAGCCCGCTCAGCAAGTAAGCCCATTTTCTTTAATGCAGATATATCCTGGATTTTAGTCTGGCGTCGAGCGCGCAATATGGCTTGTGCCCCTTTGACCCCTATTCCCGGCACACGAATCAGATTCTGGAATTCTGCCCGGTTGACTTCGATTGGCCTCTCTGCCAGGTTTTTTTGCGCCCAAGCCAGTTTCGGGTCTGTCTGGGTGGGGAGCTTGCCATCCGACTCGAAAGGCAGCTCCTCCAGATCAAATCCATAGTCACGCAATAAGAATGAGGCCTGGTATAAGCGATGTTCGCGGATAACCGGTGTTGCCGGCTGGTTCTCCAGAGGAGTATCCGGGATGGGATTGAATGGGGAGAAGTAGGCTCGCCGCAAGCCAAGATGACGATAAAGATGATCGGTCGTCGTTAGAAGTTCAAGGTCGGATTCACCTGAACCGCCTGCGACGAATTGGGTTACTGAGGATGGCCAGCGACCTTTCCAACCTTTGTAGGCTGGCTGGGTTCTACGGATCTCCTCAATCCACTTTAGCGGTTCCAGCAGTTCTTCGGTAAACTGCTTATGTGGGGCAAGTTTTTCCAGGCGATTGTCATTAGGGGCTTCCAGGTTTATAGAGACCCGGTCGGCAAGCTGCATGGCGCGTTCCACCTGCGAGCGTTCAGCCCCCGGCATGATCTTCAAATGGATGTAGCCACGGAAAGCGAGTTTATGACGCATGATCTCGGCAGCATCGATCAGTTTATCCTGTGTTCGGATTCCTCCGCCAACCATCCCTGAACTTAAAAAAACACCCTCGGCAATCCCTTTTTGGGTTAGCATTACGAACAGCCTGGCAAATTCTTCGGGCTGGAACGTAGCACGCCGCATATCGCGCCCGGAACGGAATGGACAATAGTAGCAATCCCGCTCGCAGGCCGAAGTCAGCAAGGTTTTTAGAAGTTTGATCCGTTGTCCGTTTGGAAGCACAGCCGGGTGGACAAAGACCGCCTCGGGGCAGTTCTCGGTCCTATCCAGGTAGGGTACTCCGACCTGACCGTGATCTTCGGCCGGCTCAAGTGCCATCTGCTCACTAAGCGCCTTGAGGCGGATAATGTTGTCCATGGCATCAATTATAGAACATATATTCTGTTTGTCAAGTGGAAAAGATTGGATTTTCCAGGACCCTGGTTGGACTTTTCTATAAATAGGTACTTAAGTGTTCATCCAAACCGTCATTTGGGATTCACCCCGATTGGCCCACAATTGGTATGGTATTGCAGTGAATCTTTTGCCTTCGGTTGTCGTTCCCCGCAAAATTGAGATGCCACCGAGCAAAGCGGGGGAGTATTCAGCTTGAATGGAGTCTGGATCGATCCTTGCATTGAAGATATCGATCCCGGCATTATCGATACTTTCCAGGCAATAGACCAGTGGGCCGCATGATAAGGCGACTTTTCGATCGTGTCCACGCACGCGCTTTGAGGCGTGCCTTAGCACAATCGGCATCTCAAATTCCAAATCCACAACATCTCCCGGCGACCATTTACGCAGAACTGGCATAAATTGAGCCAGGCGCGGATCAAAGCCAGATGCGGTTGGAGGATTGGAAGGGCTGCCTTTAGCACTCGACGGTTGGATGGGGAAAGATTCGCCATTAACGTGGATCGTGGTTGTCTGGGCCCAGGATGGGATGCGAAAATGGACAGTAAAATTGGAGGAAGTGATCTGATCCAGGGAGAAGCGAACTTTGCCATCCCAGGGGAAGCCGGATTTTAGGTTTACAGTCCATCTCCCTCCATCAATGGTGGTCGAGTTCCCGATATACTGGTGAACCCACAGGTCCTTTTCTTCGAAGGAATAAATATATTTCCCCAGACCAGCCCAGGTGCGTGACAGGTTGGACGGGCAGCAGGGGACCAGGAACCAGCCCCGACGGGTTATGCCGCCGCGGCAAAGCAGGGGATTGTTATAGAGATAGCTGTCGCCACCCAGTCCCATCCCGGTTGCAGCCGCATTATAGAGCTGCCATTCGAAGAGATCGCTATAACGGGCATCTCCGGTATTGAGCGCCATTTCCCAGTTCCAGAACAGGCTGCCCAAAGCGGCACAGGTTTCGGCATAAGCGATCTCCGGATCGAGCTCAAAGTCGCGGCCGAACCCCTCCAATTCCGGTAAAGAGCCTATTCCACCGGTAATATACATCCGTCGGGTGACCATGTGCTCCCAAATTTTCTTTTGGGTTGGAAGCAGAGTAGCATCTCCGGTAAGCCGTTGATACATCGCAATGGCTGTTTCCAGGTAGGCAAAGCGGACGGAGTGCCCTACGGGAATAATTTGGCTGCGAATGGGGGCGTGCTGTTGGAAATACTTGCCGGTAAAGGCATTCATTGCCCAGCGTAGTTTTGCGAATGGGGGTTTCCTTGCAAAGTTTTTCGAAGGCAACTTAAAGGATTGGTAGTCCGGGTGGTTGGCAAGATATATCTGCCGCTGCTCTTTAACCATCCTTGTCCGCCTGGCTACGCGGGCATTCTCTAGGAGTAATAGCCAGGCGAATGGGTGAACCTTCCCGCGGCGTTCCAGTAACCTGCGTGCCAATTCCAGATATTTTTCGAGATGAGTAACTTGATACAGCCGTAGAAGTGCAATTTCGATTTCTTCGTGACCGGAGGTGTTTTCTGGCGTGGCAATCAGGAAATCCCTGACCAACAAATCGGCGGCTTTGCAGGCAATCTTCAAGGCAGTTTCTTCGCCCGTGGCCTCGTAATGGGAAACACCTGCTTCTATAAGATGCCCATGACAATATAATTCGTGCTCGATCATCAGATTGCCCCAGCGCTCTCCCGGGAAATGGATTTGATTATAGGTATAAATGTAACCATCTTCCATTTGAACATGGCTTAGCAGATCGATGAATTCGTCCATCCGTTTTTTGAGGTCATCAGATGGCCAGCCGGCATAAATGCGCGCAGCAGCCTCCAACCACTTGTACGCATCCGAGTCTGCAAAGAACCAACCTTCTCGGAGACCCTCCGCCTGACCGGCAGCCAACCGAAAGTTTTGAATGCAGTGACTCTCCTCCAGCTGCTGCCACTGATGGAAAATTGCACCACGGGCGTTGGTCAATAAGCGGGAGGTCCAGAAGGAATCCTGGATCTCCACCCGGGAGGCGCTAAGTTCTTTCATGATCATAATTGTACAGCATTTCAATGAACAGTCCCGTTGCACGAAAGAGCTGTTTCGGATAAACTTGCTGCATGCCAGATGCACAAACAATCTACGAATTTCGTTTGGCTTGCCATAAATCGGGCTGCCCTGTCTGTTCGCTCGTTCAGCGGGCTGGAGCCCGATACATCGAGGGGACCTTTTCTGAGAGCATGCTTGATCCGGGCATAAGGCAGAAGTTGGTGGAAAGTCTTGGCTTTTGTTATGAGCATACCTGGCAGTCCATAAATCTGAAGTTATCTGACGCCTTAGGGCAAGCCATCCTCTTTCAGGATCTTATCAAGGATGGCTTAAAGAAAATTCAGGGGAATGAAAAGAAAGCCGCCAGTGACCTGGTAGAGGCGCTGAACCCGGCGGCAACCTGCCCGGCCTGCCGGATCGAACAGGCAACGGTTGAGCGCGTTATTGATTCGGTGATAGCGGCATTGCGAGACCAGGATTTTATTAATGAATTCAAACAATCAAACGGCCTGTGCATTCCACACCTGCAGCAACTCCTTCCCAGGCTGGATGGGAAGCGCCAGGCAGTGGTCCTGAGCCATCAACGTGAGCGCATGGAAAGCTTGAAGACGGAATTGGCAGAATTCATCCGCAAGTGTGATTATCGTTTTCGGGATGAGGTTATTGGGAAAGAAGGGGACTCGTACAAGCGGGCGGCGGACATGATCAAGGGGAAACACCGGCCGACCGAGAAAAAAGAGCTTGGCTGAGTTGATGCAACCGGGGAATTGAATCAGGTATTGCTGCCGGCCGCTTTGGCTGCAGCCGCAGAACGCGTATGGACTTCCAGCTTTCCAAAGATTGCCTTGATATGCCGCTTCACTGTATTTGTAGTAATGACGAGTGCGGCGGCTATTTCCTTATTCGTCATCCCGCTGGCCAATAGATCGAAAACCTGGCGTTCCCGTTCAGTCAGAGAATCCAAATCGCTTTCATTCCGGTGTGAATCCTGCGATTCCTCAACAAGACGGCTGAATGTACTGCGATCAAAAGCTTGCTTCTCAAGATAAGCAAAGATCGAATGTTCTTTATAGGCGCGTTGGATTTCATCCACAGAAGCGACACCACTGACTACTATGGTTGGAATGCCGGCGGATTTGGTGGTAGCCAATAATTCATACCCCTCCAAATGTTCTGGAGATGAACTCTGTCCCCAGGCAACTCCCTCAGTCAAGGATAGATCCACAACTGCCAGGATGAACTTTTCCCGGCGCAAGTATCCGAGCGCATCACCGAAACTGGCGCACAGGCGGACTTCATGACCCGCATCGACCAGCAATTCGGACAAAATACTGCGCCAGCCGGCATCATCTTCCACAACAAGAACCTTGTTTCTTTGAGATCCTGGCTCTTCAGTGGTTGCCGGTGGAACTGTTGTGGCCGGTGCGGCAGTAATGGGTGGAATATTTTCCATAATTGGGGCGCTTGCCAGCGCGCGGCCAATGAGATCGCGGAATTGCGCCCGCTGAAAATTTTCCTTGCGCAGGAAGGTAAATGCACCGTACTCGGTTAAGACGCTGACGGCCAACTCAACGGTGGCAAAGCCGGTGAGTAGAATAGTCTGGCAAACCGGATCCAGGCGGCGAACTGCTTCAAGGATACGCAGACCATCAAAGTTATGATGGTCCCCGCCTGCCAATGATAGATCCACAATGGCAAGCCGGTGGGGTTCCAACTTTAAGAGTTGGATTGCATCGTCAAGGTTATCGGCTACATCCACCGTTAATCCCGCATCCACCAGTATCTCGCTCAGGATTTGTTGCCAGGAAGGATCGTCTTCCACTACCAGTGTGCGCAGAACGGGCGGCGTCATTTGGTTTTTCCCGGCCGGTTGGGTTTCCCGGCTTGCGGCAGGCGCAGATGGAAGCTGGTCCCGTGGTTGCCATCGCTTTCAACGCTGACGGATCCGCCCAAACGCGTCATGAGCGTTTTTACCCACCAAAGGCCGAATCCCAGTTTACTGGGGCGGGTTGTCCCCCGACCTGAATAATCCAATTCGAAGATGTGGTCATGCAGTGTTGGAGCGATCCCAGGGCCATCATCGCTGACAGTTATTTCCACCCAGGCAGCCTCGGATGAACCGGCAATGGTGATGGTCCCATGCCCATCCATGGCATCCGCAGCGTTTTCGAGCAGGTTTGTGAATACCAGGGTGAGGGTGCGATCACCGGCCAAAACAACCGGCAGGCGCTCCAGATCTTTTACTTGAACGTCAACCCCGGCTGGCAACTTTGTGAATTGAACCGCGTCGACTACACAGGCCGCAACAAATACGGGCTCCAAACGGATCGGCCGCAAGTGCGAGAGACTTTCCCGCACACTTTCCAGCGCTTCTGTGGCGCATTTTTCAATTTCGTCCAGGTTGTGGGATAAATATGGGTTGGTTGCCAAAATATCCGGACATTTGTCTTCGATCCCCTGAATGCGTACCGGGATCGTTCCAACCTTGTTATTCAGATGATGAAGCAGGTTGGAGGCAATGTCACCCACAGCAGCAAAAGTCTCGGCCACTGAGCGCTGTTCCTGTGAAGCCCGCAGGTCTTCCTGCCGGGCCGCGCTTTGATAGGCCAGCACTGCATAATCCGCCAGGCATACCAGTACTTTTTTGTCCCATTCCGATTCGGCGAAATGTCCGGGATCTGCGCTGGAACTATATACACCAAATGCGCCCAGGGGTTCATCATCCGTGCCAGGCAGTAATGGAACGACTAAAGCCCGGGTCCAATTCTGAACCTTCGCCAGATCAACGCGGTGGAATCGTTCATCCAGACGGACATCTTCACTTATGACTGCGGACCGGTTCCGGACAGCCTGGCCGGCGAGACTACTCTTCACTGGAATGCAATCACTGTGCTGGTAGCCGCCGCTGGAAGCTTCGAGGACAAGATCCTGATCCTTTAATGTCCAAATGGCGCTTGTGGCTGCATCCAATAAATTGCAGGCCAGGTCTGCCAGATGGGCGAGGACTTTCTGACAGGACTGCGTGAGCAACAAGTGGGCTACTTCCTGGAGCGCATCCAGCAAACTTACTTCCTGTATGGTAATGACGGCCTGGGTAGCCAGGGCCTGTAACAAGTGACTGTCGTCCTCGCTAAAAGCTCCGACTGTCGGACTTTCCAGGTTCAGGACACCTTCGAGCCGGCCGCTTGCCCCGATCAATGGAACCGCCAATTCGGAACGCATTTCCAGGCTGGCGTCCAGTGGAAAATATATCTGTGACCAGGGTTCTTCGTGAAGATCTGAAATGCAGGCCGGCTGGCGGTTGCGCGCAACCCATGCCATGACACTGTTTGCGTTAAGCGGCAGCGCTTCGATCAATGGCCGGGCCAGGTGTTCACCGGCGACGGCACGCGTGCTCAAGAACTGTCCACTTTTATCCAATAGACGAAAGATCCCATAATGAGCCCCGGTGACTTCCAGCGCCATCTGAAGGATCGATTCAAGCGTCTCCTCCAGACGTACTCGCGACGAGATCAACAAGCCGGCCCGGCGCAGTCTTGTCAATTCTTCTTCTTTTCGAGCCAAATCATGCTTCATCATGACCAGGTTGTGGGCATGGTAAATGGCCATGGCGGCCTGATTTACAAAGTTATCCAGCATAAGTAATTCAAGCTGATTAAATGGTCGCTGATCCTGCAGGTAAACATATAAAGCACCCACAGGGCGATCAGCCACGATCAATGGAAAGCACCCCATGACCTTCGCTCCGGCTTTTGCCCTGACAGGGTGGATCTCGATGTCCTTTTGCTCGTATGATAGAACCCTGCGGCGCTGGCCGATCGCCCGCATCCCCAGGCCGTGTGGGCGCGGTTCGTCTCCAGAATCGGGTTGATCTATTCCCCCGGCAGATACCCTGGAATTGTGGATGAATTGTTCCTTGCCCATGTCGTACGTATAAATAACCGCCGAAGCACCTGGCACAACGCGGGTTGCGCTCTGAACGATCAGTTTTAATGTCGTCTCAACACTAACCGTTCCGTCCAAACCAATCTGGTTGACGGTTGCTCCGATTTCATTCAGAATGGCGAGAGCGTCCAATAGCCGGGGGTCAGTTTTCGGAGTGGACATTCCATCACTTTGCATCATTAAATTGTATCACCGATACTTTTTCTGTTGACAGCAGTCAATTTAGTAGCAATCCGAAAAATATTGGAGAAACGCATTTTGAGTGTGTGCGGCTCCGCCGCTCACACTCAAAATGCGACCTTCTCTCCAATTTTCGGACAGGCTATTAGTATCAGCGGGAGGCCAAGGAATCACATCCCGGTCTCCCGCTTACAGCTAACTCGAAATATCCAAAGAACTTAAATATCGTAATACAGCGAGAATTCGTAAGGAGTAGGGCGGATACGCACCGGATCCAGCTCGTTCTGGCGCTTGTAGGTAACATGCGCGTCCAAAAGGTCCATGGTGAAAACATCGCCTTTAAGCAGGAAATCATGGTCTTTTTCGAGTGCGGCAAAAACTTCACTTAATGAGCCGGGAACCTGCTTGATAAGCTTGGCTTCCTCGGCGGGCAATTCGTATAAATCCTTGTCAACCGGTTCGCCAGGATCGATCCGATTTTGGATTCCATCCAGGCCGGCCATCAACAAAGCCGCGAAACACAGGTAAGGATTGCTGGTGGCATCCGGGGCACGGAACTCGATCCGTTTGGCCTTCTCATTACTGGTTACCGGTATACGGCAAACGGCCGAACGATTTCGCTGGGAATACGCCAGGTTTACGGGCGCTTCATAGCCGGGAACCAAACGACGATAGGAGTTGGTGGTTGGGTTGGTGATCGCAAGAAGAGCCGGGGCATGCTTGAGCAAACCACCTATGTAGTACCTGGCAGTGTCGGAGAGTTGAGCATATCCGGAAGCATCGAAGAATATGTTCTTCTTCCCCTTCCAGATCGATTGATGAACGTGCATTCCCGATCCATTATCACCGAAGACGGGCTTGGGCATGAAAGTCACTGTTTTCCCGTTCTGGCGGGCGACGTTTTTGGCAATGTATTTGTAGATGAGGAGCTGATCAGCCATGCGGGTCAGGGTGTTGAAACGCATGCCGAGTTCAACCTGTCCGGCGGTAGCGACCTCATGATGATGGATTTCCATTTCTACACCACATTCTTCAAGTGCCATGACGATCTTGCTGCGCAAAGTCTGTAGCGAGTCAGTTGGAGGCACCGGGAAGTAACCGCGCTTGGGGAGGATCTGTCCACCAAAATTGGGTTTGGTTGCATCGCCGCTGTTCCACCAGCCTTCGGCGCTGTCGATGGCATAGAAGGATTCGTTGGTGCTGCTGGAGTAACGTACATTATCGAAGATGAAGAATTCAGCTTCCGGGCCAAAAAAGCAGGTATCGCCAATTCCGGTCTGTTTCAGGTAGGCCTCAGCCTTCTTGGCAACGTAGCGCGCATCACGACTGTAGGGTTGGCGGGTGATCGGGTCATGGACATTACAGCTGATCACGAGAGTCGGGATTTCGGCGACGGGATCCAGAAAAGCGGTCTCCGGGTCCAAGAGCAGCAGCATGTCGGACTCGTGGATTTCCTGGAAGCCGCGGATGGAGGATCCATCGAAGGGAATCCCGTCTTCGAAAAGATCTGCATCAAGACGGTGAGCAGGGATGGAGAAGTGCTGCCATGTTCCCGGCAGGTCGATGAAACGAAGATCCACCATTTTTACGTTTTTACCCAGTTCCAATACTTCATTCACTGTCTTAGCCATATGAAAATCTCCTTCTGTTTAGAATGCAAATAAAAATCCATTGTTCCAGGCACGATTTATTTTACTTCCTTACGCCACTTGTGGTATATCACTTAACTCCAAGACCCAGATTTATTTCATTGGCAGTGCCACCGCGTGAATCGATATCATCTGCGTACATTAATGCTTCATGTCCTCGCTCACCCGTGCTTATCCGAACCACCTCTTCCACCGGATAGATGAAAATAATCCCATCCCCAGATTTACCGGTTCGGGCTGCCAGTTGAATCGTCTCGATTGTCTTCTCCACATTGTTATCGCTTAGAACGATGTTGAATTGAATTCTCGGCAGCATGTCTACCTGGTATGTGCCGGTGCGTCCGGTGAGAACGATGCCGCCTCCGCGGCCATGACCACGTACTTCAGTAACATTTAAGCCGATAATGCCGATCTTCCTGAGTGCTTCCTTCACATCATTGAGACGATCTTCCCTGATGATGGCTTCGATTTTCTTGGTCATACTGTTGCCTATTCTCAGGCGTACGCCTGCTCACCGTGTTCACTTATATCGAGGCCAACTTCTTCCTCGTTTTCGGAGACACGCAAGCCCATAGACTTGGATAATAATCTTGTAATCAGTATTGTCATCCCAAATGCAAATATGATTGTTACTACAACGGTAAATAGTTGGATGAAGAACTGGTTTGGATTGCCGTATAGGAGGCCATTCGCTCCTTGCGGATTGACAGCTTTTGACGCAAATAAACCAGTTGCCAGAGCTCCCCATGTTCCGCCAATTCCGTGGCATGCCCAAACATCCAATGATTCGTCGAGGTTGCGGCGTTGGCGAAACTTTATGGCGTAGTAACTTATCGGAGCAGCGACTGCCCCGATAAGCATAGCGGATAGCGGCGTTACATATCCCGCTGCTGGAGTAATTGCCACCAGCCCAACCACTGCTCCGGTAATAATGCCCAATACACTGGGTTTATTATCCAGCCAGCTCAAGAACATCCAAACCAACCCAGCGGCAGCTGCGGCAGTATTGGTTGTCACAACTGCATTTACAGCGATCCCGTTGGCTGCCAGAGCGCTGCCGCCATTGAATCCAAACCAGCCAACCCACAAAAGGCCTGCTCCCAATACGCTGTATGGTATATTGTGAGGTTCAAAGATTCTGGAACCGAAACCTTTACGGGCGCCGATCACAATGGCAAATGCCAGGGCTGAATACCCCGCGGTGATGTGCACAACTGTGCCACCTGCAAAATCGAGGGCCCCCAGCTTGTGAAAAATCCCGCCCGCTCCCCAGATCCAATGGGCGACTGGGTCGTAGATCAAGGGTCGCCCAGATTAATGCAAAAACCAGAAAAGTCTTAAAACGCACCCGTTCGACAAATGCACCCGTGATGAGTGCGGGAGTAATGATGGCGAACATCATTTGAAAAAGGGCAAAGGCAAGGTGAGGTATGCTGCTGGCATATTGGGGATTCGGTGTTGTGCCTACACCGGAAAAACCAATATACTTCAATCCACCGATGATGCCGGCATGATCCGGAGCAAATACGAGACTATATCCAAAAAGAACCCATTGAATACTGAGCATTGCAATCATTACGAAACTCAGGTTTAAAGTCGATAAGATATTCTTCTTTCGCACCATTCCACCGTAAAAGAAGGCCAGTGCGGGTACCATTAGCAATACCAACGCTGAGGCGATAAGAACCCAGGCAGTATCCCCGGCGTTAATTGCTCCCATAATCGTTCCTCCTCACATCTTTCTCGTCTGGTTTTGACGATTATAGGGATTGTAGACCTGTCTGTAAATTACCCAAATGGGTACTATATTCTAAGAACCCGGCATATTTGGTACGGTATAATCTTCCAGATGATCGACGAAAGCCGAGGCGTTCCTGATCTTAAAGTTCTGCTAGATGAACCGGCGGCGGAAGCTTCCCTTCAGAACTTCGGTTTTGCAGATTGGAAGGCTGCCCGGTCCCTTTTGCAGAGGATGGCATCGGCAGACCACAAAGGCCTGTCGGATATTTATTCCTTTTTGATGGTGGCGCTCGGCTCAGCCGCCGACCCGGACCGTTCCCTGGTAAATTTCGAACGCTTGATGGATAGTTACGGCCCGAAGCTTTTTACCCGGTTGAAAAAGACCCCACGCGTTATCGAGATCCTGATCACCATATTTTCTGCCAGCCCATTCCTGACCGAGATTCTGCTGCGTACTCCGGACGCACTCGAACTCCTGAACGATCGTCAGGCATTAACAGAACGAAAAACCATCGATCAGTTCCAGACAGAGTCGCTATCTGCTGCCAATTCTGCCGATAACGGATAGCCAGAAACTGGATGCATTCCGTCGGTACCAGCGCCGCCAATTCCTGCGGATTGGTACCAATGACTTTCTTGGTTTGTACGACCTGCGGGCAGTTCTTTCCCAACTATCCCGTATGGCAATTGGATTGGTACGCGCCTGCCTGATTCTTGCCGCACAACAGACTGGTATTACAGCCAGGTGGTTTTGTTGTTCTGGCAATGGGAAAATTGGGCGGTTGGGAACTCAACTACAGTTCTGATATTGACCTGCTCTTTGTGGCAAAGAAGAACGCAGACGACTCATCTCCACCTGGCCAAACAATTAATCGAGAATATTGCCAGCACAACCCGGAAGGCTTTCTTTATCGTGTGGATTTACGTCTGCGCCCATGGGGAAATGATGGCCCATTGATCTACCACGATGGATGGTTATCTGCAATATATCCAAAAGCATGCCCGTTTATGGGAAAAACAAGCCTTTCTGAAGGCCCGACCGATCGCAGGAAATCTGTCTTTTGGTGAAGAGCTGCGGAAGGAGATCGAACCATTTCTCTTTGGCACGCCGGCAGATGAGGTCCGTGCCAGCATCTTCGCAATGAAACAGCGTACAGAGGAATTCCTGCAGGAAAAGGAGCGTCGTTGGGGAGAAGTCAAGCTGGGAGAAGGTTCGATCCGGGATGTGGAATTTGTTGTCCAATCCTTCAAATGACCCATCCTTCTGTTCGGACACGTGCCACTCTCAAGGCAATTCCCCAATTACGTGACGAGGGCTTAATGACAGCCACATGAAGCGCATATTCTGACGGATGGATATATTTTCCTTCGCACCATTGAACATTATCTGCAAATGATCGACTATCGCCAGACCTATACTTTACCTTCCGATCCAACTGCCATTGCCATCCTTGCCCGGAGACTTGGTTTCGATGGTTCCGAAGCAGGCGAACAATTTGTCGAGCGCTTATGAGCAGCATTGCCGTGCCATCCGGTGCCATTTTCTTGAAATATGTGGGAAATGAATCCGCGGAAGAAGCTGACAATCTCCCAGGCAATCTTCTCCTCAATTACTTCAGCATATTGCCCGAATGGATGCTTCTTATACTGCGACCTTCAGCCCGGAGGAAATCAAGCAACACGCTCAACTCATCAATAAGATCAATAACGAGACCATTGTAATTGTGGATACCAAACCTTTGGATGACACCCGCTGGCGCGTGACAGTGGTTGGGTATGATTATCTCGGTGAACTATCCCTGATTTGCGGCTTGATGTTTGTTTATGGTCTGGATATTATTGAAAGCCAGGCTTTTACTTATGAACCAATAACAGGCAGCGAATCAGACCCACGAAATCTCAAGAGCTATCCGTTCAAAAGCTGGTTTGACCGTAAGAAACAGAAGCTTCCAATATTCAGATCAGAGATGTCCGGCGAAAAATTGTGGATGTTTTCACTGTTCGATCAGTCCACGCCGAACCACCTACTCCTGAAATGTGGAACCATTATGCAGACGATCTACATTGCCTTGTTAACAAAGATGCAAGCCGGCCAGCGCCGTGAAGCGCGTGGTGAACTGGCCAAACGAGTAGGGGAAGTGTTCCAGGAGTATGGCTGGCAACGTACAACTCCGCTTTACCCGATTGATATTGAGATTGATAATAATTCATCCAAACTCTATACCATTTTGAAAATTGGTACACCCGATACAGTTGGATTCCTTTACGAGTTCAGCAATGCCCTGGCAATGAACCATATTAATATCGCCCGCATGTTCGTGCAATCGATTGGAAACCGGGTCAACGATACGATTTATGTTACGGATGATGAAGGACATAAAATCACATCTCCCGAGAAGCAACGCGAATTACGCGCTGCCACTGTACTGATCAAGCACTTTACGCATCTTTTGCCACATTCACCCAATCCGGAAGCGGCCTTACTTGCACTTTCGGGAATTTCTTGGTCATCTTTTTGAACGCCCAAACTGGCCGGATGAACTGGTAAAGCTTGAACAACCCGAAGTCTGGATGCTCTTGCCAAAGTTACTGGGTGTGAGTGATTTCTTATGGGATGACTTTTTACGAATGCAATACTCGAACCTGTTCCCGGTTGTGCGTGACGTGGATGCTCTGGCAGTTGCCAAGGACCGCCGGCAATTACAGGAAGAGCTTGAATCAATAGCTGGGAAAGGTGGACGATTGGCGTGCCGGACTGAACGCTTTCAAGGACCGGGAGATGTTCCGTATCGATATGCGCCATATTCTGGGATATACGCCGGAATTTTGGGATTTTTCGTATGCATTGACCGATCTGGTTGAAGTGGTGGTATCGGCTGCTTACTCACCGATGTATGGAAGAGATGCGCCAGGCAATATGGAGACCCACTTCTGAATGATGGCAAGTCCATGCCCGGCAACCATTTTTGCTCTTGGAAAATGTGGTGGACGTGAGCTGGGATTTGCTTCCGATATTGAATTAATGCTGATCTATGCCGGTAACGGCATGACAACAGGTCCAAAAATTATTTCGACAAGTGAGTTTTTTGAAGAATTGATCCGGTCTTTTGTAAATTCGATCCAGGCCCGCCAGGAAGGGATTTTCCACATCGATTTACAACTTCGTCCATATGGCAAAGCCGGCAGTCTGGCCGTCTCTTTGGACGCTTTTCAACGCTATTTTATGCCCGGAGGACCGGCATGGGCCTATGAACGCCAGGCGCTTGTAAAACTTCGCCCAATTACCGGCGATCAGGCTTTGGGGGAAAGCGTGTGCAGGTTGCGGGATGAATATGTTTATAACGGTGAGCCTTTCAATGTTACTGCCATGCGTGCAATGCGTGAGCGACAAATCCGCCATCTTGTTACAGCCGGCACATTTAACGCAAAATACAGCCCCGGTGGTCTCGTGGATCTGGAGTATCTTGTCCAGGGATTGCAGATCACATACGGAGCGAAGATTCCATCTTTACGATTGACAAATATCCGGATGGCAATGGCTGCCCTGGCTGAGGCAGGCATCCTTTCGACAGACGATTATGCCCGGTTGCGCAAGGCACATACCTTTCTGCGCTGGTTGATCGATTCTCTACGTGTCGTTCGCGGAAATTCCAAGGATGTAAATATCCCGCCATTTGATAGTGAGGAATTTGCCTTTCTTGCCAGACGATTGCGTTATGGTTCGGATACTGAACCGCTTGCAGGAAGATCTTGCACGCTATCCAATGGATGTTCAGGAACTCAATACACGCTTGTTAACGATTTATTGAGGACTTCGCATAGCTGTATAATTATTATTCCGACAATTTTTTCTCCAAATAATCAAGAGAATTTATCCAAACTAAACAGAAGTTTGTTTGAAAAGCGCTTGAAGGACGATACTTATTCTCCAATATAGGTAAGTGAGTTCAATAGGGTGGGGGAAGAACTCTGATCAGGTAATGCCGGATAGAAAATCCGGGAGATAAGAACAATACCAATGATCTTGGATATTATGTGATGGTCAGTTCCACATTCCTTGATTTTTGTGCCATGCTTTTTCGGAGGGGGCTTGACATGGTTGAAAATTCGACTTATACTATTATTGCTTTCGATAAGTATTATTATCATAAGCATAAAGGAAACGATAAAAATGACTGGCCCTACGATCACTCAGGCTGTGAATAAATACCTGGAATCTGTCAAATTGGCCCGCAGCCCCAATACGAGCCGTACTTATGCCAATGCCATGAATACCCTTCTCAGCGTATTGAAAGAAAATGATTTGGATCCAGAGGTCTCCCCCGTGTCTGAATTAACAGAAGATGTTATGATTTGGATGGCAAATGCACTCAAGGATTTTTCTCCCGCCACCGAACAACTCTATCTGGCTGCTACAACTGGCTTTTTCAAATTCCTGGCGGCGGAAAGATTATCCGAGATCAACTTGCCTCGCCTGGATCTATTACGGGTGCAGCGGGCCCGGCGTTCCGGCCAGCGCCTGCCTCAGTTCCCTCGGGACGATATTGAACGGATCCTGGACTTTGTGACAAACTTCACGAATAAGTTGTCAGACAACCCGAACATTCGGTTACGCGCAATGCGAGACCGTGCTTTTCTTCTTACCCTGGCGGATACGGGTTTACGCGTCCATGAAGCCTGCAATTTGCGGCGGGGTGACATTGATTGGAATGAAGGTCGCGCAATAATTATCGGCAAAGGCGATAAACAAGCGGTTGTGCGCTTCTCAACCCGCAGCCTGACCGCATTAAAAGATTACCTGTCTCTGCGTGCTGCGCTGGATGGAGCATCCGGACGCCCGCTCCCCTCCCTGCCCCTCTTTGCCCGCCACGACAAAGGTGCCGGCAAAAAGATCAAACCAATCACCACCACTACAGGACGAAATATCGTCAGCGAGCATGTCCGCCTGGCGCTTGGCGATGAAGCGGAAGGCCGTATCACTCCCCACTCTTTCCGGCACTATTTTGTCACTACTGTCTTGCGTGCTTCAGGTAACCTAAAATTGGCTCAAGAGTTGGCCCGGCATGCCAGTATTCAGGTAACCCAGCGCTATGCCCATCTTGTCCGACGATGAACTGGATAAAGGATATCACGATATTTTTGAGAAATAGATCCAAATGTTATGCACACTGCTTGATTGCATCGATCAGACCGATCGATTTGTGCCTGGGAATGGGTGGCAAAGATGGCAATTCGCAGTGCGCCTCCGGCGGGTGCGCTGGTGTAGGAACGTACCAATTCCACTGCAATGGCTTGTTCGAATAATCTCTTCTTGATATGCTCCAGGCTGATTCCCTGAAGGGTGTCCAGGCAAAGAATCGGAACCGGTGTATCTGGCAGGTCCCAGCCCAGGGCACGCAATCCGCTGCGTGCTTGTTTTACATTGTTCCAAAGGCGTTGGCGCAGATCGGGAGTTGTACGCGCCAGCTCTAACGCCCGCGTAGAGGCAGCCGCCACCACCAGCGGCGGAGGACTGGCACCAGCACAAATGCGTGAGGCGCGGTCGATACTGTTCACCCATTCTACCGATCCCCAGATCACCCCGCCAAAACCACCCAATGCTTTGGCCAGCGTTGCAGATGTACGACAGCTTTCATCCTGGATTTCATAATATTCCGGCGTACCGCTTCCGTTTTTACCCAGAACACCAACCGCGTGGGCGTCGTCCAGATAGACCAATCCCATCAAGGGCTTAACCAATTCCAGGTAGTCGGGAAGAGGAACTATTTCCCCGGAAACCGGAAAAACCCCATCGCTTAGTACCAACGGGCGTTCCTGCCGGTGCAATTCGGTGTGCAGCTGCTCCACCAGGCTTTGTGGGCTTAGGTGATGGAACGGGGTGATAGGCAGGTTGGTGGCGTATGCCGCGTCCCAAAGGCTGAAGTGCGCCGACGAATCAATGAAGATATGATCGAAACGGTTACCAGTTGCCTGGGTCAGGATGGAAATTCCCAGGTAGCCAGATGCGAAATAGAGTACTTTCTCCGCACCAAAATATGAACAGGCTTCGTTTTCCAACTCATCATAAACAGGATGTTCGCCGAACCCTCCACGTGAAGTGGCAGTTGAGAAACCATAACGCCTCAGGGCTTCTTGCGCAGCCTGTACAACTGCAGGGTGGCTTTGCAGACCCAGGTAACCTGTGCCGGCAAAATAATCCATCTCGCGGCCATTAAAGATGGTCCGTGCTCCAACAGGGCTTTCCATTTGAATAGGCATAATTGGCTCAGGACTATCTTATCATAATCATCCGGGTTGGTCGTCAAGTATAATAACGGGGCACGGAGAGGAGATAAGACTTGGCAAACGGTATCGCAAACCCGTTCCGGCGTGTGATGAAATTTTATAACGATAAATCCTTTCTGACGCAGCTTTATCATTTGGCTGCGCCAATTGCATTACAGAACCTGTTGACTGCTTCTCTTGGTATGGTAGGCAGTGTCATGGTCGGTCAATTGGGGATGCCGCCATAGCCTCAGTGGGATTGGCCGGACAGGTTTTCTTCCTGCTTAGCCTGATTTTATTTGGAATTGGCAGCGGCTCAGCCATGTTTACGGCGCAATTGTGGGGAAATAAGGATATTGTAAGTCTGCGAAAAGTACTTGGATTGTGCCTCGGCATGGGGCTGGTTACATCAAGCGTGTTCGTGTTCGCGTGCGAATTCTTTCCCGCCAGAATCATCGGTATTTTTACGACTGATCCGCAGGTGATTGCACTGGGGGGCGAATATTTACGAATATATGCCTGGGCTTTCCTGTTTTTCTCCATCACATCTGGCTTTGCCGCAGTATTACGAAGTGTTGGCGAAGTAAAGCTTCCCATGGTTGTGACGGTTTCTGCACTGGCTCTGAATATTGCTCTGAATTATCTTCTCATCTTTGGCGCTTTTGGTTTCCCGCCCATGGGAATCCGTGGGGCTGCCCTGGCAGCGGTTATTGCACGCGTTGCAGAATGTCTGGCTCTGGTCCTTATCACTTACCGGAAAAAGTATCCGGTGGCAGCCAAAATCAAAGAACTGCTCGGTTTTAATCTGGGTTTTGTGGTCAAAGTATTTAAACCTGTTTTGCCCGTGATCCTGAATGAACTGATGTGGTCATTGGCAATTACAACCTATAATATTGTTTATGCCCGAATTGGAACCCCCTCCATCGCGGCCATGAATATTGTTGGTACCGTTGATAACCTGGCGCTGGTTCCCTTTATGGGATTATCCAGTGCAATCGCCATAATTGTCGGTCATAAAATTGGGGCAGGCGAGAAAGAGGAAGCCTACCAAGATGTAGGAAGGACACTTGGTCTGTCTGCAATGTTTGCTTTACTGGTAAGTTGCATTGTTCTCATAATTAAGATACCAGTGATTGGTCTGTACAATATCACTCCAGACGTTGCCATTTATGTAAATCGAGCGCTGATCATTATGGCGCTATGGATGGTGGTTCGTTCCCAAAATATGATCCTGGTGGTTGGAATGATGCGCAGCGGCGGCGATACGCGTTATTCTCTTTTCCTGGATGGTGTAATAATATGGATATTGGGAGTCCCAATGGCTGTTCTGGGAGGGTTTCTATTACACCTGCCCGTCTATTGGGTTTATTTAATGGTGATGTCGGAGGAATTGACAAAGTGTATCCTTGGTTTGCGGCGCTACATCTCTCGTAAATGGATCCACGACTTGACGCAAGCTGTCAGCCTCCCCTCCCCTACCCAGGATACCTAGCCCGGAAAGAAACGTTCACATCATAATAAAAAAAATCTCACTGATGAGACATTTATCAGTGAGATTTTGTTTATTATTTTATGAGGTCTTCTGCATAGTGGCAGGCAACCTGGTGACCTGGCAGGATCTCACGCAAAGGCGGTTCGTCCACCGAACAGTTAGGCCTTGCGATTGGGCAACGCGGATGGAAATGGCAGCCTGAAGGGGGGTTAATGGCATTTGGAATTTCCCCGGCCGGCATCGCTTGCGTGCGACGATAGCGCGGGTCGGGGACTGGAACTGCTTCAAGCAATGCTCGCGTATAAGGATGTGCAGAATTCCCGTAAACTTCATCAAGCGGACCCACTTCGCAGAGTTTGCCCAGGTACATGATGGCGATCCGGTTACAAACATATTTGGCGGTCGCCAGATCATGGGTGATGAAAAGATAGGTCAATTCAAATTCTTCCTTCATTTTCATCATCAAGTCAAGCAAGACTGCCCGGACGGATACATCTGCCATGGCAATCGGTTCGTCAGCAACGATGAACTCCGGGAATGTCACCAGGGCCCGCGCCAGTGCGACGCGCTGGCGCTGGCCCCCAGAGATCTGGTGGGGGTATAAATCATAAAATGATTCCGCCGGGTTCATACCGACTGCCTTGAGGATATCCAAGGCCTGTGTTCGTCGATCGGCCTGGGAGAATTCCGGCATGTGGATTTGAGAAGGGTGTTCGATCGCCTGGCCGATGGACATTCTTGGATTAAGAGAGGCAAGCGGATCCTGGAATACGATCTGCATACGCGCCCGCATCCGCCGCATCTCTTCCTGTGTCAATCCGCCAAGATCAATGCCGTCGAAGATAACTTTTCCGGAAGTTGGCTCAAGCAGACGTAAAACCAAACGGCCTACCGTGGATTTTCCAGAGCCGCTCTCACCAGCCAATCCAAAAACCTCACCCCGTTTAATAGTAAAACTGACACCATCCACTGCTTTGACGGCCGGGATTTTTCCCCGATTCACGATATTTGCAATGAAACCGGTTTGGAGCGGGAAATGTTTTCGCAAATCCTCAACTCGGATAAGCTCCTCCCCCATTATGGCGGTACGTTTTTTCTTTCTTTCCTCCAGAGGATTGGACCTAACCATTGCTTTTCTCCTGATTTTCAACGACTTTGTTGGCGCCATGCCCCTGGTAGAGCCAGCATGCGGCAAGTTGGTCTCCAACGACAGGTGAAAAGATTGGTTCATGTTCTGAACAAATATCCATCACAAAAGGACAGCGTGGGTGGAAGCGACAACCGGATGGCGGGTGCAGAAGACTGGGAGGTTGTCCGCCCATCTTATAAAGGTCAGCTCCATCCAATTTGATATTAGGTACCGAACGCAGTAATCCCTGCGTATAAGGATGTTTTGGATCACCGAACACAGATCCAACCGTACCCACCTCTGCCATTTTTGCGGCATACATTACAGCCACCCGATCCGCCACTTCTGCAACTACACCGATATTATGAGTAATCAGAAGAATAGTCAGGCCAAATTCCTTCTGGAGTTCCTTGAGCAAATCCAGGAATTTCGCCTCAACAATCACATCCAGAGAGGTGGTTGGTTCATCTGCGATAACCAATTTAGCGCGTAACGCCAAAGCAAGGGAAATCATAACGCGCTGGCGCATTCCGCCTGACATCTGATGCGGATATTCTTTCAATCGTTCGTGCCGAATCCCCAATCGCTCGACTAATTCGTTCGGCTCGTGCACGAGCCGAGTCTTCACTGGTCTCGGGCTCGTGAGCATGGATGGTCTCGGTCAAGTGATCCATAATACGCTGGATAGGATTGAGGGAGGTCATGGGATCCTGGAAGACCATCCCGATTTCGGCGCCGCGGATATCCGGCATTTCACGCATGGACAAGTCCATCAGATTACGGCCGTCGAACCAAAGCTCGCCGCCAGTGATACTGGCAGGTCCATCATGCAGGCGCATCAAGGCTTTCCCGAGAGTGGATTTTCCGCAGCCGGATTCGCCAACCAGGCCGAGGATCTCGCCACGCCGGATATCGAGGGAAACATTGTCAACGGCACGCACCACACCGGCGCGCGTCTTGTATTCGACGGTCAGATTTCGAACTGAGTAAAGGATATCGTCGGTCATCAGCGGTCCCGTAATTTGGGGTTGAAGATTTCCGTCAACCCTTCGCCCATTAAAGTAAATGCCAGCACAATCAGCATGATGGCCAGTCCAGGAAAGGTGATCATCCACCAGGCTGTCTGGATGAAGCGTTGCCCGCGGGCGACGTCAATGCCCCAATCCGCTATGGTTGGCGGCAGGCCCAGCCCCAGGAAGGATAGACCGGCTCCAGTCAAGATGGCGTCTGCCACGTTCACCGAAAAGATGATCGCCACGGACGGGATCACGTTCGGAAAGATATACCGGCGCAGAATTTCCAGGCTGCGTGCTCCGATGCTCTTGGCAGCTTCAATATAGACCTCCTCTTTCACAGAGAGGGTCTGTCCGCGCACGATGCGGTAATAAGTGGGGATGTACAGCACGGCAATCGCGATGATGATGTTAAGCATGCTTGGACCCAGCACGGCGGTGATGGCGATGGCCAGGATCAGGCCCGGAAACGCGTATAGGCTGTCCATCAACAGACTTAATAGTCGATCAAAGGAACCGCCGAGGAAACCCGCCAACAGACCCAGCGGTACACCCAGGACCAGTGAAACGATCGAAGAGCTGAATCCGATGATCAGGGCGATGCGCGTGCCCCAAAGCAGCCGGCTGAGCACATCCTGGCCGATATCATTGGTACCTAATATAAACCCACCGGCTGTGTTGGTCACCCCGCTGATGGAAGCAGCGGCCCGCAGAGTGGGATATTTTGATTTTATGGCCTCGAATTCTGTCGTCTGGACGACGGCCGCCTTATCCGTACCATCCACAACCGCTTGCAAGGTCGATGCCAGATCGGTGTATCGATCGATAACCGGCCGCAGGCGCAAACCACCGGCCTGGTTTTTAATTTCACCATCGATCTTTTGGGATTGTTCATTCAGCGCTCCGGCAGTGGGAACACCCTGGATCACGGCCACAGTCGGACGGTCTGTTCCCGGTGGGACAGCCAGGTCCTGAAGCTTATTGACCGGCGAATTGACTGGGACAACAAGAATAGGCAGATCCACATGGGCTCCGGGCGCCAGAAAACTCGGCCCTACCAGAGCATCGGGGGAGTAAGGAGCGAATAATCCAGGAAAGAATGCAATAATAATAAACGCAACCACCGCTACGGCTGAAATGGCTACGAACCACCAGTCTGCTCCGTACCAGCGGCGCGCCATAAGAAGGCGGCGCACAAAGCCGACCCGTTTGAGTTCCACATCCCAGGTGGTGCCTTCTGGAAGAACATCGGAAGGTCTTTCGTTGGAGTTGAGCACTTTTCAATACCTCACGCGTGGGTCGACGAGAGAATAAATGACATCCACTGCCAGGCTGATCAACGCGACCAGCATTGCAAAGACGGTGATGACGCTTTGAACGGCAGTGTAATCCCGGGCGGAAATCCGTTCCACCAGGTAACTGCCCATACCCGGCCAGGAAAAGACCGTTTCCGTCAAAACAGCTCCGGCCAGCAGGATGGCCACTTGCAACCCGATCAATGTTATGACCGGGATCATGGCATTTTTCAAGGCATGTCCATAGATCAGGATGCGTTCGAGGATGCCGCGTGCCCGGGCAGCCCCAATGTAATCGGCTTGCATGGTCTCAATTACATTAATGCGGGTCATGCGCACGAAAACACCCGACAGGATCAATCCCAGGGTGAGGGTGGGAAGTACCAGGTGCTGCAAGACTGAGAGGAAAGCCGGCCCGTTCAAGGCAAGTAACGCGTCGAGACTGTAAATATTGGTAACCGGTTTGAGGCTTGTACCGATGATCGAATCAATTCGCCCGGAGATAGGCAGCCACTTTAACCGGACTCCGAAAAAGAGCTGAAGTACCAACCCCAACCAGAAAATTGGCAGGGAATAAATGATGACCGAATAGATCCGCAGCGAAAAGTCAAGCGCCTTTTTGCGTTTGGAGGCGGCCAGAGTTCCACCATATACCCCGATCAAAAGTGCCAGAATCGAGGCCGGGATAATCAACTCCAATGTAGCCGGGAACCGTTCGCTCATCTCGTCGATGATCGGGCGGTGGCCACCCACGAGTGAGTTCCCAAAGCGCAGGGTAACCATGTTCCAGAGAAAGCGCCCATATTGGACAATTATCGGATCGTTGAGGCCGAGGGTGGCGCGGATATGTTGGATCATTTCCGGGGTGCCTTTGGGTCCCAATGCCGATGTGACCGGGTCGCCCGGAAGGATTCGTAGAATGAAAAAGACCATGGTGGCCAGGATGAAGATCATTGGCAGGGTTAAGACGATGCGCGTCAGAATATAACGGCGCAGTCCCGTCGAACCCCGCACAAAAACAAACGCCAGCAGGAGCAGGGACGGGATGCCAATAATGAGGGCGATGAGGGCAATCGGAGACACGTTATGATTTTTTTAGAATATGGATTGGGGCGGGAATGGCTCCCGCCCCAATTGGAAATGGCAGGCTTTACTTGCCTTTAGTTATTGTTGAATAGAGGAACAGGATGCTCGGGCCAATGTTAAGGGTCTCAGGTGTTGCGAAGCTCGCAGTACCTTTGATATAGTTCTGGAAGACCACATGCTCTGCATTGAAGAACAATGGTATGCTGACCACCATATCGGCATAAAGATCCTGGGCCTGTTTGTACAGGTCGGTGCGCTTGGCCAGGTCCGTCTCGATGTCGGCCTTATTCAGCAGATCGACCAGTTGTTTGGCCTTGTCGTTGATCGGCGTACCGGTCAGGCTGCCTGTAGCAGGCAGGGTAACATTGGTGCCTTCACCACGATTAAAGACGAACGGATCGAGGTAGTTGGACGAGTCTGGATAATCAAAGAACCAGCCCAAGACGCCGGCCGGGTAGGATTTACCGCCGGTCAGTGCAGGTACGTAGGTGCTCCACTCTTGAGCCTTCAGAGTCACCTGAACTTCACCGGTGGCTTCGACCTGGGTCTTGATCAGCTGCATCCAGGAGGCTGTGTTGGCACCGTAGTGCTCAGGTGGATACCACAGTTCGACCTTAAGAGGATTTGTGGCAGAGTAACCGGAGGCTTCGAGGAATTTTTTAGCTGCGTCGAGGTTCGGTGCTGAATACATCGTGTCGAATGCCTCGGTGGCACCAAGGAAGCCGGGTGGGACCATTGAGTAAAGTGGGCTAACTTGTCCGGCATAGACTGTGTCGGCGATCGCGTTGCGGTCGATTGCTGATGCAAACGCTTTGACCACATTCGGATCGTCAAATGGCTTCATGGTATGGTTCAGGACCAGGAAGCGAATGCTGCCACCCTGGACCGTCCCGATCGTAATATTGGAGACCGACTTAAGTTGGGTGAGCTGGTCTGGAGAGAAAATACGCCAGGCGATATCGATCTCACCACTTTGGATGGCTAGAGCCATCGTGTTGGGGTCCGAGTAGAAGCGCAAGATGATCTTCTTGGTCTGAGGCTTGAGGTCCCCCGTGTAGAAGGGATTGGGCTCAAGGACCATTTGCTCATCGGCTTTGAATTGGGAGATATACCAGGCACCCACGCCGTAGATCGGAGCAGTCGGGAACAGGTTGCATGCATCGGCCTTGAATGTGGCTGGGTTGGAGGCCGTATAAGGTGCAAGAGACAGGATCTGCGGGAAGAAGGCGATCGGAGTCGTCAGGGTAAAGACAATGGTCTTGTCGTCCGGGGCAGTGATGCTCTTTACATACGGAACTGCCAGAGTGTCAGCCACATCATTGGGGCACTTTGGGCCAATGGTGAGAAGACGGTTCAATTGGGCGGCGTAAATTGTAGCTGTCAAGGGGGTGCCGTCACCAAATTTGATGCCGTCCTTAAGAGTGAAGGTATAGGTCAAACCGTCACTTGAAATCTTGCCCATATCGGTCGCCAGATCGGGTACGACTTCCGTGGTACCGGGCTTAAAGGTCAGCAGGCCATCGCTAATGTTCTTCAGTTCCTCCCAGTCATGGACCGAATAGGCATCGGCCGGATCGAGACTGGCGATTTTATCCGTGGTACCAATAATAATGGTATCAGGATCGATCGGCGCAGTAGTTGGCACGGGTGCGGCTGTCGCGACAGGTGCAGCCGTCGCAGTTGGCAGCACCACCGGGACAGCAGGCGCAGCAGTGGCAGTCGCGGCGGGGGTGGTAGCGGGTGCACCACAGGCTGATAAAACCAAACTCGCCGTCATTACCATGGCGGCTATTATGTACATTCTTTGGCGTTTCATACTTACTCCTCTCGAGTTGTTTCTGATGAATAGAGAAAACGAAAATGGTAGGAAAAACCAAGACAGGATCTGTTGGTCGGACCTCCTTTCATTTTTTTATATATAATTTATATTAATATATTATACGCGTCAAAAAAGAGATGTCAAGGAAACAGCATTGACATAAATCGGATATCAATGATAAACTCGAAACGTTAATAAAATTCTAAGGAAAGGAGGCGCACTTCATGATGTTCAAGAGTACCATTCGAATCATGCGAATCCGCATCAATGCTGTTGCTGGTGTGGTTTTACCTTCGCGGAGTGCGCCTGCTGACCAATAAGGTCATCCAGGTACGTCGTTTTGACCACGGTGCACTCCCTGCACCGTGGTTTTTTGTCTTGATTCAACTAAAGAGATTAATTATGGCTATTATCAACTGCCCCTACAAACTTATTTTGACTTCCGCAAAGCCCTGACGAAGAATAAACTGGTCGGCCTGTGGAGGATGATGCCGGATTACCGGCTGGCCTACGCGGCCGCAAACCTGTCGCTGGGCATTTCTGCCATGGCGAAAATGGCAACTTACCTTTTGCTGCGCAACTTTGCCGATACCATTTTGGGAACCACCCAGCCCTTTGCCGGTACGCTTTCCCGGACTCTGGTCCTGATCGCAGCAGGATTCGTCGTCCTGGCTTTGTTTGAAGGAGGATTTGCTTTCCTATCCGGAAGACTGGCTGCTTACTCTGCCGAGGGAATTACCCGACGTTTACGCAACTTTCTGTATGACCATATCCAAAGGTTGAGCTTCGCATATCACAGTAAAACCCCCACCGGAGACTTGATCGAACGTGTCACATCGGATATGGATTCAGTGCGGAATTTCTTTAACGAACAGGCCATCGGTGTTGGACGAATCATTCTTTTATTCGTCATAAACTTTCTTGCCATCCTCGATCTAAACTGGAAACTGGCACTGGCCTCCATTGCTGTGGTTCCGGTCATCCTGGTTGTATCGTTGTGGTTTTTTAAGAAAGTAACCAAAGCATATGAAGCTTACCAGGAGCAGGAGGCGATTCTATCCACAACCCTTCAGGAAAACCTGACAGGTGTACGTGTAGTCAAAGCATTTGCCAGGCAGGATTATGAAAAGGAAAAATTTGAGAAGGATAACCTGGAAAAGTTCCTGCGCGGTCGAAAGTTCATCAGGATGCACTCGCTCTTTTGGCCGCTCTCCGATATCGCCTGTGGTTTTCAGATGCTGGTCGGATTTGTCTTCGCAGCCTATCTGGCGATTCATGGCGAGATCTCCATTGGAACATATCCGGCTTATGTCGGCCTGGTGGTCTGGCTGATCTGGCCAATGCGCAACCTGGGCAGGCTGGTTGTCCAAACTTCGACTGGATTGGTATCACATGAGCGCCTGATGGAAATTGTCAGGCAGGAGCGTGAACCCCTGACGGATGGCAAAGTCCAGCCAAATGGTCCGGTGGAAGGGCGAGATCATCTTCGAAAATGTCTCGTTCCAGTATGAAGATGGGAACAACGAGGTGCTCAAGGATATCTCTTTCCGCTGCCAGCCTGGACAGGCAATCGCATTACTCGGTTCAACCGGATCGGGTAAAACTTCGCTGGTCAATCTGCTGCCGCGTTTCCATGATTACACCGAAGGACATATCCTATTGGATGGCGTGGAATTAAAGGATTATTCGCGCGAGTATTTGCGACAGGCAAATCGGTATCGTCGAACAGGAGCCATTCCTGTTCAGCCGCTCCATCCGTGAAAATATCATGTATGGCGTTGGCCGGGATGTTCCGCAGGAAGAGATTGAAAAGGCCGCCAGGGCTGCCGCCGTCCACGATGTGATTCTGACTTTCCCGGATGGCTACAATACCCTGGTAGGTGAAAAAGGCGTAACGCTCTCCGGCGGTCAGAAACAACGTGTGGCGATTGCACGCACCTTGCTCAAGAATCCGCGCATCCTCATCCTGGACGATTCGACTTCTTCGGTGGATACCGAAACGGAGGCCGAAATCCGCTACTGCCCTAAATCGTTTGATGGAGAACCGAACGACTTTCATTATTGCCCATCGTATCCAGTCTGTGATGAATGCCGATCTGATCCTGGTGATGGATAAAGGCGCAATCGTCCAGATGGGCCGGCACGAGGAACTGGTGGCCCAGGATGGAATGTACCGGCAGATTTATAACATCCAGACTCGCATCGATGAGGAATTGGAGAAGAGTGCAGAATTATGCTTCTGATGCAGCTGACCCTTGGTGTAAATGCATTCATCGATCAATCACAAAAGTCTTCGATCTGGAGATTACCATGTCTGACGAACTTATCGAAATTGAAGAAGAAGAATATACCAGTCAATTGACTGCCCCGACATTTGCCCGCATCGCTGCCCTGGTAAAACCTCACTGGCGCTGGATGGCCGGATTCCTGACTGCCATCGTGGCAACTGCAGCCCTGGATGCTTTTTTCACCTACATCAACAAGCTCATCATTGACCAGGGCATTGTTCCCGGAAACTTCAACCTGGTATTGCGATATGCTGTTTATTATGGCAGTATCCAGTTGGTGCAATCCGGGTTGGTTTTCACATTCATTTACCTGGTTGGCATTCTGGGTGAGCGCATCCAGTACGATCTGCGTAAATCGACATTCAATCACTTGCAGGATCTTTCGCTTTCTTACTACAGCCAGAATGCGGTTGGCCGGTTGATGGCACGCGTCACATCGGATTCCGGGCGTGTATCCAACCTGATGACATGGGGTCTGCTGGATGTAACCTGGGCCGTTGTGAGTGTGCTCACTTCGACGATTTTCATGTTGATCATCAACTGGAGATTGGGGCTGATCGTTTTCAGCATCATCCCGATCCTGGTGATCATCGCGGTCAACTTCCGCAAGAAAATCCTGACGGAGTTCCGAAAATCCCGCCGTACCAACTCAAAGATCACCGGCGAATATAACCAGAACTTCCAGGGCGTGCGTGTGGTCAAGGCATTGGGACGCGAGCAGGAAAACCTGCGGGAATTCTCGGTGCTGACCGACAACATGTTCCGCGCCAGTTATCGGGCTGCCTGGCTGTCGGCACTTTTTCTGCCGACAGTGCAGATCATTTCCGCCTTTGCGCTGGGTGCCATCGTCTGGTATGGCGGACTGCAGAGCCAGTATGGCTGGGTTTACTGTCGGATCCATCAATGCTTTCGTCTCATACCTGACCTTCATGATCTGGCCGGTCCAGGACCTGGCACGTGTCTATGCTGAAATGCAACACTCCATCGCCTCAGCAGAACGGATTTTCAAACTGATCGACACTCCACCAGAGGTGCATGATCGTCCCGAAGCGTTCGCAGCTGAGACGCATGCGTGGTGAGATCGAGTTTGACCATGTGGACTTTTACTATGAAGACCGCAAACCGATCCTGACCGATTTCTCGTTAAAAGTCAAACCTGGCGAGACAATTGCCCTGGTTGGACCGACCGGCGGCGGAAAGACCACAATCGTCAACCTGTTATGCCGTTTTTATGAACCAAAGAAGGGAGTCATCCGCATCAACGGACATGATTACACCGAATACACCATGCAAAGCCTCCAGTCCCGTGTTGGTATAGTGCTGCAGACTCCCCACTTGTTTTCAGGCACGATCCGTGAGAATATCCGGTATGGGCGGTTGGATGCTTCCGATGCGGATATCGAACAGGCAGCCAAAATCGCCGGTGCGCATGAATTCATAACCTCCTTCGAGAAAGGTTATCGACCAGGACGTCGGCGAAGGCGGGAACCTGCTCTCGGTAGGACAAAAACAGCTCATCAGTCTTGCACGCGCAGTGCTGGCAAGGCCCGAGATATTCATCATGGATGAGGCTACTTCCAGTGTAGATACTTTGACGGAGGCCTTGATCCAGCGAGGCATGGAAGCCTTGATGCAGGGACGCACATCCTTCATCATAGCCCATCGACTGAGCACCATCCGGCGTGCAGACCGTATTATCGTTATTGAAGAGGGCCGCATTGCCGAAATGGGTACCCACGCCGAATTGTTGCGTAATCGCGGCCATTATTACCGACTGTACACTCAGCAATTCAAGTTCGAGAAGGAACAGGCGTACAGTATGGCGGTGCCGAGGATTTTGCCGGTCGATGAGTGATCTTCCGTTTCAGGATATTCAGTAGAAAAAAGCGTTCCGATCGGAACGCTTTTTTCTACTCTATTTCGTCAATTCATTCCGCTTCCAGAACTTTATATCGGCGGGGTCGTCGGCATCCAGCAGTCTTGGATGGACCTCAGGCCGCAGATGATATCCATGGGTTGTCCATAACTCAGCGGCGAGATGCTGTGGCTCAATTGAAAGTCCCTGGCGAATAAAATATTCACATAGACGTGTGATATCGCGCTTGAAGAGACTGTACGCGTTCCTGTTCTGGCGTGGAGAAACCACCTGCGGGAAATCGATCAAGGAGATATACCCTTCCCAATATAGGACATTGTAAGCAGACAGGTCTCCGTGCACATATCCGTGTGCCAGCAGGATATCCAGGTTTTGCAACAAACGGGTGAAAAGCCGGCCAGCCTCCTTCTTTTCCAATGTTATATCATTCAGTATGGGCGCGGGAAGTGAAATGTTGCCAACATACCCCATCAGAATGGCATTATGGGCCATCTCATAAGGTTGTGGGATATCGGCGCCGGCCTCGTAGAGAGTCTGCATGGCAGAAAATTCATGCGCGATCCAGGATTGATGCCGGATTTCTTCACCAAAACGTGAACGTGTCAGAATGGCGTGAATTGAACCTTCATCATGCAATTCGTGGCCGTCCTCATCCAGGTCCGAACGCCCTTCACGATAGATATGATCATCCCGCAGGTTACGCAACATGCGTGGCCGGTACACTTTGGCAGCCACAAGTGGCGTATTCACCTGTTCCCCGGCCCGACACAAGTAGACCGAGGCTTCCTTTCCAGCCTTGATCTTGAACAGAACGTCGGATATCCATTTTTGTTCAAAGAAATAACCAAGTGAATCGAGTAACCAGCCTTCTTCGAAACGGGCTGCCTTGTAGGTAAAGCTAAATGTGTGGCGGCTATCGTCCTGGTTATTGACGAATTGCTGGATTGCCATAGGAACTTGTTTCGGATTGCGTCTCGGGAAGAATTTATGTCCATTGCCGTCTGGCAGGTCGAATTGACCCTCATTATCCAATTCATCGTAATATTTGATGTTTCTACTTGAATCCATAGATGAGACTCTTATGACTAATCGCGGATACAATCTCTCACCTGAGACATTATTGTTGAATCAAAAAGCCGCAGGCGGCGCGCCTGCGGCTGAAAGGCAGAAACATAACAGGATTATCTATCTCTCAGTACAGGAGGCGCGTTCAAAAAAAGCAATTCAGCCAATTTGGTTTCGTACATGGTTTTCGAGCCTCCTTTCCGGGAAGAAATCTACTTACACGCAGAGTTTATCACCTGCGATTCATTCAGTCAAGCTGCAAATATTATTATGTATCCCATCCTAAACGCCAGGAACTTTTAAGAGTCTGAAGCAACGGAAGTCAAGCACCTGAATATGGCGCATTTTCAAAGATCTTTTACAAATATGAATTGTTATCCTGAGTGTGATTTATAATTGATGCAAAACTACGCTTAGCCATCCAAGAAAGGGTTTTCAAGATGAAACAATCCCACAGTTTTCGATTGGCTGCAGAAATTATCCTTGCACTGACAGTGCTTTTTTGGTTGGTCACATCGATTTCTGGAATGATCGCAGGAGTGCCCCGAGAAGTTAACAACTTGATCATTATCGTTGTTGTTGCCGTTCTGGCATACCTGGCCTGGAAACGCCCGCTGCTTGGAGGACTGGTTCTATGTGGAATGGGCGTCATGCTGGCAATCTATTTCTTCCTTTTACCCACTGATCTCCGGACCATCATACCGCAATTGCTTTTGATGTGTCTCCCCCTGGTGATTGCGGGCTTGATCTTCATCGAAGCAGATTGGGTTACGAAGAAAGGAATTTAGCAGTAAATCAAATTAATAACTATCGATATTTATTGGGTGTCCCGGGCTAATTATGCGGATATAATTCACCAAAGCCAAACGTTTACCCAAAGGAGAGAGAAATGCCGGAGACAAATGCACAACCTCGCAAGAAGATCACTTTACCCTATTTATTTAAAAAAGTTGCTGAAGGTTCCCCCATCACCTGGTTGACCTGCTATGATTATCCGACCGCCTATTTACAGGAGCAGGCGGGTATAGAGATGATCCTGGTCGGGGACAGCCTGGGCATGACCATGCTTGGTTATGACTCAACCTTGCCTGTGACGATGGATGATATGGTTCGGCATGCCCAGGCAGTCCGGCGTGGAGCCCCAACTGCTTTTGTGGTCGGGGACATGCCATATATGACCTACCAGCCAAGTGTTGAAACCGCCATCCGCAATGCCGGTCGCTTTATGGCAGAATGTGGTTGCGACGCGATCAAACTTGAAGGTGGGATCGAACAAGCCGATAAGATCAAAGGAATTGTCAGCGCGGGAATTCCGGCAATTGGTCACCTGGGGCTGACTCCACAATCAGTCAGCGCTCTGGGAGGTTACCGTGTACAGGGCAAGAATGCCCTCCTGGCCAAGAAGATCATTGACAACGCCAAAGCGCTGGAACAAGCCGGAGCATTTGCCATTCTGCTCGAGATGGTACCCGACCGGGTCTGCGAGATCATAACCGAACGCGCTGAAGGTTGTATTATTCATGAGTCTGGGTTCCGGACCACATGCACATGGCCAGCTACTTATCTACCATGATATGTTTGGTTTATATCCGAAGTTCAAACCTAAAATGGCCAAGGTCTTTGGCAATGCCGGTGAGGTCATCCTGAATGGTTTGAAAAACTACCATGATGAGGTGATCGGCAAAGTATTCCCCCAGCCAGAGAACTGGTTTGGTATTCCAGATGAGGAATTCATTGAGCTCAAGAAGTTGATGGAGTAATCACCTGATAGACTGATTGCTTGCTTTCCCGCCGGGGTCACCCTGGCGGGATTTTTCTTCACCCGGCGTGTGTCTTTCATCACTTGCCCTCTTCCCATAGCTGTCCTATACTAACCTTAACCGGAGGCTTGAATGGATAAAGAACTGCTCAACTTGTTGAAAGTCCCATCTGATCGTCTTGATTCCATAAATAAGGTTCTGCTGGATCCTAACGAACTTGTCATCAGTGATTTTCTCAAAGTGGTTGAAAAATATGGTTCTCCCGAGGAGATAAATCGCCGGCATGCAGAATCCCGTCAATTGCCCAATCTGTTGAAAAAAGTTGAAGCCAAGGCACCGGACTATCTCAAGGATTTGGAGTGGCTGATGATGGCAGCGCGACCAGGGAGCCTTTATTCCGGTGGCAGATTACCGGCGCAAGATACTCGGCGCACAGCGCGGATCAAATGAAATTTAAGGATGAGTCAGCGGTTACATTGGAAGTCTCGGCCCTGCAATACTTTCCATGGATCCGCCCGATGTGTGAAAGAGCGATCAAGGATGGGACACTCGTTCCGGGGCGTTTCATTGCTGTTCGTAAGATGAAGGAATCTGAAGCAGATGGCGACCTACCCGCAATTGTCGCCGCCCTCGATATTATCGGCGCCTCCTTTGTTGAAACGCTCGATACAAAGGGAACTGATGGCTCAAACCCACATCTGGGTGGCCCGGCTACCATCACCGGTTACTTTGGCGGGATCGGCCAGCCGAACGAACACGCATTAATGTGGCTGGACGAGTTCCTGTACTATTACACCAATTATGGCGTCCAGCACGTGCTCAACTTCAATGCCGGGACGATCCTGCTGGGCTTCTTGCTCTACCGCCTGGGTGTAAATATCCAGTTCAAGATCTCAGTCTTCTTTGGCTCTGATAATCCCTATCACGCCTTGTGGATCATGCTGGCTGCCAAACTCTTTAGTCGTGAGGATGGCACCTCCCCACTGATTGGGTTTCAATTGGTCGAATTCAATTAATAATCAGACTATGGAATTGACCGCCCAGTTTCGCAAAGCGCTCGGTTTCGAAGATGTTGTCCGCTTCGAGCACCACATCACTGAGACATGGAAAAGTATCGTCATCCAGCCTTATGACCGCCGTTCGGAACTGGTCGAAGTGGCGGATCATGTCGCCAACATTTCCGCCAAACACGAAGGTGGCGATCCGGAAGTTGAACAGACCCGCGCGCACCAATCCGATATTCTCGATTATTTCCGTGAGAAAGAGGAAGTAATTGCTTCTGGCGATTGGGATGCAATGCAGCAGAACTTCATGGATAAAGTGGATGCTTGCAATCATTCCGCCCGCGCCCTGACAGAAGCCGGCTTGAGTTTCGTGGCGGCCAGGCATCTTCATAAATGAGCTCAAAGACTGGAGCTGCAAATGTATATCGTTCATGTCCACATTCATGTCAAACCGGACTCTATTGAAGCCTTCAAGGCAGTCTCAATTGAAAACGCTCGCAATAGTCTCCTGGAACCGGGAATTGCCCGATTCGATTTAATTCAACAGGTCGATGATCCCACTCATTTTGAATTAATAGAGGTTTATCGGCACACCAGATGATCCGGCAAAACATAAAGAGACTGCTCATTACAACCAGTGGCGTGAACTTGCGGAGCCCATGCTGTCCGAACCGCGCACGCGAACGGTGTACGATAACATCTTCCCCGCTGACCAGGATTGGTAAATGCATTTCCAATACGCGACTGCCAGCCAAATTATTTTCGGGCCGGGTTCTTGTGCCGAGGCGCCTGCCCTGGCTGCCACGTTGGGACAACGCGTTTTTTTGGTGACTGATTCGAAAGAGCGCAGTTCGCTATTGTTGGCCGGTCTTTTGGCGTTTGATCTTGCAGTTGAGGTGTTATTGGTAAAGGATGAGCCAGATTTAGATGGTATTATATTGGCTACACGCATTGCGCAGAAAAATGAATGCCAACTCGTTATTGGCTTCGGCGGCGGAGCCACCCTGGATACTGGCAAAGCGACTGCCGCCTTTATGAGCAACCCGGGCGAGCCTCTTGAGTTCCTGGAAGTTGTCGGATCCGGGCGCAAACTGGAAAACCCATCACTCCCCTATATTGCTATACCCACTACAGCAGGTACAGGATCAGAGGCGACGCGCAATGCAGTCATCACCATACCGGAGAAACGCCTCAAGGCCAGCCTGCGCAGTCCCTTCCTGTTGCCTAAAATCGCAATCGTAGATCCGGAACTATCCCACAGTCTTCCGCCATCAATTACCGCTTCGACCGGAATGGATGCTCTGACTCAATTGATCGAGCCTTTCGTATGCAACTCCCCCTCCCCACTGACAGATGCCATTTGCCGGGATGGGCTGGCCCGGGTAGCCCGGTCACTTCGAATTGCCTATGAAAACGGGTCGGATTCCGCCGCCAGGGAAGAAATGGCCCTGGCGAGTCTTTTCGGTGGAATGGCTCTGGCAAACGCACGTTTAGGTGGCGTACACGGTATGGCCAACCCGATTGGCGGGATGTATCACGTTCCACATGGAGTTGTCTGCGCACGTTTGCTTCCATTCGTGATGGAAATAAATCTGCGAGCCCTGCGCCAACGTCAACCCAATTCACCGTTCATCGCTCGTTACGGAGAGATTGCCCAGCTCCTGACAGGAGATACAAATGCCAGCGCAAATGATGGGGTAAACTGGGTACAGGATCTATGCAGGGCGTTCAATATCGGCCCATTATCGGAATACGGTCTGGAGGCAAAAGATTTCCCGGCTCTGGTCAAACAATCCCAGGCAACCAGCAGCATGAAAGGCAATCCAGTAACCCTGACGGACTCGGAATTATCTGAAATCCTTGCGAAAGCGGTCTGAGTCAATAAACTCAAGCATCCAATGATTTGGTGCCAGGAGCTTCCCACTGAGAATTCCCTTAGCGGGAAGCTTGATTTTACAAGCCCTGGAATTTTGAATCGTCGATCTCCTTGCGAAGGTTTTCCTCGTCAGAAGTTTCGGATGGTTTTTCGGTCTTCGTCCATTCCAACTCGGCCTTCTCAGCTTCGCGCAGGCTTCCAATTGTTTCGCTTCGAACAAAACTCAACTTGCCGCAGAAAGGACAGGCTGCCAGCCTGGAAATTCCAAAGTGTGCGCTAAACAACGGCAAGGCAAACGGCCGATGACAATTCGGGCAAATTCCTCCGCCACCCGCTCCATATTTCCGTTCGGCTCCCAAAGGAATATTAAGACGCTTTCCGCGCCTGCCCAGCAATGGCGCCAGCGTCGAAAGCAAAATGGCCGCCAGGACCACTCCCAGAATTGGAAGGATAATCTTCATTGAGGACTGCTTTGGAACAAAATTTGCAGAAATGGAATTTGAGCGATATTCCTGACCGCTGGTGGAATATCCCACGGCGTGCATTTCATGAACCCCAAGGGGATAATTATCTGTATTGAATTGCAGACTAAATGGCGATTGCGTCCCTTCTCCGATTTTTGTGTCATCGATGAAGAATTCTACTCTCGCCAGGTCTGACGGTCCGGTCACCCGCATCGAAAACAAGCCCTCGATATCGCCGTTGAATCCACCATATCCCCAGTCGCGTGACATTTTAAGTGTTAACGTCTCCGCTTGTGCAAGAACCAAGGAAACGGCCAAAAGACTTAGGCAGATGGCTGCCAGAAACGGAAATATTAGTTTCTTCATAGTATCACTTCCACCTCGTAAGGATCTGCTCGCGCTGGAATACACGTGTCGCCAGGTAAAGCATGAGTGCATCGAGCACAAGCATCACAAATGCAACAATTGTGATAATTTGTTTATTCAAAACAAAGAGGCCGGCGACCTGTCCGAAAAAGCCTCCAAGGACCGGGAGGATAATGATCATTGAAATTTGTTCCGCTACACGCGGGTCATTTACACGTGAGGATATCATCAGAGAAAAGACGACTGCAAGAAGCGCCAGCAATGGGCCAACGAGAAAAATGGCAATCAACCAACGCGCATCCAACAATGCGAATAAGAGCGTTTTATTCGCAACAATCAACCAGGTACCCAGTGAGAAAATCCCGAAAGCCGCATAAGTCGCCAGGATCGCTGGAATGACAGCAGCCAGGCATTTGCCGACGAGCAGCTCCACTGTTGTGATTGGCGTTGCCAGCAGCGGTTCCAAGCTGCGGGTGGTCTTTTCTCCTACAATCGAATAAGCTGCGATCGTCACCGGGATGGCAACCGGCACAAGCATGAATAACATCATGAACTCGCTGACCAAGAAAACCTGGAAGCAATCTGACCCGCTTAGTCCGTTTGGGCACATCGATTGGGTCATATCAGAAGGCAACTGGCTGCCAATTGCATTCCCGGTCGCCGATGCAGTACCACGGGTACTGTAGATTATCCCCAAGGGGATGGCGGTCATTAGAAGTGGTAAAAATGCCACTGTAAAGATCACCATGCGATTTCTGAAAACCTCAGCCCACTCTTTAAGAATGATCGTTCTTATTTTTTTCATATCAGCCTCATGCGCCCTTTACAAGTTGAAGATAAACGTCTTCGAGCGAATGACGCAATTCGCCGACAAATTGCACATCTGCACCGATACTTACCAGGCTGCGCACCACATCGGGATTGCGATTCTCCGGCTCATCCAAAGTTACCACCAATTTATTATCGACAACCTTGACCTCACGGACAAAGGTCAACATGCGAATATTCTCAGCAATCGTCTCATCGACATGGCGAAGATGGAAGATCACCTTTCGCCCAAAGACCGATGAACGCAGTTTTGCGGGGGTATCCACAACCAACAAGTGGGTCTTGAATACCCCTACCCGGTCACATAAGTGGTCAGCCTCATCCAAATTATGCGTGCATAAGAAGATCGTCCGACCTTCTTTTTTAATTCAGAAATAAATTCGCGCACGAGATGAGCGCCTTCTGGATCCAAACCAGCAGTTGGCTCGTCCAGGAAAAGGATGCGAGGTTCGTGCAAGATAGCCCGCGCTATTGCAAGTTTTTGCTTCATCCCTTTGGAAAAAGTACCGGCAGCATCGAAGCGCCGCTCCCACAAACCAAGCATCTTTAAGTATTTCTCGATTTGCCCCTTTACATCCTTAACTTCGTTTAACTCGGCAAAGATCCTCAAGTTATATTCGGCTGACAGGTTATCGTACATGCCGGGAGTTTCTGTTAGAACTCCAACCGTTCGCCGGATTTCGGTATCCTGCCTGCCGAGAACAAACCCAGCTACAATTGCCGAACCACTGGTAGGACCGATGAGGCTGGTCAACATGCGGACGGTGGTAGTCTTACCGGCCCCATTCGGCCCGAGGAAACCAAACACTTCACCTTCAGCAACATCCAGGTTCAGGTCATCCACAGCCAATGTTTCCTTAAAACGTTTTGTCAAATTCTCCGCATGGATCATTTTATTGGTACCTCGTTTTGTCCAGATTCTCCAAAGTTTCCTCAACCGGTTCTGGCATGGTAAGCGCCGGTGAAACACCAGCGGATAGCACCTCGGCGGTCGGTTCAGGTTTCCGAAATACAAAGATCAGAATTACACTTAAGATTGCAAATCCCCCAATGACCGCCTCTGTCCAATAAGGGCCGATTATTTTTACAGTAATCACTGACGAGGCGTCCAATAAAGCGTGATAACCAATCGCAACGAATAACCACCGTATCTTCCCTCGAATAAAGACTTGCATGACCAGGACTGCCAAGACAATCTGGCAAGGAATGGTGAAGATCCGTTCCAGCACTCCAAATAATGAGAAATACCATGTGGCAGACCAATATGCCGTGATTTGCCTTTGAACAAGATCCAGTTGGCTGGCTGGGATGGTTCTGGCAAGATCGGCGCTGCGGAGAGCCACCATCTGTAAGAATCCATACAACACAAGTACGCCGAGAAGGATGGCTTCCGCGCCGCCATGGCCCGCGCCAAACAAAACACCATTTCGCCAGGAACGCGCATCTTTTGCCCACCAACGTAACACCAGGTAGCGCGTCCCTTCTTCAAAAATTCCGGCGCTAAGGCCAAGAAAAATGGCATTGAAAAGCAATTGAATTGTCGGATTCCATGAAACCATGCCAGACTGGTTTAGCAGCTTTCCGATGGCCCAGTTAAAAGGTATATGACCGACCTGGGATAGAATAAATGTTGCCGCACCGATCCACCAGATCCTTCCGCCAAATTTCCAGCGACGCGTTAAATAAATCCCCAGCCCGACGGGGATGGCAATCATTAAGAAACCATTGAGAAAATGAGCAATTAAAAGAGTATCCATATATTCATATTCATATCAATTGAGAAAGCCATCAAGAGAACAGTAGTGAATATCACTATTTTTCCGTATGATCAGATGGGGCGGCTTGGACCAATGGGAACGACGGCTTGCTTACCCTGGCCTGCGATTGCCGCATAGTCAAAATAATCAAAATACTGAAAACGGCAAATATTCCAAGCGTTACATTCATCCAATTTTCATTCGATAAATTCAAAACAATTACCCGGGCGGCCTCCACAAGGATATGGAAAGCGATTGCCAGCAGCACCCAGAACCATTGTTTTCGGACAAAGGATTGTAGAACCATCAGCGCGAGGCATATCTGGATCGTAAGCATAAACAATTGCCCGATTGCCTCGCGCAGGGTATAGAACCAGGGGGCTGACCAGAAAGCAGTGATCTGGACCTGCATTATTTGGGCCTGATCCGCGGGTGCGAGGGTGGTAAGGTCCAGATTGCGAACAATAGCCATATTGACAAAATTATATAAGACCAGAAAAGCCAGGGCGATCGACGCCGCCCCACCCTGACCAGTCCCAAGCAGCAACCCGCTTTCGAAAGTACGGGCATCCCTCGCCCACCACCGGAACATCCCATAACGCAGGAGCTCTTCAACCACTCCCACACTCAATCCAAGCAGCAAACCTCCAAAAATCAGCACGCCAATGGAAGGTAATCGCCCGGATAAATTTAGATTATTAAGCCAAGGATTGAGAGCAAAAGTTTGAAGAGGTTGTAGTATGACCTGTGACACGATATAAACCATCGCACCGATCCACCACCATCTCGCCTCCAATTCATATTTTCTCACCAGAAAGGCCCCAAGCGCAATGGGGACAGCGAGTAAAATCAGGATATCAAGTGAATAGGTTAAATATAGCATAAACGATTTTCCTCATGGCAATTTTACTTCCAGCCGGTCGGAGAGATTTGTGTTTTATGTCACGTTACGTGAAGATAAACATCCCGTTCATCTTTCGGTTACGAATAATCAGGACAGGTATCATACCATGCCATTATAATAGCAAGATGCGAACAACTTTCAAGGCTTTTTGTCTAATAATCCTTTGCATGGTATCTGTCTCCGTTCCACAGAGTACCCTGGCAGATTCGACCTCCCGCCGACCCGTTTTTTCATCTCCATCCCAACTAATTAGCGCTGTAAATGCCTTACGCGCCACGCATGGATTAGCGCCCTACCAGGCGAATTCCATCCTGATGGAGATCGCCCAAACCCAGGCCGAGTATCTTGTTTCCATTGGAACCGTTACACACACAAGCGCTAACGGGATGCGCCCATTCCAGCGCGCTTTGGCGGCCGGCTATCCTGTGGCCGGCGACCTAAGCCTGGGCGGCTTTTTCTCAGAGAATGTCACAGCCGGGGTTGGTCAGACTGCCGAAGAGGCTGTTCAACAATGGATGGGCGATGATCCCCACAAGAACACCATGCTTTCGGGAACACTCCAAGACGTCGGCGCAGGTGTCGGAGTTTACGGAAATACATTTTATTATGTTTTGGATGCTGGTCTTTCCACTGGAGGAACTCCGGTGGCCTATACACCTCCTGCGCCCCTCAATCCAAGCACCCCCACGATCATCCCCAACACCCCCAACGCAGATGGCTCCATCATCCACAATGTCCAGACTGGAGACACACTCGGCTCTCTCAGCATGGCATACGCTGTTCCGTTGGCAGATATCTTGAAATCGAATGGGCTGACAATCAAATCTACCATCTATGTGGGCCAGAAAATCATTATCAGGCCCGCTTTTACACCCACGCCAACCCAACCCACAGCCACGCCCACCATTCCCCCCACAATGACGCCCTGGCCAACGTCCACCTCAACTTCCACAGCAACCATGCTTCCTCCCACACCAACGCCTTCACCGGGACTACCAGTGAAAGCAGCCGGAGGAGCTGTGGCAATAATTGCGGTTTCGGCGCTGGTCCTGGCTGGACTGATCGCCTTCCTTGGCCGTAAACGAAATTAAAAGAGAAAACATCCGTAAAGTTCAAAAATCACCAAAAAAAACTGACGCCTCATCAGCGTCAGATTTTCAATCTACTTTACCTTACCCTGGGCAGCTACCGCCTCTGCTGCCTTCCGGACCGTTTCTTCATCTGCCAGATAGTAATGCTTGACAGGTGCCAGATCTGCATCGAGCTCGTAGACCAATGGGATGCCGGTGGGGATATTAAGTTCTGTAATTTCACTTTCTGAGACATCATCCAAATATTTCACCAATGCTCGCATACTATTACCGTGGGCAGCGATCAACAATCGCTTCCCGGATTTTATCTCTGGTGCAATTGTGGAATGCCAGTAGGGTAAAACACGCTCCAATGTGATCTTTAATGACTCAGTGGCTGGCAATTGCTTTTTACTAAGGCCGGCGTAACGAGGGTCATGATGCGGGTGGCGCTCATCATCCCATTCCAGCGCTGGGGGCGGAGTGTCGTAAGAGCGTCTCCATATTTTCACTTGCGCCTCGCCATATTCTTTGGCAGTTTCAGCTTTGTTTAATCCTTGCAAGGCGCCATAATGGCGTTCATTCAAGCTGCCAGACGTTTACAACCGGTATCCACTCCAGGCTCATTTCCTGGAGGACGATCCAAAGGGTTTGGATGGCACGCTTCAAGACTGACGTATAGGCTACATCAAAAGTAAATTTATTATCCCTTAATAATTGACCGGCCGAATGAGCCTCGCCAATCCCCTGTTCCGTCAGATCAACATCCGTCCAGCCGGTAAATCGGTTTTCAAGGTTCCAAGTGCTTTGACCGTGTCGTAGAAGTACGAGTGTATATTTTGTTTCCATATTTCACCTATCACAAGCATGATAAACCGCCAGAGCCGTTGGGCACCTGGCGGTTCTTAAGTCAATCAAGATCAGCGAATGGCTTTCTCGGTATCGGGATCGAATAGATGAGCCTTATCCATGTTGAACGCTACTTGAACCTTATCACCCATGCGGAAATCAGTGCGTGGGTCAACACGGGCAACGATGCTATCCTGACCGGCCAGCAAATACAGGTTGATTTCATTGCCCATCAATTCGGTCACATCTACTTTTGCGTCAACAGGTGCAGAGTGAATTCCAGGGGCAACGAAGGCCGGATTATGAATATCTTCCGGTCGAATTCCCATAATAACAGCCTTATCAACATAGTTCTGATAAGCTTTCTTTTCGACAACGACCGGGACTTTGAAGGAGCCAGCCTCAACTATAAGACGACTTCCATCCTTACGGACTTTGGCCTTAAAGAAGTTCATCGCTGGAGAACCCATGAAACCAGCTACGAACATGTTATCCGGCCGGTCATAAAGGGTCTGCGGAGTATCCAATTGCTGCAGGACACCTTTATTTATAACCGCGATCCGGGTGGCCATGGTCATGGCTTCAATCTGATCATGGGTTACATAAATGAATGTCGTTTGCAGCCGCTGATGAAGTTTGGTAATTTCAGAACGCATTGCAATACGAAGTTTTGCATCCAGGTTGGAAAGTGGTTCGTCGAAGAGGAAGACCTTCGGCTCGCGAACGATGGCACGACCCAACGCAACACGCTGGCGCTGGCCGCCGGAAAGCTGCCGGGGTTTTCGGGTGAGCATGTCTTGAATGCCCAGGATTTCCGCTGCTTCCTGTACACGCCGCTTGATATCCTGCTTGGGTGTCTTGCGCAACTTGAGGCCAAAGGCCATGTTGTCGTACACCGTCATGTGCGGATACAGGGCGTATGACTGGAACACCATTGCGATGTCGCGATCCTTGGGCGGCACATCGTTCACGATGCGGTCGCCAATCTTAACTTCGCCTTTGGTGATTTCTTCCAACCCTGCCAGCATGCGCAGAGCAGTGGTCTTCCCGCAGCCCGATGGGCCAACGAGAACGATGAATTCCTTGTCGTCTATGGCCAGATTAAGATCATTAACTGCCACGACTTCTCCGAATTCCTTGGTAATGTGATCGTACGTTACACTTGCCATTTGAACCTCCGTTTCGAAAGAGTATAGTGGCTTGATTATACCAAATATCAAATCAGCGTGTGCAAGATTTTGGACTTCATCAGAACAATGAATTCTTTGCATCGGTTTTTTTCAGGATCCAAGAAATGTAATTAATACCGACGAGGAATATACGGTTTTCTTCGAAGAAGCAGTAAAATGGAAGCATGAATGACGATGTCACCCCAATCCGCCAGCAGTACCTGGAAATCAAAAGGCAATATCCAGATACGATACTTCTTTTCCGGCTTGGCGATTTTTACGAAACATTCGATCAGGATGCTGAAATAGCGTCACGCGAGCTGGATATCGTGTTGACTTCACGTCCGATTGGGAAAGGCCTACGGGCTCCTTTGGCAGGGATACCTTATCACGCGATTGAGAATTATCTGGCCCGTCTCATTGAAAAAGGTTACCACGTCGCCATCTGCGAACAGGTCGGCGACCAGCCTGCCAAAGGTATCTTTCCACGGAAAGTTGTCCGCGTAGTGACACCGGGTACAATTATCGAGCCAGGATTGCTCTCGGAGGAGTTCGAATAATTACCTGGCATCCATCGTAGTGGATAACGATCGCGCCGGTATCGCTTATGTGGATATTACGACGGGAGAATTCGCCGTAACCGAACTAGATACATCTCCTGATCTCGCTTCGGTCCGCGCCGAATTGACGCGTCTCCGCCCGGCCGAAATCATCCATCCGGATAACATCGTCCTCCCCAACAGTATACCCGGTCATCTTACGGCCTGGCCAGCGTGGCGTTTCGAAATGGGAAAATGTCAGGAGACACTCCTTTCACATTTCGCTGCAACCACAATGGATGGTTTTGGCTTACAAGGGATGCCATTGGCAATTCGTGCCGCCGGAGGCATCCTTCAATACCTAAATGAGACCGAAGGAGCTGCACTCGCTTTGCTTTCCGGCCTGCGAGTTTACAGTCTTGGCGAATTCATGACCCTTGATGCCGCCACCCGTCGCAACCTGGAATTGACCGAGACGCTGCGTGGAGAGAGCAAAGGGCTCCTTGTTAGGGTACTCGATCGGACAGTTACACCTATGGGAAAACGACGTCATCCGCCAGTGGGTCAGCCAACCATTGCTTGATGTTAAGCCAGATCCGTAACCGGTTGGATGGGGTTGAGTATTTCGTTAGGTCACTCGATGACTTCGAACCGAGCTGCGCGCTGCCCTCAAACCTTTATCTGACCTGGAACGTCTCGCCAACCGGATATTATCAGGCCATGCCCAACCGCGCGACCTGGTGGCTCTAAGAGAGACCTTGTTGAGACTCCCGGCAATAAGACAATCCTTGAACCAGAACAAAATGAAGCAGCCAGGGAGGAGAGACCGCGATTGAATCTTCTTTACCAACTTTCAATGATTGTGTTGATGAACTAACTCTGCTCCAATCGGCTATCGATGATGATCCGCCGGCTACTCTTCAAAATACGGGCATTATCCGCCCAGGTTATTCTTCCGAACTTGATGGCGTTCTTGAAGCATCGCGGCATGCGCGTGAATGGATAAATAACCTGGAACCGACCGAACGCGAACGAACTGGCATTAAAACTCTTAAAGTTGGTTATAACAAGGTTTTTGGGTACTATATCGAGATCTCACACGGACAGGTTGCAAACGCTCCGTCTGAGTACATTCGCAAACAGACCCTGGTCAATGCCGAGCGTTACATCACTCCCGAGATGAAAGAATACGAGACTCTGGTACTGAATGCCGAGGAACGTATTCGCGAAATCGAATTGCGATTGTTCCGCGAAACATGTTCATTACTAGCAAAATCCACAAAGCGCATGCTGGATACTGCCCACTCTCTGGCAGAATTGGACGTTCTTTCTGCCCTGGCTGAATCTGCAGCCCTTGGCAATTATATACGACCAGTGATTAACGAAGATGATGGACTTGATATTCGTGAAGGACGTCATCCGGTTGTCGAACAAATGCTGCACGGTGAACGTTATGTGCCCAACGACATCACATTTGAACAAGGCGAGGTGATCCGGGTCATCACCGGCCCGAATATGTCAGGTAAATCCACTTACTTGCGGCAAGCCGCCTTGATTACGTTGATGGCGCAAATGGGATCTTTTGTCCCAGCCGTTTCTGCAAGGATTGGGTTGGTGGACCGTATATTTACCCGTATCGGTGCCCAGGATGAAATCCATGCCGGACAATCGACATTTATGGTGGAGATGATTGAAGTGGCAAATATTCTTCACCATGCCACATCACGAAGTTTACTAATATCTGGATGAAATTGGACGTGGCACCAGTACTTATGATGGTGTTTCCATTGCCTGGGCAGTTGTCGAATATATCCACAATCATCCACAACTTACACGCAAAAACTCTTTTTGCAACCCATTACCATGAACTAACCCAATTGGCAGATTTACTTCCAGGAGTGCGAAATTACAATGTAGCGGTCACGGAAGCAGATGGGAACGTTGTTTTTCTGCATAAAATTATTCCGGGTGGTGCAGACCGGTCTTACGGCATTCATGTGGCACAATTGGCAGGCTTGCCCCGCCCCATTATCCAGCGGGCAACCGAGATCATGAGCGATCTCGAGAAATCATCCGGGCAAGCTGTTCGGATCAATCCACATATGGCCCAGCAGGTGGCCTTATTTCCAGAAACCAACCCCCTTTTGGATGAATTGGCCAAATTGGATATGAACTCCATTTCACCCATTGAGGCTCTCAATAAATTGTATGAATGGAAGCGCAGCTTTTTTGCGGAGAAAAAGTAAGTTTATATTGTATATTATTGGCTATGCGCAGTATCAGCTCAAATAAAGAACCTCCCGGGTTATTCAGGGAGGTTCTTTATTTGATCAGGCGTGTAGAACCAATTATCTAGCTTTTTCAACTTTCAAGACAGGCGCGGGAGCCTTCGAGCTGGAAATCGCCCAGATCGTTGCAGCCAGGAGTAATGCTGCAATCGCAACCACCACAAAATTGATGGAACCATCTGCATTCTGGATCGGGTACTTAACAATGATCGGGGCTGCCAGCAAACTGACAAGGTTTGCGACCTTGATCATCGGGTTGAGGGCTGGACCAGCGGTATCCTTCATCGGATCGCCAACCGTATCACCGACCACACCAGCCTTGTGACGCTCTGAACCCTTACCGGTATTGGCGATCAGGTCACGCGGCTCATCCTCGATGGATTTCTTGGCATTGTCCCAGGCACCGCCTGCGTTGGACATGAAGACAGCCAGCAATTGTCCGGAAAGGATGATTCCTGCCAGAAAACCGCCCAAAGCCTCCACCTGCAAAACCAGGCCGATAACCAGATGGCATCAGTACTGCGATGGTCGCCAATGGGATTAAGTTCCTTCTGCGCAGATGCAGTGGAAATACCTACAACCTCGGCATAATCGGGTTGTTTGGTGCCTTCCATAATACCGGGGATCTTAAACTGCCGGCGAACTTCTTCAACGATCTTGCCAGCCGCACGGCTCACGGCTCGAATGGAAAGCGAGGAGAATAGCCAGGGCAACGCGCCACCAATCAGCAGGCCAATGAACACCTTGGTATCAGAAACACGGATCGATTCCATCACAGTCATGTCCAAGTTGGCTCTGAACACGTGCGACATCGGCAATATATGAACCAAACAGGCTGACCGCAGCGATCACTGCCGAGGCAATGGCGACGCCCTTGGTAATGGCCTTGGTGGTGTTCCCAACAGCATCCAGGTCGGCCATGATCTGGCGAGCCTTTTTGGTTTCTTCATCTTCCATATCGTGCCAGGCCATCTCGCCAATACCATTGGCATTGTCCGAGATTGGGCCATAAGAGTCCATGGCAACATTATTACCGGTATGACTAAGCATACCAATACCGATCATAGCGATGGCATAAAGCACATACTTAGGATCGCCGGAACCTCCATAAAGCAAGAGACCAAGGATAAAGCTGATCGCGATGACTAAGCATGCCCAGACACTCGATTCCATACCAACCGAGAGGCCAGATAGAATGGCTGTGGCAGCACCGGTATTGGTCGACTTGACGATTTCCTTGACCGGGGACTTCTTGGTGGAAGTGAAATAGGATGTCAGAGGATTAAACGCAACTGCCAGGCCCACACCGATCGCTGTCAGGGCAGCCAGGCGCCAGATCATGCGCGTATAGCCAAGCCAGGAAGATCGACAAAGTCACAGTGAAAATACTGGAGACTTCGTAAGAACGGAACATGGATTCTTCAGCATCATGGGCGCGCAGGAACTTTAGTGGGAATTTTTCCCAGATCGGAACCGTGAAGGTCCCCAGCATGGAACTGATGACGCCGATGGCCCGGATGATCAATGGATAAACGATCCATTTCAAGTCACCCGTCAAGGCAACCAGCGCCAGTCCAAGGATCAACCCGGATACGATGGTCGTCTCATACGACTCGAAGATATCCGCAGCCATACCGGCGCAGTCGCCCACGTTGTCACCCACCAGGTCAGCAATGACTGCGGCGTTGCGAGGATCATCTTCAGGAATGTCCTTTTCAACTTTACCGACCAGGTCTGCGCCGACATCAGCCGCTTTGGTGTAAATACCACCACCGACACGCATGAAGAGCGCCAGGAGGGTTCCACCGAAACCAAAGCCCAACAGGGCATCAGGAGCTGCTTTTCCAAAGACAATGAAGATCAACGTCCCGCCCAGTAGACCAAGACCATCTGTAAGCATACCGGTGAAAGTGCCAGCATAATAGGCAATCGAAAGGGCCTCATTAAAACCACGCCGCGATGCCGAAGCTACCCGAACATTAGCCTGTACAGCCATGCGCATGCCCAACTGCCCGACCATCAACGAGAACGAAGCACCCATTATGAAGGCGATCGTCCGTCCGACTGGCAATAATCAGCGTAATTCCTTGAGGACCCAAGTGCTTTGAATTCCTCTTGAGCTTCCTGGCTTGGCGGAACTACATACACGCTAAAGAACATCACCAGGGTCAAGACGCCTATTAAAGGAAGGATGGTTTTGAGTTGGCTGGCTTAAGATAACTATCGGCCCCAATCCGGATTGCATTCCATATTTCCTGCATTTTTTCCGTGCCCTTGTCTTTCTTGAGCACGGTGCCACGCAGCCACCAGGCATAAGCCAGACTGATAAATGCGGCAATCAGAACAAAAACGATGGCAATCTGTTCAAAGTTATTTAAACCATGACGACTGCCGAGCCAAAGAATATTCATATCTCCTCCAAAGATATTAAAATTTACTGCATATAAGCAGTAGTTTTTAATCAAATTCTGCGCAATTTTACCACTATCTAGAATGATTTCGAGATTACCTTCCAACGATAACGCTAAAACACCGTTCTCGTATTAGGGTTTCATTAGAAAACATAAAACCTATTGACATTGGTACTCGATTTATTGTATAGTCTTTTGGATTGATTTTCGTACCCATTCCGGCACTGCTGCCTCTCGGCCGCTGTGCCTTTTCTTACGCTCAAAATCGTCCTGCAGAATAAGGAGAACAAATGATTCGCACCAATGGTCTCACAAAGGATTATGGCTCACAGAAGGGCAATCGAAAACTTAACCTTCGAGGCCAACCAGGGCGAGGTGGTCGGGTTCCTTGGCCCAAATGGCGCAGGTAAGACCACAACGATGCGCATCCTGGCAGGTTACATGCCGCCAACCTTCGGGACAGCACAAGTTGCCGGTTTCGACGTTGTGGAAGAATCCATTGAAGTGCGCCGGCGGGTTGGATACTTGCCCGAAACAGTTCCTCTTTACCCCGATATGACCGTGTTTGATTATCTGAAATTCATGGCGGATTTGCGACACTTACCCAACGGCGATGAAATGGTCGATAATGCACTCGAGCTGGTTCAGATGGAGACAGCGTGCCGATGGTTACATCGCCAACCTATCCAAGGGTATGCGCCAAAGGATTGGCCTGGCCCAAGCCTTGCTACACAAGCCTGAGGTCTTAATCTTGGACGAGCCAACCATCGGCCTTGATCCAGCTCAAGTAGTCGAAGTTCGCAACATTATCAGGGATATTGGCAAAGAACGCACAGTTCTTCTCTCCACCCATATCCTGTCCGAGGCTCAACAGTTATGCGATCGTGTTCTCATCATCAACAAAGGCCGTATTGTTGCCGAAGATACCCCCGAAAACCTGCAGGCCCGTCTGGTGGGAGCAGAACGATCAATCCTACGGATCAAAGGGGATGCTGGAGGAACTCATGTCCTCAGATTGCCAAAATTAAATGGTGTACAAGATATCAAAATCCGCTCCGATGGCGCCCTGGAATTCCAGTTTGCCCCCGGAGTGGATGTCCGCCCGGAGGTTGCCAAGACAGTCATCATGTCCGGTTACGATTTACTTAGAACTCAGTCCAATCGGACTAAGTCTGGAAGAAATTTTCCTGGAACTTACACGCGATGGCGGGTCCACCAAGAAGGAGCGGTAGAAATGCGCAACGTTTGGACAATTGCACGTCGTGAAATTCGGTTGTTTTTTGCCAGCCCAGTTGCCTATATCATCGGATTACTCATCCTTCTGATAACAGGCATTTATTTTGTTCTGGTAATCTATCTCGCCGGTCAATCTGCCTTCACTTCAGGATCTGCCAGCAGCACCCGGTCCCGATTTAGTTATCGGGCTAATGGTATTCCTATTCCTGTTTGCGGTCCCAGCGTTATCCATGCGTCTAATGGCTGATGAACATCGCAATGGAACCCTGGAATTACTGCTCACCGCCCCGATCCACGAATGGGAACTCGTGATTGGTAAATGGCTGGGTTCTTTCTTGTTTGTCCTTATTATCATCGCGATCACATTCATTTACCCGATCGTGCTGAACAGCCTGGTCACTCCGGGCATTGATCAGGGTCTGATGATGGCAAATTACCTGGCTATCACACTTGTCGCTGCAGCATTTCTGGCAATTGGTACAGCAATATCCTCCTTTTTCAACAACCAGTTTGCAGCTTTTTTTGCCACCCTGGCCGTGCTCTTTTTCCTTTGGGTCGTCATCGGCTGGCCATCCGTTGTCATGCAAGGAGGCGGTGGCGGTCTTTGATTACTTAAGTATGAGCAAGCATTTTGCGTCCATGCAAAGCGGTACGATTGCGCTCTCAGATCTTGTTTATTACCTCAGCCTGACTGCACTCGGTCTCTTCCTGGGCACGGTCGCGGTTGAAATCCGAAGGTGGAAATAATGGCAAAAAGTCGAAATCTTCCAAAAAAATGACGATTGCGGCAGTTTGCCCCTGCCGGTTTATGGATCTCCGGACTTGCTGTTCTTGTAGCCGTTATCACACTCATTGTCAAGCTTCTTGTTTTTATTGGCCTTATACACTCCCACAGATCAAAAATGGATTAACCTGGTACTTTGGATAAGCCTGGGCGTTGCAGTTGTTGGCCTCGCTCTTTATGCACTTTTTGATCCCCAGCGAATTAAGGGAATTCCTTACAGGCAGGCAAGCCCGGCACGGCAGCAATGCCATCATCATGCTGATTGCCTTTATCCTTATCCTGGTTGTTGTAAACGTAATCGTTTATCAAAATCCCACCCAATGGGATTGGACCGAAGGCAAGCAAAATACGCTTGCCAGCGAAACAATCGATACCCTAAAAGCACTTCCTGCTCCTGTGCATGCAATTGGTTTCTTTACTACCCGCAGCATCGAATAGCAGCACTCTGGACCTGTTTACGAAAATAAAAGCCAAGAGTAATGGTAAGTTCACCTATGAATTTGTAGATCCTGAGACAAATCCGGCGAAGGCGCAACAATACAAAATTACACAAGATGCATCAGTTGTTCTGGTTATGCAGGATCGTCAGGAACTGCTCACAAACCCGACCGAACAAGAATTTACCAACGCCTTGGTGCGCTTGATGAACCCTGGTCAACGTGTAGTTTATTTCCTGACCGGTCATGGGGAGCGAGACATTCAAAATCCTGGTGACAAAGCTTATACACGTGCCACGACAGTGCTCGAATCGAAGAATTACACAGTAAAGTCTCTTAACCTGCTTGCCCAAAATAAGATACCGAATGATGCTTTGGCGATCATCATTGATGGGCCAACGCAACCAATCTCCAGCCAAGAAATGCTTTTACTGAAGGCTTTTGTGGAAAAAGGGAAAGCTCTTGTTGTGATGGAAGATGCCTCTCTTGTGTCAGATACGGGAAAACCATCTGATCCATTGCTTGATTATCTTGTCAACCACATGGGGCATTACCATTAATAATGATCTCGTGATTGATCCAAGTTCAAGTCAGGCAATTGTCGCAATTGAAAACGCTTACGGTTCCCACCCGATAACCGACAAGTTGAAAAGCCAGAATATGGTTTCATTTTTTCCGACTGCTCGCAGTCTGACAATAAATGATAAGGTACAGGGTGTGCAAACAACCGCATTGGTCAAAACCGTAGATCGCGCCTGGGGAGAGACAGACTTTACGGCACTGCAAAATAACCAGGTAACCTTTGATGCATCGGTTGACTTCCCCGGTCCTTTGACGATTGCAGCCGCTGCTCAGAATTCAACAACACAAGGACGTGTCGTTGTCTATCGGGAATTCCGCTTTTGCCAGTGATATCTATTTCGACCAGTACGGGAATGGCGATCTTTTCATCAACTCAGTTGATTGGGCTGCTGGTCAGACAAACATGATCAACCTGACATCCAGCCAACCGATCAGTCGGCAAATGCGTCTGCCAAGTAGCTTTACCATCCTGTTATTGGCTTTCGTCTTTGTCATTCTGATCCCGGGATTGGTTATCGCCGGTGGTGTGGCTTCCTGGCTGGTTCGGCGCTCAAGAGGATGATCTTATGGTCAAACGTCCGACTTGGATATTGACTTGTAATATTGGCTCTGGTGGTTGGTGCATACTTACTTATTAAGAACCATCCATTAAAGAAAGCCGAACCCACGCCCACAGCCACCGGAAACGGCTTCTTGATAACGCAAGCTGATGGCGTTCTGCAAAGCCTGCACATTTACGATAAAAAAGGTAATAACTTTCAAATGCAACGGGATCTGAGCAAGACATGGGTGATTACCGCACCGACATCCGGGGTGGCCGATCAAGGCCTGGCAGGTGCTGCCGAGACCCAGGTTGGCGCATTGCGCATTGTGACCGTCCTTGAAACACTCTCCCGAACCGAGTGCAGTTGGATTGGATGTTCCAGCTTACACCCTGGAATTGGGATTTGTCAGCGGTACAGAGCCACAAAATCGAGGTGGGCAACTTAACCCCAACCGGAAGTGGATACTATGTTCGTTATGATGGTGGAAAAATCTATGTCATAAGCCAGTCAGGGATTGATGCACTCCTGAAATCTTCTAACGGCGCCACCATATCCTGCCACTGAGACACCTTCACCGACCGCCGAATCCTACAAGTACCCCAACGCCAGAGATTCCATCACCAACACCTTAGTTTGCTAAGGGTATTGAATTTCAACTGAAAAGAGAGTATTCTAATTAAAATCAATCTGGTAAGGAAACAAAATGGAAAACCCTTTATTGCTTGAGGAGGAGGAAGAGTATTCGCCGATTGCCCGGCTTATTGAGTTGGGACGGCAGAAGACCTATGTCACCATTGACGATATCCTTCACTTCTTCCCGGAAGCCGAACAGGATGTTGAACAATTGGAGGAGGCTTTTGCCGCACTCCTTGAGCGCAGGTGTGGCTTTCGTTGAAGATACTCCAGCCACAGAACCTCCTGAGGATGAATTGATCGCGGTTGAAGAAACCGAGACTGAGCTTGAACCCGAACTTTCATTGGATGATTATCTCGCCAATATCGATACTGACGATACCATCGGGTTGTATCTTAAAGAGGTCAGCCGTGTTCCGTTGCTGACCGCAACCCAGGAGGTTGAACTTGCCCAGCGCATCGAACGTGGACGAATGGCGCGTGAAGAATTGGCACGCGGCAACGTCAGTCCTCGCCGCCGGATCGAATTGCGTAAACTTATCGAGGATGGCTGGGCGGCCCGCGAACACCTGATTACAGCCAACTCTCGCTTGGTGATCAGCGTCGCAAAAAAATATATGGGACGCGGTGTACCCTTCCTGGACTTGATCCAGGAAGGCAATATCGGTCTCATCCGTGCTACCAAGAAATTTGATTATCGCCGTGGTCACAAATTCAGCACCTATGCCACCTGGTGGATCCGCCAGGCTGTGACCCGTGCTATTGCCGATCAGGGACGAACGATCCGCGTTCCGGTCCACATGGGTGACCAGATCAACAAGCTTCTTACGTGTCCAACACCAATTGACTCAACGCCTCGGTCGCGAACCAACTGTCGAGGAAGTCGCTGAAGCATTGGAAGTGCCGCCCAAGAAAGTGGAGAATATGATCCAGGTGGCACGTCGTCCGCTTTCGCTTGAGACGCCAACTGATGATGAAGAAGACTCGGTACTGGGCGATTTTATCGAAGACGACGAGGCCGCTCCACCCGATGAAACCGCGACGTATAATTTGTTGCGAGAACATCTGGGTGAGGTTTTGAATGGGTTACCACCACGCGAAGTGCGCATATCTGCAATTGCGCTATGGTTTGCTCGATGGGCAGGCTTACACACTGGAAGAGGTCGGACGCAAGATGGGAGTAACCCGTGAGCGTGTCCGCCAGATCGAAGCTCAGGCATTAAGCCGTCTGCGGCATCCATCCATCCGCCGAAAACTACGCGATTATCTGGGGGAATAACCGTTGCTTTAGAACAAGCATAAGTAAAAAACATCCTATCCCTGCCACTGTGTTTGTGGCAGGGATAGTTATTCTTATCTTTGGTGAACCATCTCCAACATCTCTGTAGGTATCTTCAGGTAAGAAGCCATTACTTTCGGTTCTTGCATTGAATTAACGCTGGCTAATCCTCCTAATTATGCAAGAAGCAGTAAAATAACTGTATGAAACTCTACAACCCGCCACATTTTCTTTATCGTCATGCTTCTTGGGCTATTCCTGATGACATTACGTCCGATCGCCGACCCGGATTTCTGGTGGCATTTACGAACAGGCCAGCTAATCGTTCAAACACACTCCATTCCTCACGTCGATCCGTTTTCCTTTACCAAACTCGGCGGGGCTTGGATAACACACGAATGGTTATCCGAGGCATTGATATATATCTTGTTCCAATTAGGTGGATATGGATTACTGATTTTTTTATTTTCACTGATCATAACCGGGGCATTTTTGATTTCGTATTTACGATGTCCCGGAGGAACACGGCCCTATGTCGCCGGATTTGTTCTTGTTTTGGGCGCAATCTCCACCGCTCCGACATGGGGTGTACGGCCGCAAATGATTTCACTTCTCATCACCAGTATATTTTTGTATTTACTCGATGGTTACAAGCGGGATGGAAAATATAAATTTCTGATCCCGCTACCATTGGTTACATTGATTTGGGTCAACCTGCATGCGGGGTATTTACTCGGACTTGCTTTGATGGGAATCTACATATTTGGTGGATTGGTTGAAATCCTTATTGCACAACTCCACAATGGTGAGTGGAGAGGAGGATTAAATGGCCTTCGACCAATCCTGATCCAATGTTGTTTTCTGGGTGCGTGTGTCCTGGCAGCTCTAGCCAACCCGAACGGAATCAAGATTATTATTTATCCATTTCAGACCTTGATCAGCCCATCCATGCAACAGTTTATCCAGGAATGGTTCTCGCCTGATTTCCACCAGCTAATGTGGCAACCTTTCGCCTGGCTTATCCTGGCTTTGATCGGCATAGGTATGATCAGTAAAAAATCAATCTCTCCAACAAATGTTCTGCTTACTCTTTTATTGGGTTACGCAGCCCTGCGCTCGATGCGGAACATTCCACTGTTCGTGATAGCTGTCATTCCAATCTTGTCGGACCAGGTCGGATCTCTGGTAAATATTCCAATCGAAAAGGGTACGCCAAGCCGCTTATTTTCCATGATAGTCCCTATAATAATTTTATCCTTGGTGCTTATTATCAGCTTACGATTTATGCAAGTGGTCCGGGAACAATCCAACTCTGAAAGCGAAAACTTTCCAAAAGCTGCTGTTGATTGGTTATTGGAGAATAAATCCCAAGGAAACCTTTTTAATTCATATGGGTGGGGCGGCTATCTCATCTGGAAGACATACCCAGAATATCGGGTTTATATAGACGGCCGGGCTGATGTGTATGGAGACAAGTTTATCTTCGATTACATGACCATCTACCACGCTGAACCAGGCTGGGAAAGTAAGTTGAATTCGCAAGGAGTTAAGACGATACTGATCGAATCAAATGCCCCACTGGCATATGTGTTAAGCCAATCGACAACATGGCGAATTGGCTTTCAAGATAAGACAAGTACGATTTTCACGCGTTGAATCGAATATATCGTCAAACCAACTAATGCTAAATAATGGCAATATTATAGATTCTTCGCCGCTTCAAGAACTTCAGCACTGTGTTCAGCGGGCCTAACATTTTCGAATACTTTGGCTATGCGCCCATTCGAATCGATCAAAAATGTTGTCCGAATGACCCCCTCGTATCCACGTCCCATAAGCTTCTTAGGTCCCCAAACCCCATATTCATTACAAACCTTGTGCCCATCATCTGCCAACAATGTAAATGGCAGTGAATATTTCGCTTTAAATTTTAGATGGGAGCGGGAAGAATCGGGGCTCACGCCTAAGATGACGAGGTCCGCATTCACATAACCGCTATAATCGTCGCGAAAGTTGCAAGCTTCGGTTGTACAACCCGCAGTATCGTCTTTGGGATAAAAATACAAGACAACCGGCCGACCTCGAAAATCAGAGAGCCGGCGGGTAACGCTGTTTTCATCAGGCAAGGAAAAATCTGGCGCTTGAATTCCAGCTGAAATTGGCATTACAGCCTCCAGAGAATGGCAAATAAAATCGCGTAGACAACTTGCACAACTTCCGATAGGTAATAGGATCGGAAGTAATATCTGCCATAATTCTCTTAATTATATTTAGATATTTATTGTCCAATTATAAACAAAATAGGCGAAGTTGCCCAGATAAACCCGATTAAATTTAGCGTGAGTTATTTCCAGGATTTATTTTATAATCCCAGTTGTTATCAAAGCTCCTTCGAGCGTCCCAACCATGACAGGTTTAAGGACAACTGCGTTTGCACCCCCGGCTAGCGCATGCTGGGTAGTCTCCGGCTGGTCATCGGAGGTAACAACTATCACGGGTAATCCGGATAAGCGCGGCTCACGACGCAGATAAGACAGAACTTCGAATCCATCCACTCCAGGCATATTAATATCAAGAAAAATTATATTTGGGGTTAATTCTCCAAGAATCTTCATTGCCGCGCCCGGCCCCAAGGCTGCGCGTGCGTTTATCTCCCATATTTTCAGCATCTGAACCAATGCTTCGGCGGTTTGCTTATTATCGTCTATTACAAGTGCAATCGTCATCTTGCTTCTCCAGCAGGAATTTCTTCAGATTATACCGTAACGTGACTTATTAAATTCCCCTAAAAAAAGCTCCTTCACAATCTCTTTTCCAACTACCGAATCCAAAAAGTCAGGGTGAGCAGGTAAACCGTCAATCCAAAGACTGTGGCTGAAAGTGGGACAAGAAATCTCCAGACAGCACGTCCGCCACCGGCGATACGCTGAAGCCAGGCGATCTGGATCCCGGCAAAGGGGAGCGCCAAGAAGACCGGCCAGACCAATCCCCAAGGAAACCCGAGCACTGGTGATAGTGCGAAAAACAGAAAGGACACCAGGATCAACAAGTGATGAATGGGGATAGCGAGGGGCCAGGAAAGGCGGGTAAGGAGACTATGTCGTCCAAATTTTTGGTCAGATGCAAAGAACGGAAAATCGTTCACCAATAAATAAGCCAGGGCCAACAATGTCAGCGGGAATGTCGAAAATGTAAGCAGCCGATGGAAATCACCAAACTGGATTAGAAAACCCAAAGCCGGAAATAGAGTCCCCATTCCAACGGCCTGGACAATTTCACCGTAACCTGCTTCGGAGAGGCGCATGGGTGGGACTGCATAAGCAATATATAAAAAGATGATCAATCCCAGAATGATCGCGGCTTGCACGGGAAGCAACCGGGCGATCAGCAAAGTGACAATTATTGCTCCTGATACTGTCAACAAGGCTGTTGTAAATTGGAACAGGCTTGCACGCAAGAACTCGCGGTCGCGGGGCAGTTCGTCTTTGGCCAAGGGAGTCAACGGCAGACGGAAGTACTCAACAAGCCAATATGAAGCCACTTGGATCAGCAGAACAACAAGTAATCCCAAAACGAAAGCCGCCAGTTGAACAGGGTGGCCAAGGTAGTGAGCAATCCCCGCCCCAAGAATATAAGTCATTGCAGCCAAGAAAAGGTGGAGAGGCCGTGCCAATTTTAAGAAAATTCGAAAGTAGGACATTTAAAATCCCGATAGGAACAGAATACTAGAGCAAGGAATATCCGCCATCCACGATGATCGTTTGTCCAGTTACGGATTCGTTTTTTAATATAAAGCCGAGAGCAGCATTTATCTCTTCCAAAGATGCTGGATGCTTAAGCGGCAGGCGGTTAACCAGCTTCGCCCACTCCTCTGCCGAAATATCGGCAGAAGGCAGAACCAAACCAGGTGCGATTGCGTTCACGCGTATGGTAGGTGCGTAGGTTCTTGCAAGAAGACGAGTCAATACTTCCAAGCCTGCCTTACTGACCTGATAAGCAGGAAAACCGGTCCAAGCTTTTCCCACCCCGGCGTCTGTCACATTCACAATCAGGCCCCCTTGAGTCATGCGCTCGGCTGCTTTCTGCGCCAATAAAAACGGAGCGCGCAAGTTCAAATTGAGAGTGGCATCCCAATCGTCGAGCGAGACCATCCTGAGGTCTGCGTGTCTCATCCCCGCCGCAGAATTTATGAGAACTTTTAATTGATAGTTCAATGAGTCAAGGATCGAAAAAACCGACTCCACCTCGGTCGAGTTGGTTAAATCGGCTTTTACTGTATGTACTGGAACTCCCAAAGCGCGAATCTCATCTGCTACGGATGCGGCAGCCTCAACAGACTTGTGGTAATGCAAGAGTAATGCATAGCCCTGCCGGGCCAATGTCAGTGCGAATGAACGACCTAAACGGTGCGCCGCGCCTGTCACTAATGCGAGAGGAAAATCATCCATTCTTCTGTTTTACCACAAAACGGAATGCTCCCGGGAATCAAATTGGTCCAGCATTTTTGAAGAGGTGTTCAATTCTAACCAGCCAAATGCCTATATTACCAACAGGCCGGAATTTCAGTTATCTCCTGAAGAAATTGGAGACGAAGAACCACACATTTGCCGGTCTCTCTGCCAGGCGACGCATGAAATACGGATACCAATGCGTTCCGTATGGCACATAAATACGCACAGGATAGCCTTCCGTTATGCATTGACTTTGCAAGTCGCGACGGATACCATAAAGCATCTGAAATTCCAATGCCTGCCTGGGCAAACCAACCCTGGTAGCATACTCTTTCGCAAGCTGGATTCGTTTTGGGTCATGTGTGCCAAGTGCTGTGATGGGTGGGATCCTGCCGTCCGTACTCAACCCGGAAGAGCCCAACGCCAAAGACGTATCGACAAGTCTCTTGGCCAAAAGATCAAAATTAGAATCAACGTCCGCTTTTTTGGGAAAGGCCAGTTCGGGTGGCTCTTTATAAGCACCCTTTACCAATCTGATCCGCGTCCCTTCGGCAAGGAGCTTTAGAATATCCTTCCCTGATCGTAGTAGATAGGATTGAATGACCAATCCGGTTTGCATATAATCTTTATGGCGCATTTGTTGGTAGAGATGGATGGTCTTATCCGTATAAGGCGTATCTTCCATATCGATACGAACAAAGTTACCATATTGTCCTGCCCGGGTAAGGATCTGTTCCAGGTTTTGACAACACAACTGTTCGTCCAGATCCAAACCAATCTGCGTCAGTTTAATCGACACATTCGCTCTTAAGCCAGCAAGCTCAATTTGGTCCAGCAATTCGAGAATGTCATCGGCTGCCCGAAGGGCTTCAGCATGTGTGGTAGTACTCTCCCCAAGATGGTCCAAGGTGACATTCATTCCCCTGGCATTCAGTTCTCTGACAACAAGAACCGCATCTTGAATCGAATTCCCTGCAACGAAACGACTGGCGGCAAGCCAAGCAAATTTCCAACGAGTAACAAGCCGCTGCGCCCATTCAGCCTTCGAAAGAGAAATCAGAAAAGAACGGAGCATGGATCCTCATTTCTAAATTGTATGACAACCACACAGTTATTCTAGCACACCTGTCCGCAATGAGTGTGTTATACTTTTTACCCGTTAGGCATGATGAACATCACTATCTTGTTTAATCCGGAGGCTTTGTGAGACTACGCAGTTCCTCTCTTATTCTTCGCGGGGTTTCATTGTTTTTTATTCTTGCCGCGGCTGTATTCCTTGTCTACCAGTTAATTCAATACAGCATATCCCGCTCGAATTATCCGTCTGACATGACCATCGGGGGCGTACCGGTCGGTGGATTGGACCCACAATCTGCAGCTCAAAGACTTCTTCAGGTTTACTCCGTTCCTGTCGAAATTCATTACAACGATGCGGTAATTGATCTTGATACCAGGACTGGTGGGCTTTCAAATAAATACCGAGAGCATGTTGGCTGCAGCAGACCTTCAACGCACAGGTGCGTCTTTCTGGCTCGGCTATTGGGATTACCTGTGGAATCGCCATTCCCCGGCAAGCCAGATTCCCCTGGTGGCTACGTTTTCCGAAGATCGCTTGCGCATTTATCTAAAAAACGAGATTTCTACCCGGTATGACCAGGCACCCGTTTCCGCCCAACCGATTCCCGGAACAGTAAATTTCACACCCGGTACGCCCGGTCAAACCCTTGATATTGATCGTGCAGTAACATTGATTGCTAGCCGCCTTGCAATCCCCGGACCAGCGGGTAGTCCTGCTTACTTCCCAGCGTACAGCTGCAGGACGACCGACATTGGCAACCCTGCAAATCTTGCTCAAACAGATCATTGACCAAAGTGGCTTTGCAGGAATTGTCGACCTTTACTTCCTTGATCTGCAAACCACGTCCGAAATGCAATTTGCCTATCAGTCTGGAAAGGATATATCAATTCATCCGGATATTGCTTTTACTGCTTCCAGTACGATTAAAATTCCCATCATGGTTTCCGTGTATCGTCATTTCAACAGCAAAATCGACGAACAGACTGGTGCAGAGTTGAAGGATATGATCGCGTTATCGAATAACGATGCGTCCGACAGCTCTGATGAAATCCCTGGATGAAGCCCGTGGGCCTTTGGTTGTTTCAGAGACGATGCAAGCATTGGGCCTTGAAAACACGTTTATCAATGGCTTTTTTTATCCGGGCGCAGGTGTCTTAAAATTCTTCAATACCCCGGCAAATAAGCGCACCGATGTGAATACCGACCCGGATATTTATAGCCAGACTACTCCGGCCGACATGGGGATGTTGCTCGAAGATATTTACTTGTGTTCCCAGACCGGTGGTGGTTCTTTGGTGGCGGTCTTTCCAGGGCAAATTGACCAAACTGCCTGCCAACAAATGATTCAATATCTGCAGGAAGATAAACTTGGGGCTCTGATCCAGGCGGGCGTCCCGGAAGGAACCATCGTGGCGCACAAACACGGCTGGGATATCGATCTTGACTCAATATAGTGATGCCGGGATTGTTTACACTCCGGGAGGAAATTACATCCTCACAATATATGTGTATAACCCGGGAGGAGGAAATTGGACAACAGTTTCACCAATGTATGCAGAGATTTCACGTGCCGTTTACAACTTCTTCAATTTACCTTCTCAATAAGACAGTTCAACCTTATTCATAGCCAGCCCTTTTTATTCAAACACATTTTGCATAAAGAGCAATCAGTATATAATGATGCCATGAGCCAGACATTGAGCCTCTACCGTCTCCAGCAAGTCGATAACCAGATAGACCGCCTTCAGGCACGCCTGAAGGATATACAAAAACTATTGGATGATGATGTTGAACTTCGCCAGTTGAATGAAAAGGCTGAAGCAGCCGGGGTACGCTGCCAAAACGCTGACGATGCATTAAAACAAGCCGAGAAAAATGTTCAGGACCAGCTGATCAAGATCGAACAAACGCAATCCAGCCTTTATGGCAGCAAATCCCATAGTCCAAAGGAACTGCAGGATCTGCAAAACGACGTGGCAGCACTTAAACGCCACCTGGTCACTTTGGAAGATCGCCAGATCGATGCAATGCAGGAATCTGAAACCGCTGAAACAGAGCAACTTTCACTTCAAGCTAAATTAAGAGCCGCAAAAGATGAGCGTGCAGAATTTTGGAAAGGCTTGCAACAAGAACAGGGATTGCTTTAAGAACGACCTCGAGAGGTTTTTTATTGAACGGAATGCAGTTGCAGGAGCAATTCCGGCAGCCGAACTAAGTCTTTACGATCAACTGCGCCAACAGCGACGAGGTGTTGCCGTCGCAGTGATAAGTGATAATTCCTGTGAGGCCTGCGGGTCCACCCTGAGTCTCGCACAGATACAATCCGCCCGCTCATCAGGCCAAGTGATGTTTTGCCCATCCTGTGGACGTATTCTCTACGGAAGTTGACTTCAAGTCACAGGTGCCCAATGCGTTTCCGCTTCCCAAACATTGATCTTTTTTCTTTTTTATTGGGCTTTATCCTGTCATCTCTCATCTGGTGGGTCGTTTCCTTACTTCGCCCGGCCTTCCAGCAAATACGCACAAATATCCAATTAAAAAGAACCGAAAAAAAAGAGAAAATCCGGTCCATCAATGCTATCGAAGAGCGTTACCGGATGATGGTTGCGTTGCAGGCTCAAGCGCTTCATTTAGCTGCTCCTCTATTTTCTTTGGATGAAATCCTGGTGTCTCCGCGTCTTCTTGCCCCGCCATCACGAGTGGAGCCAGGCGAAGTTTCCTACACTGAAGATATCGTCGAAACAACCATTCCTTATTTGCCCGCCTGGCCTGAATTGGCATCCATCTATAAGGCCCCAACGTTAACGCTTTCAGATGCTCTTTCCGGAAATTCAGATATCGTCCTGGTCGGGCAAGCGGGAACGGGTAAAACAGTCGCTCTCGCAAGCCTAGCTTCCCGCCTTGCCCGCCGGGAACCAGAATCAGGCCTGCCACCGGATACATTACCTTTTCTGATCCATATCGCCGATCTCGACTTTCCGGTCAACAAAACCAATCCACTGAACGGACTGATTGAGTTGGTTTCCGAGAAGGCGTCAGTCTTTGATTTGGCACGCATCCCCGATTTTATTCGTTGGGCTTTCGCTGAAGGAGCCGCCCTGCTCCTGCTCGATGGGACAGATGAGCTAACACCAGATGGTATGAAGGATGCGGTTGAATTTATCCGCGGCAATTAAACGTAATTATCCCAAAACTCGGATGGTTACAACGGGCTCCTCTGAATATCTTGACGGACTGGTGTCATTGAACTTCATTCCATTCACTCTGGCTGCCTGGAATTCTGATCAAAGAGCGAGTTTCCTTGAGAAATGGGGCGATCTGTGGTCTCGCCATGTTGCGGTTGAGTCATGGGCGCAGACAAGCGATCAGGTGGATCCCCTTTTACTAAATGGCTGGCTAAATGCCGACAGTACTGCCTTGACTCCAATGGAATTGACCCTCAAAGCCTGGTCAGTCTATGCCGGAGATATACGCGGTCCTAATCCTATTGACGTAATTGATTCCCATATTCGGCGGATTACGCCTGCGAACACTCCGCGTGAAGCATTGGAATCTTTGGCGCTTCAAGCCAGTCTTGCCGCCAACCCCATTTTCGATCCCCACAAAGCACGGCAATGGGTTAAATCATTTGAACCGAATGAACCAGCAACGGTCGGAGAAACGGATCAGGGCGAGAATTCACCCAAAAAATCTGGAAAGTTGGAGAAACAAAAAGCCCCATCGCTTGGATTGATCACGAAAATGGCCGAAAGCGGATTACTGAGTCAGCACCGCAACAACCGTATGCGTTTCATCCACCCAATTTTCGCAGGCTACCTGGCGGGGAAGCCTCTGGCAGGTTATACCGACGCAATACTCGAACAGCCACCCTGGATAGGTAAATACCTGGCAATGAACTTTTTGGCAGCTGATGGAGATGCCACGCCTCTCTCAAACAAGCTGCTATCGCAATTGGACCGGCCTCTTTCACGCAATCTCCTTGTTCCTGCTCGATGGCTGCGAGACGCTCCTGCTCAAGTTACCTGGCGCAAGCAAGTAATGGCAAAACTCGCGGAACTCCTCCGACAAAACGGACAGCCTCTTGGACTTCGAGGCCAGTTGCTGGCTGCTTTTATTCAATCGGGAGACCCAGGAGCGGCCGTTCTATTCAGACAATTACTCACAGAAGATGACTCCGAGCTTCTGCAGCTTGCCGCCCTAGGCGCCGGGGCCCTGGGAGATGTAAAATCTATCGATTTGCTTTCTGCACTCTTAAGGAACCCGAGTCCCAACGTCCGGCGGGCGGCCTGTCTGGCACTTGCGACAATTGGCACTACTACGGCAATGGATGTAGTTGCATCTGCACTTCTACACGGAGATGAAATGATTCGCCGGGCAGCTGCCGAAGCCATGTCTCTTCATTCCGGAGAGGGCCATACCATGCTTCGGGAAGGAGCGGCGATGAAAGATGATTTGGAAGTACGCCGAGCAGTTGTCTTTGGGTTAGGTCGTGTTCACCAACCGTGGGCGGAAGAATTGCTAAACAAATTGCAGCTCGAAGATGATCAATGGGTCGTCCGAAATGCAGCCACTGAAATGCTGGAAGATCATCGCAAACCTAACCGACATATTCCAAGGCGTCTTCCTCCACCTTCAGAATCCCCCTGGCTGATTGCTTTCGCCGGTAAACAGGGTATGGGTATATCACCTGATATTCCTCCCACTGATCTCTTGTTGAAGGCGTTTAAATCGGGGGACCCAGAGGAAAGAATGGCCTCATTGGCCTATCTTCGGATTATGCCATCGGAAGGGGTATTCAGCGTACTTTACCAAGCAATGTATGGTGATGAGCCGGAATTGAGGGAGGCGGTTTTTCAGACGATCTCTGAAATGGCTGCCCGAGGTTTTGAAGTACCGGATCCAGTTCAATTTGGAGTGGGTTATTAAAAATGGCGGCAACCCCCATTACTCAAACAATCGCCATTCTTGGCGGTACAGGAAAAGAAGGAAAGGGCCTGGCCATTCGTTGGGCAAAGGCCGGTTATCGCGTTCTAATTGGTTCACGCGCTCCTGATAAGGCTGTGACGACAGCACATGAAATATTGGATATACTCGAAAGTAACGCTATCGTTGAAGGAACCAGCAACCTAAGAGCTGCGCAGGCAGCTGATATTGTTGTCCTTACTGTTCCATATTCCGCACACCGTCTCACGCTGGAGAGTGTAAAAGGTGCATTACAAGGGAAGATCCTGGTTGACGTAACAGTCCCACTGGTACCCCCCAAAGTTACAAAGGTTCAAATGCCGCCGGATGGCAGCGCCGCTCAGGAGGCTCATCTAATCCTGGGCGAAAACGTGCAGGTGACCTCTGCGTTCCAGAATATATCTTATGAAAATCTATTTGGAAAACAGATCGACTGTGATGTGCTGGTAACAGGCACGAGCAAAGAGGCGCGTGCCGAAACCCTTAAACTGGTCGCCGCGATAGGTCTGACTGGATGGGATGCCGGGCCAATTGAGAACTCCGTTGTTATCGAAGGACTGACCAGTGTTCTGATCAATATTAATAAGCAATATGGTTCGACAAATGCCGGTATAAAAATTATCGGCGTTGGCCCTGATAAGGTATCATGACCTATCGTCTCGTCAGGATTTAATCCATTCGCCTATGCCTCTCACCTTTACCCCCCTCCCTAAAATTCCTCTTATTCATCCGGGTGATGACTTGAGCGAAATCCTACTTGCTTCTTTGCAAAACGCCCGCATTACACCGGAGGACGGAGATATTCTGGTTTTGGCACAAAAGATCGTCTCAAAAGCCGAGGGACGGCTGGAAAATCTAACCACCGTCAATCCCTCCAAAGAAGCGCTCGAATTGGCCAAGCGAAGTGAAAAAGATCCGCGACTGGTTGAACTCATTCTGCAGGAAAGCCAGGAAGTGCTGCGTGTCCGGCCTGGCACCATTATCGTTGAACATCGCCTTGGATTCGTGTGCGCATCGGCCGGGATCGACCACTCCAATGTCATGGGCGAAGATGGCAATCCCGAGGATTGGGTCTTACTTCTTCCTGAAAACCCTGACCGATCCGCATTGGAGATTCGCCGGAAGATAAAGATCGCGACAGGGATTCGCCTGGGTGTAATGATCATTGATTCTCATGGACGAGCCTGGCGGGTGGGCACAATTGGTACGGCGATTGGAATCTCCGGCCTGCCTGGTCTGATTGATAAGCGTGGCTGGAAAGACCTGTTTGGTTACAGGTTGAAGATCACCATAGTCGCCGCTGCGGATGAGCTGGCGGCCGCGGCTTCCCTTGTAATGGGGGAAGCCGCCGAAGGAACGCCGGCAGTCCATGTCCGCGGCTTCCCCTACCCCTTGCGTGAAGGCTCATTACGTGAACTCCTCCGTCCTAAGAAACAGGATTTGTTTCGATAGTCCCACCGCGGGATAAGCGATCCGAATTATTGGGTATCAATTTGGCCCTCGAGGAATTTGGTTCGACCTCAGTTGCCGATTTTTGGGCATATTTAGACCAATTGGCCGCTGTCTGCCCGGTGAAAATCGATCGACCAGGCAGATCGCAACATCCGCGGTTCCCGGAAGTTATTTATCCTCTTGATTACGGATATCTGGAAGGGACTGGCGCGGTGGATGGCGGTGGAGTGGATGTTTGGCTGGGTTCATCCGGAGTTGTCGAGATTTCTGCCGTCATCCTAACAGTTGATCTCCATAAACGCGACGTAGAGATAAAGATCCTGCTTGGATGCTCCAAAGAAGAAATGCAAAGAATTCTTAATTTTCATAACCAGACCAGCATGCGTGCGCTCTTAGTCCGCAGACCGAGCAATGAAGAGGCAACTCATGAAAACAATGCCTGAATCCCACAGCGATTTACTTAAAGACAAGACCCGCGCCTTTGCCTACCTGGCAACCCGGATGCCAGATGACTCGCCTCAGGTTACGCCAGTCTGGTTCAACACTGAAGGCGATATACTCCTGATCAATTCGGCCAAAGGTCGTGTCAAGGATAAGAATATGCGCCGTCATTCAGAGGTGGCTTTGTGTATTCAAGACCCGACCAATCCCTACCGTTACCTGCAAATCCGTGGGCATGTAGTTAAGATCTCTGAAGAAGGGGCAAACGCCCACATCGACGCGCTGGCGGGAAAGTATACCGGCAATTTCAAGTATCAACATCACCAGCCCGGTGTAAAACGCGTCATCTATAAAATCATCCCAGAAAAGGTCGACGCGCACGGATGATAACGGACGAAATGAAAGGCGAATTCCACGCATTCTTGCGCTCACGTCGTTCAATTCGCTCCTTCAAGACCGACCCCGTACCCCCCGAAATCCTCCAGCGCATCCTGGAAACGGCTATTTGCGCGCCTTCTGCACATAATTTGCAACCCTGGCGATTTGTTGTCCTTACCAGTGCAACATCCAAATCACGCTTAGCTGAAGCTGTCGTGGGCAAGTTCCGACGAGATATGATCAAAGATGGGTTACCCGCAGTAGAGATAGAGATGCGAGTAAAAAAGAGCATGCGGAGAGCCGGAGAGGCGCCACTTATCGTTGTTCTTTGTCGTGACAAGAAAATGATCAAACCACTGACAGATGATTTTAATCAGCAGGCCGAAGCATTGATGGGGGTTCAATCTGTTGCCCAGGCAGGGCTGCAATTATTGCTTGCAGCTCACGCTGAAGGCCTGGGTGGTACTTGGATCTGCTGGCCGCTTTTTGCTCCTGAGGAAACCCAATGGGCTTTGGGTCTGACTTCAGACTGGGAACCCCAAGGAATGATATTTCTTGGCTATCCCGATGAAACACCGGAAATGTCCACAAGAATACCGTTGCAGGAAGTGACCCGATTCTTATGAAAATCGTCGCTTTGGCAGGTGGGGTTGGAGGCGCAAAACTGGCGGAAGGACTCGCCCAACTCCTGTCTTCCGATGAACTAAGCATCGTGGTTAATACAGGCGACGATTTTGAGCATTTTGGACTTTATATCTGCCCTGATTTGGATACTGTTTGTTACACGCTGGCCGGATTGTCAAACCCTGAGACAGGCTGGGGACGCCATGGCGAAACCTTTCATGCATTGGATAGTATCCAAGCACTTGGTGGCCCGAGCTGGTTCCGTCTTGGTGATAAAGATTTGGCTACGCACATCGAGCGTACACGCCGACTGCATGCTGGCCAGACTCTAGATCAAGTCACACAAGAATTTTGCCAGGCATGGGGGGTGAGACAAGCAGTTCTGCCGATGAGCAACCAACCGGTTCGTACAATGGTAAATACGCGCGATCTCGGGGAACTAGCCTTCCAGGAATACTTCGTTCATCAGGGTTGCGAACCCAAGGTGACCGGATTCCGTTTTATAGGTATTGAGTCGGCTATGCCAGCACCAGGAGTTTTGGAATCTATGGATAAAGCTGACGCAATCGTGTTATGTCCGTCCAATCCCTGGGTGAGCATCGATCCGATTCTGGCAGTGAAAGGCATCCGGTCCGCTCTCGGTGCGAAAATTGTGGTGGCTGTTTCTCCAATAATTGGAGGACAGACAATCAAAGGTCCGGCTGCGAAAATGTATAACGAAATGGGCATCCAACCCTCGCCGTTGGCGGTTGTGAATCATTACGCAGGTTTGCTGTCAGGGTTTGTCTTTGATAATATAGACGCGGACCTGGAAAGAAAGATTCCAATTCCCGTCAGCATAACGCAAACAATTATGAAGAACCAGGATGACAGATACCGTTTGGCACAAGATGTGCTAAACTTAATTCAAAAGCTAAGGAGCGCTGACTTATAAAATCAATCCTGCAAAACGACTTCATTTCTTATGACAACTTGGGCTATCGTCCCCGTTAAACCATTGCGACGAGGAAAATCGCGCCTGGCAGGGTTGCTTACGGAAGAGCAGCGGACCCGTCTTAATCGCTATTTACTCGAGCATACACTTTCCATCCTAAATGAAATTCCCGATATTGAACACACCCTGGTAGTCAGTCGCGACCCGGCGGCGCTAGCCCTTACGCGCAGCATGGGTGGACGCACTGTTCTGGAGGATGGCGCGCCGCAGTTCAACACTGCCATTCAACGTGCAACAATAGTTGCTCAGACACAGGGAGCACGTGCTGTGCTTATCCTGCCGGCAGACCTCCCCTTGGTTGAAGCATCCGACCTGAAAGCTTTACTAAGCCTGGGTCAGATCCCTCCGACAGTTGTTATCGCCCCAGACCGGCGAAAGGATGGGACAAACACCCTTTTCGTTAACCCAGCCGGCTTGATTGAATATGGTTACGGACCAGGTTCGTTCCAACTTCATTGTCAGCGCGCGACCGAGGCCGGTGCCAAACTGGAGATCGTCAACTGCGAAAGAATCGGGCTCGACTTGGACCTGCCCGAGGATCTTGAGATGGTTGGCGGATTGCAGGGATTGAAATTGAACTAGCATTCCAGGATGCTATAATAGCGCGAGGTTGTCAGACAAATCATTATGATAATAGAGGTGTGCAATGGAGAATGAGAAAATTGTTTCGTTGATCATGACCCCCGCTCAACTCCAAACGGAATTACTTCGTTGTGAGTTCTGCGAAGAGAAACCTTGCCGGGAAGCATGTCCTGTTAATTGCTCTCCAGCCGATTTCATTATGGCGGCCCGAATGGGCAACCATTCGGACCTCCAGCGCGCGTCAGCCGAGATCATGCACGCCAACCCGCTCGGAGGCGTCTGCGGTATGGTCTGCCCGGATACACTTTGCATGGCGGCGTGTACACGCAAGAAGTTCGACGGTCCGATCAACATTCCTCTTGTACAAGCTACTATTGTTGAAATGGCAAAAAACCAGGGTGGCATCCCTGATTTTTCAAAGCCCAAGCCAAACGGGATGAAGGTAGCCGTCGTTGGCGGAGGCCCGGCAGGGATGGGAGCGGCGGCAGCTCTCGGCCAATTGGGCTACAGTGTGGATATCTTCGAAAGCCGATCACATCTGGGCGGAATGGCGAACCTTATTCCTGACCATCGTCTGGATAAGAAAGTGGTCGAATCGGACATCAGCTTCCTGCTCTCGCTCGGCAATATTAAAGCAAAAACGGGAACAAAAGTAGAAGATCCAAAGTTACTACTTGAAAGCTACAACGCTGTCTGCATCACCACCGGGTTATGGAAGCCAATTGAACTCGGCATCGAAAATGAAAATCTTGCCACGAAGATGGTGGACTTGCTCTCAAACCCGTCTGGCAACCACTTTTCAGGACGCGTGGCGGTCATTGGTGGTGGCGCGACAGCACTGGATTGCGCCGTCACCGCCCGGAAATGTGGAGCTGCGCATGTGGAACTCTTTATGCTTGAAAAGTATTCTGAAATGCCGCTTACTTCGAAGGAACGCAAGGAACTGCTGGACTTCGACATCGAGGTCAATGGTCGCATTCGAGTCAGTAAAATCCTAACCGAAGATGGAGGAATCTCCGGCCTTGAGACTATCAAAGTGGAACTCCCCGAAAGGACCCGCTTCAGTCCTGCGAATACCAGAGACATCGCTGGAACGAAGGGAACGCGTGCCGACTTCACTGCAGTTGTAATTGCCATCGGGATGCGCGGAACGCTGCGACGCGATGAGCAAATTGAAGGCTTGTTTTACGCTGGTGATTTCCTTACCGGTCCAAAAACTAGTTGTCGAGGCAACTGCATCTGGCAAGAATGCTGCGTTGGAAATCGATGCATGGCTAAAAAAGAAAGAAAAACCGGAAATAAAGAAATCAACCAAATCCTACTATAGCTTGCCCGGCTATAACCCAGTGCCAGTCCCCTTGGAGTCTGAATTCTTCGGGCGGAGGATCATTTCCCCATTCCTTATCTCTGCTTCCCCATCCACCGACGGATTGGATCAAATGACTAAAGCTTATGATGCCGGTTGGGCAGGCGGCGTGATGAAGACCGCATTTGACAACGTGCCTATTCACATCCCCGGCGAGTATATGTTCACATTTGGGCCTTATACATACGCCAACTCGGACAACGTTTCCGGCCATTCGCTGGACCGTGTCTGCCGCGAGGTAGAACAATTGGTAATGCAGTGGCCCGAACGTTTGACGATGGCATCAACTGGTGGACCGGTTACCGGTAAGGACGAGCAGGATGCGGCTGGCTGGCAATCCAATACAAGGAAATTGGAATCTGCCGGCGCCATGGGTATAGAATATTCACTATCCTGCCCGCAGGGCGGCGATGGCACCGAAGGTGATATTGTCTCGCAGAATGCCACTTTGACAGCCAAGATCATAGACTGGATCATGCAAGTCGGCGACCCAGAAATTCCCAAATTGTTCAAATTAACCGCTGCAGTAACATCCATTGTGCCAATCCTGCGAGCCATCCGTAAGGTACTGGATAAATACCCAAACAAGAAGGCCGGCATTACGCTGGCGAACTCTTTTCCCACCCTGGCTTTCCGGCCGTCCCAAGGACGCCCTTGGGACGAGGGGGTCATTGTTGGCATGAGCGGAGAAGGAGTCACACCCATTTCGTACTTGACGTTATCGCAAGCCGTGCCAGAGGGCATTGAAATTTCCGGTAACGGCGGCCCGATGAATTACAAAGCTGCCATGGACTTCCTGGCATTGGGCGTCAAGACCGTTCAATTCTGTACGATTGTAATGAAACAGGGCTACGGCATCATCCGCGATCTTGAGTCAGGTACCTCTTTCCTCATGCAGGAACGTGGCATCCATTCGATGAAGGAGCTTATCGGAATTGCCCAACCACACCCCTTCACTGATTTCATGGCATTGACGCCGGTTAAGAAGATCTCCGATGCCCGGCCTGAACTTTGCGTTTCCTGCGGTAACTGTGCCCGTTGTCCTTATCTTGCGATCATGCTGGATGAACAAGGCATCCCTCACACTGACCCAACCCGCTGTATTGGTTGCTCCATTTGCGCCAAAAAATGCTTTACCGGCGCCATTCTCATGCGGCCAAGGAACGCGGAAGAATTTGCTGTTTTGAAGGAACAATAGGAGGCGAGCGATGACTACACGTTTTGAAAATGGGATCGTTGCTACACTTGGCGAAAAGAATCGTGTCCTCTGGAACGCAACAGTCGTCACTGATGGGGAACTGGTCACGGCGGTTGGCGATTCTGCCGAAATGAAACGGCGCTTCCCTGATGCCGATATCTGTTGATTGTTCCGGCAAGATCATCCTCCCCGGATTCATCTGCGCACACCACCATTTCTACTCAACCATGGCACGCGGCATGGGCATCCCAGGAGAACCTGCCAAAAACTTTGTCGAGATACTCGAGAAATTGTGGTGGAAAGTTGATCGGGCACTTGATGAAGAAGATATTCTGCTCTCGGCTCAACTTCCTCTGATTGACTGCATCCGCAATGGCACGACCACTATCATTGACCACCACGCATCCCCGTCCATGCGGGATGGCTCACTCGATCTGATTGAAAAAGCCGTGCGCCAGGCCGGTCTACGCGCTTCACTCTGCTATGAAGTTTCCGACCGCAATATTGTAGCCGGCGGCATCGCTGAAAACGAACGTTTCATCAAGAAAGTCGGCAAAGGCGACGGTCAAATTGCAGCCATGATGGGTATGCATGCCTCATTCACCCTTTCGGACGAAACCCTGGAAAAATGCGTCGGAATCGCAAAGGATGGCGGTGTTGGTTGCCACATCCATGTGGCAGAAGACCTGGCTGACCGTGAGGATTCTCTCATGAAATATAAATTACCTATCGTCAACCGGCTCCACAATTTGGGCGCGACCGGCAAGAAATCGATCTTCGTCCACTGTGTCCACATCGATGAAGACGAGATGGATGTAATGGCCGAGACCGGGACAACCATCGTCCACAACCCTGAATCGAATATGAATAATGCGGTAGGCGTCACTCCAATCCTAAAAATGCTCAAAAAAAGTGTGCTCGTTGGCCTCGGTACCGACGGCATGGGCTCAGACATGCTCGCCCAGATGCGCTGTGCCTATCTCCTACATCGTCTTGCAAACCGAGACCCGCGTGTTGCATTTATGGAAGCCCCGCAAATGCTTCTTCAAAACAATGCAGAAATCGTTAAGCGCCAATTCGGTCTGAAGCTTGGTGAAATTGCAGAAGGTCTTCCTGCCGACCTGGCCATCATTGATTACTGCCCCCCAACCCCACTCAGCGAGGCCAATTTCCTGGGCCATCTCATCTTTGGGCTGGTGGATGCCGTAGTTGATACAACCGTGTGCCGTGGCAAGATTCTAATGCAGGGAAAAAAGATCCTCAGCATGGACGAAGACCGGCTTGCCGCCCGTTCGCGTGAACTGGCGCCAAAGATGTGGAACCGTTTGCAAGACCTCCAATAAATCTTCACCAGCGAATAAAAAGGACGCACTTTTTGAACTTGTGCGCCCTTTTTATTTTAATATTTAGAGCTAAAACCTGTTTTTTAAATTAATGGACTATAATATTACTATTCTTATCTTCATAAGGATAATACACTATGAAACGCGTTGCTCTCTATTTACAGGATGCCCACGATCTGCGCGATGGTTTGGATTGCGTACGTTATGCAGAAAGTCGCGGTTTCGAGGCCGTCTGGCAAGCCGAATCCCGGCTGGTGCGCGATGCCATCGTTCCAATGGCTGCCTATGCAGCTGTGACTGATCGCATCAAGGTCGGCTCGGCTGTGATCAATAACTGGACACGCAATATCGGTCTCTTGTCTTCCACCTTCCTCACATTAGATGACCTGGCCCCCAATCGGATCATCTGTGGAATAGGCGCTTGGTGGGATCCACTGGCAAAACAGGTTGGGATCGACCGCAGGAAACCGCTGACTGCCATGCGAGAAACAGTCACTGTGATGAGGAGGTTGCTCAATATGGAGCGGGTCACCTTCCAGGGCGAGTTCATCCATGTTAATGAAATCGAACTGGATGTTGTGCATGGGCGAAGGGAGCCGCGCAATGTGCCCATCATGATCGGTGCCACCGGCGACCAGATGATGGAATTAGCAGGTGAAATTGCCGATGGTGCTATATTGAACTATTGTGTCCCTCTGGAATATAACGATCGGGCGCTGGAGTTTTTGGAAAAAGGCGCGAAGAGAGCCGGTCGAAGTCTCGACCAAATTGATCGTCCGCAGTTGATCGTTTGCTCGGTGGACGAGGATCACGATAAGGCAATTGATGCAAGCAAGATGCTCCTTTGCCAATACCTTGCCCAACAGCCGCACATCGCCAAAGCCAGCGATGTTTCGGCAGAAATCATTGCTGAAATCCAGTCAATTCTCGGTTGGCCTGCAACGAAAGAACAGATCGACAAAGCCAAGCACTTTGTTTCGGATGATCTCATCTACCGCATCACTGCCTCAGGTACACCCGAAGAAGCCCGAGCCTGTGTGCAGGAATACATTAATCGGGGGGCCACCTGCCCCATCCTTTACCCGGCAGGCGGAAGTATAAAACTGCTGATTGATACTTTTGCAATATAAACCATTTCATCCCCACTTCCTGGCAAAAGTAATATACAATTGAAGCATCGCAATAATTTTCAGGCGAGGCTTGACCATCCTGAAAATGGAATTATGATAGTTGACTTGGTTTACCAGAGAGGATGAATTCATGGCTGAAAAATTACATTTAAAAAATGGTGGAATACCCATTGATCAGTTACGTGAAGAGTATGAACAGCAATCAGCACTCTTTGATGCCCAACCGCCCATTGTCCAGCGTTTTCTCGAAGCACAGGCCAGACAGATTTCCCAGGCATATGTAGAACGTTCTCACACAGTCCGCTTCAAACTTCCAGATCGGGTGGCACTATCGGAAAAGACAGAACCTTTAATTGTTGAACAATCCGCCCGGGAACAGCATGTTGGCACACTCCGCGATCGCATTGGCAGTCGTGATGTGCACGAAACATTACGCCAACGACTCACTCAATTGGATCAATCCTCCGAAAGAAGTATCGCCGTAAGTGCAGATCTGGTTCGCTTTGCGTCAGCAGCGTACATGGTGCATAATATGCTGCCATCCGGCAGGAGTATTGCATACATTCCTGCCGATGATGAGGATATACCCTCCATCCCGGTTGGCGATGAAACGGATCCCGAATCAGCGATTACTGCCACAACAGATGCCATCACTGAGGAAGGAAAAGCCGAAGAAGGACGTGGTTCTTTGCAGGTCCCATACGTACCGGCTGCCCGGCGCTTTTACCTTCCGCAATGGGTTGCTTTCGACAGCCAGGATAAACTGATCGTTAATTCCATTGGTGAAGCCGAGGCGCATATTGCTTCCATGCAACGCTTCCTGACCATTCTCTTTGCAGCCCGTTCCCTGGCTCCCTATATGGTTGCGGATAACGAATTTGAGAAGAAACGCTATGGAATGCTTGGACAACTGGTTAACCAGGGCCGGGCGTTGGCCCGTTATCAAACCAGGGAGATTATCCACACCATCCAGGAACGAGCGAAAGCCCAAAGTCTGAACCGCGGACTTAGTCTTAGTCTGCCCTATTTTGATGATCAGGATCTCAGAATCGAAACCTACAATTTTGTCAATTATTCCTGCCGGACGGATCATGTTTGTGCCAGCCTTTGTTGTGCGGGCCGCACTTGAAGAACGGGCAAAAGTTGCCCAGGATACACGTTTCAGCCATTCCACACGTACGCATCTTATGGCTGAACTCCAGATGCTGGGAGATGCCTTCGAGTCAACCGGCGGATAGGTTACTACTACTATCGACAAAGAAGGTGTGGCTCCTAAACAGATTATGATCAGAAAACATGGGAAGATTTATCCGGGAGACGACCACCTAGAAATTCGTCTCCCGCTTCGCGATAAAGAATGACCGCTCTCTCCAATTTATTCTTTGCGTGTGCCGGAAGTATTCCAGAGCATGGAAACTTCTGAAAAAGGCCTTTCGACGGTCGAGGCCGAGTCGCGCCAATCTCTTTATGGAGAAAATGTTCTTTCGGAACAACCGCATCCTCCTGAATGGCAGAAATTTCTTCGCCAGGTTCGTCATCCCTTTATCCTGCTGATGTTCCTGGCGACCATCATCAGCCTTTGGCAGAGGGATTGGACCCTCGCCTTAATTATCCTGCTTTTGAGCATTGCCAATAGCGCTTTCTCGTATTGGCGCGAGCATCGTGCCGAACAGGCCATTGAAAAATTACGCCACCTGCTTCCATCATATGCACACATCATCCGGGATGGTATCGATCATGCACATACCAGCCAGTGAGCGTTGTACCAGGCGACCTATTAATCCTGGCTGAAGGGGATAACATTCCCGCGGATGCACGTGTCGTCGAAGAATATGGATTGAGAGTAAACAATGCTTCCTTGACAGGAGAAGCGGTCGCAGCTCGTAAAACCGCCGAGGCTTCCATTCTCCCCGGAATCAGCGATCTGGAACGTCCCAACCTGATCTTTGCCGGAACATCTGTCGCCTCCGGAACCGGTAAGGCAATCGTATACGCCACTGGTATGTTGACTCAGTTTGGACGTATCGCCCAACTAACACAAACCGTCCAGGAAGAACCATCCATCGTTCCAAAAAGAACTGGCGCATCTTAGCCGCAGGTTGACATTGATCGCAGTAGTCATCGGTGGGATTGCCTGGGCACTTGCCACATTCGAACCACACGTCAGGCAGCACTTCCCAAATGCCCTGCTCCTTGCGCTTGGTACAATCGTCGCAGTGACACCAGAAGGTCTGCCTGCCACTTTGACACTTTCTCTGGCTATGGCAGTCCAGCGGCTAACTTCCCGCGGCGTTTTAGCCAAACGATTAGAATGTTGTCGAGAGACTTGGCAATGTATCGGTGATCTGTACCGATAAGAGCGGAACCCTTACACAAAACCAGATGACTGTCCGTGAAATCTGGGTGGCACGCCATAAGCTCAAAGTGACCGGCGTTGGGTATGAACCCAAGGGCCAATTTCATTCCGTCGCCAGCAAACACACCCTATGAAAAAGACCTTTTCAATCTATTGGAAGCTGCCTTATGCTGTAACAATTCTCGAATCAACCCACCCGGACCGGAACATCCCACATGGACCAGTCTCGGCGACCAGACCGAAGCAGCGCTCAAGGTGGCAGCATTGAAATATAATATGGATGAAGAAACGGTTGCAGGAACCTTGCCACGCATTCACGAAATTCCATTTGATGCCCGTCGAAAACGCATGACCACCATCCACCGTGCAGTCGATCACGAAGTTGCCTTCGTTAAAGGTGCACCACGCGAAGTGCTGCAGTTATGCTCCCATATCCTGGTTGACGGGGAATCTCAACCACTCAGTGAAACAATCCGGACAGACATCATGTCAACCAACGACGATTATTCTCGCCGGGCTTTACGGGTACTTGGGAATTGCTCGTCGTGAATTACCACCACGTTCCGGGGCTTACACAGCCGAAGCGGTCGAACAGGATCTGACTTTTCTTGGCCTGATGGCAATGATGGATCCTCCCCGACCTGAGGTGGAACAAGCCATTCAAACCTGTCGCCAGGCAGGTATCCGTATCGTAATGATCACCGGCGATTATGGTCTCACTGCGGAATCGCTGGCGAGACGCGTTGGCATGATCACCACATTACACCCGACAATTGTGACCGGCGCGGAATTGGATGCGATGGATGATCTCAAGTTACAACAACTCCTGGATAAAGAAATCATTTTTGCCCGCATGGCTCCTGATCACAAATTACGCCTGGTCTCTGCATACCAGGCTTGTGGCGAAGTGGTCGCTGTAACCGGTGATGGCGTCAATGATGCACCTGCCCTTCGCAAGGCCGATGTGGGAATTGCAATGGGAATCATCGGCACAGATGTGGCCAAAGAAGCCGCTGATATCATCCTTACAAATGACAATTTCGGTTCCATCGCAGTCGCCATCGAAGAAGGCCGGGCAATTTATGATAATATCCGCAAGTTCATTACTTATATTTTTTCCAGCAATGTCTCGGAAGTGCTCCCTTTCCTCCTGACCTCAGCTTTTGGAATTCCACCTGCACTGGTGGTTCGCCAGATCCTGGCAATTGATATGGGTACCGATATTCTTCCCGCCCTGGCTCTGGGAAGCGAAAAACCCGAACCAGATATCATGAAATATCCTCCGCGGCGTTCCCAGCCATTACTGGATAAAGGTCTGCTCACAAGATCTTTTCTATGGCTGGGCTTACTTGAAGCCGGATTATGTTATCTGGGTTTTCTCTCTATTTACCTCTTCTCAGGAAATGCCACTCTTCTCAATCAACCTTTCTTGATCGGCGGTAGAATGGCCCCAATTCCTGGTTATACACGGGGATGTGAATGCAGTCGCAAGAACGTTCTTCCTTGCCGGTGTGGTCTTCGTTCAGATTGGTAATACCTTTGCATGCCGGACTTCCAAAGCCCACAACACCCAGATGGGCTGGGGCAGTAATAAATTCTTACTGCTCGGCATTGCATTAGCATTGATCATGATCGCAGGAATGATATATATTCCATTTCTAGCAACCGCCTTTGATAATCAAGCATTCCCGATTATTCTTTGGCCCGTCCTTGTGCTTTTTGCGCTGATACTTTATATCCTGGAATGGTTACGCAAGGGTTTAGTACGTCTAAGGGAAAGAACACGCGGAAATCGTCTATTAGATATTCGATGAGAGGAGGCAAGGATAATGAAAACCATTATCATGGGTTATGGACGAATAGGTTCACAAGTGGGCAAGCTGCTGACCGAGCAAAAACATGACGTAACCATTATTGATCATGATGCCGATGCAGACGGGCGGCTTGGCCCAAATTTTAAAGGGCGAATCATCCGCGGCCTCGGCTTCGATCACAACTGTTCTGATCCAGGCAGGCATCGAAGAGGCCGAGGCATTTGTCGCAGCCAGTCATTCCGATAATGCCAATATCGTCTCTGCGCGGATCGCGCGCAATATTTTCCATGTTCCACGTGTCGTAGCTCGTCTCTTTGACCCGATCAGGGCGGAAATATATCAACGGCTAGGGCTCAACAACAATCTCCCCCAATAACTGGGGAGCAGAACGTATCCTGCAAGAGTTGACCCATACCGAATTGGATGTATGGGATACCTTTGGGCGGGGCGAAGTTTCGCTTGTCCACATGGAAGCACCAGCCCAATTAATCGGTAGGACTGTAAATCAATTGAATGTGCCCGGTGAGTTATTGGTGGGATCGATAACACGCAATGAGCAGGCCTTCATTCCCATCATCGGGACAGTATTCCAGGATGGGGACGTGCTCAACCTTGTCGTTCTATCCTCTGCGATGGAACGTCTTGAAGAGATGTTGGGACTGGAAAGGAGGTAAGCATGTTTGTGATCATTGTCGGTGGTGGAAATACCGGTTCATATCTGGCAAAACTTCTTCTGGATGGAGGACATACTGTAAAGGTTATCGAGGAACGGCCAGCCGTTCTGGAAAAAATGAAAGGTGAAATTCCTGAAGACTCCATCATTGCAGGTGATGGCAGCTCACCACAAATCCTGGAATCTGCCGGCGTGCTCAACGCAAATGTACTGGCAGCGGTAACCGGGTCCGATGAAACAAACCTTGTTATCACTACACTCGCACGCTTTGAATTCAATGTCCCACGCGTTATCGCCCGGGTCAATAATCCTAAAAATGCCTGGCTATTTACTCCGGAAATGGGTGTAGATGTGGCACTAAATCAGGCCGATATTCTGGCACGCCTGGTCGCCGAAGAGATGTCGCTCGGAGATATGATGACCCTGCTAAAATTGCGAAAAGGAGAGTACTCGTTGGTAGAGGAAAAAGTCCATCCGCTTTCTCCAGCCGCAGGCAAGAACCTGCGCGACCTGCAAATTCCAAGTGAATGTGTCATCGTTGCTGTAATTCGTAAGAATCAGTTGCTCATACCACATGGAGACACAGTCCTGCAACCCGCAGATGAGGTTTTAGCGTTGGTACATGCGTCACAACTAAAGCAGGTGGCGATCCTGCTAGGACCCAAGGAACCAGTTGTAAGGAAACCCGGTTAGCGAAGAAGACAATTCAGAATTCGCTGCGTGCAAGAAACGCCGGTAATGTCAAAATTACGGAGGCCGAATGTCGGGCCGCATATTTCCCGCTCGTGATTGCCGAACAAATTCAAGCCGGGATCATGCAGAACTAGAATGGTTTTGATGCTAGCTCTCCAGCTTAATCATATTCAAGTCCTTCACATCGACGCCATAACGGATCTCGCCAACAGAAACTGGAAGAGCGAAGCGGACTACGCCTTTATCCTTCTTTTTATCAAACGATATGGCTCGCCTGATATCGGAACGATGCAAATCGGACGGTATCCGAACAGGGAGACCCAGCCCGTTTAATGTCACTTCTATCGCTTCGGACAAACCGGAATCTGCCAACCCCAAGCGTTCAGCCAAGCGGGCCTCTGCCACCATTCCAATGGCAACCGCTTCGCCGTGACGCAACCGATAATTGCTGGCAGTCTCCAGAGCATGCCCAATAGTATGGCCAAAGTTAAGCGTGGCGCGCAACCCGCGTTCCAGCGGGTCTGCCTCAATAATTTTTATCTTCACCGCCATTGCCCTGCGAATGATTTCTGACAGGCTCACTTTGACTGTATCAAAGCCCCTGCCACACAACTGAAATAATATTCGATCACCTACCACACCATGTTTCACCACCTCTCCCAAGCCCGAACGCACCTCTTCATCTGGAAGCGTCGCCAGAGTATCTGGATCGGATAGCACCAGACTTGGGAAATGGAACGCACCAATCAGATTCTTACCTTCCGGTAGGTCACAACCTGTTTTCCCACCGATGGACGAATCAACCATCGCCAATACAGAGGTGGGCACTCCCACCCACGGGATTCCACGCAAAAAAGTCGAAGCGGCAAAACCAGATAGATCTCCTGTCACCCCCCCACCAAGCGCGACAACCGTACTGTTTCGGTCCAGACCGGCTACAAGGAAACCATGCCACAGAGATGAAACCGTTTTGAGGGTCTTATACTGTTCCCCTGCCGGGATGGTCAAAAAATGTGTTTTGAAACCCTGCCCAGCCAAGGATGCCAATACCCTCTCCCCATACAAAGGTGCGACATTGGAATCGGCGACCACGACTACCGTCTTTCCAAGATCGCGTTCCTTCATCACTTCGCCCAGCCGATCCAGCCCACCTTTCTGAATAACTACATCGTATCCGGACCCTGAGGTATGCACATGGAAGCGTCCCAGCGCTTGTTGGATATCCCAAGCAATTACCTCTGCCATATTATGGGCAGTGGTTATGCGCAGTTTGAAGGAATCGTAATGTGCCTTCCGGATTTCCAGAATAGCGCTTAGTTTCGACTCTATGTTACCTGCTACGCCTGGGCGCTGGTCCGGCTCAGCCATCATCCTATCTATAAGGGTCGGAATATCAGTCTCAAGAAAGACCACCTCCCCAGTCGAATCGGCCAGGAAGCGGCTACTTTCCCGAAGCAAGGCGCCTCCTCCAAGTGCGATCACGCTTGACGGACCAGTGACTGCCTTTTCGAGTTCAGCGGCTTCCATGGTGCGGAAGGCCACCTCGCCCTGACCCGTTATTATTTGCGAAATGGAATTTCCGCTTGTTTTTACGACCTCTGTGTCAAGATCAATGAAGGGCAAATTCAGATTGGCAGAAAGCAGTCTACCCGCAGTTGACTTTCCCGAGCCGGGCAACCCATAAAGAAATATATGTCTCATCATTACTCCCACCAAATATTGGCAACACTATCCATCGGCAGGTCATCAAACCTGGCTTTCCGAAGTAAATCGAAACGCGGCGTCATTTCATTGATCGAGTCGCCACCAAGTTTTTCGATCAAGGCGTCAGCCAGTATAAACGCGACCATTGCCTCAAGGATAGGCACAGCGCGTGGTACCGGGCAAAAGTCAGAACGCTCATAGCGCGTATTAGTAGACTTGCCAGAAGCCAAATCCACTGTTGCTTGAGGAGTTAAAGTGGTTGCAATTGGCTTCATGGCAGCGCGAATAACAATCGGCTGCCCGTTACTAATTCCGCCTTCGATACCGCCAGCGCGGTTGGTTGAACGTGTCAAGTCTGACCCAGGCTCACCTGCGATGATTGGATCTTGCACCTGAGTGCCGGGTAGTCTGGCATTTTCCCAGGCGCTACCAATCTCAACGCCCTTGATCGCTTGCACACTTAGTATGGCCGCGCCAAGGCGACTTTCCAGCCGCCGATCCCATTGCATAAACGAGCCCAAGCCGGGTGGGACACCCAGCGCGATCACTTCCAATAAACCTCCAAGAGTATCCTTGCCATGAATAATTCTCTCGATTTCATGATGCATTTTTTCTGCCGCGACTGGATCCGGGCAGCGGACATCACTCTGTTCGGCGAGGGAAAAACGCTCGAGGTATGGTATTTCAACGATTTTTGACGATATATCGCCAATGGCCTGCACGTAACCGCCGATGAGGATGCCAAATTTAGAGAGAAAATGTTTGCAGACCGCACCAACCGCAACACGCATGGTTGTTTCCCGCGCCGAGGCGCGTTCCAGAGCCGGGCGCAGATCATGGTAACCATATTTTACTGCGCCGGTTAAATCTGCATGACCTGGTCTCGGTGCGGTCATCGGTTCCACCGACTTGCCTTTCCACCTTTTATGGTCAGAGTTTTCCACCAACAAAGCCAGAGGAGCGCCAGTCGTCATTCCGCCCATGACACCGCTCAAAATTCTGACAGAATCCTCCTCGATCAGCATACGTGCGCCAGAGCCATAGCCCTTTTGTCGACGCGCCAACTCCGGATCAATCACTTTCGTCGAAAGCTCCAGACCCGCCGGAATACCTTCCAGAATAGCCGTCAGCGCGGGGCCGTGCGATTTGCCTGCCGTTAGAAATCGCAACATTTTTCCTCCACCGCAGCAAACATGACTTCCCGGGGCACGTTTAGCCCGGTCCAACACTCAAAGGATAGAGCGGCCTGTTCCACAAGCATCCCCAACCCAGTTTTTGCTCGCAGGCCGGCAGCACGTGCGTCTTTCACCAGGCGTGTCTGGCGAGGGTTATAGATCACGTCATAAACCACTGCACCAGAGGGAAAGGGAAGACCAGCCGGCCAGGGGGAAAGTTCTATTTTCGGCAGCATGCCGACGGGAGTGGCGTTAACGATAAGCTGTATTCCGTCCTCGAACTGCTTCAAGGTTTCGAGTTCAAGGAGAACATAGCTAAAAGGCCGATCGCCAGCCAGGTACTTGAACGATTCAATCAATTCGGCAGCCTGGCCCAAATCATCCCGTCGGACGGCGAGAGTCACAGTCCAGTCTTCTTTTAATAACGCATAGACTACCGCCCGTGCGGCTCCTCCCGCGCCGAGAACGAGCGATCGCTTCTCGCGAAGATGATCCGTACAAAGTCCCGCCAGATCAACCAGGAAGCCTGGAGCGTCAGTGTTATGCCCGATTAAACGGTTGTGACTCAAATATATAGTATTTACAGCTCCTATCGACCGCGCGTAGGGTGTCAAATCATCCAATAATGGGACAACCGTTTGTTTATAAGGAATTGTGACATTCAGACCATTTAGACTGCCAGCGCGGGCAGACTCTATGAGTTCAACAAGTCCATCATTATCCCCTGGTGCAACTTGATACAATTTATACTCACCTTCCAGGTCCAACGCATCGAGGGCAGAAGCGTGAAGCTTGGGGGATAAACTATGCGAGATGGGATAACCAACAAGGCCGAGACGAATCATCGAAGGGCCTCCAGCACTTTGAAATAATCAGGAAAGGTTTTGGAAACACAGGCAGGATTTTCGATACATATACCTGGCGATCGTAACCCGACCAAGGCAAATGCCATAGCCATGCGATGGTCGTTGTAAGTTTGAACAATCCCCGGGCGTATCGCTGCACAGGGTTGGATGGTCATTCCATCAAGATGCTCCTGCACTTCCACTCCTAGGCGTGTCAATTCAGTACATGTGTCTGTAATACGATTGGTTTCTTTTTCGCGGATAAAACCGATCCCCCGGATGCGTGTGGGTGAGACAGCAAAGGGCGCAATCGCCGCCAGGGTCTGGGCCGTATCGGAAATATCCCGCATGTCTACGTCCACACCTTGCAACGATAGAGGGCCGATCACATCCACATAATCCTTTCCTTCAATGACTCTGCAACCCATTTGTTCAAGAATAGTAAGAAAAGCAATATCACCTTGTTTTATGTTACGGGTAATGTTCTCAACACGTAATCTGCCACCTAGAACGGCAGGAGCAGCAAAGAAATAGGAAGCGGCCGAGGCATCGGATTCGATTGGATATGTTACCCGTGGCAGATAACGAGCAGGGCGTAAAAGGAATCTCCGATAGCCTTGATGAGGTACATCTATTCCAAAATCTGACATAACCTTCAGGGTCAAGTCTACGTAAGGCTTGGAATTGAGTTCAGTAGTCACAATCAGTTCAACCAGATCACGAGCATACGGAGCAACCATCAGCAACCCGGAAAGGAACTGACTTGATATATTCCCAGCAATCTCTGCCCGTCCGCCGGCCAGGCCGGATGCCTGTATCGTGACCGGAGGGCACATGACCTGGGATTCGATGGTTGAGGCTTGGGAATTACTGATCCTCACACCCAATTGTCCAAGAGCGGTCACGAGGTCACCAATAGGGCGCTCACGCATCCGGGCATCACCGTCAAGGATAAATTCACCTCTGCCCAGTGACAGAAAGGCTGTCAGGAAGCGCGCTGCCGTGCCAGCATTACCGATATAGAGCTCCGCGTTCTTCGCCGGAATAAGTCCGCCCAAACCAATTACAGTCATTTCGTTGTGCAATGAGTTCGAGGCGCACCTCAAAACCCAGCTTTTGGAGCGCTTCCGCAAAATAGATCGAGTCATCTGAAAAAAGGGCATTGGTCAGGACAGTAGTTCCTTCGGCAAGGGAAGCAACCAGAAGCGCCCGGTTGGTCAGGCTCTTTGAACCGGGCACATGCACTGTGGCATTGATCCCATGAAGGATAGGATCAATCTCGATTTTCGATACTTGATTGGGAGTGAATTTTTTTTCCATTAAATCGGCTACACTTTTCACAGAAATCTTTGACGCTTTAACCTGGCGCTATCAAGAATTTCGCCAAGCTTGATAGCGTTCTGGGATTGAATAGTATCCTCGATCAAGTTGAGGTTTTCTCTAAATGCCGCAATGGCTTCCAATACGTTATCTCGATTGGTCTGTAATATACCCAACATCATGCTGGATGGCGTGGATGCAAGGCGGGAGGCGGAAGTAAAGCCGGGTCCCACCAAAGACGCTGCAGTTGCAGGGGCTGTAAGAGTCAGCGCAGATGCGAGAAGGAATGGCAGATGGCTGGTGAAGGCCAGGAAACGATCATGGGATATAGCATCCAGCCACAACGGTCGAGCTCCTATCGCGTTTATGATCTGCAAAGCCGCGGCGCTTGCGCGGATCGAGAGATGGGCTGGAGGCGTCAGAACGAAAGGAGCATTCTGATAAAGGGAGGCCTCTGCATTTTCGAGGGAAAGGTTTTCTTTACCACAAATAGGGTGTCCACCGATTGCGTCAAATCTTTCCGGCAATCGATTCATCGCCTGAACAATAATCTCTTTGCTTGATCCCATGTCCATGATAACGCAACGTTGAGGCGTGAATTCTGGTAGTCGATCAAGCCAATCCAGAATGGCTGGGACCGGAGTGGATAGAATTATTACATCTGCCTGCGGAAGGATCTTGGCAGGATCCTCGTCGGCCTGGGAAACAATATTCATGCGGAGAGCCAGCTCACGGGTAATGGGACGCGGCACGACCGCCAGCAGTTCGGCACATTTTCCCTTAAGAGCCATAGCAAGAGACCCACCCATCAGCCCAAGGCCAATAATCGCTATCTTCGCTTTTTCGAGGAGAAAGCTGTCGATATCAGGCATGTTAAACCTAATGAACAATCGGGGCAAGACGACGTTCGACCGCCTCGGCAACAGCTTTGACCTGCTTGACAAGGACAGCGAACTTTTCTGGCGTAAGCGATTGACGCCCATCCGAGAGCGCATTGGCAGGATCGTTGTGAACTTCGATAATGAGACCATCAGCCCCTGCTGCAACACCCGCCTTGGCGACAGAAGCAACGAATTCAGAAAAACCTGTCGAATGAGAAGGATCAAGAAGGACCGGCAAATGGGTCAAAGATTTTAAGACCGGGATTGCATTAATATCTGTGGTGTTGCGAGTGGCAATCTCAAAAGTTCGGATCCCACGTTCGCAAAGCATAACGCGTTGGTTACCTCCAGATAGAATATATTCAGATGCCATCAATAATTCTTCAATGGTAGCAGACATACCACGCTTGAGCAAGACCGGGATTCGGGTTTCACCAATGGCACGCAATAAAGAGAAATTTTGCATATTTCGAGCGCCGACTTGCAGTACGTCGACGTATTTGACCATAAGCTCCACCTGTGCAACTGACATAACTTCAGCAATAACGGGCATTCCGGTTTGTTCGCGAGCTTCAGCAAGATATTCGAGGCCTTCCTCACCCAGTCCCTGGAAAACGTAGGGGGACGTGCGTGGTTTGAAGACCCCGCCACGCAAGGCGTTGGCACCGGCCTGACGGACCGCCAGAGCTGTCTGAAGCAACTGCTCGCGCGATTCAACCGAACATGGGCCGGCGATGATGGCAATTTCCTCCCCTCCAATTGAAAATCCATCCAATGGGAAGATGGAATTGTTGGGGTGGAACTGGCGTGATGCCAATTTATAGGGCTGGGAAATCCGCGTGACAGCTGCCACACCAGGCAGGATCTCAAAGACTTCCTTTCCGATTGAATGACTGTCGCCTACTGCTCCAATGACGGTCTGTTCCACGCCCTGGATCATATGGGCTGTAAGGTTCTGGCGTTCAATTGCCGCAAGCACATTTTCGATTTGTTCCTTACTAGCCGCGGGGTGCATGATGATTAACATTGTTATATTCCTTTGGAGGTATGGGTTTGTGTCGCTTCTGTTGTGGCAAGCGGCGCAAGTTTACGTCCTATCACTTCGGCAATCTGGCCTACTTGTTTGACCAACTCGACAAATTTCTCGGGCTTCAAGGATTGCCTCCCGTCGGATAGCGCATGAGCAGGGTCGGGATGGACTTCAACGATCAACCCATCGGCTCCGGCTGCTATCGCCGCCCGGGCAATCGCAGTGACGTAATCCGCATGTCCGGTCGAATGCGATGGATCGAGTATCACCGGTAAATGCGTCAACGCCTTAAGTACAGGAATGGCATTGATATCCGTTGTATTCCGGGTGGCAGTCTCGAAAGTCCGTATGCCGCGCTCGCAAAGGATAACACGTTGATTTCCTCCGGAAAGGATGTATTCGGATGCCATCAGTAATTCTTCAATTGTGGCGGACATGCCACGTTTTAATAGAACGGGGGTCTGCGTTTTTCCAATTTCACTCAATAAAGCAAAATTCTGCATATTGCGCGCACCGATCTGGAAAACATCCACATATTTGAGCATGATATCCAATTGTGTTATCGAAGTGATTTCAACCACCACTGGCATACCGGTCAGCTGGCGCGCTTCTGCGACAAGTTCGAGACCATCTTCTCCAAGTCCCTGGAACGTATAGGGAGAAGTGCGCGGTTTGAAGACCCCGCCACGTAAAGCATGGGCGCCGGCTGCGCGCACAGCCTGGGCAGTATCGAGCAACTGTTCACGTGATTCAACGGAACAAGGGCCGGCAATGATGGCGATTTCATCACCGCCGACATTAAACCCATCCAGTGGAAAAATTGAGTTTTTAGGGTGGAACTGCCTGGAAGCAAGTTTATACGGCTGGGAGATGCGAATTACGCTCTCGACGCCATCCAGCACTTCAAACAATGCTGTGGGGATAGCATGTGTATCCCCAATGGCTCCAATTACTGTGTGATCCTCACCAATCGATAGGTGTGGCGTTAATCCGTTCTCGCGGATATGGTCAAGCACATGCTCAAGTTCAACCTGGGTAGAGCCAGGTTTCATGATGATCATCATAGTATTTTTCTCCTTACCACTAAATTCCTTTTTTCAGGCTCGACTAAGATACAACGAGGTCGGGACGCAGAGAAACGGCTTTTCGCAGGTAAATATGGTTAATGGCAGCTTGAAGAGAGTCCGTGTTCCATTGAATTAGTATCCGTATGCAATGGGACAAACTTCCGGGAACCGGGATTTCGCGAGCACACATCATCGGAACGTGCTCCCAGCCCATTTGCCTGGCTGCCAATGCGGGATGGACTGAAACGAGATCTTCGGTCAAGGTGAAGAATGCGCTGGCGATTGCTTCAGTCTGTAATTCCGGGTTTGCATGCAGGATCGCTTTCAACAACTCCTTGGTTGCCACCAGGATAAGATCCGGATCGTCAGCTTCCACTGTAATGGCGCCACGTATACCTCGAACACTCATAGGTTTTTGCTCCAATTATAGAAAGAGCGAGCCCGTCGGGCTCGCTCTAGGATGAACAGATATGGTCTCGCTACCTGCTGCTAAGCGCTGCCAACGGCAACCATTCCCTGGAGGCCGTAATAATAAAACGCAAAGAAGCGGGTTGTGTAGACGATTGTCTTCATTAGCGGTGCATTTTACTCGACGAGTTGTGGAATGTCAATATCTATGTTGACATAATCCAGCCATCCCTGGTACTGAGGCAACCTACCATGGATGGCAGCTTGATAGGCCTGCTGAATTGTGCGGGTAACAAGGCCGGTCTTGCCATTGCCAATCGTTCGAAAATCTATTTCATATAAACCAATACATTCAGCAGCCGTGCCGCTGACGAAGACTTCATCGGCAATATATAGCTGATCGCGCGAGATGAGGCTTTCAATCACTTCGTAGCCTAGGTCTCTTGCGATCGTGATAACGGAATCACGTGTTATTCCTTCGAGAATATCTGCCAGGAGAGGAGTGAAGATCTTGTTTCTACGAACAACAAACAAGTTTTCGCCGGTACATTCCGCCACATAGCCTTGTGGATCGAGCATGATAGCTTCATCAAATCCCAGGCGAGCTGACTCAGTTTTTGCCAGGATACTGTTGGCATAATTTCCAGAAATCTTAGCCTTTGTCATCATGATATTAGGTTGGTGCCTGGTAAAAGATGAGATATTAGCGCGTATGCCTTTTGCCAGGGCATCTTCACCGAGGTAATTATTCCATTCCCAGGCTGCGATCCCAAGGGCAAATTTTCCAGAGTCTATATTTAGACTTCCTGCCATCCCATCCATATAAAGCAAAGGGCGAATATAGCAGGAGTCCAGGCCATTCACACGGACAACCTCTTTAATAGCACCGGAGATCTCCTCCGCAGTCCAGGATAATTCACGCACGCCAAAAACATGCGCCGAGTCAAGAAGACGTTGGGCGTGTTCCTTCAGGCGAAAAACCGCCGGCCCTTTGTCAGTGGCATACGCGCGAATCCCCTCAAAAACCGCCGCCCCGTAATGCAATGCCGGCGTGAGGAAATGAACAGTCGCCTTCTCAAAATCCACAAGCTTGCCGTTCATCCAAATGTATTTTGAATTCATAATGGTTCCTTTCATTTTGGCTTTTGTATAAAAATTCTCAAATTCTCTTGAACCGTCAAGGAAGGGGTTCTTTGATGGTCATTAAATTCGCTTTATAATTTCATCCGTCATTTGGAAAGTCTTCAGATTTCCACCAAGGTCACTTGTGCGAGCGCCGCTTGATATTGCCTGATCCACCGCCCTCTCAACTTCTTTGGCCTCTTCATGCATATTTAGCGAGTAACGCAATAACATGGCTGCTGAAAGGATCGTACCAACCGGATTGGCGATCCCCTTTCCTGCAATGTCAGGTGCGGAACCGTGAATCGGTTCATACAACCCACGGGTTCCTTCTCCCAGGCTGGCAGATGGCAGCATCCCCATCGAACCAGCCAAAACCGAAGCTTCATCGGTAAGAATGTCGCCAAACATATTTTCAGTTACCAAGACATCCATATGTGACGGTCCGGTGATGATCCGCATCGCGGCCGTGTCCACGAGAACATGCTCAAGGGTCACGTCCGGATTCTGGGCGCCAACTTTAGTCGCAATTTGTCGCCACAGACGGGACGACTCGAGCACATTGGCTTTATCCACCGAAGTGACTTTTTTTCTGCGGTTTTTAGCGAGTTGAAATGCCAACTCCACAATCCGGCGGATCTCATAATCGAAATACTCGAGTGTATCCACAGCGCGCTCACGTTCATCCTTGAAATCACGCCCTTTGGGGAAACCAAAATACAAGCCGCCGGTTAATTCCCGTATAACCAGAATATCCACGTCCTTGAGGTTCTCCGGTTTGACAGGAGAAAAGTTAGTCAATGCCGGGTGGACTTTTACCGGACGCAAGTTCGCAAATACTTTCATCCCCTTTCGTAAAGCCAGCAAGCCGCGTTCCGGACGATCTTTTGCCAGTGGATCGTCCCATTTCGGCCCTCCGACGGCTCCAAGTAAAACAGCATCCGCGGCCTGACAATCCCTCAATGTCTCATCGGTTAGCGACTCGCCATATTTGTCTATCGAGCAGCCGCCGATTAATCGCTCAGTGTAAGTGAAAGAATGTCCAAATCCTTCCGCAATTACATCAAGCACACGGACTGCTTCCTTCACGACCTCCGGCCCAATGCCATCACCGGGGAGTAAAATGATATTGGCTTCCATGTATTCTCCCTGCTATGAATTTGCGAGCATTAACCCATACTCTACGGAATCGGTCAACGCCCGCCAACTGGCTTCTATAATATTGGTGCTGGCTCCCACCGTACTCCAACGTTTCCCATCACTTACGGTATCAATTAAAACTCGGGTTGATGCCGCAGTCCCTGCATCACCATTGAGTATGCGGACTTTATAATCATCCAGATGGAAGGAATTGATTTCCGGGAAATGAACCACCAGAGCTTTCCGCAGCGCAGTGTCCAACGCGTTGACGGGTCCATCGCCATCAGCGGCTGTATGGAATATTTCACCCTTCACGCATACTTTTACAGTTGCCTCGGCGAACATCCCACGTCCCTGACGATTTTCGACGATTGCTGAAAAATCAATTAATTCGAACGGGGCAACATAACCGTCCTGGTGCCGCTTAAGCATCAAGGCCACCGAAGCCTCAGCAGCTTCGAACGAAAAACCCTGGGATTCAAGATCCTTGATTTCATTCAACACACCTGAAACTTCTTCACCGCCGATTGTCCCCAAGCCATATTCTTCAGCCTTGCTCAACAAGTTACCCCTTCCGGAAAGCTCACTGACAACTACGCGCATCTGGTTTCCGACTAAAGCCGGATCAATATGCTGGTAAGAAAGAGCAGTACGCCGCATGGCAGCCACATGAATGCCGCCCTTATGAGCAAAAGCCGATTTTCCCACAAACGCCATATGATCATCCGGGGCTAAATTTGCCACTTCAGCCACGAATTGAGCTACTTCAAACAAGGTGGCCAAGTGCCCATCCGGTAAGCAACGCAACCCCATCTTAAGTTCAAGGTCGGGAATAATGGCGCAGAGATTGGCATTCCCGCAACGTTCACCATAGCCATTGATCGTACCCTGGGCCTGAATAGCCCCTTCACGGATGGCTGCAATTGTATTTGCCACGGCACATTCGCCATCATTATGAACATGGATACCAAGCGGACGGTCAACTTCGCCCTTGATAGTTCGTATAATTTCTGTTATCTCCCAGGGCATGGTGCCGCCGTTGGTATCGCACAGCACAAGCGTTTCTGCTCCGCCGCGGGCAGCCGCTTTCAAGGTTTCAAGAGCATAAACCGGATCGGCTTTATAGCCATCAAAGAAATGTTCGGCGTCATAAATGACACGGCGACCCTGGGATTTGAGAAAGGCCAGGCTTTGTTCGATAATCCGTAAATTATCCTCGAATGTGGTACGCAGAACCTCTGTAACATGAAGCGTCCATGTCTTGCCAACTACTGTGCAAACAGGAGCCTGAGAATCCAGCAATGCCCTGATATTGGCATCATCTTCAGGACCTCCTTTGGCACGGCAAGTTGAACCAAATGCCGAAATTAGCGCATGATCCCACTGGATCTCGCGTGCCCGCTCGAAGAACTCGACATCTTTCGGATTTGATCCAGGCCAACCACCCTCGATGAAGGTCACACCCAAATCGTCCAATTTCCGGGCTATCCGAATTTTGTCACTACCCGAAAGGGAGATCCCCTCCCGCTGGGTGCCATCACGCAATGTGGTATCGTATATCTGTATCATTTCAAATCTCTTTTCTCGATGCTGATTTTCGATTGACATCATGCATCTTTTTCTTCTTCATATTCCGCGATCATCTTGTCAAACCCCTGGATATATCCCAATTCATCCACTCCATTGAGAAGGCATGTTTTGGAAAAATTGTCGATCGGGAAAATAGCTGAACCACCGGGAAATGAGATCGTTTGGGTTGCAAGGTCGACCGTTAATGTAACCGTTGGGATTTCTTCAACCAAATCGAACAGGATATGGTGTGTTTCTGCATCCACAATAATCGGTAGTAACCCGTTTTTCAGGGCATTATTTCGGAATATATCCGCAAAGGATGTGCTTATCACGGCCCGAAAACCAAAACCGGTCAAAGCCCAGGGGGCATGTTCCCGGCTTGAGCCGCATCCGAAGTTATCCCCTGCCAGCAGGATTTGAGCACCTTTGAAGGTATTTTGATTGAGTACGAAATCCAGTTTGAGAGACCCATCCGGGTTATAACGCCAATCCGCGAAAAGGGCCTCCCCCATCCCTTTTTTGTCAGTCGCTTTCAGGAACCGGGCGGGGATGATCTGGTCTGTATCGATATCATTAACAGGCAATGGCATTAGATGGGAAGTAAGCGAAATGAATTGAGGCATTTTCTTAAATTCCTTGGAGCCTGCGAGGATCAGTTACTACGCCGGTTACAGCGGCCGCTGCGGCAGTTGAAGGACTGGCGAGGAAAGTCCTTCCGCCCTTGCCCTGACGGCCTTCAAAGTTTCTGTTACTTGTGCTGACAGCATATTGTCCGGGAGAGAGTTGATCTCCGTTCATCGCTATGCACATGGAGCAACCAGCCTCACGCCATTCAGCACCGGCCTCTGTAAAGATTTTATCGAGTCCTTCAACTTCAGCTTGTTTCTTAACATCCTGCGAGCCAGGCACAACCAGAACCCGCGTCGTCGCCGAGACTTTACGACCTTCCATCAATGCTGCAGCCTGGCGCAGATCAGAAATCCTCCCATTGGTGCAACTGCCGATAAAAACTACATCTATTTTTTTACCCAACAAGGATTGACCCGGCTGGAGGCCCATATAAGCAAGTGATTTGTTGAGCGCAGCTTTCTGTGAAACATCGGCAAACGTTGCCGGGTCAGGGATCCGTCCAGTAATTTTCATACCCATACCAGGGTTCGTTCCAAAGGTGATCATCGGTTCCAAAGAACTTGCATCCAGCGTAACGTATTTGTCATAAGTGGCGCCTTCATCGGTGGGCAACTTTTTCCAGCGTGAAAGCGCTTTCGTCCAATCCACTTCCTTAGGGGAATATTCGCGCCCGAACAAGAATTCGAAAGTAATTTCATCCGGGGCGATCATCCCGGCACGCGCCCCGCCTTCGATGGACATATTACAGATCGTCATGCGTTCTTCCATACTAAGGGAACGTATGGCAGAGCCAGTATATTCAAAAACATGCTCCGTACCCCCGCCCACGCCGATTTTGGAAATCAATGCCAGAATAATATCTTTAGCCGATACCCCCTTTGGCAAGACGCCATCCACACGCACCTCGCAGGTTTTAGGTTTACGCTGGAGCAGGCACTGGGTAGCAAGGACATGCTCGACTTCGGATGTGCCTATGCCAAAAGCCAACGCTCCGAACGCACCATGCGTGGCAGTATGGCTGTCACCGCAGACAATAGTCATGCCTGGCTGGGTAAAACCCAACTCTGGTCCAATCACGTGGACGATGCCGCGGTGAGGACTATTCATGCCATAAAGGCGCAGGCCAAATTCACTGGCATTGGCAGCCATTTGCCTGATTTGCGCGGCTGCCAACGGATCTGCTATGGGCAGGGATGGATCATGCGTGGGGATGGAATGATCCATCGTCGCGACAGTCTTATCAGGGCGGCGAACTATTAGGCCTCGCTCGCGAAGACCCGTAAAAGCTTGGGGTGAGGTAACCTCGTGAACCAGGTGTAGATCAATATATAGTACCGCCGGAGAATCGGGCTGCTGGGCAACAACGTGCGAATCCCAAATCTTCTCAAATATAGTTTTCGGCATATCAGCTCAAATGAGGAGAATTTAGTCTTCTGCGCCACTATCTGTATCTTCGTCAAGCGACGGCGCAGATGCAGACAGGACCTCGCTCAGGTCCCAACCAGTAGGAATTGTCTGGGGTTCCGGGAATGGTTCGTGCCATTCAGGAAGAAAATTACCAATTTCAATGTGGGATTTCTCGATTGAATACATGTGGTTGCTCCTATAGAAAATATCAGATTCAGGCTATTTCTGCGTGGGTGGATTGTGAACCTTCGGTTTCAGCGACAATCAGTTTATTCAAGGCAGCCAGGTATGCCTTGGCACTGGCAACAATAATGTCTGTGTCTGCACCGTGACCGCCAAATGTACGCGGTTGCTCAACTTCTTTCTGGGCATCCAAGGATTTATTTCCGTTTGTACTTCTGATCCGAACGGTAACTTCACCAAGAGCGTCGATCCCTTCTGTAACCGCATGGACGGAAAACTCCAGTAAAGTATTTGGGGTACTTACTACAGTGTCGATTGCCTTATAAACGGCATCAACGGGCCCCGTGCCTACAGCTGGTTGGGTAAAAAGTGCTCCATCCGGGCCACACAAGCGCACCGTTGCGGTAGGCATCCCCATCGTTCCGCAGGCCACTTGCAGGCCAACCAGTTTATAAACCTCACGAGGCTGGTATACTTCGTCAGTAACCAGAGCCTCCAGATCGGCATCAGTAATGACCTTTTTCTTGTCAGCCAGGTTCTTGAAACGCTCAAAGGCCTTTACCAGATCCGCGTCTTCGAGTGGGTATCCCAAGTCATTCAGGCGCACCTTGAATGCATGCCTACCAGAATGTTTCCCCAACACCAGGCGGGATTGGGTCACGCCCACACTTTCCGGAAGCATAATCTCGTAGGTCTGCTGGTTTTTGAGCATCCCATCCTGGTGAATGCCGGCCTCATGTGCAAAGGCATTCGCCCCAACGATGGCTTTATTCGGCTGAACCACGATCCCGGTGTAATTACTAACCAGTTTGCTCAATCGGATAATCTGAGTAGTGTCGATGCCGGTATCGAGTCCAAAGATTGGACGACGTGTAAGCAGAGCCATGACAACCTCTTCCAGAGAAGAGTTGCCCGCCCGCTCCCCGATTCCGTTTATGGTGACCTCGGCTTGTCGTGCTCCGGCACGGAGGCCGGCCAGTGTGTTAGCCGTGGCCAGACCCAGGTCATTATGGCAATGAGTGGACACAACGCAGTTCTCAATTCCGGGGGTTTTCTGGATGATTCCCGCAATGAGCGCGCCGAATTCATCCGGTGTGGTGTAACCGACAGTATCCGGGATATTTAACGTGGTTGCCCCTGCTTTGATGGCAACTTCGAGAGCTATATAGAGGTACTCCGGATCACTACGACCGGCATCTTCCGGACTAAATTCCACATCCTCGCAAAGGCTGCGCGCATAAGCCACCATCTCCTTAATCCTCTTGAGGACTTCCTCTCGTGTCGTTTTCAACTTGTATTGAAGATGAATATCAGATGTGGCAATGAAGGTATGGATGCGTGGATGAGCGGCGCCCCGGACTGCCTCCCAGGCCTTGTCAATATCGTTCCTGGTCGCTCTTGCAAGACCGCAAATGATCGGCACGCGTGACCCATCAGTCGGGTTGCCGACCTCATTGGCAATTCGACGGACGGCTTCCAGATCATCTGGTGATGCGGCAGGAAAACCAGCTTCCATGACATCAACCCCCATCTTCGCCAGCGCGCGCGCCACTTCCAGCTTCTCGACAGAAGTCATAGTTGCGCCAGGCGATTGTTCGCCATCCCGCAGGGTCGTATCGAAGATCCGAACGTAGTTGTCCATAGTTCCTCGCAACTAAAAAAGTGATTATTTCTTCCAGTTCTCTGGTCGCAGCGATCGGACCGATGAACCGGCCCGCCACATTTCAGACTCGCGCATTTCCTTCAACTCAACATCGAGCTTTTCCTGGTAATCCGGGGCAGTGTTAGCCTTAAGCACGACCGCGGTTTCTTTACCGGTGACAACACTCTTATAGAGATCCTCGAAAACAGGTTCCACCGCTTCACGGAAACGGGGATGCCAATCCAGGGCGCCGCGCTGAGCTGTAGTGGAACAGTTGGCATACATGAAATCCATGCCATTTTCTCCAACCAGCCGGATAAGGCTCTGGGTAAGTTCCTCGACCGTCTCGTTGAAGGCTTCGCTCGGAGTGTGCCCGTTCTTCCGTAAAACGTTATACTGGGCTTCCATAACGCCAGATAAAGCGCCGATCAGGACACCACGTTCCCCGGTCAGGTCACTATACACTTCATTTTGGAAGGTGGTTGGAAACAGATACCCTGCCCCGATGGCAATACCAAGCGCCAGGGTACGTTCCGTTGCATGCCCCGTATAATCCTGATGAACTGCAAAGCTGGCATTGATACCACTCCCCGCCAGGAAATTTCGTCGTACACTTGTACCCGATCCCTTGGGCGCTACCAGGATCACATCCACATCCTGAGAGGGAATGACGCCGGTTTGATCCTTGTAAACTATTGAAAAACCGTGGGAGAAATAAAGGGCATCTCCCTTCTTCAAATTCGCTTTTACCTTAGGCCATAATATCATCTGGGCTGCATCTGAAACCAAGTACTGGATCACCGTGCCGCGCTGCGCGGCCTCTTCGATTGAGAAGAGTGTTTTCCCAGGTATCCAACCATCCTTTACGGCCTTATCCCAGTGACTCTTGTGCTCTGGAGTTTGCCCCACGATGACATTAATGCCGTTATCGCGCATGTTCAATGATTGGGCAGGTCCTTGAACACCATATCCAAGCACAGCCACAGTCTCGTTCTTTAATACCTGTTGGGCCTTAACGAGGGGAAACTCATCCCGCATGACCACGTCCTCTACCACACCACCAAAATCGATCTTAGCCATTGAATGCTCCTTGAAATATGAATTTTGACTTCAGGTTACCTGGCAACCAATTCTGCCTGAGCATGGTGCCCATTGCCGTTCCCGTTCAAGGCAGGCAAAGCAGGATTGACCCCGCGTGCCATTGCGACCACGCCCGTGCGAACCATCTCCAGGATCCCAAAGGGTCGCAGCACCTCCACGAAACTATTTATCTTGTCTTCATCGCCGGTTATTTCGATTGCCAGAGAATCATTGGCCACGTCCACGATGCGAGAACGAAACACCTCAACCAATTGCATCACCTCGGAACGATTTATGGCGGAGACGCTAACCTTAATCAGGGCTAAATCACGGCTGACTGCCGGCATTCCAGCCAGGTCAGCTACTTGAATGACATTAACCAGCTTATAGAGATTGGCTGTTACCCGCTCAACGTTGGTTTGTTCACCATCGATGACAATTGTCATGCGTGAAATGCCAGGTTGTTCAGTGTGCCCCACGGTAAGCGATTCAATGTTGAATGCCCGTCTACGGAATAAGGAGGCGACACGGTTCAACACACCCGGCTTATCTTCAACCAGCACGACCAGTGTATGCTTCATTTCGACTCCTCTCACATGTCCGTTTCAACGATGATATTGGCTGCAGGCCTTCGAATCATATTTTGCAGATCAGCGCCGGCTGGAACCATCGGATAAACCGAATCTTCTTTTTCAACTCTGAAGTCAATTACTACAGTTCCTTCCGTCTCTTCCGCTTTGCAAACCGCCTCTTCAACACCCGAACGTTCGGTTACACGCAGACCGGTTAGGCCGTGTGCTTCAGCGATCTTTACAAAATCGGGACTGTGCATGGGCGTTGCAGAGTAACGACGGTCGTAGAAAAATTCCTGCCATTGGCGGACCATACCCAGGTAGCCATTATTGATAATGGCAATATTGATCTTGATACCCTCCTGGGCGGCTGTGGATAATTCCGCCTGGGTCATCTGAAAGCCACCATCGCCGCAGATCACCCACACATTTGCGTCCGGGCGTGCAAATTTGGCTCCAATCGCAGCCGGGAGCGCAAATCCCATCGTACCCGCGCCACCTGAAGTTATATAGGAATTGGGCTTATCATGCTTGTAATATTGCGCAGCCCACATCTGGTTTTGACCAACATCAGAAACAACCAACGCTTCTCCTTTGGTATGGCGCCACAAATCGTTTATCACGTGCGCAGCGTGTAGATGCCCATAATCAGGAAGATTCTGAATATCCAGCACTGCACTATCCCCCTTCATCTCATCGATACTCTCAATCCAGTCGCTGTGGTCAGATGCGTCCACGTGCGGCAGCAACTGGTTCAGCGTTTCACGCAAGTCTCCTATCAACGCCAAGTCCACAGGGACATTCTTGTTCACTTCTGATGCGTCAATTTCCACATGAATCTTCCTGGCATCGGGTGCATATGTCTTGAGGTTGCCGGTCACGCGGTCATCGAAACGCATCCCAAACGCCAGTAAAAGATCTGCCTGCTGGATGGCTTTGTTCACCCAGGCCTCTCCATGCATACCCATCATCCCCAGATTAAGTGGGTGGCTAGCCGGGAAGCCGCCAATGCCCAGCAGGGTCATCGCCACCGGTGTGTGCGTCTTCTCAGCAAACTCAGTCAGTTCGCGCATCGCCCCGCTTAACAATACCCCCCGTCCTGCCAGGATGACCGGCCGCTTGGCAGATCGGATCATTCCGGCAGCCTGTTGCATATCTTTCGGCAAAGGGCGTTTATCGGGACGATAGCCAGGCAGCCGGATTGGGCTGTCATCGTATTCCCACTCCATTGAAGCCTGCTGGACATCCTTCGCAATATCTACGAGTACGGGGCCCGGACGGCCAGTCCGAGCAACATAAAAGGCCTCACGAATCGTTTCCGTTAACTCATAAAGGTCCGTAACCAGATAATTATGTTTGGTGATCGGCAAGGTAATCCCGGTGATATCGGTTTCCTGAAAGGCATCATAGCCAATAAACTTGCTGGCTACTTGGCCAGTTATACAAACGATGGGAGATGAATCCATCATAGCCGTGGCAATGCCCGTGACCAGGTTGGTTGCTCCTGGTCCAGAGGTGGCCACCGCTACTCCCACATCCCCACTTGCGCGGGCATAACCATCCGCAGCATGTGCAGCACCTTGTTCATGACGGACCAAAACATGGTGGATCGGAAAATCCAGCAAAGCATCGTATGCCGGCATGATCGCCCCACCCGGGTAACCAAAAATGGTCTTTACACCTTCATGAACCAGGCATTCCCAGATAATTTGCGCTCCAGTACGTTTCATAATTTATCTCCTTTAGCCAAAACCATTACGAAGTCAACACAGCACCAGTATCAGCGGATGTTACAAAATGGGCATAACGCCGCAACCACTTGCTTTGAATATTGGATACAAAGGCAGGCAAAGCCGCCAACCGCTTCTCGATTTCAGAACCGCTCAATCGGACGTTTAGCGTCCGGGCTTCAAGATCAATCTCGATGATATCTCCTGCTTGCAATGCGGCGATCGGACCATGTGCAGCTGCTTCCGGAGAGATATGCCCGATACAGGCCCCGCGCGTTCCGCCGCTAAATCGTCCATCTGTGATCAAGGCCACTTTTTCTCCCAAACCCATGCCCATAATCGCACTGGTTGGACTCAGCATCTCCTGCATACCTGGCCCGCCCTTTGGTCCCTCATATCGGACTACCACCACATCTCCCGCTTTGACTTTTCCTGCCAGGATGCCAGTCATCGAATCCATCTCTGATTCGAAAATAACCGCCGGGCCGGCAAACTTCATCATCGGAGCGCTGACGCCTCCAACTTTGACAACTGCTCCCTTGGGAGCCAGGTTTCCAAACAGAACGGCCAACCCGCCGCGCCTGGAGTGGGCATTGTCGTAACGGTGAATCACATCCTCATCCTTGATTTCAGCACCTTTGATGGATTCACCCAGGGTCACACCGCTAACAGTAATCCGGTCAAAATGCAGCATTCCGGTGGCGCGTTGAACCTCATTCAAAATAGCCGGGATGCCTCCAGCCCGATGCACATCTTCCATGTGCCACTTTCCAGCAGGGGAGACTTTGCAAATGTGCGGAACCTTCTCTGCCACGGCATTGATCCTTGGTAATGGGTAATCGATCTCGGCTTCGTGTGCCAGAGCCAGTGTATGGAGTACAGTGTTGGTGGAACCGCCCATTGCCATATCAAGAGCAAATGCGTCATCTATCGCTTCGGCCGTAACAATATCCCGGGGTTTGATGTCGCGCTCGATCAAGACCATGATCTGCGCAGCTGCACGCCTGGCCAGGTTTTCGCGTTCTTCAGTTTTCGCCAGCGCCGAACCGTTGTAAGGCAATGCCAGGCCGATGACTTCCATCAAGCAATTCATACTATTAGCCGTGAACATCCCCGAACAGGATCCACAGGATGGACAGGCGTATTGCTCCAAAGTGGTGAGGCGTCTTTCATCAATTTTTCCAGCCGAGTAGGCACCCACACCTTCGAATACCGATATGAGATCAATGACCTCGCCATCCGGCGTACGGCCGGCCGGCATTGGACCGCCAGAAATAAAAATTGCCGGGATGTTGACACGCATTGCAGCATTCAACATACCCGGCACAATTTTGTCGCAATTCGGCATACACACCATGCCATCAAATTGGTGTGCCTGTAACATTGTTTCCACAGCAATCGGCGATCAATTCACGTGAAGGCAGCGAAAACTTCATACCTGAATGTCCCATCGCGATGCCATCATCCACGCCGATGGTATTGAACTCAAATGGAACAGCACCCGCAGCCCTCACGGCTGCCTTTACAATCTTACCGAAATCCTGCAAATGAACGTGTCCGGGGATGATATCCACATATGAGTTGACAATCGCCACGAAGGGCTTGCCCATATCTGCCTCGGAAACCCCTGTTGCTCGCAACAAAGCCCGATGTGGGGCCTTCTCATATCCTTTTTTAATGGCATCGGAGCGCATGATCTCTCTCTTTCTCTCAATTTGTGTCGATAAGTAAAAAAAAGCCGCCCAGTGGTTGGGCGGCTTTTTCGTTTCGATAAGGTGTGTCTAGTGGACTTCCACCTTGGCCATCCCAACCACATCTAGGTCCTTAATAATAAGGACCGAAATAAGAACGACCAGCAAGAGGGATGACAGTATATTATTCATAGGCTTTGGATATTTCGCCCAATTATATGCACAATAGGAATTAAGTCAAGGGCCATTTTTGTTGTCTAGACGTTACCTTTCCAAGGCAGTTAATTATTGTTGGCACGTGAATATGAACCAAACACGCGCAACATTAAAGCATATTCTCCAAGATGGTCGAGGGCCTTTTTAACCCGTTCCTCTTCAACAGAACCTATAAAATCAATATAAAAAAGATATTCCCAAGGCTTTCCCGCAAGCGGGCGGGACTCAATTTTGGATAGATCAATTTCACGTAATGCAAACACACTCAAAGCTTTAAACAAAGCTCCAGGTTGATTTTTCAAAATGAACACAATGGAAGTTTTCGACTCGCCGGAAGGAAAAACCGGTGATGGAGAAATAACCAGAAAGCGGGTGTAATTCTCAGCATTGTCCTCAATACCCTCCTGCAAGATTTGCATTCCATAGATTTCCGCTGCCTTACGGGAAGCGATTGCTGCAGTCGTATGATCGCCGGAGGCTTTAAGCATCTTCACGCTTCCGGCAGTGTCATAGACGGGTTCGGTCTTAACCCCCAGGCCACGCAGATAACCGGCACACTGGCTGAGCGCTTGAGGATGACTAATGACCCTGCGTATCTCAGACTTGAGCACACCCGGGAAAGTGATCAAGCAATGTCGAACGCGCAAAAAATATTCGCCGATAATATATAATTCGTTTTGCAGGAGCAGGTCGTAATTCTGATGAATACTTCCGGCCAGAGAATTCTCGATGGGGATAAGACCATAATCGCATTCTTTGGATGTTACTGCTCTAAATATCTCATCGAATGACTCATAAGGGACTGTTTCCGGCCGATCAAAATAACCGGTACTCGCCTGCTCGGAAAACGCTCCCGGCTCCCCTTGAAAAGCGACCTTCATCCTGGCCTCCTTTTTTTGAACTTGTCACGAAGATAATTGGTCGAAGAACTCTCTAGTAAGGCCGGGACATTATAATTCCTAATGAAGGATGAAAAAAGATAATATTTATTGAGCCAAAAACCTTTTTTTAGCCAGAGCTACTCATAGACCAATGTATTGCGAACTGTCAGCCGGGTTGCGCGACCAGCAGGCACCGCGCTTGCCAGGGCAGCTATGAACAGAACTCCAATCAACCAGACAAATGAACCGTACCAATTAAAAACTGCTGGCAATGGTGATTGCATGATGGAAACGCCCACTCCATAATCAAGCAAGTATGTGAATGGAATGGAGAGGATAACAGCCACAACCCAGCTCCCCAGTCCAACGACTATACCCTCGGTGATCACAATCGCCTGAACGTCGCGATTCAACGCGCCAATCGCCCGCATTACTCCAATTTCGCGGGTCCGTTCCATCACATTTATACTCATCATGCTCATCAAACCCAGGCCACCAACGGCTACAATTAATAATGCCATCCCCAGCATGAAATATACCAGCAGGTCAGTCTGGCTCTTTTGCTGTTGCATCCAAACTGCGCCTTGCTGAATGAATGCGATCGGGATGTGTCTCGACTTGAAAACATCCTGTAAGGAGCGCGAAATTGCGATTTGAGTTTTTGCATCATGGTCATAGGTAATAACGCGGAGTTCATACACCTGATTAGGCTTAGAAAGAACGCGGCTTAAGATCTCATAATTGGTATATAAAAGTGGGGGATTAACATTTCCGGTTATCCGATAGAAGCCAACGATTTGCCAATCAGTCTTTTTATTACCAATCTTGATCGTCAACCAATCACCAACTTTTAAGTCGGGGCGGATTTTTTGAAAGTGATTACCAATTACAACCGCATTTTTATCAAAAGGAGTCAACCAACGTCCTTGCGTAATAATCGGATGGATCAACTCGGATGTAGAAGGCGGCGCGACCAACAGAATATCATCAGATTTTTTATTATCGGCAGCAAGGGCCTGCCCACCCGATGTAAGCCAACCTTCCACACCGGCCACCCCTGGCACCTTCATTGCGATGGATTTTACATCCTGAAAATGGTAGGGCTGTGTAAAGCTCAAATTAATATCGGCGAGAAAGTAACCCTGTACGCTTTCCATCGACTGGTCAAAGGCAAGCCAGAGGTTAAGAACCGCAATGAAGATCGATCCTCCCAAAATCAGAACAAACAGAGTTAGGGAAAGACGAGCCTTACGCCGCACCGCATTCCTTAGTGAAACCAAAACCGGGCGTGCCAGGAAAGTAAGTCGTGATTCCGTGTGCGAAGTCTTTTTCCCGGAAATATTCCCGATCCCATAATCGCTCAAGGCTTCCCTAACTGGGACGCGGAGAGTGGCAATCATCGGCACCAGGGCTGCGACAAGAGGAACTGCAAATGCCAAAACCACCTGAATGATAATTGTTCGGGTATCGATAGTAAATATTCCGGGGTTATAGTTTAGAAAATTCGCCAGAAAAATACCAATCTGCTGAGCCGACCACCCCGCCATTGGAATGGAAATCAGTATTGCTGCACCGCCGAACGCCAGGACCAACGCCAGGTACATGCTGAAGATCTGCCAAACTCTGCCACCGATTGCCTTCATGATGCCGATCTGACGAACGTGTTGTGACATCAATCCCACAATGGTGTTGACGATCAGGAAAGCGCTCAACAAGATCGTCATCCAACCCAGGACGGACAGGATAAAGATTACCCCTTGTGTAACCTGCCAACTAAAATGGTGGCCAGGATTGTATATTGAAATACTATTTACTGCTACAGCATTTTTCTTGAACCGATCTGCAATAGCTTGTGCCACGGAAGAGACATGTGCAAAATCTGTCTTATTCCCAGCCACACTGACCAGTAACTTGTTGTATTCAACGGGAGCGCCCAGATATTCGCCGGTATCAGAATTGACATAAGCGAAAACTGTCCCCGCCATACTATAAGGGAACGATGAAACATCGTGAACGTAGCCTTGAAAATAGAGTTGGCGGGGTTGGCCATTTGGTAGTTCGACGGTCAATGTATCGCCAGGGTGAAAACCCAATACCGAGGCAGAACGGTCAAGGATAATACCCCTTCGCACCAAGTTAGGCAAAATTCCAGTCTTCGGATCGGCTGGCTTTAGTATATCCACCCGGATCGCACTATAAGGTTTCACAACGTCCAGTGAAATATTGACCTTTGAACCATCGTCTTTCACAAGTTGTGCGGATATCTGGGTTCGCCCCTCGACACCGGCTACACCGGGTACTTTTTTCAATGCCTTGACCCAATTATCATCAAATGGTGAAGCATAAACCAGCGCTTCATGCGGATTCGCCGAGTTATAATCCGCGTCCATATCATGATTCATCAAACTGCCGATATTGCCGACAAATCCGACTGAAAACACACCCAGAGTGATTGTCAGAATCATAAGAGATGTGCGGGTTTTATTACTCCATAAATCCATTAAGACCTTTCGCCAGGAAATGGGCATGTTCTTAATTTCTCCTTGCGGCAAGACTTTTGGCCAAATTGATTAACGGCTCTGATAAGCTGAAAGGCGGTTCAGGATTTTCGCTCAAGTTATCCAGCTCAACTGACGCCTCAGTTGGCTTCGCAATCTCGCCATCCACGATCATCGTCGTGCGGTGCGTACACTTGGCCAAAGCGTTGTCATGCGTGACAATAATGATTGTCTTTCCCTGGGCCGCCAGCCGGTCAAAAAGTTCAAATACCGATTCCGCCGTTTTAGAATCCAAATTTCCAGTTGGTTCATCCGCAATAACAACAGGCGGATCGTTTGCTAATGCTCGTGCAATCGCTACGCGCTGCTGCTGTCCGCCCGAAAGTGCGCTCGGGAGTTTGTTGGCGTGATCCGCCAACTCAACCAATTCCAACAAGTAGAGGGATCTTTCCTTGCGCAAACCTGCTGGAATTTTCCGGGCAAAATCCATCGCCAGTAAAATATTCTCCAGTATAGAAAGCGTGGGTAAAAGTTGGAAAAACTGAAAAACAATCCCCAGATTACCGCCCCGCCAACGTGCCATTTGGCTTTCACTCATTTCGTGTAAAGCGGCTTCATTAACCCATACTTCTCCAGAAGTTGGACGATCGATCCCTGCGATCATATTTAGCAAAGTGGTCTTACCGCTGCCTGACTTGCCGATGATACTGGCGAATTCACCCGCCTGGAACGTTAAATCAATCCCTTTCAACACCGGATAATCCCCTGCCACAGTCTTATATGATTTCCGGACATTTCTCAATTGAATCACTGGGGGAGGCCAATTACTACCAGTAGATCTCGCGAACAAATCGATTTTAGGGGATACCATCATTGTCTTCCTAACCTTTCCTGCCAGAAAAAATCTGAGGTATTTGTCTGTACAAGATACGAAAAATGGATCCATAGGTTGCAAGGATTGACAACCATAATACCAATCTAAATCAAAAGCAACCTATCCGCAGGCTAACTGCCAGTCACCAATCAACAACGAATTGGGCCGGCACTGCAAAGCACTCATATCCTGTATAATTGGAATGTCCGACAACCAACAGGAGTTTTCCATGATCACAAAATATCATCGTCCCCCGACCCAGGAAGAAGCATTGAAATTATTGTCACAAGCAGATACCCGCCCGCTCGGTGGTGGAACCATGCTGACACAACATAACCCGGGATCATTCTCCGTAGTAGATCTGCAAGCTCTCGGCCTGGACAAGATCCGCAAGTCCGGAAACAATCTTGAGATCGGTGCCACGTCCACTTTGCAGACTTTGCTTGAATCTATCCATGCCCCTGCAGCACTAAAAAGTGCCATCGAACTGGAAGCGCCACTTAACCTGCGCTCCATGGGAACGGTGGCAGGGACATTGGTAACTTGCGATGGCCGTTCGCCCTTTGGCGTTGTGATGCTGGCGCTGGATGCGAAATGTACCCTGGTCAGCGACCAAACTTCTACAGTCAGCCTGGGCGATTTATTGCCTTTACGGAACGAACTCCTGCGTGGCAAACTCATTACCAAAATTGAGATTCCCTTGAATATCAAACTCGCCTTCGAGGCAGTTGCCCGCACCCCAGCCGATAAGCCGATCGTATGCGCGGCACTTGCTCAATGGCCATCCGGCCGCACCCGCCTGGCTCTGGGCGGTTGGGGCGAGGCTCCCACCCTGGCAATGGATGGGAACGAACCTGGTGGTCTGCAAGAAGCCGCCCGCAATGCTTTTTCGGAGGCAGCCGATGATTGGGCCAGTGCAGAATACCGGATGGAGGTTGCGGCAATATTGGGGAAACGATGTCAGGATGATATCGCTAAGACTTGAGATCTCCATGCCTGAAAACCTCAATATCAACAAAATCCTGTGTGGCGATTGCGCCAAAATTCTCACCGAATTACCCGAAAATTCGGTGGATCTTGTTTTCGCAGATCCACCTTACAACCTGCAGCTATCGCAGGAACTCTGGCGACCCAACCGCACTCATGTGGAGGCAGTCAGGGACACATGGGATAAGTTCAACAGTTTTCAGGAATACGATCAGTTCACTCGGGATTGGCTCTCAGGATGCAGACGTGTCTTGAAGGAGACCGGCACGCTTTGGGTTATCGGTACATATCATAATATCTACCGTGTTGGTGCAATCCTGCAGGATCTGGGTTTTTGGATCTTAAATGATATCGTTTTCATAAAAACGAATCCCATGCCAAATTTCCACGGAGTCCGCTTTACAAATGCCCATGAAACGCTGATCTGGGCTCAAAAACACAAAGGCTCAAAATACACTTTTAACTACCAGGCAATGAAATCGTTGAACGAAGACTTACAAATGCGATCAGATTGGGTTCTTCCAATCGTAACGGGTAGTGAACGCATAAAGGCCAATGGGATGAAAGCCCACTCCACTCAAAAACCGGAAGCCCTGCTCTACCGTATATTGCTATCCACGACCAATCCAGGGGATCTGGTGCTTGATCCTTTCTTTGGGTCCGGGACCACAGGGGCGGTCGCGAAGAAATTGGGACGGCGTTTCATCGGGATTGAACGCGATGAAGGGTATATAAAAATTGCCCGGGAACGCATTGAGGGTGTCGAAACTGCACCTGCAGCAGCGTTGAAGGTGGCCAACCTGCGCTTACAGAAGCGGATCCCCTTCGGGACGCTATTGGAGGCGGGCTTGCTTAAACCGGGACAAGTTTTGTACTTCATCCAAAATGGTATCGAAGCCACCCTTCTGGCTGACGGTCATATCCAATGCGGCAAGTTGACCGGATCGATCCACGGCGTGGCCAGATCCTTATCGAACGGCGCACCTGCCAACGGATGGGATTGCTGGCTCTTTGAGGATGGGAACGGTGATCGTCAACCCCTTGACAAGTTAAGGCAACAACTCAGAGCACCGACAGAAACGGGAGATACGATTTGAGATAAAAATGCTCTGGATGGCTTCCTTTCTTTCAGCGCATCAGTCTTCCAAAAGGTGAGCGTAGTTTCCTTGGCTTATTTTTCTTACAGCAACAGCCGGACCGATTACTGCTTTTACTAATAAACCAACCTGGAATTTCCAGAGATCCTGGAGGTAAGATGGACATAAAACTAGTAATAAACGGTATTGACCAAATGGTGGAAGTCTCTTCATCCGAAACCCTCTTCGCTACCCTGAGACGTCTTGGATACCATGGTGTCAAGTTTGGTGATGAGCAGGGATTGTCGGGGGCGGATACAGTAATTATGGATGGGAATCCCATCAATGCTGGATCCTTACTGGCAGCCCAGGCCGAAGGCCATAACATTGTTACCATCGAGGCGCTCGGAGAACACCCCGACCAGGGTTGGAAGAAGACCGGCGGTCTGCATCCCCTGCAGAGAGCCTTTATTGAGACTGGCGCGATCCAATGCGGCTACTGCACCCCAGCTCAAATCCTGGCTGCCAAAGCGTTGCTGGATAAGAACGCAAATCCAACAGAAAGCGAGGTACGCAAGGCCATTGCAGGAGTTCTTTGCCGCTGCACTGGCTACGCGAAACCTGTCCAAGCTATTTTACGAGCCGCGGCGGTGTTGAGAGGCGAACAGGAAATAAACATACAAGGATTTGAGATCAATGAGACTCCTTTCACTGGCAATTCCATATTACCGAACACTCAATCTCAAACCATTACACGGACCAGCCCAAAAATAATCCTTGCTCCTGAGACCGAGCAATATCAAGTGGTGGGCAAGCCCGAACCGAAAGTGGACGCCATCAAGCTTGCCCAGGGAAAATCCGCATTTACAGCAGATTTAGATATGCGGGGCCTTTTGCATGCCAAAGTGCTGCATTCCCCGCATGCCCATGCACATATTACCAGGATAGACGCCAGCCAGGCGCGAGCGTTACCGGGTGTTGCGGCTGTTCTGACTTGGCAGGATATACCGCGCGTGGTCTATTCCACTGCCGGGCAATCCGACCCAATACCAGGTCCGCTGGACACTTTTTCGCTGGATAACAAAGTCCGGTTCGTGGGCGACCGGGTGGCTTTCGTTGCAGCTGAAACGCCTGAGATCGCTGAAAGGGCGTTGAAACTAATCGAAGTGGAATATGAAATCCTCCCCGCCATTCTGGACCCACAAGATGCCATGAAACCCAACGCGCCGCGCATCCACGACGAGCTCGGAATATGTTAACTTTGCCGATTCGAAACCGGAGAAAAATCTAGCCGCAGAAATTCGTATTGATATAGGCGATGTGGAAAAGGGCTTTGCAGAGGCAGATAAAATCTTCGAGGCTGTTTACGATGTCCCAAAGGTCCAGCAGGCGCATATTGAGCCGCATGTAGCCATCACCTATTGGGATGAAGACGATCGTCTGGTTATACGAACCAGCACCCAGGTACCCTTTCACGTTCGCAGGCAACTGGCTCCTGTACTAGGACTGCCGATTAAACGGATCCGCGTCATTAAGCCTCGTATCGGTGGTGGTTTTGGTGGTAAACAGGAAGTCTTAATGGAAGATGTGGCAGCTCACCTGACCATTGCTACCGGCCGTCCGGTCTTGTATGAATATAGCCGTGAAGAGGAATTCATAGCGGCACGTTCCCGTCATCCGATGCGAATCTGGATGAAAACTGGTGTAAAGCGGGATGGGACCCTGACTGCCAACGCAATGCGTGTCTTAAGTGATACTGGCGCTTACGGCTGTCATGCGGTAACCGTGACCGGAAATACGGGGCACAAATCAATGGCGCTGTATGTAGGAGATGGCCCTTATCGAAAGTCTCCCAACATCCGTTTTTATGCTGATATTGTCTACACCAACACACCTCCCTCTGGGGCCTTCCGGGGGTATGGCGTACCTCAGGGATATTGGGCTGTCGATCGTCACATGGAAAAGATCGCCCGAGCCTTAGGGTTGGATCCGATTGAATTCCGTTTAAAGAACACCATCCACCCTGGTGAGTATCACCCCTTCAGCACCGCCTGGAATGAAGGCCGCGAACCGCGTCCGGAGATCATCCATACTGTCGGATTGGAGGAGTGTGTACGGCAGGGTAGAACCGCCATTGATTGGGATAACAAGATTGGAAATGAAACATGGCATCGGGTTGCAGGCCGGCCTTATTGTCGAAAAGGTATCGGTATTGCACTGGTCATGCAAGGGACTGCCATTCCATACCTGGATATGGGAGGGGCTTCTATCAAAATGAATGAGGATGGCTCATTTAACCTGTTGGTTGGCGCCACCGATCTGGGAACTGGCTCCGATACCGTTCTGGCGCAGATGGCTGCAGAAACCCTTGGCGTACCTCTGGATGACATAATCGCTTACTCTTCTGATACGGACTTCACGCCCTTCGACAAGGGAGCGTATGCATCGTCCACAACGTACATATCCGGTACGGCTGTCTCCAGGGCTGCGCAAATTGTGGCAGAAAAAATCAAGCTACGCGCAGCCTCGATGTTGGAAAAGGAAGACCCTGCCAGTCGTCATTACGATCCTGCCGAAATAAAATTGATGGCCAAATTTGCCTATGCACCGGACGGCCGCTCAATTCCTTTTAGCGAAATCGCCCTGGATGCGCTCCACCACAACGATCAGGAACAAATCATGGGGGTGGCATCCTACGTCTCACCAGCTTCCCCACCGCCTTTCGCGGCTCAATTTGCTGAAGTGACGGTGGATACGGAAACCGGTGGGGTTGTCGTCAATAAACTTGTCATGGCTGTGGACAGCGGCGTGATAATCAACCCACTAACAGCCTCGGGCCAGAGTCGAAGGCGGAATGACCCAGGCACTGGGTTATGCGGTCTGTGAAGAGATGGTATACGATGTAAAAGGTCAGGCACGCGAGCACGACTTTGACCGCTATCACATCTTCCGTGCAGATGAGATGCCTGACCTTACCGCCATCTTTGTCGAAACCTTTGAGCCAACCCATCCGTTTGGCGTGAAAGCAGTAGCCGAGATCCCGATGGATGGTGTTGCACCCGCGGTCGGGAATGCCATACTCGATGCAATCGGCGTTAATGTCGACGAGATCCCCGCTACTCCTGAGAGAGTGTGGAAGCTTCTAAAGAAGGCGAGCTGACCTGGTTTTATTTGAGCTTGTCCAGGACGGGCATGGAAAAGTTCCTGTATCTAATACCCTACCTTGCGTCGCTCGGACTGTCTCTAGGGATTTTATATTACACCTGGAAGCATCGGTATGTCCGCGGCGCCGCCGTTTACATGGGGTATATGATGGCTCAGTCGTTATGGTCTTTCGGCTTTATCATGGAGCTCGTAGGCAGCGCCCTGAATTGGAAGATTGCCTGGGATGCAATCCAATGGGTCGCGGCAATTTGGATTATCCTTTGCGTCCCCCCATTCGTAGTTAGCTATTCCGGTTATCAATTAAAACATCCGAATCTGATTTGGGGTCTTTCCTTCGTCATACCGGGTATCTTCCTATTGCTCCTAACAATGGATGGGTGGCTTCACGTTATTTATCTAGCACCACGGCTTATCACCGGTTCCATCTTTTCTGAACTGGATTATGGATTCGGTTGGGCAGTGGATGCATTTGCGATTTACAGCTTTCTGGTCAGTATTTTTAGTATAGGTCTTTTGCTCAGAACAATAGTCAAGCCACACCGGCTCTATCGTTCCCAAACCATTATTATTGCAGCCGGATTCCTGGTTCCTTTGATTGGAAGCATGCTTGCACTTGCCGGCGTTCGTATAGCTCCTCAGCGAGATTCTTCTCCCTTCACCTATGCGATCGGGAATCTCATTATTGCGTTCGGTTTGTTCAGGTATCGCCTATTCGATATTGTCCCGGTCGCTCGGGAAATTGTATTCGAGAGTATATCTGATTTTGTATTGGTAATTGACACTCAGAATCGTATTGTGGATGCCAATTCCGCTGCCCGTGAATGGTTTCAAATACCAGAAAAGCAATTAATCGGGCACTCCGTGGGTGAAGTTGCAAATAGATGGCCCGATATGGCCAATCGATTGAACGACACCGGTGACGAAAAACGGAAAGAAGAATTCACCCTGCAAGCTGAGAACGGAGAGGAAATTTTTTTCCAGGTGGAAGTTTCTCCTGTTATAAACTGGCGCAGACGTCTCATCGGTCGTGTTTTTGTTGGGCGGGATATAACAGAAAGCAAGAAATTGGAGCTCATTCTACGCAATATGGCTCATGAGCTGGAACTCCGTGTACAGGAACGGACCCGGGATCTGGCCGAAGCCTACGACACCACCCTGGAAGGCTGGGCGCATGCCCTGGAACTACGAGATAAAGAGACCGAAGGCCATAGCAGGAGCGTTACAGAAAAAACTGTGCAATTAGCCAGTTTTATGAAAATCCCGCAGGAAGACCTGGTTCACATCCGACGCGGGGCCTTATTACATGATATCGGGAAAATGGGTATCCCGGATGAGATCTTACGAAAACACGGATCTCTGACTCAAGTGGAACTGAAGGTCGTCAAGGAACATCCCGTGATTGCCCGAAACCTCCTGATGCCGATTGCTTTCCTGGATCGTGCCTTGGAAATCCCGTATTATCATCACGAAAGATGGAATGGCAGCGGTTATCCCCAAGGATTGAAAGGGGAGAATATTCCTCTATCGGCGCGAATATTCGCCGTGGTGGATGTCTGGGATGCCATGTGCTCTCAAAGGCCTTACCATGACGCCTACACAGAAAAAGAGGTTATTGTCTATATTGAACAACAGTCCGGTGTGCTTTTTGATCCGAAAGTAGTGGCTGCTTTTCTTAAGCTATACCATCTGGAAAATGAAGATTGAAACTGCAAAGACACAGAAACATGGTTTAAACTGACGCAAAGCCGGGGTTATCTGCGTACACCGCTTCAAACAGATGATCCTTGGCTTCAGCCAATCATTGGATCTGTAAGTGAACTAGGTCCTGAAAAAAGGCCTTTCCCCACCGAAAGATTGTTCGATCTTCATGGAAATTTGGGCGGTTTATAGCATGCTTGGTTTATAATAGAACCACCTCGGATGAAATGCCTTGTAGTCAAAGACGTGGTCTCGCACAAGTAGCAGGTTTTATCAGTCATCCCAGGCTATTGAAAAGGCAATAAAATGAATAGCATACCCAATACTCTACTCATAGAGAAAGATATTCCATCACGGCGTGCCGCCTGGAAAAATATTCTCCCCTTTGCCCATACTTTTAATGGCTACCAGCACTGGGGCTCGGTTAAAAAGTGCCGTGAGGTAGCCCGAAATGGGATCGTTCTGCATAAGTCGAAACAAGAACTGCCTCAGTCTCTGACCGATCTGCGTACATGCCTGTTTTTTGAGGCCCGACGCTGGAAGCACCTGGAGAAAAACCCATCCAAGGCAGGCCTGGTTTATGTACATGCTCTTGTGGAAGCCATTCGGATACACGTTCAGGCTAAAGACCTTTCCTGAGAATGCCCTTGATTTTTTGATGAACCAATGACCTCGATCTATCGGCAAATAGCCGACCTGGAAACCACGCATCAACCAGCTGCCCTATGCACTGTTGTAAAGACCAGCGGTTCGACGCCCCGACACAGCACCAGTAAAATGCTGGTCTTTCCAGATGGGCACATCCTTGGCACAGTTGGTGGCGGGGAATTGGAAAACCGCGTGGTTCATGCAGCCTTGGAATCGTTGCACGACGGCAAGCCGCGCAATCTTGAATATAGTATGGCTGACCCAAGACGCGGCGATCCAGGCCTGTGTGGAGGCCAGGTGGAGGTGTTTGTGGAACCGATCCTACCTTCTCCAATTCTGGTTGTAGTTGGTGGTGGACACGTAGGCAAGGCAGTTGCGCACCTTGCAAAATGGCTAGGATTCCGTGTGGCTGTTTCGGACGACCGACCTGAATTCTGTACACCCGAAACTAATCCGGATGCCGACGAATATTACCCTGTCCCATTAGCGGAATTGCCTCTTCACCTGAATATCACCCCCCAAACAACCCTCGTCCTGACCACCCGTGGAAGTAATGTGGATGTTGCCGGGTTGCCAGCCCTGCTTGACACGCAGGCCGGGTATATCGGTGTCATCGGCTCACGCAAGCGCTGGAATACCACCATCAAAGAACTCAACCAGCAGGGCATTTCTGACGAAAAGCTGGCACGAATTCATTCCCCCATTGGTCTAGGGATTGGAGCCGAGACACCCGAAGAGATCGCCGTCAGCATTCTGGCGGAGATTCTCATGCTGCGCGGTGCTGGATCTGGTCAGCCAATGCAAAACCCAAAATGAATTCAGCAGGATTTTAAGAACCTAATTTATCACTTTTATAAATGACCTTACTATGTGTTGGTGGACATCATAAGATTGATAAAACTTTTCGAGAGCGGCATCGTAGATTAAACAGGACAAAATACTTGTAATTTGAATCAACGAAGAAGTATAATCATATTATCAATATTTGCCACATAACCAAGGAGAGAGAATATGGCTCGTATCTTTGATGTAATTGAATACCCGAATGAAATGACGGACGAACTCGTTCATCGTTTCCCTGATGATGGAACGACCGGAGATTATCGTCTTGGCTCCAATGTGATTGTCCGGACCGGGCAAAGCGTAGTCTTCTTCCGCGATGGCCTGGCAATGGATATGTTTGGACCTGGACGGCATATCATCGCAACTGCCAACATCCCCCTGCTGACCCAGAAATTACAGGACATTTTCACGAGTGGGAAGGGAGTCTTTCCCGCGGAAGTTTACTTCGTTTCGATGAAGGAATTTCCTCAGCGTAAATGGGGTACACCGCAGCCGATCCTGGTCAGCAATCCAGGTATGGGCCTGGGTGTAATGTTACTTCAGGGCTTTGGGACCTATTCCTTCGAAGTGAAAGACCCTCAACAACTGGTGGCACAGATCGTTGGCAAGACAGCTTCCTATCGGATTGACCAGATCGAGGACCGCTTACGCAGCATCATCCTGTCACGCTTGCAGGATACGCTGAACGAATGGGGTGCCAAACTTAATCTGCCTCAGCTGCTTGCAAAAACGGAAGAAATGGCAAGTTACATTCGATCACAAAGCGAAGCTGAATTTCAGGCAGTTGGCCTGAACTTGAAGTCTTTCTTCCTGGCCAACTTGAGACCTTCCGACAAATCCGCACAGGAATTGCGCGACATGGGCATGCTCGACATGGCCACCTATACTCAACTGCAGGCTGCAGACGCGATGCGTGACGCGGCCAACAACCAAGGCGGTGGTGCTGGCCTGACCGCCGGTATCGGTGCCGGGATGGGTATCGGGAACCTGATGGGACAGGCCCTTCAAGGCGGCATGCAAGCCGGTCAACAGCAACCAAAGGCTCCCAATGGTGGCGCTCCCGCTTCTGGCGGCATGTCCGATGTTATGACTCCTTCCGAGGCAGCAGCGGCGCTGAAAGTTTCCGAAGAAGATGTGATGGCGGCCATAAATGACGGCAGCCTAAAGGCCAAGAAGCTCGGCAATGCCTACCGCATCAGCCGGGAAGCTCTCGAAGCGTTTTTGAAGAGCTAGGCAAAAAAACGACGGAGTTGGCCAATTTGGTCAGCTCCGTTTGCATTTAATGATTGGTGGAAAATACCGATCTCTTACCCAACAGTATGGAGCAACACCATGTTCGGAGGGCGCATATCGCCAATTGGAAAACCGCACACTAAAACTATCTGTTGACCGGGTTTTACTCTGCCAGTATCCTGCAAGGCTGCCTCCACGCAAAGGAACATCTCTTCCACCGTATCCACGAATGGGACAATGTGTGGTTGGACGCCCCAGGCCAGTGCCAACCGACGGTAGGTGCACTCTTCAGGGGTGAACGCCAGGATGGGGACACACGGACGTGATTTTGCCATTAATAGCGCGGAGCGGCCCATTCGAGTAAAGACAGCCACAGCGGCAACATCCTGATCGTGCGCCAGTTCACGCGCTGCGCGCGTTAGTGCCACTGCGTCATCATGGTCGTCCGAGCTGACATCCTGGCTATGCCCCCAGGCATCGAAGCCAGCTTCGGCTTGGAGGACGATTCGGTCCATTAGTTTTACAGCCTCCACCGGGTATTCGCCCGATGCCGTTTCGCCGGAGAGCATAACCGCATCCGTTCCGTCAAACACTGCATTCGCCACATCTGAAGCTTCAGCACGCGTCGGGAGTGGGTTATGGATCATCGATTCAAGCATCTGTGTGGCAGTAATTACTATTTTCCCTTTTCGGTTAGCAGCCTGGATAATGCGCTTCTGAGCGCCCGGTACATCTTCTGGAGCCATTTCCACGCCAAGGTCGCCACGCGCCACCATCACCCCATCGGCTACATCCAGAATGGCATCCAGGTTGTCCAAGGCTTCTGGCCGTTCCAGCTTGGCAATCACTAAAGGGCAATCCGTCGGAGATTGGCAGGCAATTGCCTGTCTGACACGCTGTACATCTTCGGCCTGACGCACAAATGAGATTGCGACAAAATCCACGCCGAGGGCCAGCCCGAACTTCAAATCGTCGGCATCCTTTTCGGTGAAGGCAGGGATTTCCAGGGATACTCCAGGCAAATTGATCCCCTTGTTGGAGGTCAATACGCCTCCAGTCTTCACTTCGGCCACAACGAGATTGCTAGCTACAGAATGGACCAAAAGCGTGAGCCTCCCATCATCGAGCAGGATGCGATTGCCAGGTTTGACCGAGCTGAATAATTGTGGGAAATCCACTGGGATAAGTGCGCGATCATTACCAGTCGGCGGCTGGCTGTCACCTTCGGGATAAAGATGTATTATTTGATCAGAAACCAGGCTGAGCGGCGAAGGCAACACCCCAACGCGAATCTTTGGGCCCTGCAAATCCTGAAGAACTGCCAAAGGAAGACCGTGACGCGTCGAAATTGTACGCAATTGCGAAATCCGGGCGGCGTGGGTCTCGTGGGTACCATGCGAAAAGTTCAAGCGGGCAACGTCCATTCCAGCCAGGAGCAGATGTTCGATAACTATATCTTCCTGGCTGGCAGGCCCAATGGTGGCAACGATCTTTACTTTTCTAGTCATAGAGGTATTATAAACGAGCTAAAGTTACAGGAAAACCAAAACTCAAAACGGAGCCGGTTCAAATCCATTTAAGTTCCCTGGCTTGACTCTCAAGATCTGTCCGGAAACTGGGATGGGCGATATTGACAAGCGCCATAACGCGCTGCCGGACCGATTTTCCATACAAATCAGCCACGCCATACTCGGTGACCACATAATGTACGTGGTTTCGTCCGGTCACCACGCCCGCACCTGGCTTCAAAGTCGGGACAATTTTACTGGTCAACGTTCCATCCTTGGTAGTATTCGTACTTAGCATGGCAATAACCGGTACGCCACCTTTCGAACGTGAAGCCCCATAAATGAAATCCAATTGGCCACCAATACCACTGAAAAACTTTGGACCGATGCTATCGGCGCAAACCTGGCCGGTCAAATCCACCTCGATAGCCGAATTGATGGCTACCATGCGTTCATTCTGGGCAATTACAAAGGGGTCGTTCACATATTCGGTGCGATGGAACTCACACAATGGGTTATCGTTCACCCATTGATACAGTCGCTGTGAACCAAGGATAAATCCGATTATGATCTTGCCGGGATGCAATGTTTTACGGGCATTGGTCAGGACACCCGCTTCGACGAGGTCTATCACTCCATCTGAGATCAATTCTGAATGAACGCCCAAATCTTTCTTATTGAAAAGGAACTTCAACACTGCGTCAGGAATAGCGCCTATACCCATCTGCATGGTGGCACCGTCCGGGATCAGTTCTGCCACATAGCACGCCAGGCGTTCGGTTTCCTGGTCGGCCTGCTCTCCTGACATGGGCATCTCGGGGATTGGGTAGTTGGCAGGAATCATATGTGTCAGACGGCTGACATGGATAAAAGAATCCCCCAGAGTGCGCGGCATTTGCTCGTTCACCTCGGCAATAATGATCTTGGCCGATTCTGCCGGCGATTTGGTCAGGCCGACCTCCACACCCAAAGAACAAAATCCATGCTCATCTGGCGGCGATACATGAATAAGAGCTACGTCCACCGGGAGAATGTTGTTCTTGAAAAGCAACGGAAACTCGGATAGCAATACCGGGGTGAAATCGGCCCGCCCCTCTTGTACGGCTTTACGTACATTGGCGCTGATGAAGAGGGTATTGACCCGCAAATGCCCTTCCATTTCAGGTTTAACATAATCAGCCGGTCCAACTGAAAGCGCCTGGCAAATCTCCACATTCTTGAGCTTGGGTGCATATCCTACCAGCGCGCCTAACAACTTTTGAGGAACCGAAACATTCCCAGTCATGAAAATACGATTCCCCGAGCTAATTGACTTAACAGCTTCATCCGCCGTGGTCACCCGGCTCTGATAGATAGTATGCCAGTCCATAATAACCCGCTCCTCAATTAATCCAACGGGAAAGGTGATGGGTCTCACCTTGAAAAGTGTTTATTGCAGCTTCAATGGCCGGGCTTTCTGCCATCGCCTTCTCCACACCCAGGTCCGCAATCTGGAGTATATAAGGGGTGGCTACATTTACAAAACCATGCGTGGCAGTTCGCGCCACAATACCTGGCATATTCGGGACACAGTAATGGATTACATTCTCCTCGATATACGAAGGACGGTCATGAGTCGTAGGCCGGGAGGTTTCCACACAACCGCCTTCATCGATACTGATATCGATGATAACCGAACGAGGTTTCATTTTCTGCACTGTATCACGCGAGACAAGGAGTGGAGCGCGTGCGCCCGGCACCAGGACAGCCCCAACTAACACATTGGCGAACTCGCAGCAACGAACTATGTTCCGGTCAGTGGAAAGCATTGTGATGACATTCATGCCACATTGGCTGATCCGTTGCAATGCGTTGATATCTTTATCCAGGACCGTCACGTGTGCACCCAACCCGGTAAAAGCGCGCGCAGCATATGTGCCGGCAGTACCTGCGCCCAGAATAACCACTTCCGCCGGCGGTACGCCGGGGATGCCACCTAAAAGGATGCCTCGTCCGCCTTGATCGCTGTGCAGCAAACGGGCAGCCACTTCGGCTGCCATCGCGCCACCAATCTGGCTGAAAGGTCGCAAGACCGGCAAGGAGCCATCTGATTCCCGGATCTGTTCATAGGCGATTGCTGTGATTTTATTTTTAAGCAGGGCATCGATCTTGCTCTGGCTTGCGGAAGGTAGAGTCAGAAGAGTCCGGCCAAAGTGGATCCGGGGTTGCAGGTAAGTAATCTCATTGTCGGTTGGTCGAGCCACTTTCAATACCAAATCGGCACGTCCATATACTTCCTCTGTGGAATAAACGATATGAGCCCCGACTTGTTCATATTCCTCATCTGCAAAACCCGACCCGAGGCCCGCCTCATGTTCCACGAAAACAGTATGTCCATGGTGGGACAAGATTTCCACTCCCGCCGGGGATAGCCCCACCCGGTATTCAAATGGGCGGGTTTCTTTGGGTATACCAATGTTCATTATGCCACCTCCAAATTCAGTCAGGATTGATTAATGGAAGAAGGACATTTTCAACTACCAATTATTTTCTGAGTCCATCGAAGCCCTATTTCATATTTAATACTTCTCGAATCGCAGGCAATGCCCAATCAATAGTTGCCTTGTCTATCACCAAAGGAGGCGCGAATCGGATGGTGTGATCGTGAGTTTCTTTGGCCAGGATGCCTTTCGTTCCCAATGCCTCGCAGAATCGCCGGGCTCCACCGGCGTTTTGTTTTAATTCCACTCCGACCAAAAGACCTTTTCCACGCACTTCTTTTACATGTGGGCTTGGAATTTCGGCCAACTGGTCGATAAAGTAATTACCCATTTCAGCAGCATTTTCAATTAGTTTTTCTTCGACAATCACGCGCAAAGCTGCACGTGCTGTTGCGGCTGCCAATGGATTCCCGCCAAAGGTCGAACCATGCTCACCCGGCTGGAATAAACCTAACAAAGTTGAATCTGCCAACACTGCCGACACTGGATAGAAGCCGCCAGCCAAGGCCTTCCCAATAATTGTCATATCGGGCCGCACATCCTCAAACTGCGACGCAAACAATTTCCCAGTCCGGCCCAGTCCTGTCTGGATCTCATCGGCCATTAGAAGAACGTTATTTTCTCTGCATATCTCCGCCACCCTTTTAAGATATCCGATCGGAGGGACAATGACCCCTCCCTCTCCTTGTATGGGCTCCACAAGAACCGCGGCAGTTTTAGGAGTGATCGCCTTACCTATCGCATCCGAATCCCCATATGATACTGTTATAAAGCCTGGGGTAAAGGGGCCAAAATCATCCCGGTAAAGAGGTTCACTGGAGAAGGAGATTTCGGTAATGGTTCGCCCATGGAAGTTCCCCGCACAAACAATTATCTCTGCTTGATGGCGTGGAATTCGTTTGACCGAGTAAGCCCATTTTCTGGCCAGCTTGAGGGCGGTCTCAACTGCCTCTGCCCCAGAGTTCATCATCAGGGACATTTCATACCCTGTTAGTTCGGCGAGCTCCTTGTAGAGCAGAGGTAATTGATCATTGCGAAAAGCGCGCGAAGTCAGCGTGACTTTTCCGGCCTGCTCGATTAAGGCAGCCAGGATTTTTGGGTGAACATGGCCCTGGTTCAGTGCCGAATAAGCCGAAAGGCAATCAAGATATTTCTTTCCATCCACATCGTATACCCACACTCCCTCTCCGCGCGTGATGACAATATCCAACGGGTGGTAGTTGTGAGCCCCGTATTGTTCTTCAATATCTATATATTCCTGCGTGTTCATGGTTCCACCTTTCTATTCTACTAAATGGGCTTCGCCCCGAGCGCCACGCAGTCGAGAGGCATTTCTATTTTGGAACTTCGAAACTCTTGAATCAAGCAACTCCAAACAAACGCGCCAGCACTGCCTTTTGGGCATGCAAGCGATTGTGAGCTTGAGGAAAGATTACCGAATGCGATCCGTCCGCCACTTCGTCGGTCAATTCATGGTTGCGATGAGCCGGCAGGCAGTGCATCACAATCACATCCTTGCCGGCTTCTGAAACCAGCTTTGCATTAACTTGATACGGCGGAAACACCAGTTCACGTTTGGCAGTCTCTTCTTCCTGGCCCATGCTTGTCCACGTATCGGTATAGATAACCTGTGCTTTTCTGACTGCTTCATGCGGATCGCGCAGAAAACGCAACTGGCTGCCAGACGTACTTGCCAATTCTTCTGCCATTTCCACTGCCTGTTGGTTTAGATCGAAGCCTTCCGGGTTGGCAATGGTAAAGTTCCAACCTAATTTGGCCGAAATATGCATCAAAGAGACGGCTACATTATTTCCATCACCGATAAAAACCACATTCAGTTCTTTGGCTTTGCCAAATTTCTCCTGGATGGTCAATGCGTCTGCCATTGCCTGGCATGGATGACTGAAATCGCTCAATCCATTGATCACCGGCACTGAGGACCATTTTGCCAATTCCAAAATATTTTCGTGCTCAAAGACGCGCGCCATGATCGCATGGACATAGCCTGAAAGAACGCGTGCAACATCCGCAATAGATTCGCGTTGGCCCAAGCCAATCTCGTTCGGTGAAAGATATAATGCGTCACCGCCCATATGGCGCATTGCCATATCAAATGACACACGCGTCCGCAGGCTGGGCTTTTGGAAAATCATACCCAGCACTTTGCCTTTGAAAAGCGGGGGATTGCCTCCTTGAAAATATTCCTTCTTCAAACGCACAGCCAGATCGAGAATGTCCTGTAATTCCGCTTGAGAATAATCGAATACATCCAGAAAATGCTTCATAAGATCGTCTCCTCGAGCCAAGTATCAAGCAGGCCAGCTTTCCAGTCAAGAGTAATCCAGCCTCGATGATAGGATATCCTTTCTATTTTCCCACCTCGTAGTAATTCTTTGATAAATAGGAACGCTGGAAGTATACAGTTGGCATCGCCAACTGGACCCCCAAGTCATCTCCAAGGCCGATCTGGCAGACAGGAATATTCCTCGATAACAGACTGTTGGTCATATTTTCGCTTCCCGGTTGTCCGCCAAACGTCTCCGATTTGATCAGGACCACCATAGGTCGCAGGTTGCGGCGCTGTAAATCTTCAACGGCCTGTAACAAGTCCGGACTAGCCGATGGAGTTATCAATATGACACCGCTACCGAGAGGAAGTAATTTCGCCTGCAAATTAACTACTCCATGCAGTGGTATTATCCCTTCAGGTTGGAGAAAGGCCAATGTCTCCATAATTTTATTTATTTGCCGTTCGCCTCGTTCACCGGATACAACTGTAAACTTGCCAGCCGCACATGCCAACCCAACTGTCCGGCGATCCGTTAGGAAGTAGCTTGCCAGAGAAGACGCCACGCTGACAGCATACTCAAATGTGTCTCTTGGCAGAGATATCTTCGGACGCCGCAACCATAGATTGTCATCGCGATAAGCTATGTCCGGCTCAGACATGGATACATGAACTGGTTGGTATGCATCCAAAAATAGCCAGATATCTGCTTGCGGGTCCTGCTCAAATTCCTTTACCATCAATTGTCCACGGTGGGCCGTGCTTGGCCAATGGATGCGCTTCATCGGGTCGCCCGGAACATATTCGCGTACTTCTGCCGCATGAGGCGTGACGTCAAAGGTCCTTTGACGGATCACCTTTCCGCCGGGAAGCAGGCCGGGAGGTGGAGGAAATATGGAGATCGGGAACGTCATAGGCAGGATGACCAATGTATCTCCTGCAACGAATTTTTTCTTAATCGCGAAGATACCAAACGGGTCTCCGGATGTCAGGATGGTTGGACCAAGCAGATACGCCCCACGTCTGGTCAGGACTGTGCGGGCTGAATAAAATCGTAGCTGGTGAGCGCCAATCCTGGTAAATATGCGCGAACCTGCAGCTCTCGGTAAAGAGGATTGATTAATAATTTCCAACCAGGCACAACCTGGCCAAGCGTCTTTCTTGATCTCAAAGTGCTCTTCAAAAACATCCCCCACGCTGGCCCGAAGGGAACGCGTATTCCTTCGAAGGCGAACACCATTCATTGAAAAAAACGTCCAGATTGCCGCTCCGACCAATAATAAGATTCCGAGATACGCCAGGCGCGTGTAGACGAGCAAGCCGGTCACAATCCTTCCCCAAAAACCAGCGATTATCAAACATGCTAGGAACCAGCGCGAGGCATGGGATAACTTCATAGTGCTAAGGAGTCTGAAAATCTCCACCTGGTACGGGTAGATTTTCCAGGATCTCTTCTACAATCTTTTCAGCGCTCAATTCGCGCAACCTGGCTGCCGGCCCGACAATGACGCGGTGTGCCAACACAGGTACTGCAAGTCTCTTAATATCGTCCGGCAAAACAAAATCGCGCCCAGCCAGAGCCGCCAGCGCTTGCCCGGTACGGAACAACGCCAGGCTGCCGCGTGGGCTGGCGCCCAGGTATACATCAGAACTTTGACGGGTGCGATTTACCAAATCCACCAGGTAGCGCTTGACCGGGTTGGAAACATAGACTTTTTTAATGTCCTCCATTACTGCTCTTAACTCTTCCAGCGCAATAACGGCTCCCAGTGTCTCAATTGGATGCTGCAATTGCTGTCGGTCGAGGATTTCAATTTCATCCGTCTGATTGGGATAGCCCAGACGAACCCGCAACAGGAATCGGTCCAATTGCGCTTCGGGTAATGGAAATGTTCCCTCATATTCGATTGGATTTTGGGTTGCCACAACCATAAATGGGTAAGGAAGTGCGTGAGTTACGCCATCCACGGTCACTTGTTTTTCTTCCATTGACTCAAGCAATGCAGCTTGAGTTTTTGGAGTGGCCCGGTTAATTTCATCCACCAGCACGATTTGCGCAAAGACAGGCCCCGGACGAAATTCAAAGACGTGTTTCGATTGGTCGAATATGGAGACCCCGGTTACATCACTGGGAAGCATGTCCGGAGTGAACTGGAGTCGATTGAATGAACAACCCAATGATTTCGCCAGGCTGCGTGCCAAAACCGTCTTCCCAACCCCTGGGACATCCTCGATCAACACATGCCCTTGGCAGAGTAGACCAACGACGACCGATTCAATTGTCTGCTGCTTTCCGATAATTACTTTTTTAAGATTGCTGATGAGTTTATTGCCAAAAGATTGAATGTCAGCCATGATCCAATTCCTTTTCCAAGAGAATATCCCTATTTTACCCGTACTTCAAGCCAGAGCCTGTCAGAATCACAACGATTGGGTCTGGCAATTTATTCACCAGCTTTTTCAATGCCGCCCAAACAATTGCAGAGGTCGGTTCGACATAAAAACCCAAGGCTGCAAGAGAATCCCGCCCTGGCAGGATTTCATTCTCTTCTGTCGACACATATTGCTTCCGCGGCTTGCCATTACTGCACGCCAGAACTGCCTCTTCCCGAAGCGGGTTTCTCACCCTGACCCCTTCAGCCAGAGTAAAATTCTCGGCTAGATAAGCTGGCTTTTTGCTATTCGTTGAGTAATGATGTCCACAAAGGAGCACAGGCTATGGCTTGAACACCTATCATCCTGGTTTCATTCAATTTATCATTTCCTAAACGCACAGCTGCAAATCCGCGCGCAAGTCCAAGAAGTAACCCGCCCTGCCCGGCAGGAACAATTACCGCACCAGGCATTTGCCCCAATTGCTCACATATCTCGTATGCCGCGGTGGCATAACCGGGCAAGTTGAACGGTAGAAATGCGTGAGACCCATACGCTACACCAGCCTCTGCAGACTTCCTTACTGCTTCAGCGACATCAGAACGCGTACCGGATATTGGAACTAATTCTGCACCATAAGCCTCGATCTGTCTTCTTTTTGGTCCAGATGAAGATTCGGGCACAAAAATACGTGCCTTGATACCTGCACGGGCTGCATAAGCAGCAAATGATGCTCCTGCATTTCCTGAAGAATCTTCAACAGCCTCATTAACTTGATGGTACTTTAGCCAGGCAGTAATAACTGCCGAGCCGCGGTCCTTGAAAGAACCGCTTGGATTGAGATATTCGCATTTGAAGCCAATGGAACGGTTAAAAACCCTTGACCAGATCAGTGGCGTATTCCCTTCACCAAGGGAAACCGGTTCAAGGTCGGCCGGAAATTTGAACGAATGACGATATCGCCAGATGCCAGGTTGGGATCGATCCACCAACTCTGGATTATAAAGAAAATCCCCTTCATAATCGTACAACCCGCCGCAATCAGGGCAGCAATATGCAGTACTATTCAGAGGATAAGCAGCCCCGCACTTTGTGCAACACACTCCCAGGGTGGTCATGGCCGTTTCCACTCACGATCCAGCATGGCGTAGTGATATTCACTCCCCCATACGCCCTTAAACCATATATTTTCTATCAGGTGTGCTTCTCGCCTAAAGCCGAGGCGTTCCAGGAGTGTATATGAAGCAGTATTCTCAACATCGCACTCAGCTACCACCCGGTGCAGCAACAATTCACTGAAAAGATGCTCCATCAAGCGGCGGCAAGCCTCTTCGCCATACCCCTTCCCCCAACTTTTATGTGCAAGAGTAACGCCAATGTAAGCCTGCCGCTTATCGCTCTTCATTATGTGGAAAGCACAATCTCCAAGCAACTGTTGCGACCTTTTTAATTCAATGGCTGCCTGAAACCATTCTCCGGGGATTCCTGGGAGAGCATTTTTCATCTCGCTTATGAAAACTTGACCTGTTTCTCGCTCATATGGGATCTCCCATCCTTGGTAACGCGCCACGAGAGGATCAGATCGATAAGAAAGAAATTCCTCCAGATCAGAGTCGCGAAATTGCCTTAAGATCAACCGGTCGGTTTCAAGTGGAAAAGGCATATCTATTCTCCCGGCTTCGGGATATATTCGCCTTCCACCCAGAACTCGCCACCTGGACCAACTTCCTTCTTCCAGATCGGCACAATCTCTTTCAGGCGATCAATCCCATAACGAGTTGCATCGAAAACGCCCGTATCGCGGTGTGCAGCTGTACAGATGATCGCCACGGTCGGGGTTCTTGGAAAAAGGCGGCCGACCCGTTGGACGATAGCTATCCCCTCCACAGATGGCCAGCGAGAGCGGATTTCTTCCGCGATCTGATGCATCTTGGCCTCAGCCATGCTGGAGTAAGCTTCATAATCAAGAAATAACGTTTCATGCTTATCGCCTCGCCCCGTGACGCCGCGGACAATACCTGAAAATATTGAAGCCGCGCCTGTCGATGACAGTGTGACTTTCGCAAGGAGCGTGTTCAGATCAAGATCCGCATCGGTGATGGAAATGATCGTAGGGTTTTCCATATTGCATTAACCTCCAGAGACCGGAGGAAAGAGGGCAATTTCTGCGTCCAACGGGATGGACTGCTCATCGGCGGCATATTCCCGGTTGATGGCTGTCATTATGGAGTCCTGTGCAGGAATCATTTTGGGGTATCTTTTTACCAATAACTCTTTCAGACCCGCTACTGTTGTTTCCGCCGGGACTTCCAATTCCATCGTCTTCGCGTCCACATAATCCCGGAGAGTTGCGAAAAACAAGATCTTGATTCTCATATAGCCTCTTTTTCGCTAAAAGTAAAAAAGGCGGTTATTCATTGATCACATCCCCTGACCGGCCGCCATGTTTTTCAACCAAACGAATGTTTTGGATCCTCATGGTCTTTTCGACCGCCTTCGCCATATCATAGACCGTGAGCGCAGCAACAGAGACTGCGGTCAGGGCTTCCATTTCAACGCCTGTCCTGTCGGTAGTTTTTACTGTCGCCGTAATAATAACGCCAGGAAGATCCCGGTCCAGCGCCAGGGATACTTCGATGTGAGTGATGGGCAAGGGATGGCACAGTGGTATCAACTCCGAGGTCCGCTTTGCGCCAGAAATTCCGGCGATCTGAGCCACTGTCAGTACATCGCCCTTTTTCATCGCTCCAGCGCGGATCAGCTCGAGAGTTTCTTTCCTCATCAGGACTTCCCCCCGGGCAATCGCAAGACGCTCGGTAACGGGCTTATCCCCCACATCCACCATATGAGCCCGGCCAGTTTCATCCAGGTGCGTTAGCTTTCCAGTCATAACCGAATTATACCAGCGGTAGGAAAGCCAGTTTCTGGTTATAATAACCACATGGAGTTTTTTATCAATGACCCGAACACTCTGCGATATCCTCCTTCCGAAACCCGCCTGCTCGATTTGAGAGCCGCGCCTGATTCTGAAGGGAAACGCCTACGGGTGGAATTGGAACTTTCCCCATTCCAACAAAGACCCGATATCGATCTCACCCTAAAAGATTCCGCCGGGAACGAGATTGCCTCTGCCAGTATAATCGAGCCGGTCAGCTGGAAATTGGAATTAAACCTGCATATCCGCAGAACGACCTCGTTGGCCGGGAAATATACTCTTGCAGCCAGACTGTATTACCCTGAACTGGGTGAGGTTGACCAACGAACTCTTAGCATTGAAATTCCCCATTCCGGCCAAACAAAATGACTTGTCTTATCAGAATACATTTACACAGTACCCGCAGCATTTACCGAATTCTCTGTCCTGCCTTTAGCGTCCTGTTATTTCTTTCCTCTTGTGGACTGCTGCCAACTAACGTTCCCACTCCAACATCATCTCTCACAGCGGTTCCTCCGAGCGAGACACCCACAGCCAGTTCGACGTTTACTGAGGTTCCAACTCAAACGCCCTACATCATTACAGCCACACCCGAAACAGGCGCAACCACTCCAGCAGCTCAAGGGACCTTCTTCCTATCCCTTGCAGATGCCGGATATTTCCATCTCTTTGCTTACTCGCCGCAGACTCTACCGCTTACTCGCCTCACCGCAAATGCGTGGGACGATATAACCCCTGTGCTTAGTCCGGATGGGAAGCTTTTGGCCTTTGCATCAAACCAAAATGGCTATTGGGATCTATATCTACTTGCGCTCGCCACTGGAGAGCTCACCCGGTTGACAGACACACCCGAATATGATGCAGCGCCATCCTGGTCTCCGGATGGGGCATACATTACTTATGAGTCTTTTCAAAACGGTGACCTGGATGTCTTCGTTCGGTCACTAACAGATTCTGCACAGGTTTATAACCTGACACAAGAAAAAGCATCCGAGTACATCACCAGTTTGGTCGCCGCGTGGAAGGCAAATCGCCTTTATATCGAATCGCAGCGGCGAACCGGAAGTTTGGATTGCAGACCTGGATCGTCTCGGGCGATGATAGATTTTTCAATGTCAGCCGATCTCCTCAAAGCGTGGAATCTCATCCGGCATGGTCGCCAGATGGGAATCAACTGGCTTGGTCTTCCACTGATCTGGCTTCTGGTCTGACCGGCATCTATGTTTGGGATGCCCGCAATCCCAATGCGCTGGCCCGCAGGATCGGTTCTGGTGATTGGCCGGTCTGGCAAGACAACGGGAATCTTGCCACGAGCCTGAATACGCCCAACCAGACTTTTCTGACTGGTTATAATGTCAATGGAATAATCAACATTGCGCCCATGTTGTTACCCGGGCCAGCGAATGGACTGGCATTTGGAAACACAACCGCAGCGCTACCCGGTCCCTTCCAGCAGATTTCAAAAATAACGCCAGCCGAATTGTATAAAACAACGATTACTCCTATTCCGGTTACCTTGCCAGGTCGCTCATCATTGGCATCCTTGAAAAGCGTCAAGGCCCCTTTCCCGCAACTTCATGAGCTGGCGGTTAATTCATTCCAGGCATTGCGCTCCCAAGTAGCTCTAAAGACCGGCTGGGATTCCCTTGCCAGTCTGGAAAACGCCTATGTTCCTCTCACAACACCACTTGCTCCTGGTCTGGGCGAGGATTGGCTTTATACCGGCCGAGCTTTTACAATTAACCCTGCTCTAATTCAAGCCGGGTGGATGGCTATTATTCGCGAGGATTTCGGTCAAGAGACCTACTGGCGCATCTTCTTGCGCACGACAGCCCAGGATGGTTCACAAGGCGTCCCACTAACCCAGGTCCCATGGGATTTTAATGCCCGTACCGAGGACTCGATTTCTTATGAAAATGGCGGACGATTGGCCAAGTCTATTCCATCCGGGTACTGGTTTGACTTGACCACTCTCGCAGTCCAATATGGTTGGGAACGCCTGCCAGCTCTTACGGACTGGCGAACATATTATGCCGGGGCGCGCTTCAACGAACTGGTGTTTACGCAGGGGCTGGACTGGCGAACCGCCATGCTGCAACTCTACCCTCCCGAAATTCTTGTTACACCAACAGTAGTTATTCCACCTACACGCACTCCGACACCGACTTCCATGTGGTACCAGTCGCCTACGCCTACTTCTACGCCGACCTTCCGTCCGACCAACACTCCATGAGTCATAGGCGAATCCTCCTTCCGGTAGCATTTATCTTCCTATCGGGGTGTGCCACCGCGTCCACGCTACCATCCACACCGCAGATCATCCAACCTTCTCCTTCTTCAACGCCTATTCCCACGAACATTATTGTCACTACTATAGAAAACACACTCATTATGACAACTGAAACTCCGACACCTTTTCCGGTTACAGAAGCACCTCCTCCCCTTCCAACTGCAACCGCTGGTGCAATGCAACTCTTTTTTCCAACGTTCATCCCAATGAAAGGCGCTGAATATCGGCCACCTCTTTATCCCATTCCCTGGGCAATTTCACCTTTTGACCATTTCTTCTTTTCCGCTCCTATAGCCGCAGCTTATCCCGCCGATCCGGAATGGGACTATCGTTACGGCGGTGTTTTCTTTGGCCCAGATATTATCCATACTGGAGTGGATCTGCCGCACCTCGGGGGACCGATGTCCTGGCTGCCGCTCCGGGAACGGTCGTATGGGCAGGATTGGGTTATACACCGGTTCACCTACCAGTCTGACCGATCCCTATGGCATGGCTGTTGCAATTCGCCATGATTTCGGTTATCAAGGCCAGCAACTCTATACCGTCTACGCCCATATGGATGAGGTCGAAGTGGTTGTCGGACAATGGCTGAACACCGGAAATGTTGTTGGTAAGGTAGGCAGTACAGGCACTACCACTGGACCCCACCTCCATTTCGAGGTCAGGCTGGGAGATAATAGCTTTTATTCCACGCGCAATCCCGAATTATGGATGGCGCCTCCTCAAGGGTACGGCGTTCTGGTTGGGCGGGTGATGGCGGATTACGGAACAACACTTAAAAATTTCCTGGTTCTTCTTACAGATAAGAAAACCGATAAAAAATGGTTAGTCTATACATATGCCAGCGATGCAACCATCCATAGCGATGCTTATTACAATGAAAACCTTGTACTTGGCGGTCTGCCAGCGGGCGTTTATGAACTCAACGTGCAATATGCTGGATATAATCATCCTGTGGATATCCAGATTATGCCCGGACAGGTGACATACTTCCAATTTTATGGATTCGCATCGTACAATTTCGCCACGCCTGCAGCACCAACAGCAGGACCAGTATCCCATTAAATCCCTTGACGCATCGAACATCTGTGCTATACTCTGGATAACTAACATGTAGAGAGGATAAATATGGCCAAGAAATCTGATTCTGTTTCCAGCGATTCAATGAATGATGGTCGCCGCGCCATGCTTGATAAGGCCGTCGGAGATATCGTGAAGCGCTACGGCGATGGTTCCATCATGCGGCTGGGCGATGCGCACAAAATGACCATCGACGCCATCCCAACCGGTTCGCTCTCCCTTGATTTGGCACTCGGTATCGGCGGTATCCCACGCGGCCGCATCACCGAAATCTACGGGCCGGAGTCTTCCGGAAAGACCACCATATGTCAGCATATCGTCGCTGAAGTTCAGAAATTGGGTGGAACCGCCGCTTACGTGGACATGGAACACGCCCTCGATCCAATCTACGCAGCCAAATGCGGTGTAGATGTGGACAACCTCCTGGTTTCCCAACCTGATACTGGCGAACAAGCCCTGGAAATTACTGAGACGCTTGTCCGATCTGGCGCAGTGGATCTCGTCGTGATCGACTCTGTCGCCGCATTGGTTCCCAGATCTGAGATCGAAGGAGATATGGGTGATGCACAGATGGGTGCGATGGCTCGTCTCATGTCGCAGGCCTTACGAAAACTGTCCGGAGCCATCAACCAGACCAAGACATCTGTCATCTTCACCAACCAGTTACGCATGAAGATAGGCGTCATGTTTGGCAATCCGGAGACTACTACGGGCGGAAACGCGTTAAAATTCTATGCCTCTGTGCGCCTGGATGTCCGCCGTATCCAATCCATCAAAATTGGAGCTGAAATCGTGGGAAACCGGACGCGTGTACGGGTGGTGAAGAACAAGGTTGCCCCGCCTTTCCGAACAGCCGAGTTCGACATCATGTACAACGAAGGTATCTCCAAAGTTGGCGACCTGATAGATCTGGCAACCCAGCTTGGCATCGTGGATAAGCGTGGTGCCTTCTTCTCATACGGTGAAACCCGTCTGGGGCAGGGACGCGAGAACTCCAAGGAATTCCTCCGCCAGAATCCGGCAGTGGCGGATGAAATAGAGGTCACCATCCGCCAGCGCGCAACCGGCGGCGAGGTAGCGCTGCCATTAGCAATAGGCGAGGAAAGTGAAGAAGATAGTGCTGGAGAAGAATAGGTTTTGCTTGTAAAAGCCTAGAGCCCAAAGGACAGATGGATATGCGACGTTTTTCCTCCAGAATCATATCCATCTGTTTTCATTTTCTTTGCTCGTATTGTTTCCTTATGGCATTAACTTCTTGTGGTTCAAATACAGAACCTCCGCCTTCTACCGCTACGCTGACAGCCGCAACACAAACCCAACAGCTTTTTACTTCTCCTCCCCCTACTTCCACTTTCCCACCCCAACCGACGCCCACAATTGTTTGCACCGATAATCTTGGCTTCATTGAAGATGTCACCATCCCGGATAATTCTGTTGTGGTTCCTGGCAAGTCGCTTGATAAACAATGGCTCGTTCAGAATAGTGGCGATTGCAATTGGGATGCCCGCTACCGTTTGCGTCTTATCTCTGGCGATGCCCTGGGGGCCCCCACCGAGCAGGCACTTTTCCCTGCACGCGCTGGAACGCAAGCCACGATACGAATCCTTTTCACCGCCCCACAGGAAGCTGGCAACTATGTCAGTGAATGGCAGGTATTTGACGCGAACGGGATCCCGTTTGGAGATTCGTTTTTCATTAAGATTGTCGTGCAATAAGATTTTGGAATTTCCATTACCCTAAGGGTAATTTAGTTCTTTACAGCAGAAGCTCCTATAGTACGCGCTAATGGATAATTTGAATATCACACAAGAAGAAACCTTTTTGGAGATGCGTCAAAACTACGACCGCCTGAGCCGCTGGTATGACTGGTTTTCTTCAAGCGAAAGGCGCTTCACAGAACTAGGTCTGACGCTATTAAGAATTCAACCTGGGGAAAAGATTCTGGAAATCGGATTCGGAACCGGCCATGCACTGATCGAACTGGCAACCGCTGTCGGTGAACGCGGGAGCGTTTGCGGCATCGATCTCTCTCCGGGAATGATTGCTGTCGCAAAACGGCGTGTTCAACGTTCAGGCATGAGGGGGAGAATCACAATTCAAGAAGGCGAAGCGACCCATATTCCATTTCCCGACCAACAATTTCAGGCTGTTTTCATGAGTTTCACCCTTGAATTGTTCGATTCAAGGATGATTCCGCGTGTGTTGGCGGAATGCCAACGTGTTTTGCAGCCTGAAGGCCGGCTTGGAATTGTGTCGCTCAAGAAAAAGGACGCCCCTGCAGTGAAAGCCTACGAATGGTTTCAGCATCTTTTCCCAAAAGTAATAGACTGCCGCCCGATTTTGGTCTGCCAGGTTTTGGAAAAGTCAGGATTTATGGTAAATCAAGCCGTGGAGAAAATGCTATGGGGCCTGCCGGTGGAAATTGTTATCGCCAGAAGATCCTGAACGCTCACTTTTAGCGTAAACTCAAGAAGGAGAATAAATGGGACCGCTTAGCTCTTCTGCCCAGAAAATTCAAGACATTCTTTCCACTCTCGGGTCCGATTTTCAAGTAATCGAGTTTACTGAGAGCACAAAAACTGCACAGGAAGCGGCCGAGCGCGTCGGCTGCCAGCTCGGCCAGATTGTCAAATCGATGATATTTAGAGGTCAGGTGAGCAATAAAGGCATCCTGGTCCTGACCAGTGGTGCAAACCGGGTGGATGAAAAAAAAATCAGTGATTATGCGCAGGAGACAATCAAGCGTGCTGACCCGGATTTTGTCCGCGAATATGACCGGCTTTGCCATCGGCGGTGTGCCGCCACTCGGTCATAGGCATCCTTTGGAAACGTATATTGATGAGGATTTAATGCAATACACCAGTTTATGGGCTGCAGCTGGAACTCCTAATGCCGTATTCGAATTATCTTCTTCCAATCTGGTAAAAATCACCCTCGGGAAGATCGTCCGTGTCAAACCAGAATAAATCCAATATAGAATCCCAGGAACAATAATGAAAATCGCAAGAATTTGTCTCTATTCGAGCATCGCTTTTATGCTCTGGAGCAGCATGGCGGGCTGTGGAAAGGCCCGATTGAACACTACGCTCGCTTCGACCACTGTCCCAACCGAGACCGGCGCGGAGGCAGCAGCCACCTACCAACTTGTTGAGGAGCAGCGGACAGTGCTTGTTGATGGCCTTGAAAGGGCCTATCTTCTCCACATTCCATCTGGTTTAAAGTTCAGTCAACCTGCATCCTTGGTATTCGTATTCCATGGGTTGGCGGAGAATCAGTAATATCGGGGGTTTCGTCTGCGGGATTTTCGATCAGCTATTCTTCCAGTGCATCTTTGGCTTTCTTCGTCTGCTTGCCACGTTCATCCGTATTGAGGATTCGCTTGCGGATGCGGTACGAAAGCGGTGTCACTTCAAGCAGTTCATCGTCAGCCAGGTATTCAATCGCCTCATCAATGCTCATCTGCCGTGGGTGGTGTCAGGCGGATTTCCATATCACCGTGAGAAGAACGCATATTCGTCAGATGTTTCTTGCGGCAAACGTTGATCGGGATGTCCCCAGGACGGGCATTTTCACCGATGACCATGCCTTCATATACAGCCACACCAGGACCCATAGAACAGGTTGCCACGCTCTTCAGCGCTTTTTAGTGCATAAGCAGTCGTATCACCCACTTCCCAGGCTACCAGCGAACCAGTGGAACGTTGGGCCATCGGTCCGGCCATTTCTTCATAACCATGAAAAAGCGTGTTCATCACGCCCATGCCGCGCGTGGCAGTCAGGAACTGGTAGCGGAATCCCAACAGGCCGCGGGTCGGAACGATATAAACAAGGCGCGTGCTCCCCTGACCCGTATCCTGCAAATCCATCATTTTGCCACGCCGCCCTCCAAGCATTTCCACTACCACACCGACCGTCTCGGGGCTGGTTTCGATATGAACTTCTTCATATGGTTCAAGTTGGGTGCCATCCTCTGCCTGGCGGAAGATCACTTCCGGTCGTGAGACCTGGAACTCATATCCTTCCCGACGCATGGTTTCGATCAATATTGCCAGATGCAACTCGCCGCGGCCGGAGACAAGGAAGGTATCCGCAGATTCTGTTTCTGCTACACGCAAGGGATACATTGGTACGAAGTTCATCAAATAAACGCTCCCGCAGTTTGCGCGATGTGCTCCACTTGCCTTCCCGACCTGAAAATGGCGATGTATTGACCCCAAATGTCATGCGCACGGTCGGCTCTTCCACCTTGATGGTCGGTAGTGCAACCGGATTCTCCGGGTCTGCCAGTGTTTCACCAATGGCAATCCCTTCCAGCCCAGCCAGTGCAATGATCTCACCTGCTTCGGCATGTTCCACTTCCACTTTGTTCAAACCCTGGTGTGTGTAAAGATAACAGCTCGCTCAGGCACATTCGTTCCGTCAACTTTCAAGCGCGCCAGTGATTGTCCGACCTTGATCGTTCCGGCATGGATACGACCAACGGCAGTCACACCGCGATAATCATCGTAGCCCAGAGTGGTAACCAGGATTTGCAAAGGCGCTTCCGCGTCCACTTTTGGAGCCGGGATATGCCGCAGGATGGTCTGAAATAGAGGTTGGAGGTCAGGTCCAAGTTCAGGGGTAAAACCGGCCTGAGCGCTGGTAGCCTGGGCATAAATGATGGGAAAATCCGCCTGCTCGTCGGTCGCGCCCAGTTCAATGAACAGGTCAAAGGTCTGGTTGACCACGCGCTCCGGTTCAGCATCCTTGCGGTCCACTTTGTTGATCACGACGACTGCCTTGTGACCCATTTCCAGAGCTTTTTTAAGCACGAAACGGGTCTGTGGCATGGGACCTTCGGCCGCATCCACCAGCAGGAGCACGCCATCCACCATGTTCATGACACGTTCCACCTCGCCGCCAAAATCGGCATGTCCGGGAGTATCCACAATGTTGATCTTTACCGTTTCACCGGTGACCGGATCGGGATGGAAATGGCAGTATTCTTGGCCAGGATGGTGATGCCGCGTTCGCGTTCGAGGTCATTCGAATCCATCACCCGCTCGGCAACTTGCTGGTTGTCGCGGAAGGTATGCGATTGGCGCAGGAGACCATCCACCAGGGTGGTCTTGCCGTGGTCAACATGGGCGATGATGGCAATATTTCGGAGATCAGTTCGTTCTTTAAGCATATTTCTTCCTATCAGTGCGGCTGTGCGACCAAGTGCGTTCGTGTTCAACTGTATAAATCACATACAAAAACCCCGGAAGTAGAGACCGGGGCAATGACTTGTCGAAGAATTACCGGCGTGCGGGCTGTATTCTATCAGATTGTACTGAATTTGGGCAGAGGAAGTTCTCTTATGTTATAATGCCGCCGTTATGATTCATGCCAACCGTAGCAACTCTTCTGTGCCGTTCGTGGTGGTCAGCGGCTTCATCTCCGCCGGGGTATCCTCGAATCGCGCCTGTTGCCCGGAGATCATAAACCATCTATTTCCATACCGAGATTTTCTCACGCCGCAGGCCTGCCCTGCGGCTTTTTTTTATTGTACGTGTCTGATCATGAGTGTCAACGAGTTCAATACCTGCTCGGAGTAACTCATGATATCCATCAGCCTATCCAACCTCACCCTCATCCTGGGAGCCAAAACGCTTTTCCGCGATCTTTCCTGGGAAATTCAGCACGACCAGAAGATTGGCCTGGTCGGGCCGAACGGAGCCGGGAAATCTTCCTTGTTCAAACTCATCACCGGGGAATACACTGCCGAACCGGGTGGAAGTATCGCCCGCGCCAAAGGTGTGACAGTCGGTTACCTGCCCCAGCAGCCCGAGTTCGACCCATCCGCCCTGGCTTTCCAACTGGCTCTGGATGGCAACCCGCGTGTAGCCGAACTCGAACGGGAACTCGTCAGAGATCGAAACTCGCCTGGGCGACCCATCCGTATATGAGAACGAAAAGGCGCTCACCCGAACGCTGGAACTGCACGAAAAAACCCTGACTGAGTACGAATCCCTGGGCGGCGCTACCTATCCGCAACGTGTCCGGGAAATGCTGCTCGGCTTGGGCCTGCCCGAAGCGGACTTTGCCAAACCCGTCGGTGTGCTCTCCGGCGGACAGAAGAAACTGATCGGGCTGGCACGCTTGCTGCTGGTCCACCCGGATGTACTGCTTCTGGATGAACCCGATAACCATCTCGACCTGCCCGGCAAAGCCTATCTCGAAAAGCTCATCATCGATTATCCCGGTGCGGTAGTGCTTGGTTTCCCATGACCGCTACCTGCTGGATGCAGTCGTCACCCACATCGCCGAAATCGAAGATGGGCATCTGACCACCTTCCCCGGCAACTATACCGAGTACATTCTCGATAAGCAGGAACGCCTGGCGCGCGCCGAGGAACTCTACCAGATCCAGCAGCGTTCCATCGCCCGCATGGAAATGGCACTCAAACGCTACCAGTTATGGGTGCAGGTCAGCGATAAATTCGCCAGCCGGGTCCATTCGATGGAGACCCGCCTGGAGAAGGTTGGAGCGCCGGACCGCCCAATGCTCGAACGCCGCAAGATGGGACTGGAACTGAACGGCTGGCGCGGTTCAAACCAGGTGCTGGAACTGGTGGATGTACAAAAATCCTATGCCCGCCCGGTGCTGACCGGCGTACGACTTCCTGATCCGCCACGGCGAACGGGTCGGGCTGATCGGCCCGAACGGAGCCGGAAAATCGGTCCTGCTGCGTCTCATCCTCGGCATGGAAATCCCGGATACGGGTGAGATAAAGATCGGTCCAAGCATAAAGGTTGGTTACTATGCCCAGGAGCATGAGACGCTCGATCTGAATAAGACGCTGATCGATACCGTCCGCCGGGCCGGCAAGATGAGCGAATCCAATGCAGTCGCCTTCCTGCTGCGTTATCTGTTCACTTACAAACAGGCCAGCGAAAAGATCCGCACACTTTCCGGCGGTGAACGCTCACGCCTGCAACTGGCACTGCTTGGTGCTTTCAGGAGCCAATTTCCTGCTGCTGGATGAACCTACCAACAATCTCGATATCGCCTCCGCCGAAGTGCTGGAAAACGCCCTGAGCGATTTCGTTGGGACAGTACTGGTCATTTCCCATGACCGCTATTTCCTCGATCGGACGGTTGAACGCATCCTGTCACTTGAAGACGGGCTAGTAAAGGAATATATTGGCGGGTATAGCGATTATGTGGAGAAAGTAAGAAAAAAGGAAGGATAGATCGGAAAAGATAACAACGACTTCGTGAGGAAAAACCACGAGCTTGTTCTATGCTGGTCACATAAACAATTGCTCATGCCTGTGAAACAAGAAGCGTCATCACCGAAATAAAATGAGCCAAGGCACCCAGCAGGACAAAAATATGCCAGACTTCGTGGAAGCCAAATTTCCCTGGAAGGAAGTTAAAGATTTTCGTGGCGTAGACCACCGCTCCCAGTGTGTAGATCACGCCGCCAACAAACAGCCAGACTATCGTGCTGGCAGGTAGCACAGAACGCATCTGCGGTGCAGCCATCACACACAACCAACCCATAATGACGTAGATGCCCGCATTCAACCAGCGCGGCGCTTTCACATAGAAGATCTTTAACCACGACCCCGATGAGCGCAATCGCCCAGATGATCGCCAGCAAACCCCACCGCCAGAAACCGGTGAAGGCAATCAAGCAGAACGGGGTATAGGTCCCAGCAATGAGCAGGAAAATGGCGGAATGATCAAGCTTTCGGAGTGTTTGAAGGGCGGCCGGCTTTCCCTTGCCAGGTGATAAACTGCGCTGGCCGAGAACATGGCGATCAGGCTGAACCCATAGACGATCGACGAAATAATTTTCGCCGCGCCATTCCAGGCCGCGATCAACAAAGCGATCTGGCCAAAAAAGGCAGCAATCGCGCCACCCAGGTGGGTCAATCCATTAACAGGTTCGCGCAATTTCGAAAGCATGGAAATCCCTTTCTAGAATGAGTCTACCATCAGATAATAATACGCTTTGAAATTCGTACCTATTCCTATGCTACATCAGATTAGTTCCTACCTACAATCTCTGGGATATATTCTCATCTAATATAGAAAAGCCTCACGAAATTTTCTCCGCGAGGCTTATCCAGTGATATTCAATCAATTAGCTATACTTCTAAGTTCCCTCTTCCCAGGAATTCAAATACTTCACCTGCTCGGCGGTCAAAGTATCGATCTTGATACTCATCGCATCCAGTTTGATGCGGGCGATCTCGGCATCCACTTCTGCCGGGACGGAGTAGACCCGCTTCTCCAAGGTCTTGGCATTCTTGACCATGAACTCAGCCGCCAAGGCCTGGTTGGCAAAGGACATATCCATCACCGAGGCCGGATGTCCTTCGGCGGAGGCCAGGTTGATCAGACGGCCCTCGCCCAGGATGTTGATCTTGCGTCCATCCTTGGTCGTGTACTGCTGGACAAATGGGCGCACGAGATTCGGTTCACCTTTACTCATCTTCTCCAGCGCCGGGATGTTGATCTCGACATTGAAATGACCGGAGTTGGCAACGATCGCGCCATCTTTCATGACTTCGAAATGATGCTTGTCAATCACATTGATATCGCCGGTCACAGTGCAGAAGATGTCACCAATCCTGGCGGCCTCCATCATCGGCATGACCTGGAACCCGTCCATGACGGCTTCCAACGCCTTGAGCGGATCCACTTCGGTGACGATGACCAGCGAGCCCATGCCACGTGCCCGCGAAGCCAGGCCGCGTCCACACCAGCCATACCCGCAAACAACGAAATTCTTGCCTGCCAGCAAAACATTGGTGGCGCGGATGATGCCGTCCAGGGTGGATTGGCCTGTGCCATAACGGTTATCAAAGAAATGCTTGGTCATGGCATCATTGACCGCAATGACCGGGAACTGCAGCATCCCATCCGCAGCCATGGCGCGCAGGCGGATGACGCCGGTGGTGGTCTCTTCGGTGCCGCCGATGATGCCGGGCAGAAGTTCACGCCGGTCCTTGTGGATGGTGCTAACCAGGTCAGCGCCATCATCCATGGTCATGTGCGGTTTGTGGTCGAGGGCAGCGCTGATATGCTTGTAATAGGTAACATTATCCTCGCCCTTGATGGCAAAGGTCGGTACCTCGTAGATATTGACCAGCGCTGCGGCCACATCATCCTGCGTGGAGAGCGGATTGGAAGCGGTCAGAACCAGGTCCGCACCGCCAGCCACCAGCGTACGCGCCAGGTTGGCGGTTTCGGTGGTGACATGCAGGCAGGCCGACAGGCGCACACCCTTGAGCGGCTTTTCTTTCTCAAAGCGTTTGCGGATCGTACGCAGGACGGGCATCTCACGTTCTGCCCATTCGATCCGGCGTCGTCCACCTTCGGCCAGAGATTTATCTTTAATATCGTAATTGCTCATATTCATTCTCCAAAAAGAATTATAGGATAATCGTATCCAGAACACCTTTATCGTCAAAATGCTGCCGGAAGCGTTTAACAAATGCGAGTCGGGTAAAGGAATGATTTTGTGTGCCTTTCTGCTCCAGGCAGTAGGTCGCTGCCAGGGAACCGATCTGGCCGCACAATTCCCAACTCCAGCCACGTGCATAACCGGCCAGGAAACCAGCCCGGAAGGCATCCCCCACACCGGTCGGATCCACAATGCAGACTTCCGGAACAACCGGGATATTGTACTCCTTTCCGGCCGCATACACAGTCGAGCCATCCTTGCCGCGTGTGACGACAATCACATCCACATGCTGGAGCATGTTCGCAAGATCAAGACCAGTCTTCTTGGAAATCAATCCAAACTCGTAATCATTGACGAACAGGAAATGGGCTCCTTCCATATCGCGCGCCAGTTCCGGCCCTTCCAGGCGCAGGATCTGCTGGCTGGGGTCATACAGGTAAGGTATTTTTAATTCACGGCATTCTGCCGCAAACTTGGTCATGGCTTCCGGCGAATTGGGCGAGACGACCACCAGGTTGGGGCGATCCTGTGACATCGCGCAGACTTTGCTGTGCTGCAACTCCCATTGCTCCTGGATAAAAACTGGCGATCTGGGCATTCGTCTGATCGGTGGTGGCAAAAAACGAGGCGGTATAAAGACCTGGAACAACCTGCATCAACGTTGTATCCACACCTTTGCTCTCCAACCATTGGCGGTATTCCTCGAAATCCTCACCCACTGTCGCCATGACACGCGGATGCTCTCCCAGTAAAGCCATGGTATAGGCAATATTTGGTGCAATCCCGCCACGCTGGCGGGACATTGAATCGACCAGGAATGACAGGCTGATCTTCTCCAGCCGTTCAGGAAGGATTTGTTCCTTGAATAGACCAGGGAAAGTCATCAGGTAATCATAGGCAACAGAACCGGTAATCAAAATATCCATATTATCCTTCCTTGCAACTGAATTATGTTTACAATCGAACTGATCTACAATCATGGTACGTTTATCATCAAATGGCGGATATACAATCCCATTCTCAGTGACAATCGCAGTGATCAACCGGTTGGGCGTCACATCAAAAGCCGGATTGCGGGCCTTGGCTCCTTGCGGAGCGACGCGCTCACCATGGAATTGTATCCCCAAAACTTCATCCGGGTCACGCTCTTCAATGGGGATCAGACTTCCATCCGCCAGCGACAGATCAATCGTCGAAGTTGGGGCAACTGAATAAACCGGGACACCATTATCCTGGGCAGCCAGCGCCAGCATATACGTGCCGATTTTGTTGGCAACATCGCCATTGGCAGCGATCCGGTCTGCGCCGAAAAAAACTTTCTGCGCCTGGCCAGTGCGCAAGAAATATCCGGCCATGTTGTCGCTGATGATTTCATAAGGAATGCCATATTGCTGCAATTCCCAGGCCGTCAGGCGCGCTCCCTGCAAACGCGGTCGGGTCTCGTCCACCAGCACATGGACATGTTTGCCCTGTTCATGCGCCGTTCGGATCACACCCAAGGCCGTGCCCCAATCCACCACTGCCAGCGCGCCGGTATTGCAGTGATGGATGATCGTATCGCCATCATCGATCAACGCCGCGCCGTGTTGCCCCATGCGTTTATTGATCTCCACATCTTCATCCGCGATGCTCTGGGCTTCTTGCAAGACGAAAACCCGTAACTCTTCCGGGATTCATCCCTTCCAACTTGTCCCGAATAGCTCTGTAACACTCGATCCAAGTGCCCAAGCCAGGTTAACTGCCGTCGGGCGGGAGCCTTCAGCAATATTGCTGCGGTTTCCAGATCCGAGAAAAGCTGCGGGGTGGTCCTGGCTTCGGAGTCTTGCGCAGCCAACGCCAGTCCAAAGGCTGCCGCCGCACCGATGGCAGGCGCACCGCGCACTGTCATATTCTTGATTGCCTGCTCACATCACCGATAGGTCGGCAAGGAAACCATTTCCAGCGAAGCCGGCAGGCGACGCTGGTCGATCATTTTAAGAGTGTTATCTTCCCAGAATACTGTTCGCATTTATATCACAGGAAAAGGCGCTCTCCGGGGAGAGCGCCAGAGAAAGCTTGTAAAGTCTAACACGGGAGGGCAAGAATGTCAAAGAATTGAGCTCCTTTACGGGGAATTTACAGGCATTGACATGCGTCTTTTTCTAAATTATAAGATTGTAATGGATATCAAACGAATATTGGCAGGCCTTCTGGTTTCTATACTGGCTGCCTGTTCAGTTAACCAACCCCTACCCAAGCCTGCCTCAACACTCCCCATGGCTACCTTTCCTAGCCAGATACTTGTCTCCTGGTTTCACCCCTTCAGATACACCCCAACCTACTCCGACTCCATCACCCACGCCGACTCCTGAGGTTCGCTTGAAGACCGGCGACCAGGCCTTTTTCAATGGAGATTATTTACTCGCCCAATCGGAATTCCAGGCAGCTCTTTCCACTTCAACTGACCCGGAAATGCGTGCAGCCGCACTTTGGGGCCTCGGGCGCGTCGAATACGCAGCCGGGAATAATGGCAAGGCGCTGATGGATCTGGGCAATCTGATCAATAATTACCCAGCCAGTCCAAACGCAGCGCAGGCGCATTTCATTATGGGTGAAATCTACATTGTCTTGGAAAGATATCCAGAGGCTGCTCAAGCATATTCAGCCTATCTTCAAGCCCGCCCCGGTGTGCTTGACAGCTTTACCCAGGAACGGCTTGGGGATGCTTACAATTCTGCCGGAAATTACGCCGAAGCCATTACTGCCTATAAATCATGCCTTGGCTGCTTCCCATATTGGAGATGATACTGCCCTGCAAATAAAGATTGGCGCAAGCTTACGCCAGTTTGGGCGATACAACAACTGCGCTAAATATATATGATTCCATTTCAAAAGCAAGCACCAATGATTATATTAAAGCCCAGATGGATTTGCTTACCGGCCGGTTCTATCTTTCCCTAGGCCAGACGGACCAGGCCTACCAGCGATTTCTTGGATGCTGTCAACAATTATCCATTATCCTATGATTCATACAGCGCACTGGTAACATTGGTAAATGCCAATGTACCGGTGGATGATCTGAGATCGTGGCTTGACCGATTATTTCGCCGGCCAATATGGATATGCGCAAGATGCATTTCAGCGTTATATTGCGGCCAATCCTAAAAATGATGGGACTGCACATTACTATCTGCGATGACATTAATTAAACTCGGTAAATACCAGGCAGGAGTGGATGAGCTCACCAACTTCATAACTTTTTATCCGGATAATAAGAACTGGCAGTCTGCCTGGGGCGAAAAAGCAGATACGCAATGGTCAGAATTGGGCGATAATGTTGCAGCCGCCGAAACCTACCAGGCTTACGCCAAGGCGGCCCCGGATATTATGTTCGCGCCTCAGGCACTACTGAATGCTGGTCGTAATTACGAACGCGCCGAACGCCTGGATGATGCAGCGCGCGTCTGGGAAAGCATCGCAGATACTTTTCCCGGCAGCGACCTGGTCCCACAGGCAGCTCTTCTGGGCTGGAATTACCCGCTATCGTGAAGCAAAATACGATCAGGCGCTGGTCACCTTCCAACGCGATCTCCAGTTCTCTACGGCAATTGAAGATCAGGCACGCGCCTACTTCTGGATTGGGAAAACCCAACAGGCACTTGGCGATAATGGTTCTGCCCGGTCATCCTGGCAGCAGGCAGCCTCCCTGGACCCAACTGATTATTACAGCCTGCGCTCCCAGGACATGCTCCTCAAACGTCCGGCTTTCAGCCCTGCCCCCGCGATCAATTATTCATTGGACAGTATCGCGGAACGCGCTCAGGCTGAAGCCTGGCTGCGCGTGACTTTCAACTTGCCGACGGATACCGATCTCAGCACTCCGGGCAGCCTCCTTTCGGACCCGCGCCTGGTCCGCGGTACCGAATTGTGGAATCTTGGTCTGGAAGACGAGGCCCGCCTGGAATTCGAGGATCTACGTACTGCGGTTGAGCAAAATCCTGCTGATAGTTACCGGCTCGCGAATTACCTGCTTGACTTGGGACTTTATCGTCCGGCCATCACCGCCATTCGCCAGGTGCTCACGCTGGCCGGAATGACCACCCAGTCCCAGACACTGGCTGCCCCGGCATATTTCAACCATGTCCGCTATGGGTTGTATTATCAAGATCTTATCATTCCGGCCGCTCAGCAAGCCGGATTCAATCCACTTTTCCTGTTTTCCGTTATGCGACAGGAAAGCCTTTTTGAAGGATTTGTTCGGTCAACCGCCGGAGCACGCGGCTTGATGCAAATTACTCCTGATACCGGACAATTCATTTCAGATAACCTGGACTGGCCTCCCAACTATTCTTCAGACGATCTCTACCGGCCAACAGTCAGTGTTACGCTTGGAGCAACATACCTGGCCCAACAACGTTTCCGCTTCAATGACGACCTTTTCACGGCCCTGGCCGCCTACAACGCTGGCCCTGAAGTCTGCTCCCATCTGGCGCGACCTTTCCGGTCCGGACTCCGACCTTTTTGTGGAAGTCGTCCGCATTGAAGAGACGCGCAATTACATTCGCAGCATTTATGAAATTTATAGTATGTACCGATCCCTCTATGGGACAATCCCCTGATCCGGCAAAAAATTCTCCCGCAGCCACTCTCTTTGCGGGAGATTGTTTTAACTGATATGTTCCACAATTTTCTTGTGAAGAATTGCCGCATCCATGTCAGTGACGGAAATTAGCTTGTCACGTCCGCCTGCCCCGGCCACGATATCCAGATGTGAGACCGGTACATCCAGTATCTCTGCCAGGAATTTTAGTAGAGCTTCATTGGCCTTCCCCTCCACCGGAGGTGCAGTCAGATGGACTTTAACCGTCCCGTCACTCAAGACTTCAACAATTTCATTCTTACTGGCACGCGGCGTCACCCGCAACGCCAATGCCGCACCCCTCTTGCCATCATGCAGATGAAAATCTCTGTGAGTCATATACCACCTCACAGACCATATAAGAAACTGACCAGGACTCTGACCAGTATTTCAACCAGAATAATTAATATCAACGGACTTAGATCCAACATTCCTATCAGGGGAACAATCCGCCGGATGGGTGCAAGAAACGGGTTGACAATTCGATCCAATGTTACCCGTAACGGGATGATAAGGGCTCAAGGAAAAAAGAAAGCACTGAATCTGCTATTACTAGAATAATAAAAAGTTGAGCAATAAAATTGATTATATTCGCAATCAAAGTAACATAACCTCTACATTGTCCGTGGACCTAGAATTGCCTGCCCAATCCTCACAATAGTGGCTCCTTCCTGGATGGCAGCCATAAAATCCACGCTGGTGCCCATTGAGAGTTCCTTCCATTGTGCATTTGGAAACCGCTTTACCAGGAATTCCTGCAGGTGGCGCAGCCGCTGGAAATAGGGTCGTGTACTGTTCCGGATCATCAAAGAAGGGCGGCATGGTCATCAATCCGCAGACGTGCAGGTGCGGATAAGCCAGAATTTGTTCCATTTCGTGCTCCAGATCTGGCCAACGCTGTTCTTCCCAGGCCGGAAAACCGAATTTACTTTCCTCACCACTTACGTTGAATTCCAACAGCACAGGCAGATTTCGGTTCAATTCACCGCAAAAACGTTCCAACCGTCCGGCGAGTTTCACACTATCCAGCGAATGCAGCATGGTGAAAGTTGGCAGCCACAGGTTCAGCCTTGCGGCTTTGCACATGACCGATCATGTGCCATTCTACCGCAGTTTCCTTCAAGGAAGCAATTTTCTCGATCGCTTCTTCGACATAATTTTCACCAAACGTGGTTATACCAGCTGCAATTGCAGCCTGGATGACCTCCAGCGGTTGGGATTTGCTGACCACCACCAGCCGAACCTCTCCCGGAGCGCGCCCACAGCTCGACAGCCGCATCAGCAATCTGGGCAAGGGTATGCTGGTACCGTTCACGGATGGATGAAAGCAGGGTTTCGTTCATATATTTCTGTGCAGTCATTAACTCATGGAATTCAATGCAATGATCGCACCAAATCGTCCGGTCCGGCCATGTTCGGCACGATGCGAATACCAATCCTCGGTATGACAGGCCGTACATAAACCGGCCAGCTCGATCTGCTTACACCCGCCTGTTCCAGTGCCAAACGATTGGCCGCCCACAAATCAAAATGGATGGCTCCAGCCGTTCTCCACCAACAAACTGGAAGCGCTTTGGCCAAAAGCCTGCCGAACCTGCGTCACCACATCCGGCCCAACTTCATAATGATCCGGACCAATCGATGGACCAATCGCCGCTCGAATATCGCCCGGATTCGAACCAAAGTGGGCTTGCATGGCTTCCACAGCAATCCGGACAGTGCCTCGAACGGTTCCCATCCAGCCTGCATGGGCAATCCCAATTACCTTGCGGACCGGGTCATGCAAGAAAACCGGGACGCAATCGGCAAATCGCATCATCAAGGTGATCCCTGGCGTATCGGTCAGAATGACATCTGCCTGCAGATGAGGCATCTCCGGTGGACGCGGCGCCTCTGCAATCGCCACGTTGACCCCATGCACCTGCCAGACATCATAGACAGATTCCGGGTCACAGCCCAGGGCCTCCAATGCACGCTGGCGGTTTTCACGCACCCGTTCCGGATCATCGCCAACCGTTCCGCCCAGATTTAATGCAGCCCATGGATCCGGGCTGAGACCTCCCTGGCGGGTAAAAACTGCCTGGGTCAGGCCATCGCCCAGATTTTCGAATTGATAATAACGAATTCCCTCGATTGGATTGGAAAGGCATGTCTTAGTGTGATTTGAGCGTGGCGAATTTCTTGGAAAGCAACCGCCGGGTATCAGCCATTGTCTCTTCGATCAGCGGGAACATAAACCAGGCGGTTGAAAAACCAAAGAGGAAACCGGTCAAGGTACGCAGGAATGGCGTACTTTCACGATAAGGCAGATAGGTTTGAATGAAAGCAATGGGAATCTGGCTGAACAATTGCGAGAAACCATCCAACCCAATCGGAAGCAGCCCGACCAGTATCCACACGATCCAATGCATTTTGGGCAAACGCCGGCCTGTGGCAGCAAAGACCAGCCCAAACAAAGCCATTGCTCCCCAGATGGCCACATCCCGTTCGCAAAATGCAACTTTATAACCCAGGACAGGCGTACCTTCGAAAAGCCTCGCCTGGATCCGGCTGGGATCGTTCGAATCGGAAATGCCACTTACCTGCTCGAAAGTCAAAACACCTGGAACCTTGGCTGCGGCATGTGGATAATAAGCCTGTTCGCCGAATAAAAAGAAGGAACGAAAAGCCCATTGGTGACATAATGGGCTGTAGATCTTGTAAACCACCTCGGCCGGACCATTCCAGCCGACTTTCTTGAAGACCGGAGCCAGGAATGGAATCCCAACATACAACAACAGGAAAAGGTTGAAAATTGCCAGGTAATGCTTCGACATCCAGTATGAGAAACGATCTGCACCGGTTGATGCTTTGACTACCTGAAGTGTTCATTTGAAAAGCCTTATCATTGATCCGTTCCAACTGGTCACGCCGATCCACGGCCGCGCCGAGGGTCATTTGCAAATCCTGGCGTGTGAAAGGCGCTTTCAATTTGAATGGTCCCACCTCGACAACCGGGATTTCCAGGGCATAAGCATCACGAAAGGAAGGTTCAGAGTCAATATCGATCACTGTCAATTTATGTGGAATAATTTCCTGAAGCGCCTTCAAGTCTGCTTCAGCTTCTTCACACAATTTACACCCGGCACGGCTATAAAGAGTTACCGAAATCATTATTAGACTCCAAAATGGACAGACTTCTATACCAATTATTAAAGACCAAAATTAAGAAAAGGAATATAACTCGCCAGAATATTGAAAGAACCCAAAAAAAGCAAAATTCCTGCTATTACCAGAAGTATTCCCATGATGATTTCCGCAATCCGCATGACTTTACCGTATCGACGCAGGATGGTGGTCACCCACCCAATCCCAAGTGCCGCCAGCAGGAAAGGGATTGCCAGACCGGCAGAATAGGCAGAACCCAGCAAAACTCCTTTGGAAATTGAACCACCATTCGCTGCAAAGGTCATGATCGAACCAAGAATTGGTCCCACGCAGGGTGCCCAGCCAGCCGAAAAAAAGACGCCCATCAAAAGTGATGAAATATATCCCCAGCGTGGATCCGCCTGGGAATGGATGCGTACGTCATATTCCAGGAAAGGAATGCGGAATACACCGATCATGTGCAGGCCAAAAATGATGACGATCACTCCCCCAATTTTGGCCAGCCAGGTTCGCATGCCCAACAATAATCCCCCCAATGCCGCCGCGAGGATGTTGAAAAGGATGAAAACCAGGCTAAATCCCAGAACAAATGCCAGACCGTGCGTAAAATGTAACCCAGCGGTTATGGTTGCTCGATTCTCCTCCGACCGCTCGTCCACCCAGGTAACCGATATAGACCGGCACCAAACATAATACACATGGGGACAGGAAAGATGCCAGGCCTGCCAGGAATGCCAGACCGGTTGTTATCTCAAAATTGTTCATTTCAAATTCCTGCCACTAAAAAGTCTCCACAACAAAAACATGCGTGCTGCCGCTTTTCCAATCCTGCCAGGTTAGATCACCCGGTTCAAGTGGAACGGTCGGCTGCGACCAGCGAAAAACCCATTTGGCATCTTCCGGCCGGCAGTTGACACAGCCGTGCGATCGCACTGTGCCAAAATCGTTATGCGAAGTCGCTGCGTGGATGGCAACTCCATCTCCAACAAAAAAGGTGGTCCAGGACATGCCGGGTAAATCATAACTGGCCCCGGTTGTATTGGCTGACATTCGCACAGAGATCAACTTCCGCCAGACTGCGTGTTCACCAATTGGCGTCGAACCTTCCTGCATACCGGTTGAAACGCGGCAAAAATATACCTCACGATCGCCCTCCATGCAGGATAGGGTCTGGTAATTCAAATTCACGATCACCTTCTTGGTGGCCGGATCCACTTCCGGGTTGATTGGCGAGATATCATCCTGGGTCAAGGGACGAAAGGCCGCCCCATCCGCCCAGAAAAGATCCCCCGGATTTCCGTATCGTTCGTTCACATGATACTGGATCAGTCCCGGAATCCGATGTGCGCACCTGGTCGATCCACATGACCTGAGAATAATATAAACGTGCCTGCAAGTCATAGGCAACATGGTCACGCATCCAGCCCGAGACCGGAGCAGGGTTATCCAGAATCAGGTCAACATATGGGACGGTCACCTCCGCCCAAAAGCCGTTCACTCCGACTGGAAGAGCTGTCCAGCGGAGTGTTGGGCAGGTTGCGACACGGTTGCAGGTATGGGGACCAGATATACCCTTCCGGTGTCTCCACCCAACGTTGATTGGGATTGTTCAGGTTAATGTTTTCCGCACTGACTTCGCGCATCCAGGCAAAAACCTCGTCGCGGTGCGCATCACGGACTTTGGAACTGGAGACATCCGGACGCGTCAAAATCGGAACAGTGCCACCCCATTGCAGATTGGTATCGGAAGTACAGTTCCGGCCCAGCAAATCGGATTTTGGAAAATCGGGCAAGGCCAGGCTCTCGCGCTGGAGCCAGGCACACTCCAACCGTGAGGTCAATGGATGAAGAGCCAGGGCTCCCACGCCAAGACCAGCCAGCTTAAGGAAATCCCGTCGGGAAAGAGAATGTTTTGAAAAATTCATGGCGCTAAGGATACCCGTTAAGTGGGAGGAAGTCAACTGACACCTTATAAAAGGATTAAAATTCCCCCAGGAATATTTCCATTTCTTTTAAACATTCTTTGCTCACTTTGTGACCGGCATCCGATTCGCAATAGGTGACCTGTGCGCCAGCCTCTCTTAGCAGTGTTGCCGCCCTGCGAGCCTGTTCCACTGGAATTAATTCATCCTGCCGGCCGTGGCTAATGAAAATCGGTTTTCCGGAAAATCTTTGCTGAAAAGAACAGTCCTTCTCCATTCTCCGGAATAAAACCCGAAAGAGCCGCCATCCGTCGGATGCGATCCGGGTACAGGAATGCCAAGGTATACACCATTGCCGCGCCCTGGCTGAATCCCATCAAATCGAATTGTTCGGCATTTATCCCTGCTGATGTCGACCAATCGTCCACAAATGCAAGCAAGGCCTCTGCTGCCGGACGCAAATCCTCAAATGAAGAATTTCCCCAGGTACCCGGCCTGATCTTACGCCAGGAATAACCGCCCTCTGCCACCGGGAAAGGTGCACGTGGAGCTAATAATTCATAAATCCGGCGATATTCTTTGGGACAAACATCCACATCGAATTTTCGTCGCCCATCCATCCATGGATGAGGATTAGCAATCGAGCCGGTTCCGTCTGGGCAGGCCGCAAGCGAAAGGTCCAATCCTCTGAATGTCAGCAATTGAGGCTCAATCGCGATCGGCACGTTTTCTGATCCAGTCCAATAGGAATAGTACGAGTACGGTAAGCACCACGGGGATCATTCCGCCCAGCAAACAAAGGATCCCCATCAACGCCGCACCACTTCCGTAGATCAGATAAATCAAACCATCCCCGATAATAAAAAGAAGTATCAATGCCCCAGCTATCAGGCGGACATTGGTTTGGCGGCCATATTTTCGCAGGTCACGAGACATGAATTTCCTTTTTCGTAGAACCATAAAACGAAAGGAAGTTGTTACCTGTTACTGAACAAAATCCGGCGCAAACGATTCGGCCATGCGACGGTTCGCAACAACTCCTGCATAATGTTATCGGTCGCCTCTTCGCCAGCACGGACAATCTGGTGCACATCCACTTTGTCCAATATGCCAATCCCATTCACATCTGGGACGGATGATCACTTCGGGATTGTCTATCAGGAGTCGCAATTCAGCCATCTTCCGGCTGCCAACATCGACGGATTGGAGAAATATATTAAAAGCTTGCGCAACACGGGTGCGAGTGAGTCGTTCCACGAGAGCGGCAGGCACCTGAACGGGCAACGGGAGGCTGTTGAAACCGCTGGTTGCTTCGGTCAATATATCCAGAACAACAGCCACTACCGGAAGGGATGGAGCCAGTGACCGCGCAATAGTAACGGGCACCGGGTTCAAAACAGCACCGTCCACCAGTTGGGATTCGCCATATTGCTTAGGCGGAAAAACTCCCGGTACGGCAATAGTCGCGAGGATTGCATCGACAACGCGACCCTGATTTAAGACAACCTCCCTACCCGCCTTGAGGTCAACCGCCACCACTGCGCACGGAATGTGCAGGTCTGCAAAGGTAATTCCACCCAGAAGATCTTCAAAAAACCTGGCCGCTCCGGAAAGCCCCAGGATACCAGGTCCTTCCTCTGGAGAGCGTGCAAACAGTTTGGACTGATCCACTTTGGAAAAAGCGGATTCAATTTCGTCAGGAGTAAAACCGGCCGCGTAGGCTACGGCAACGATACCTCCGGCACTGGTCCCGGCAATCGCCTTGATCCGAAAACCTTCTCTCTCCAGGCATCGCAGAACGCCAATATGTGCATAGCCGCGTGACCCGCCCCCGCCCAAAGCAAGTGAAATATCCATGGTTATTTCCTCGATCCACTTTCCTCCGGTGGCTTAAGACCTCGGAAGGAATTGTACAACAATACATCATAAACGATTTTCAAGCCGCCCGAAAGATAAAATGGGGCGCTGAAAAGAACCGGAATTGCCATAAGCAACCCAGCCAGCGAGGGTGAAAGAGCCGCGCCGACTGAACGCGCGATCGTTGTCACACCGGAAGCCGCCGAACGCTCATCCGGATCAACTACTGCCATTGTATACGATTGACGGGTTGGAACGTCCATTTGTGAGATGCTGAAACGAGCCAGCAGCATGCCAATCGCCAACGGCAGGTTTGGCATAAGCGGCACGAGGATCAGCAATATGTTCGAAGGAACATGTGTGAAAACCATTGTATTGATGAGCCCAAAGCGCCTGGCAATACGTGCAGCGAACAAGGCAGACAAGCCAGCCAATATATTCGCCCCAAAGAAAATGCTGCCCAACACACCAGTATCCACACCATACTTGACATGGAACCAGTAAGCTAACAGACTCTGGACGAGCAAAGCCCCCGCGAAGGCGTCCAAGGCAAACAATCCGCTTAATCGCATCACAATGGATTTGGAATGGTGCAACCCCAGGAAAAGCTGCCCCCTGGCTTGACCCATATGTACGACTTCCACGGCTTTCGACAGTGCCAGAAACAGCCCAATGAGGATCATTCCACCCAGTGCATACCCAGCCAGCACGATCCGGTAAGCATTTAGTGCAGAGTAGCCAATATGTTGAAGGCCTTGCGCCAGCCATCCTCCCGAAAGCGCTCCTGTCGCCGTCGCCAGCGAGCCTGCCAGTGCATACCAGGCAAATGTCTGGGTGCGTTTTTCGCCGGGGAGCAGATGAGAGAGTGCGGCTTGCTCCACCGATAGGAATGGCCCGATTTCGTTCCCGCTTGGACTGATCACACCGATGATTGCGGCAATAGCCAGCGCGATCGGGTTGCGGGTTAAAATGAATGCCAAACCAGCCGCAACCATTAAAAACGCTCCAATCATAAGAGTGCGCTTGCGGCCAAAACGATCAGCGGAAGTTGTCAGCCAGAGGGAAATACCAGCATCGCCTGCCAGCGTCAGCGAGAACAGCAGGCCGATTATTTTTTCGCTCATTCCCACCTGGATAAGGTAAAGTGCCAGCACCACCGAAAGGAAGCCATAACAAAACAGGCGAATTATGCGTGTTGAAAACAGGATGTAAATATCTTTCTGGCCCAGGCTGCTCAAACCGTACCTCTACCCTCTTGCCACATCCAGACGACACCAGGCATATAGAGCATCATATAGTTCGAATTGCGCTGCCAGGTTTTCTTCATCGTCAGGGAATCGGAGACTGAAGCCGGAAGCGATCGCCTCCAGCCCGCGCGCAATTGGATCCTTATCGATATCCTCTGATACGTCCGCGGCATGAACGATCTTGGCCAGCCGCAGCAAACCGGGTTCCTTAAGACCATATTTGAAAATAATGGACTCGAACGAACAGCGGTTATCCTTGTGCCCAAGTTCGACGCCTGGTGCATCGAATGGGATGGCACCAGTTTCTTTGACCACCTTCTCGATCTCAGCAGCAGGTACGAACAGGAATTCAGCTTTATTATCAATGAAGCGCGTGATGAGCCAGGGACAGGCAACGCGGTCCACGTGAACATGAGAACGGGTAACCCAATACATAGCTTTCTCCTTTACGATAATAGTTGTAAAATGATTATAGTATATATTCTGTTCGTATGAGGATGAGCCATGCCAGTCCCGATTGAGTCACCCGAATCCTCATCTCCCATTGTGACCCGCGCCGTCGCTGCCGGACTGCGTGATGAATTTTGCGATAATTACGAATTCCCAGCCTGGCAAAAAACATTATTGACTGCAATGGGCGCACTGCCACAAAGTGTGGCGCGCTTCGTGATCAGCCGCTTCGAATCCATCTCTGGTCTGAATCCGAAGGTGATGGATGATTTTTCACTGGATGGGATGGTGCGTGCCCGGCTGAAAGACTATGCTGGCGTGACCGGACCTTTCCCTGCCATCCTGGTTGGGGCGGCACTTAGCGGTGCAGTAACGTACCTGTCGCTTGCCCTGGGTGGACCATTCCTGCCACAGGCATTTGTGGTCAGCCTGAAACGCGGCTCGTACACCGGAGATGTACGCGTGTACATGCAACGCTCCCTGGATATGGCTTTACGTATTGCTGAAGATAACCCTGGCTTGATGACCATCCAGCATTATGACCCGGTCCATGATGGCTGGATGACGCGTTTCATTAACCATTTACGTTTCAAACTGCTTGATCTGCCATCTGCCTACGGCGAGTTCATTCATGCGAATTTGGAACCAGGCGGCGCGCTGGTATACCTGGATAGTGGGGCCTCCTGGTTGAGGTATCGCCTCGGACCTCGCAGCGTGTTCCAGGTTGGCGGTTGGGGTGGGATCTCAACGGAAGAATTCCTAGAGGGAAGTGAACGTATTCGGGATTATGCGCGCCAGGCCGGTCTGAAAACTACACAGTGGAAACTGGAAGATTATCCACTTGAGCGCGGGCCCGAATCCGAGTGGGGCTCTGAACCCGGGCTGGCCGAGGCGTTGGAGTTGTTCTGCCATTCCAATGGGTACCGCTTCGTCCGTATCCGCCTGCCTCATCCCAACGATTTCCCCAGGTTGGCTTTTGCTGTCGCCAAATCGCTGGTTGAAAAAGAAGGTCGCCCGCCTTCCGGCGTATTGGTGGAAATGTTCACCCAGTTCGACGCCACAGCCTCCCGGCTGGCCGGATTACTGCCATTATGGCTGGTATTCAACACTCCTGACAGCCTGGAATTTCTCAAAGATATGCGGGCACAGTTCCCGGAGGATAAACCGATCTTTTTCTCACCACTGGCAACATTTTCCATGACGCCCGATTTGGTACCATGGAAGGAGTGGGAATCTGCATTGGCCGGCATGCACTGGACGAACATAGGAACACGTCCCAGCCATTATCCAGCAGATGCCAGGGCGCTGGTCAAATGGGTTGAACCGCTTCGGGATTGGGTACGCAAGAATCAAATGCCTATCCATACGCATTTAAGTGCAAATGAGCTCAGGAGTCTGGCAGACAACTTACAAGGTGAAAAATAAAAACGGTAGATGTCCACCTCTTAAACAAACCTGAGCTTGTTATATTGCACAATTCATTACTCTATGTTAAAATGCGCCCCAATATGAAGACAACCTGCCTGCACCACCATCATACGACATTTGCCGGACTCCTTACCGGGCAGGGCTGTTTTAAGTAGATTGCAAGTCTAACCAACAAACATGTCATGTCGAGCGCTCCCGGAAAGGAAGCGCTTTTATTTTTAAACAGGAGGCATTTATGTCAGGAGCAAGAGAAATCCGGCTTGCGCTGCCCAGCAAGGGACCTTTGGCAGAACCGGCCCGTGAACTGCTCGACCAGGCCGGACTGCATGTCCACCACCCAAACCCGCGCCAATACCAGGGCAATATCCCCAACCTGCCAGGTGTAACCGTGCTCTTCCAGCGCCCAGGCGACGTAGTGGTCAGTGTGCGGGATGGCAGTGTGGACTTCGGGATCACCGGCTGGGACGTGATGTCTGAAAAGCGCGGCGAGAACGGCCACATCCTGCCCATCCATCCCGCTCTGGGATTTGGACATTGCACTTTGAACGTCATTGTCCCGGAAGCCTGGGAAACCGTGAATAGCATGTCTGATCTGAAAACCTTGCAGTCTGAATGGAAACGGCCTCTTCGAGTAGCGACCAAGTTCCCTAACCGGGCAGAAGCATTCTTCCGGCTAAATGGCATAGAAACTGTAGAGTTCATTTCCGCAGAGGGAACACTGGAAATCGCTCCCACCATCGGTTACGCCGACCTGATCACCGACCTGGTCTCCACCGGAACCACTTTGCGCGATAACCGCTTGAAATGCCTGTTGGACGGGCAAATCCTGGCGTCGCAAGGCTGCCTGATTGCCAACCGTGACAGTTTGAAAAATAACCCCGCCGCCCTGAGCGTGGCACGCAATCTGCTTGAATTCATCGTCGCCTGCTTGCGCGCCAAAGATAACGTTTCGGTTTTCGCCAACATGCGGGGAGATTCGCCTGAGAGCATTGCTGGTCGTATGTTCTCGCAGTCTGTGATCGGGGGTCTGCAGGGGCCGACCCTCTCTCCGGTCATTACCCGCCAAAGTGAAAAATGGTATGCAGCCCACCTGGTCGTTCGTAAAGACCAACTTTCCCAAGCCATCGCCGAACTACGCTCGGTGGGTGGCAGCGGAGTGGTGGTGTCTCCGGTCAGTTACATCTTTGAAGAAGAACCGGTTGAATACCGAACCATGCTCAAGCAGTTGGAGGAATGAAATGTTGAAAATCTACGATATTGAAACCGCAAAGAAAACCATCCTTCGGCGTGCCTCGTTAAGCACGATGACTTACCCAGCCTCGGTTTTGGAGCGCACAGGGCAATTATTTGGCGTAGGCACAACCCCTCCGCAGGCTGTCGCAAAAATCCTGGCTTCGGTGCAAGCTGAAGGCGACAATGCCTTAAGGCGCTGGTGCGAGTTATTGGACCACGTTCGTACCGATTAAGTTTCTTATCCCGCCTGAAGCCTTGGAAAAGGCCTACCACGCCATACCCGCCAACCTTCGAACTGCCCTGGCGACCGCCGCCGAACGTATCCGGCGCTTCCACGAATTTCAACCGCTTCCAAATTGGGAAACTGATGGAATGGGCGGCCAGCTCGGTCAACGCGTCACACCTATCGAACGGGTGGGTGTCTACGTCCCTGGCGGGACAGCTCCGTTGCCATCCTCGCTGCTGATGTCAGTCATCCCGGCACAGGTGGCAGGCGTGCATTCGATTTTGGTTTGCACACCGCCCAACCCGCATCCATCCATTCTCGCAGCCGCATTTCTGTGCGGGATTGATCAGGTTTACCAACTCGGCGGAGCCCAGGCGATTGCAGCACTCACTTTTGGAACAGAAAGCATTCAGAAAGTGGACAAGATCGTTGGCGCAGGCAACCTGTTTGTAACGCTTGCAAAGCAACAGGTTTATGGGACGGTTGGATTGGATGGCCTGGCCGGTCCGACAGAAACGCTGGTAGTGGCCGACCTTAGTGCAAAACCGGCCTGGGTGGCTGCGGACTTATTGGCCCAGGCCGAACATGATGTCCTTGCCAGCGCCATCCTGCTGACGCCCGAACGCTCCATTGCCGCGGCCGTGCAATTGGAAGTGGCGCACCAAATGGAAAATCTGAGCCGGAGTGAAATCATTGCGCAATCACTGGCTGAACGCAGCGGTATTGTTTTAACCCCTGACCTGGAAACTGCCTGCCTGCTGGCAAGCGATTACGCTGCAGAACACACCTGCCTGGCTGTTGCCAACCCGCGAAAATTGGCATCCTTAATCGCCAATGCCGGCGGTATTTTCCTGGGCGAACATTCCTTTGAGGTTCTGGGGGATTACGTTGCCGGCCCAAGCCATGTTATGCCCACCGGAGGGACAGCGCGCTTCGCTTCTCCGCTGAATGTCATGGATTTTGTAAAGATTACCAGCATCATTGCCTTGGATGAAATCACCGGGCGGACACTTAGCCAGGTCGCCTCCACCATCGCAAAGGTCGAAGGTCTCACCGCCCATGCTTCTGCCGCAGATTTTCGGTCAAATTGGAATGCAAACTAATGTTCAGCCCTGCCACTCTCATCCGTCCGCACATCGCCGCCCTGCCTGCCTACGAGCCCATCCTTCCCTTTGAAATTCTGTCGCGCCAGTTGGGCCGATCGACCGAACAAATCATCAAGCTGGATGCCAATGAGAACCCCTACGGTATTTCGCCATCCACGCGTGACTCCCTGGCGCGATTAAACTTCCCACATATCTATCCCGACCCGGAGAGCCGCACTCTGCGGACCGCGCTAGCCCAGTTCACGGACGTTCCTGTCGAAAACCTTCTGGCTGGTTCCGGCGCGGACGAACTGATTGACTTGATTATTCGAATATTTGTCGAACCTGGCGACAGAGTAATTAACTGCCCGCCTACATTTGGCATGTATTCATTTGATACGGGATTGAATGCCGGCCAAGTGCTGGAAGTTCTCCGGCTCTCAGACTTCTCCCTCGATATGGACGGCCTGGGCAGGGCAGTGGAAAAAGACCGGCCAAAACTGATTTTCTTAACCTCACCGAACAATCCGGATGGGTCGCTCATTCAGCTGGATGTTTTGACGGAAATCTTATCTTTGCCCGTAATGGTTGTACTGGACGAAGCCTATATTGAGTTTGCCGATGAAGATAACACGCTCGGAAAAAGTCTCAGCAATATCAAGCGTGTGGCTGATCTTGAAAACCTGATTGTTTTACGCACCTTCAGCAAGTGGGCCGGACTGGCGGGTCTACGCATCGGATATGGCGCCTTTCCTTCCTGGCTGATGCCAACTTTATGGAAGGCGAAGCAGCCTTATAATGTCAATGTAGCTGCCTCAGAAGCGGCCATTGCTTCCATAGAAGATGCCGCCTATATTGCCGGGACAGTCGCCCGCCTCCGTACAGAGCGGCACCGTTTGATGGAAGGGTTGAATCAGATATCCTACCTGAAGACGTACCCGACAAACGCCAATTTTTTCCTTTGCAGGGTGAACGGTCGCGATGCTGCCCGCCTCAAAGTAGATCTGGCCGAAAAATATGGGATCCTGGTGCGTTATTTCAACAAGCCCGGTTTGAAGGATTGCATTCGCATCAGTGTCGGTAAACCAGAGCACACGGACGTGTTGTTGGAAGCGCTCTCGAAAATCTAAAGTTTATTTATGGCTTCGACTTTTCAACTCTTGTTCCTTGTAATAAAGGAGAATTATGCGAACTGCAAAAGTCCAACGCAAGACCAATGAGACTGATATTTCCATTGAATTAAACCTGGAAGGAAACGGTCAACACGATATCTCCACCGGAATCGGATTCCTAGACCATATGCTTACCCATATTGCAATGCACGGGCTCTTCGATCTAACCATCCACGCAAAGGGCGATTTATCCGTAGACGCCCACCATACAGTGGAAGATGTGGCTATTGTGCTTGGCTCGGCGTTCGACCAGGCTCTTGGTGATCGAAAGGGTATCGTCCGGATGGCACATGCTTATGTTCCTATGGATGAAAGCCTCGCCTTTGTGGCAGTCGATCTTTCAGGGCGTCCTTATTGTATTGTAGAGGCTGAATGGGGCAATGCGCAGGTCGGGGAACTCCCTACCAGTCTTTTTCCGCATTTTTTAGAAAGTTTTGCCTTCGCAAGCCGCAGCAACATTCATGCGCGCATCCTGTATGGCCGCGACGATCACCATAAGGCTGAAGCCCTGTTCAAGGCTCTCGCTCGTGCGCTCGACACTGCAACTCAACTGGATGCGCGCCGGCAAGGGAGTATCCCTTCCACCAAAGGAACCATGGCTTAGCGTGGAGATCGTTGGGTTGAAAAGGATTGTCATTTCCATCCATGAAAGGAGCCGAACATGTACGAATTAAATCAAGATTTGCTTGATGCCCTCAAAGCCACACCTGATACCCTGGCCGGCCTTTTGGCCGGGATCAGCAATTCTCAAGCCCGCGCAGCAACTGGTGGTGATGAGAACTGGTCAGTGGTCGAGGTGATTTGCCACTTGCGTGATGCGGAAGAGTATTTTATCCAGCGAATGCAATCCATGCGGGATCAGGACAATCCTTCGATCATCGCTTACGATCAGGAAGCCCTGGCACGCGAACGCAATTACAAGGCTGCAGATTTGCAGGTGGCATTGGCTGGCTTTAATGCTTTCCGGCGGCAGACAATCAAGGAATTTTCTTTGCTCACGCCTGACCAGTGGCAGCGTGCAGGACAGCACAACGAGTTGGGCCAAATTACGATCTTTGCCCAAGCCGTGCATCACACTGCTCACGATGCCATCCACTGCGCTCAAATCGCCCGGCAGCTTGGAAATCGGTGATGGTTGACAGTTTTACTGTTTTTCCCGCAATAGATCTGCGTGGAGGCAGAGTAGTCCGGCTAACCCAGGGGGACCCGAACCGTCAAACCACCTACACTGATAACCCGCATCATTGGGCCGAACGCTGGAAAGACGAAGGAGCCGAGTGGTTGCATGTCGTCAACCTGGATGGTGCATTTGGTCAGGATACCTTTCTAAATATGCAGGCGCTGGAAACCATTCTGGATGTCGGACTCAAGGTCGAATTTGGCGGCGGCCTGCGCGACCAGGCCTCGATTACATCCGTTCTTAGCATGGGCGTAAAGCGCGTTTTCCTTGGCACTGCCGCCATTCTGGATCCGGTTCTGGTGGATTGGGCGATCACCAAATACGGACCGGAAAGCATTGCCGGAGATATCGCGGTGCGCGCTGGGAAAGTTGCCATTCAGGGTTGGCAGGAGCCAACATCCTTCTCCCAGGTGGAAGTCGGAAGACGATTAAACAACCATGGCATAACCTGGTGTGTGATAACCGATGTTCGGCGTGATGGCGCTGCTTCAGGAGTCAATGTTGAATACGCAATTGAATTGCAGAACACCACCGGTCTTCGTGTGGTGGCTTCGGGTGGCGTAAGCAGCCTTGAAGACGTGGGCTCCGTCCGTAAGGCCGGGTTGGCCGGAGTGATCATCGGACGAGCTCTCTACGAGGGCAAATTAACGATTAGAGAATGTTTGAAATTGCCGGGAGAAATATGAAGATCAGGAAAGGATCATAAAATGCTTTTTCCAGCATTTATCAATGGAGTCTTATGATCACCATCGTTGATTATAAAGCCGGAAATCTCACTTCTGTTAAACGTGCGCTTGATCATCTTGGAATTCCAAACCAGATTTCTGCCGACCCGCAAATTGTCCAGAATGCAGAACGGATCATTTTCCCAGGGGTCGGGCACGCCGGAACTGCCATGCAGGTTCTTAAAGATCGCAAGTTGGATTCCGCTCTATTATCTGCGTATGCACAAGGCGTTCCCATTCTAGGAATTTGCATCGGCTGTCAGATCATTCTCTCTCACTCGGAGGAAGGAGATACGCCAGGACTTGATTTAATCCAAGGAGTTTGCCCCCGGTTCCAGGTAATTGATAAGTCGCTCAAAATTCCGCATATGGGCTGGAATGCCGTTACGGTTACACAACCTCATCCAATTATTGCCCATTTACAGCCCGGCGATGAGTTTTATTTCGTTCATTCCTATTATCCCAAACCTACCAATCCGGAGTCTATCTACGCCACATGCGATTACGGGAATTCCTTCCCTGCGGCAATCGGAAAAAAGAGCTTATTTGCGGTGCAATTCCACGCCGAGAAAAGCGGGGCGGTTGGCCTACAGTTACTCGAAAATTTCGCTCACTGGCAACCCGGGGGGAAATCATGAAAACCAATGCCAAATATGGTCGCGCGAAAACAATCTCAGTAGAGACCCTATTATGTTAAGCAAACGAATCATTTCCTGCCTGGATGTGCGCGACGGTAAACTCGCCAAAAGTGTTAAATTCGTTGATACCAAGGATATTGGCGATCCGGTGGAACAGGCACGCAAGTATTACGAACAAGGCCTGGATGAATTGGTTTTTTACGATATCACCGCCTCCAGTGAGAACCGGAACATCCTCTTGAACGTTGTTAGCCGTGTAGCAGAACAGGTTTTTATACCATTTTCCGTAGGGGGTGGCTTGAGGACGCTGGATGATTGCAACCGCGTTCTCCTTGCAGGCGCAGAAAAAATAAATATCAATACGGCAGCCGTCAGGAATCCGCAACTGATCAAGGAGGCCTCAAGAGCCTTCGGCGCCCAAGCGGTTGTTCTTTCGATGGATGTGCGCCGGGTTCTACCCTCCCTCGAAATTCCTACTGGTTACGAAATTGTTATCAATGGCGGGCGTACTCCTATGGGCTTGGATGCGATCGACTGGGCCAAGCGCGGTGAAGAATCGGGGGCTGGCGAGCTGGTTGTCAACTCGATTGATGCCGATGGAACAAGGGAAGGCTATGAATTGCGCCTGACTCGAAAAGTCGCTGAAGCGGTGACCATACCAGTAGTTGCATCGGGCGGCGCAGGCAATCCGGAACACTTATATGCGGTATTGACCGAAGGAAAGGCGGATGCCGCCCTGGTGGCTTCCATGCTGCATTTCGGCGAATACAATGTGGGTACCATCAAGACAATATTTGGCCAGCCGAGGCATTAAAGTAAGAATGGCGTAGGAATTTGCTGGATGGATAGGAACTTGTTAATTATGGTACGCCATTCATTAACAGAAACCATACCTGGTTTGCCATCCGAAAAATGGGAATTGTCTGCGGAAGGTCGTAAAAGGTGTATCACTCTAGCTGAAAGAATAAACAAATACCAACCCGCCCTGATTATTACCAGTATGGAGCCGAAGGCGATCCAAACTGGAGCATTGGTTGCCAATATCTTGGGTATCCCTTTTGAATCAGCGCCTGGTCTGCATGAACACCTTCGGGAAAAAGAAGGTCTTTATAGCCAAATTGATTTCGAAGCCAAGCTGAAATATTTCTTTGAGGAGCCTTCAAGCCTCGTTTTCGGCCAGGAAAGTGCGAAACAAGCCTTAAGCCGCTTTTCGATTGCAATTGCGCAGGTACTTGATCATTTTCCGACCGGGAATGTGGTGATCGTCGCCCACGGCACAGTCATGGCCCTTTGGGTTGCCGGCAGGATTGGCGGCGATCCTTTCACCTACTGGAAAAAGCTTGGGCTGCCCTCTTTTGCTGTTTTTTCCAGGCCTGATCTAAAATATGTGGAGTTCGTGGAAAATGTTACTTGAAAGAAAAACGTTACATTGGAATGAACAGGGATTGATCCCTGCCATTGTTCAGGACAGCCAAAGCCTGGAAGTCTTGATGATGGCGTGGATGAATGCCGAATCGCTCCAGCTCACCCTTGATTCTCATGAAACCTGGTTCTGGTCCCGTTCGCGGCAGGCGTTATGGCACAAGGGCGCCACATCGGGAAACATTCAAAAAGTTGTCCGCATTGAAGTTGATTGTGACGAGGATACTCTTCTCGTTCTGGTTATCCCATCCGGTCCGGCCTGCCACACCGGATCCAGAAGTTGCTTTTACCGTTCTCTATGGAGTAAACATGCTTAATGAACTGTTTAATATTATCCTCGACCGCAAAAATAAACCAAAGCCTGGCTCTTATACCAACAAACTGCTCTCCGCCAATGTGGATGTTGTCCTTCAAAAGGTGGGAGAGGAATCCGTGGAAGTGATCCTGGCCGCCAAAGGACAAGGAAATCAACGTTTGGTCGAGGAGGTCGCAGACCTCTTTTATCACACACTGGTTTTGCTTGCCCATCAGGGGCTAAGTTTGGCCGATGTCGAGACGGAGCTGGTCCGCCGCCATGCCGCGACGAAGTCGGTATGAAAATTCTGCTGTTCGACATGGATGGCGTTCTTCTGGAACCGCACGGTTACCACCTGGCGCTGCAAGAAACGGTTCGCCGCATGGCTATGGCATTGGGATTCGGGGATATCACCCTTTCACCGGACGATATCGCGACCTTCGAGGCCGGGGGGATCACCAGTGAATGGGATGAAGCCGCCATAAGCACAGCATTATTGTTGGAGATGGCCTGGCAGGATGAACCAGGATATGGTCTACCCGCTTCACTCGCACAACCCCTTTCGACTCATCCGGAACATCGCATTGCGCCCGATTTTCATGAACTGGCACGCAAGCTTTCCACACCCGAAATGATCCGCTTACACCCACTGGAACGGGCAGAACGTTATTTTCTGAAAAATAATCGCCATCCTTCAGGTCAATTTCAGATCTTACACGACCTGATCCTGGGGGCACGTGTGGCCGAACTCTCCATCACTCATCGCACCTTCCAGGAACTTGTTTTGGGCAGTGCCGAATTTAGCCTGGCTTACGAGCTACCCGCTGCGCTTGGATGCGAAAGCTACCTCCTTAAATACGATCGTTCGAACTTGTCTACTGTCGAAAGCGCCCGTTTGTCGAATTGGATTGCGGCCCCAAAGCACGCCGCGGCAGTGATCACCAGTCGCCCATCCCGGCCACCGTTCGGGATTTTCTCAACCCCAGAAGCAGAACTTGGGGCCGAATTGGTTCAATTGGAAAGCCTACCCATCCTCGGCTGGGGCGGAATGTGTTGGGTCGGGCTGAAGCGCATGACCGATCCCCAGGCATTCCTGAAGCCGTCGCCAGTGCATGCCCTGGCCGCCATGCGGATGGCCCTGGGGGATACACAGGAGATCGCCCTCACTGAGGCTGTTGGTTTGGCCGAGACAGGTCATGCAGACTCTTTCTGGGAACAACTTGATGGAGCATCGGTATCGATATTCGAAGATACTCCCGGTGGAATCAAGAGCCTGCGGGGCGCAAAAGAGGAGCTAGCCAAAATCGGGATTCGTATCGACGCTTATTTCTATGGGATAGCGCGAAAATTAGTCAAGGTGAAGGCGTTGCGTGCCAACAGCGCAAAGATCTATGCAACCCTGGAAGATGCACTCGAGCAGGCCATGGATTGATCCTTGTAATGAGATAGTCCTACCAATCCCCCTTTGATAATCCTTCTATAGCTAAAATTCACTTGGGATCCCACGCGACGCAGGTCAGTTTTCCATCTTGAATTTCCGTCGTGATTAATACTGCATGTCCAAGTCCATGTTCCCAAATGAACCGATTGTCGATTCCGTCCACAATAACTGGCAGGCCGTAAAGGATGAGGGCGCCGTGAGTTACCATAACAAATTCTGCTGCGGTCTCTTCATACCGGGCTCTCAGGTTTTTTATGAAACCAGTTAATCGCGCTTGAACCTCGTTGCAGGTCTCGCCATCCTGTGGGCCCTGGTCCAGCTGCTTACCCTGGAGCCAGTTCTCCTTCCATGCATCGTGCTCTCTCCAGGCTTCCGCGTCCCCGCGACCTTCAAGAAAACCACAATCCGGTTCACGTAGAGCATGCGCGCATTCCACCGGAATATCCAGAGTCGCAGACAGGATCCCCGCGGTCTCTTTCGCCCGCAAAATGGGACTGGTATAAATAAGAGTTATGGGCTTCCCGCGCAGTTTTTCCGCCAGCAAAGCTGCCTGATGACGACCCTTTTCTGTTAGCTGATGAGGCAGATCGCGGTTGGAGATTATCCGCAGCGTGTTCGCCTCGCTCTCGCCATGCCGGGTGAAATACATCTTCATTTCAGTTATCCATGGAAATTCATTACACCAGCCTTCGATCCGTACTGCAACCCAGTTAGCTCCCGGGAGAGACCGGGCAGGATCAAAGACCATTGTAGGCGCCATAAGGGATGTAGACCAGGTTGAAATCCACGTGCAATTGCCCGCCACCCAAATCTTCAGGTTCCAGGAAACTGCCAGTGCCGTAAATCTCACAAGTTGTGGTTGTATACACAAACGGGATGAACATCTTGACAATCTCTTTGATTTCGCTTTACAAAAAGAACGAGAGCAATTGCCGATTGACTTCTTCTGCCTCATCATGTTGTACCCAATGGGTGGCATTTTCATAGAACACCAAGTGTCCATCGTCACATAATTCGAGCGAACGCTCTGCCATTTGTGAACTTAAGGCCAGATCGCGTTTTCCCCATAAAATTAAGGTGGGAACCTGGATGCGAACATACGCTTGGTACCTTGGGCGAGCTAAAAGGATTGCACGATACCAATTAATCATGGCTGTCAGCGCGCCAGGCTGTTCCCAGGCTTTCCTGTATTCGATCAGGTCCGAAGGGCTGAACGTGCTTATTTTTCCACTTAGAACCATCATTCGACTGGTTACCGCACAATGGTTTAACCGCAACACCCATTCAACCAGGCCGGGTATCTGGAAAAATCCAATATACCAGCTCTTGAGCAATTGGATCGGAGAAATTCGCAATGTATGCATCATCACCACTGGGTGAGGCACGTTCAAGATAGCCAAGTGATTGATCCTATTTGAATGGCTGATGGCAATGCCCCATGCCACAGCGGCACCCCAATCATGACCCGCCAGATCCACTTTTTCTGTCTCAAGGTGATCCAGCAAACCGATCATATCCTGTACCAATATCGTTGTAGCATAGGAATGCGCACCCTTGGGTTTATCAGACAGGTTGTAGCCGCGCTGATCGGGGACGATCACCCGATACCCTGCAGCAACAAGAGCAGGGATCTGGTGGCGCCAGCCATACCAAAATTCAGGGAAACCGTGTAAGAGTAACACCGGCTTTCCTTTTGGATCTCCGGCCATAACCACATGGAGACGGATTCCATTCGTTTGGACAAAAACATGTTCGTAATTATCAACCATCCGGAATCAATATCTGAGATCAATACGGGTTTTGAAAATATTGGGAGACTATATCCGAAATATCCACGCTAATATGCTGCTGCAAAATTAGAAAGAAATCTGCGGGAGTTGACCGCTTTCCAGCCATTTGTATAGCATAATCCTTTAGGAAAGCGAAGAACGCCACATCACCAATCCGTTCACGCAGCGCTTGCAGGAACAATGCTCCACGCAGGTAAACAGCATTGGTATACATTCGGAAATTGACTCCATGATAAACATCCAGATCTACCCACCCAGCAGGATGATATGCATCAATCCTAAAAGCCTGCCAGGCTTTTACATCCGGATAGTTCCTCTCGTAAAATAGCCGTTCACTGTAGGTCGCCAATGCCTCATCCAGCCATGGTTCCAGGGCCTGGTCATTCGCAACAGATCCAAACCACCATTGATGCGCCGTTTCGTGAACAGCGATATCTATCAAATTATTCAGTACTGTTCCGTTCTCTGAAGAATAGTATTCACGGCTTAGGAAGAATAATCCATCGAATTCCATCCCATCGAAGAAGGGAGATTCGACAATGCTGATTTTCGGATAAGGTTCTGGTCCAAAGAGAAGATCGAATGTCTTCATGGCTTTGGCTACCTCGCCCAGCACTGCTTTACCCTGAGCACTTTCGCTGTCAAAGAAGTAACTGGTCACGGTCACACCATCAGACTTTGTTGAGGCGGTTTGATAATCAGTGCTGACCGAAAGAGCGAAGGAGTGCACGGACTCCAAACGGTAGCGCCAACCATAAGAAATATCTTCGGCGGGTGCGCTGGCGGCTACGATCGCAACCACCTTTGGGCCAGTAAGATGGAGCGTCATGTCAAAATTTTCCACATCATAGAGCAGGTGCTCGCCTACATTCGATGGAGGCTCGAGCTGCCAGCCCTTTCCGCGAGTAAAAGGAACTATGAAAGGATACCAGTCAACCAGGTTGGTCTGCTGAGCATTGTACCCAAAGACATGATAGACATCTGCAGCCGGGAGATGTAACTCAAAATGCAGGAACAGACTCAAAGTTCCATCCGGGACGAGTGGTTCATTCAATGGAATATCGAGCCGGTCACCATTAAGATTGGTTCCGCTTACGATCAGTCCATCTACAGATATATCTTTCACGACAAAGCAATCCTTCCAGAGGTTCGGCTCAACTGCCAATACCAGTTCGGAGAGTGGTTCCCCAGTCGAATTTTGAAAAGTAATGGTTTCATCCACAGAAACCAGATGGGCAGCAATATCCATCATGACACTCAAACTGTATTTGGAGGGTACAAATGCTGGAATTGGAATGAAAGTCTGCGTTACCAAAGGAGTAAAAGCAACCGTAGGCGTCGCCGGCGGATTGGACTCAGGAAGGGTTACTGTGGCAGCAGATGGGCCAAAAGGAGTCGGTGTCAGGGAAGAGTCCGGGTTGGGCGTTACAGTAGGTCCGATAGCCGTCGAAGGTATTGAAGTCCCCAGATTGGTGCAGGCAAAAAGAAGAAATAGAGATATGGAAATGAATAATGAACGGCAACGACAAGGCATGTTTATCTTCTCTTCCACAAACCCTCACGGTGGGGATGTAGAATGAAGACCAACAGGAAGATGATTGTCGCCGTCAAGACGATAGCCGACCCCGAGACAATGTTAAAGTAGTAACTCAAATATAACCCTGTTACCGCCGAGATTGCGCCAATTGCGGCTGATACAATCATGCCCTGCCATAACCTGTGCGTTAACAAGGATGCCGTCGCCGCGGGTGTGACCAGCATAGCTACCATCAAAGCTACCCCAACTGTCTGCATTGCAACTGAAACCGTCATTGCCATCAGAATAAATAGGAGATTGTTCAACAAGCCCGACGGCAATCGTAATGTGGCCGAAAGAACCGGATCAAATGAGAGTACCATAAACTCTTTGTAAAAGAAAAAGATTACCAGGAGTATTACCGATCCGAAAGCAGCCGTGAGGACCAGGTCATACGTGGAGACTCCCAAGACATCACCAAAAAGGAAATGGCTTAAATCCACAGTATAACTTCGGACAGTGGAAATCAGTGCAATGCCAAGGGCGAACATGCTCGCAAAGAGAATCCCAATGGCAGTATCTTCGCGGATCTCGGAACGTTTCGATACTCGCCCGACTGCCAGCGCCACCAATATCGCTGCTCCCAAGGCCCACCAGAAGAGTGTCTCGCGGCTCCCACCACTGAGCAAATAGCCAAGCGCAACGCCCGGTAGAACGGCATGCGCCAATGCATCCCCAAAAAAAGCCATTCCGCGCAATACAACGTACACACCCACTACCGCGCACACTACGCCGACGATAACCGAGGCGGCCAGTCCTCGCACCATAAATGCATAGGAGAATGGCTGCAGGAAAATATTAATTAAATTATTCATCTTCCTCCCCGTCACAGCAGGTGTCAGCCAGAGTCGTGGTCCCATCTTCTCCCTGGATCAATTGGGCGTGACCGCCATAGGCTTTCAGGAGGTTCTCGCTCGATAATACTTCTTGTGGCGAACCAAAACGGATCAGACGCCGGTTCAGAAGCATGACACGGTCGAAATGGCTCGCGGCTTGCCCCAGGTCGTGAGTTGCTACCATGACAGTTATCTTCTGCTGGCGAAGTTTTTCAAGCAGGGAAAGGATTGCTTCTTGAGAAGGCGTATCGAGGCCGTTCAAAGGTTCGTCCATTAGAACAAGTTCAGCCTCTTGCGCCAGAGCACGCGCCAGAAAAGTGCGCTGCTGTTGACCGCCGGAAAGTTCACCTATCTGGCGGTTGGCAAGTGCATCCATATCCACTGCTTCCAGAGCATCATGGACAGTATCCCAGTCCTTACGACGCGGCCACCGGAAAAAACCGATCTGCCCGATGCGCCCCATCATGACCACATCCGCCACACTGGCAGGAAAACGCCAGTCCACCTGGCTGCGTTGGGGTACATATGCGATGCAAATATGGCCACGCGGGCCGAAACCGGAAATTTTAACTTCCCCGGAACTGGGAGGAAGAACTCCAGACACCACCTTAAATAGCGTGCTTTTTCCTGCCCCATTTGGCCCAACTACTGCGACGCGTTCTCCGGCGTGCAAATGGAAAGAGATATCTTCAAGGGCAAAATGCCCATTATATCTGAAGGTCAGTTTATGAACCTCTAGTATGGGCGCATCTGGATCATGTGGAACATGGGGGTAAAGCGATCTATGCACTTTAGGAGTCATTTTAACGCCTCGACAATCGCAGTAACGTCATATTTCATCATATCGAGATAAGTTGAGGCTGGTCCTCCTGGAGCACTGAGCGAATGGGTATACAGATTGGAGACAACTTTCACTCCAGTCTCGGAGGCTATCTGGTCCGCCAATTGGAGATTCGTGCCGGTCTCAAGGAAGATAGCTGGCGCGCCGGTGGAGCGAATCTGATCAATCAGGGCTGCCAGTTGCTGGGCCGAGGGAGCTGCACCGCTACTAACACTTGGGATGATCGCGCCTACAACTGTAAATCCATAGCGTCCGGCAAAATAACCCATTGTCTCGTGGTTGGTCACCAGCAGGCGATGTGCCTGAGGGATGTTTTGAACCTGGGACTTGATCCATGTATCCAGGGCCCGTAAATCTTCAATATATTTCTGTGCATTCATCGCATAGACGGATGCCCCTGCCGGGTCTGCTTGAGCAAGACCAGTTCGAATGTTTTCAACGTATTTTATTGCATTGTTCGGATCAAGCCAGAAATGGGGATCGCCTTCGGGATTCTGTCCGGAAGGATCCGGCCTGGGTGTCAGGCCGTCAGAGGCCGTGATAATCCTCTGTTCGGTGCCCGCGTTCTGCAATATTGGAGACAGGAAAGATTCCAGGTTTCCACCATTGATAATGAGTACTTCCACATCTGCGATCTTTGCCGCATCCTGGGGAGAGGGCTGATAAGCATGAGGGTCGGCATCCACCGGGATGAGTGATTCAACGACCAGGCGGTCTCCGCCTACGTTCCGGGCAATGTCGGCCAAAAAAGATTCCACTGCCAAGACCCTTGGCAGGCTGGAGGTCTGTCTCGAAACAGGTGCACAGGCATTCAGGAAATATACAACCACTAATAGGAAAACAACAAATCGTTTCATCACCTGAACTATTTCCACAAGGCCTTCAGGAAACGGACCCTCTCCACACTTTGGAATGTCTCTCCACCCTCATGGTGGTTGTAAGACCAGATCTTGATTTTCTTTGGACCACCATAATAATTGTAGGCGGCAAAAACAGTCGAGGGCGGACAAGTTTCATCCATCAACCCCACTGAAAACAGTGCCGGGGATTTGGCACGGGTTGCAAAATTAACCCCGTCGAAGTAAGAAAGTGTATTAAAGACTGTCTCAATCTTATCCCGATGGATTTTGCAATAATTTTGAATTTCGCCATAAGGGTAGGTATCAGTAATTTCAGTGGCATGACGGATATGACAAAGGAAAGGCACATCTGGCAATACCGCCGCCAGATCTGGCAAGAGTCCAGCCGCAGCAAGCGCAATACCTCCTCCCTGACTCCCGCCCAGGACCGCCACGCGTTGGGCATCCACCGAAGGGTGGGAACGGGCAGTTTCCACCGCTCGGACCGCATCGCTGAAAACACGGCGATAGAAATAGTTGTGTGGGTCAAGCACACCACGCGTCATAAATCCGGGAATCTGGGGATTGCCTCCGTCCGTTTCGAGGTCCGGTGTATCGCCGCTCCGCCAGGTGCTGCCCTGACCACGCACATCCATGATTAAGTGAGCGTACCCAATATTGCCCCATAACAACCAGTCGTATGGATGACCGCGCCCACCGCCGTACCCGATATACTCAACTATACAAGCTACAGGTTCCGGTCGTTGCTGTGGCAGCAGGAACCAGCCTTTGATCGGCTGTCCGCCATAGCCGTTATAGGTTACATCAAACACATCCAGGAATTTCAAATCGGTTTCGATCGGTTCGAAGCGCGGTTCGAGAGGATGGGCCCTGGTCTGAGAAAGGGTTTCCTTCCAGAAAGCATCGAAATCGTTTGGTTCTATCCGGGCAGGCAGGTAATTCTGTAATTGGTCAAGCGGTAGGTCGAAGTACATTCTCGTCTCCTGAGCATACAGATATCTTCATTGATTATAATCGCACACATAACGAGAACCAAATTTCTTCATGGTTTTCTTCCGTCATTAAAACCAATCAAACTTTTTAGTATTATTGTTACAGCCGTTATCCAAAATTCGAATAACTCATGGTAATATCAAGCCAATATGCCTGAAAATGTAAAGGTCGTTGCATCCAACCGTAAAGCCGGTTTTGAATATTTTCTCTTTGAGCGATTTGAGGCTGGTTTAGCCCTCAAAGGCAGCGAAATCAAATCGATCCGCGCCGGTCAAATCAGCCTGGCGGAGTCCTATATACGCGTGGACGAGAATCAAGCCTGGCTGATCGAGGCACACATCGCTCCTTATATACAGGCAAATCGCTTCAATCATGACCCAAAGAGACCTCGCCGTTTGTTGCTGCATCGCAAAGAAATTCGTGAAATGTGGGAAGCTGTCCGCCAGAAAGGCGTCACAATTGTTCCAATTCGCGTCTATCTTAAAAATGGGCGGGCCAAGTTGGAAATTGCCATCGCCAAAGGCAAGAAATTGCACGACAAACGCGAGGCAATTGCCCGTAGAGACGCCGAGCGCGAAATGGATCGTGAAGCGGGCAGGTAAGATTTCTTCCGACCCGCCGAATTTTCTCCTGGAATTCGATACTCACTTAATAAACAGAGACAGCCGGTTGTGACTGTCTCTGTTTCAAATAATTTTTATCTCGGTTAAGAAATGGGCCTCTCCGACTCAGTAATTAAGATCAAGCCGGCATTCTTACAGACGATACGTCTGTAAGAATGCATCCACCATAACCGGATCAAAGAAAACGCCTCGATAACGCGCCAGCTCGTCCAGCGCATCTGCAGCCGGCATACAATCGTGATAGGGGCGGTTGGTGGTCATCGCATCAAATGCATCGACGATTGCGAGCAAACGTCCCTCCCTTGGGATTTTCTCACCTACCAATCCCGACGGATAACCACTACCGTTCCAACATTCGTGGTGGTGAAATACATAGGGTATCGCAGATTTAAGATGGTCCACACCCTCCAACATCTTCGCGCCGATCGCCGGGTGCTGGCGCATAAGCAACCACTCTTCTTCCGTCAATGGGCCAGTCTTTTTCAATACCTGGCTGGGCACAACGATCTTCCCAATGTCATGTAAAATAGCCCCGAATTCCAAAATGGCCATATCTTCGGTATTCCAATTCAAGGCAACCGCAAGGTTCAGAGCCAAATGGCGAACTCGTTCCAGGTGGCCGGCAGTGTAAGGATCACGCGTTTCAATAACATTCGCCAGCATGATTACAGTCTGAAGATGAGCGGAACGAGTATCAAATAGCTCGACGATGCGACGCCGATCGAGGCGGGCCCGGACAGCATTTATTAATTCAGACGCGTCAAATGGTTTAAAAAGATAATCATCCACCCCCAGACTCCGTGCCAGGTCGACATCCGAACGTTCTGTTCGAGCACTTAGGAACAGGAATGGTACGGTAATTCCCTGCTGTAATGTGCGGATCGATTCGAGCAACTCATATCCGTTCATTTCCGGCATCATGATATCCGAAATGACCAGGTCGGGCTGGCTGGTATCGAATAATTCGAGGGCCTGTTTTCCATTTACTGCCGGACATACCTCATACCCTTCAGCTTCCAGGAGACAGCGCATCACTTCCAGCAAGGGGGCATCGTCTTCTACAAGTAATATCTTTATCATATTCACCCTAATTTCTTTATCTCTCCAATAACTCCGTTCATCATTATACGACAAACCTGGAAGCGCCCACCACTGCCTGCCCAAGCGACAATCCACCATCGTTCGCTGGAACCTGATGGTGAAAATAGACAACGAATCCATCTCCTCGCAAAGCTGCGGATCACCCGCTCAAGTAAAGCCATATTCTGCCAAACCCCCCCACTTAATGCAACTTCGTTTATTCCCGTTTTGTTACGGATCTCCAACGCAAACCTGGTGCGATAAATACGGCCAGGCCATTATGGAAACGCGCCGAAATAACCGGGATGGATACATCCGAATGAATATCCGCGAGAAGGTTTCGGATTAACTCCCCCATTTCCATAATTCCATCTTTGATTTCAATCTGGTAGGCGCCAGATTCGGATGGATCTAGCGCCGCTTCAAATTCCATTGCAGCCTGGGCCTCATAATTGACCTTTTGTCTCACCCCGGTCAGGGCAGCCACAGCGTCAAACAGGCGGCCCAGACTGGATGTCTTGGGCGTATTCAAGCCACGCTCCAGTTGAATACGCAATGCCTGCCGTTCCTCGAAACATAAATCCTTCGCCGGAGCCAAACGATCGTCCCATTCCATGCCCAACGACCAGAGCAGGGCCAGAGCAGTTCGAGCTGGTCGTTTAATGGCTGCGTCTCCGCCGGGTAGAGGGAAATAGGCTAGGTGATATGGGCGCTGGTAACCGGCAAAGTCTGCTACAAGGAATTCGCCTCCCCAGATGGCTCCATCCTCTCCATAACCGGTACCGTCAAATGCCAGTCCGATGACCGGATGGCTGCCATCCAACCCGTTATCCGCCATGCAAGCCGCTATATGGGCATGATGATGCTGAATACGGAAGATTGGTAGGTTTTGTTGTTGCGAGCGTTGTACCGCGTAGCGGCTGGAAAGATAATCTGGATGAAGGTCACAGGCAATCGCTTCCGGCTGAATTCGAAACAAACGCTCAAAATAACCAATTCCATCTTCAAAGGAGCGCAAGGTCTCGTAATTTTCCATATCCCCAATATGCTGGCTGAGAAATGCATACCGTTCGCGGGTTAGGCAGAATGTGTTTTTTAATTCCGGGCCAGTCGCCAGAATTGGAGGTAGCTTCTAGCGCGAGTTGGATGGGGTCTGGTGCATACCCACGCGAGCGGCGAAGAAAGTAAACAGAGGATTGTGTTTATCCGGATCCCTGATTATCCTGGTAACAGAATCATCGCAACGCGTTCGGATATCGCGATTGTGCATCAGGAATGCATCCGCCAGAGAGGCCAGCCGTTGACGGGCCTCATCATTCCCTGTTGCGATAGGCTCTTCGGAAAGGTTGCCACTCGTCATTATCAAAGGCCTGGCATTGGATCCTGATTGTTGGGTATCGCCTTCCGCTGCAAAAAGCAGGTAATGGATTGGAGTATAGGGAAGCATGACAGCCAGGTTTTCCTGCCTGGGGGCGACATCCTCTGCAATTGGAGAGTCTGGCTTACGGCGCAAAAGAACGATGGGCCGCTGGTGGGATTCAAGTAAGTGCACGTTCAGCCTCACTGGTGAAACAATGCTGTTCCACAGTCGCCAGGTCGGGCATCATCAGAGCAAACGGTTTTTCCACGCGCAGCTTGCGGCGCCGTAATTCGGCCACAGATTCGGCATTTGTGGCATCACACGCCAAATGGAAACCACCCAGGCCTTTTATGGCAAGAATTTTCCCGTTTGAGAGAAGCTTTTGCGCGAGCCAGGATGGCATCATCCCGTTCCGACAATCGGCATCCATCCACATCTTCCAACCAGACCTGCGGACCACACACTGGACAGGCCACCGGTTGGGCATGAAAACGCCGGTCGAGTGGATTCGCATATTCGGAAGCGCAATCCGGACACATTTCGAATGATGACATGGTTGTATTGGGCCGGTCGTAAGGGATATCAGTTATGATGGTAAACCGCGGACCGCAATTGGTGCAATTTATGAATGGGTAACGGTAACGACGGTTGGTGGGATCTACCAACTCTTCAAGGCAATCCGGACAGATACTTACATCCGGCGAAATGGGCTGGAATGCTCCTGCGACAGTCTCGGATTGGACAATTCGAAACCCGGTAAACCCACGTGGAAGCCCGAAATTTACTTCAAAAGTATCTATACGTGCCAGGGGCGGAAGTTCATTCCTGAGAGAATGAACAAAGGATTCCAACACAGCAACTGTCCCGTCCACTTCGATATCCACCCCGGCAGAAGTATTCCGCACCCATCCGTCTAGCCTAAAACGAACTGCCAGCCCATAGACAAATGGACGGAATCCAACCCCTTGAACGATCCCTGTAATGTGAATACTCGCGCTACGCAATTCAGGCATGATGATCAGTTTTCGTTACTGCAACTCAATCTCAATACGATGTGTCGGTGGCCGGGTCCAATAAAGAAATCTGGCTGCGGGGAATAATCACCGGCAATTCGGTAATTTCGACCGGACGGTTATCCAGACTAACCGCATGAACCAAATAATTCCCAAACTCCAAACAGGCTTCGATTGTGATAGATGATTTCCAGTGTGCGATCTGCAAATCGGGTAGTCAGACGCGCGCGTTCCATCCTGGTCCGAACTGCGCTGCCACCAGCTTCGGATCAAGCACCAGGTCTCCAAGTTTCCCTCTGACACCAAAAGACTTCGGTCACAAGCGTGAGTAGATACCAACTGGCTGAACCTGTCAAATAGGTATACATCCCACGACCACGCTCATTAATATATTCAGGGATACCCGGAAAGATGTGGCTGCGCGAAAAATCCTGACAATGCTGGTAGATGCCATCCAGGACTTTGTAACCCTGCTATGGCCATTCCACGCTGGTAGAGCGCATTGGCATACATGACTGCCATATGACTGAACATTGCACCATTTTCTTTGTGACCATAAGCAAATCCAAAACCTCTTCCCAGGCTTGGCAATACTTCACCAAAATCCGTATTGAGACGGTAACCACCGAGCTTCGCATCATATAAATAACGATCAACTGAGCGGACAATTTCATTTGCTTGTTCGTCACTGGCAACTCCGCCCATCAACGCAAAAACCTGGCCGGTCAGGGTCATGCGAACACCTTTTGGAAAATCGCCTTCCACCCGCTTACCATTATTATCGTAATAACCGTTGAACCAGCCATAACCTTCGGAATTGGTCAGCCACTCCTGGTTACGCAGGTGATTGCACAACCAGTCTGCCTTGACCGACAGATCGGCAGCCAGATCCTGCAGTGCTCAGGCCAATCTTTCCTTCCGGAAAGCGTATGTGCACAACTGGTGAAATATTTTTCCAGAAGAGACTGTTTTGGCTTCAACTGAATCATAATCCACTGCGTCTGTCAATGTATCCAGTAATGGAAGCATCTCGGCGGCATATTTCAATTTCCGTCACATCGCACTTTTTTAGCGCCAGCACCCATTCACTTAATCTGCGTAAATTACCGGCATACATTGCAGTGAAGGCCACACTCTCGCCGCGCTGGCTGGCCATATCCATCGCGTCGTTCCAATCGGCCCCTTCAAGCCGGATATTGTTATGTTCGCCTACGTTAAAAAACGGCACCAAGTTTTGAACGAGTAAATGTTCAAGAATTGTGCCCTGGTAAGGTTCGCCGTCTCGGTACGCATAACTGTTCCCTGTTCCGCCGACCAGCTGTCATCCATCCGTTGAGCACGACTGGCCAGACGATCTTTAAAGTAAACTTGTGAGCGCAACAGGAATTCCAGGTCACCAGTCTGGTCAATATAATCGCCAGTGGTTAGCAAAGGCCAGACCCCATGATCCATCCAAACACGCGGTATGTTATTACGGTCCGCCTTGAACTCACCCGGCTGTGAGCCGATAATGGTCGCATTACTACCATCTATGCGCACCCCGCCAAAATTATCAAGAAGCATCTGGCTGACATCACCACTTTTCATTATCAGAAGTGCCAATATATCCTGCCAGAGATCACGCCAACCACGCCCGCCGTGACCGTAATCATGATAGGGTAGGAAAGAGTTCCCAAAATATCTGCGCAGCACCGGCTGGACCGTCACCCAACGCAGCCAGCCATCGAAGCGACCATTCCCAGTGAGGATTTGCGGCACTTCGATTTCGGCCCGCCAGAACGCTTGTGTTCGCTCCAGCCATGCATCAAAACGATCCACACTACCATATTCTTGGATAAGTCGCTCCGACTCATCCGTGTTCATAATCGCCAGAATCAAGACAAATGAATGTTTTGCACCTGGCATAAGTGTAATCTCACAGAAACGCAATCCCCCCAATTGCCTCAAACCCATCCACGCTCATCCCGGCTCGGAAATCCGGTTCGCGTCGCCTCGACAATCGCCTTCGGCCAATCCAGGCTCCCACCTTCACCGATGAAATCCTCCACGATCGGGAAAAAGCCCTGTGGAGGCGTGCCGTCCTCATCCACCCCCAAGACCGCATACGTCAAAGTGTTGGGCTGGTGGCCTCTTTCGTCGAAGGAAAGTGTCGGGGTGACCAACACACCAAAGTCTTCACAACGCGTACGGTGCAGGAGCGACGTAACGTGCCGGTGGTCTCGAAGATTGTCTGCAGAACGACCATAAATGGGAATCGCGGCTGTTGAGGATAGCTTCAAGGAATTTCCAGAAAGGTTGGTAAGTGTTACCTTCATCAATTCCACCCGGTCAGTACTAGCAGGCACGAAACTGGTAACCTCAGCCTGTAAACCAATCTGTGCATTCTTACGTGTCACCCGCTGCCATAAAAAACCAGCTTCCAAAACGGATTCTTCATCATCGTTGGTAAAGTGACGGGCAACCTGCGCAGCGCTGTTCCCAGTAGCAGACCAGGGAATGGTTCCTTCCATCTGAATCCAGAAATTCCGTGCCGAGCGCGAATCGTGCAGGCTCTCAATTGAAACGGGCGGGGTCAGGAAAGTATTATGGTCTGTTTTGATATCTCCATGAAAAGTCGGTGTAACTGCCGAGAAAATACCCGCTTCGTTGACCAATGGAAAATAGAGCGAATTATGATGCTGAGGATTGCACAACCGGAATGTACCCGCATCATCAATAAATTCCCAATTTGAATCATTGGTTTGGCTCATACGGTCTCCACTGAGATCATGTTTTTCTATGCGAAATAGACATCGATTTGCTTAATCTTTCCCTCACGAACCTGCCCCGCAAAAGGAGAAGGAATAACCCCCCCGGTCAATTCAATCTGACTTCTTTCAACAGGATGGAGGATAATTCTGCGAATAATGCTCTCGGGGTCAAACGTGTCACGCCCCGCAGGGTTATGGTAAATGACAGTCGTTCTGCCAAGGAATGTGAAGGAGATTGTCTTGTCTTCGTTAAATAACCAACCCGGCAGGATCGGTTTAAAAGCCAGGCAGAGTTGATTGTTTTGGATGAAGAACGGGTGTGCCCCGGCCATCATCATCCTCCACATGCTGAGGAATTCGGCAGAAGCACCACTGAGGCGAGCAACAAATCCCGCTCCGTGTAATGATTCATCCGGGTGGGCACTGCTGACAAGAAAAGACGAATTTTCCAGTGGGCTGCGTCCATAGATATTCGGATCGAGGAAAGGTATCAGGGCAGTTTTGAAATCTTCAAAAAATCTGTTGTAAAGACCTGCTCGTAAGACTTCCAAAAGGTATTTGTATTCCATATGCAGCCAGATCGACTCATTTTCGAGCCAACCCGGTGTAAAGGCGCGTACCCTCCCGATATCCTTCGGCTGTCCTTCCAGCGAAGCATTGATTTTGTACATTCTTAGCTCTGGATCATACAGCGGACTCGCCTTAACCTGTGAATACAATTCGGCAGCTGAGGCGGTTCCCATTACTTTCATTGCCCTCACCATCCCTTCCAGGAATAATGGTAAAGGCTGGGGGGAGAACCGATTGATCCGGATGATTGGTCGCCCTTGCTCATCCGTTTTTTGAACACCATGCTTGTCTGTTAGAAGATCAAATTCCTCAACTTGGTAGGTAAAATAGGTTGGTGGTAATCCATTGTTCAGTTTTTCAGCACGGGTAATACCCGCCTCTATTTTGGATTTAAACAAATCCAATATCGTCTTCAGTTCAGAAAAAGAGAGCTCTTCCTCTTTCCCATCAACCCCCAATCGAACACTTGCGCGGTAGGCCTCACGCGCCGAAGATACATTATCCCAATATTGGTGATCACGATTATCAAAACGGGAAGAATAATAATGTTTTAATTCCTTTACCACCCGGCGAAGAAGCCGCATCATCTCCACCGGCAAGCGAACAATACCCGATGGTTTTGCATGCAGCGCATCCTCCAGAAAGACCACAAGCCACTTAAGCGCATAAGTCTCGGACATGGAGGAGCCAAACAGACCGGGTAGACCATTCATCGCGTCATCCCAACCCGGACGACCGGCTTCCATCTCAATGCCCATTCCATATGGATCGAGGGTGGCAAATTTGATCAAAACCAGACTGAACAACTTGGCGAAAAGGCTGGTCCGATAGATCGCGCCAAGTCCATGGTCGGTACGTAACCAGAATGAGCCCTCGCCGCGTGCCTCAATCAGGTTAGCCTTTTGATGATCGTCAGCCAGGCTGCCCAACTGGCGCGGTTTTCCATCCACAAGCACATATTTCTTGGAGCGCGGTCTCACAACCAATGGGCTATCGTAAAATGGCAGATCATGGCTGGTAAAGAGCAGTTCAACCCTTCGTTCCGGAAAGACCGCCAGAAAACTTTCCATCAGGTCCAGGTTATATGTCCAATGGTCAATCCAATATCCCTCGCCAGTAGTTGCTTCGATATGTTGTTCACTATTCTCAAGTACCTTTTCCAGGAAGGTTTCGATCTCCAATTTCAAGCCAATCGATTCTTCGAAAATTCCTTTTAGCAGGCTGCCTGGACTAAAGGGTCGGGAAAGGAGTACGCGCAGCTTCGCGGGTGCATTGGAAAGAGCCAGAATTCCTCTCCTTTTTCTTGGCAAGATGGTGAAACGGCTCCCCAGCACAACCAGAGGATTATAACCATCCGCTTGGATCAGGCTCATAAAAACCCGGATATTAAAATCTCCTATTGCAGGGTTAAACCATACATCTTCACGCCGGTTTTGGTTTACATCCCGGTAACTGCCATTACCCTGTGAATAGAATTCTGGCGTAAAGGAGAAGGCATTGTAGTCTCGCTCCAGGTCGCCATGTTTCCGCGAGTAAATGTGGTAGACTTTCGGATCTTTTTTTGCTCCAAAGACAATTGGCCAGCCTCCGCGCAACATGTTATCGAGGAATGACTGACGGCAATAGGCATCGAAGGTCTGCGATCCGGTTCGACAGGATATGACATCTGTCAGATCGCGCACAAGCTCATTGGCCTCTCGACGTTTATTATCCAGGTAGTCTGGACTTGAAATGCGCTCGATTTGTGATTGTATCCCTTCCAAATGGCTGATATGCCCAAAGATGCTCTTCAGACTAATAGATTCGCCGGGATCCAACCCGGCTTCAAGGGCTGCAAACCCACAAGGGGTCTTTCCACAAGTAATTTGCTTTTGGCCAAGTAATTCATTCAGCCTTTTTAAGTAAAATATATCTGGCGCGCTCAGAGCAGTATTCTTCCCAAACACCAGGTTCGGGTCGACAATGACAGGGAGCAATCCTGATCCTTGAGCCCCATCGCGGAAGGACATGAAATAATGCCCGGCCACAAACGAACTCACTTCGGCCGTATCAGCCACGCTGGCGCGCAGACGGTAGAAAGGAACCTTCCTTTCGAGATTGTACACTTCCATCCAGGCTTCCACCGTCCGGCCAATATCCTTCAACAATTGGTTATTGACGCCATAAGGGATCACCGCAGGAAGGCCATCCAGCATTTCAAGGATGGCTGGCTTATCCGATTGGTTGGTCACCGTGACCATTCGCACCAGCCCAGAGAAGGGTTCTCCCGGGAGCAGGAAGTAAACGACCTCAGTCTTTAAACCAAACAAACGGTTTGCATCTTGTAAACATAATTCGTTCGCGCCAATAACCATTTTCTGCGAGGAAGAACCTGGTTTAAAAGGCTCGTAAACTTTTTGCCTATTTCCATGTTTTATCTTGATGAAAGTTCTAAATCCCAGATAGGAAGTTAATTGGTAGGCTCGATTAGCCGGTTGATATTCAAGAATTGGTTTATCCTTGTTTTCCACCCCAAAACTGGCAATCGCTTGTCCACGGTTGACGTAAAATGCCCAAAGAGGCACCCCCATTGGTCCAGCGATCCCAGGCAGGAAACTTGCAAAAGGCCGGGTATCCTGGTAATCTTCGATTACTATTTGATCATTTTCATCCAATTGATAATTCAGCATTTTCCCATCAGCCATAAGGGGGCACCAGGCTCTATAATTGCACAGACAATTGCAACCGGCCTGAGAGGTTTTTCAAATGAGCCAATACAATCGAGTCCAATTGATCTTCAGGCGACTTTAGGATTTCATTCCAAATGTCTGCATATTCATCAGTCAATCTTTTCTCAACCAAACCCCACAGGTTTCCTCGAAAGCCTCGACCGTTCTGGATTCCATTCTTAAATATTGGATAAAAGCCCGTATCGAATGGTGGATTTTCCCAAGCGCTTTCGCTGACCGGTAAACCATATAAAGGATAAAGTTCCCTGTTAGCTTCTTCACTATGCAAGTACTGAATCAACTTTATTACTGCCGGCTTATGGTGGGAATGGTTCCACATCACTAAATCATGCCCTCCAACAAATGGTGTGCCCGGCATGGATACAACGCCCAGATTTTTCCTTACTTCTTCACTCAATTCCCCAACATCAACCATCCAATACCCGCTCATAGTAACGGCTGCAGTGCCTGTTCTAAATGCTTGAGCCGCATCCGACTCGCCCAAATTAAGCGGCTCGCATCCGAGATAACGCGCCAGTCGGAAATATGCCGTACAGCCGGCTACAGATTGAGGTCGATCAAAAGCCAGGCCGCTCTCGTCCGAGCTTAAAAACTCACCACCTGCGGCCCATACCCATGTGGCTATATTGTGAATGGTCAGTGATGAACGTCTGGTTGTTATTGCCAGGGGCATTAACAGGCCTGTCTCTTTTAAAGTGGCAAGAGTATTATCAAAATGATGAATGTCAATGAACCCAGTTGACTCGTCGATCCCAGCTTTCGCTAACAGATCGCGGCGATAAAAGACCGCACGCGTGTCTCCGGTCCAGGGAATGGAGTAGATCGTTGGTACTCCAGCCTCATCTCGGATCCTGGTCATCCACACGCTTTCAAATAAACGTGCTGCTTCGGTAATTTCAATAACCTGTTCTAGCTTGAAAGGATGAAGTGCTTCCATCCGTGCCAAATCTCCGACCCAGGTATTACCAGCTTCGGATATATCCGGTCCACTGCGATAAAGAGCAGTCTCTACAAGTTTGGACCAGCCAAGCGCCCAGGACTGTGCAATCTCCAAACGAACGCGAATCCCATTTTGATCCTCAAATCGCTTTAGCAATTTTTGGAGTCGATCCATGGCCGCCGGCCCATGCGTTATTACCGAAAATACAATCTCTTCCATAAACGGTCATCCCCAATCTGATTGTTCCCGCCGGGCAGTCTCAATAATCTTATTGCGCTGATCATGATCAAGGGTTGAATAATTAGAATTATCCCTACTGGTATTCCGATTTTCGACAATTAAAACAGAACCGTCCCGGCTGAGAACAACTGTATGCCAGGTGCTTCGTTTTACATTGTAAATCTTCCCGAACTCCATTATCTGTGAATGGATCTTTTCAATTCGTTGATCCCCTTCTCCAAGGAATAACAGGCCATCTCCTTTGATCAATACGAAAACCTCATCGGTTTCATTGTGTCGTTCCATAAAACTTATTCGCTCTGGATGGATTTCTTCCAGATAATTCAGGATGGCTACACGCCAAGCTTCAAAATCAATTACCGGTTGGTAACCCGGAGCAATGAATTCACGAATTTCAAGCAACTTTTCATCCATCTCTTTTTCTCTCTTTCGTCGATTTTAATCGATATTCCGACCAGATTTATTGCAACAACAGGATAAGCCTCTTGCAGGCAGGTTTTGGCTAATGTATATAAAGAAGTGAGTATTTTCTTGTAATAAAAGCCAGCCACCGTCTCATAGCCGTGCCAGGCATGCATGCAAAATATCGGCGGTTGGACACTTTTAATTTCCATACCGCCGATATTCCTTTTCGTAACACTGTTGGGTCATCAGAGAGTTGGGGATTGAGCCTGCATCAAAATTCTTGTCGATTTAACAAGATCTAGGGACAGTTTGGCTGAATAATCGGCTGGCTGCCCGCATCTCCTAAGCCATATCCAAACGGGAAAAGTGGAGCATCGCAACCTGTTCTGGCGGCAGAATTGTTCTCATTAATGGGAAGTTGAGCATTCGAACGCGGCCAGGTATAGGGTAGTTTGCCCTTAAATGGATGGTCCCCAAAGAGCACATCACTGACGCCCTCCCCTTCTGTTCCGGGCAGCCAGGCCGCCACCCATGCATCTGCAATCGATAATTGATCCGTAATGATCAATGGTCGCCCGGATATGATCACAACGATCAATTTATCGACCACCGGACGCATATTTTTTATAGTCTGTATATCTGAATCTGACAAGCTCAAATCGGCTTTATCGCCAAGGCCTTCAGCATAGGGCATTTCACCAACAACAACAATCCCGACATCTGCCTTACCTGTAAAATTGCCATCATGGTTATATTCGACAATGGTGTCCGGGGAAACCGTAGTCTTAATCCCATTGATGATTGTGGTTCCTAGATCAATGCTGCCAGTCTGGCCTTGCCAGGAAATTGTCCAACCCCCACACATCATGCCAATATCGTCTGCACCCTGGCCGGTGACAAAAACCCTGGGGATGTTCTTTGCAATCGGCAAGGCGCTATTCTCGTTTTTGAGTAATACAAGCGACTCCTGGACCGCCTGCCGTGCAATAGCAACATGTGCATCGGAACGGACGGTCTGAATGAAGGTGGGATCTGGATATGGGTGTTCGAATAATCCTAGTTCAAATTTTGCCCGGAGGATCCTGCGAACAGCATCGTTTATACGGTCTTCGGATATGTCATTCGCCTCAACCGCCTGCTTCATTACACTTATAAATTTAATGTAATCGACTGGGACCATATTCATATCGATGCCGGCGTTGATCGCAGTAACAACGGCCGTGTAATAATCAGGATCAACCTGATCGATCCCACCCCAATCGGAGACAATGAAGCCTTTAAAACCAAGTTCATCCTTAAGCACATCGGTCAGCAAATAATTTTGAGCGTGCATTTTGGTGGTTTTCCAACTACTAAACGAGGCCATCACGCTCATTACTCCGGCCTCCACTGCGGCTTTATACGGAGGCAGGTATAGCCTGCGAAGAGTCGCTTCGTCTACCTGTACATTCCCCTGATCAAGTTTGTAATCGCCAGTGCGGGAGGAACCCCAGATTGTGCCGCCGTCACCAATATAATGTTTGGCAGTCGCCAGAGTGTAAAGCGTTTGCCCCTTAGACGCCATAAATCCATCCGGGATATTCTGCAAACCCTTGATATAAGCTGTTCCAATCTCAGTCGTTAATTGAGTATCCTCACTATAGGACTCGTATGTCCGGCCCCAACGGATATCCTGCGGGACTGCCACAATGGGGGAAAAGGTCCACGGGATCCCGGCGGCAAGCATTTCTTCGGCAGTCGCCTGCCCGATCTTTTCTGCGAGAGCGGGATCATGGGTGGCAGCTACACCGCTTTCCTGCGGAAAAACCGTCGCGCCATACAGATGGGCGTTGCCGTGCACCGCATCAATACCGTAGATCATCGGGATTTTCAAGGGAGTTGCCAGGGCTTCTGTCTGAAAACCTTTGACCATGTCCTGCCAGGCCTGAGGGGTATTGTCCGCTGGATTTCCGTCTCCACCGCTCAGGATCGATCCAATATAATAATGCAGTAATATCTCCAGGTTTAATGCTGCCCAATTCTACCTGGGTCATTTGGCCGATTTTTTCATCAATCGTCATTCGCGCAAGCAGATCTTCTACACGTGCCTCGACCGGCTGGGATGGATCTGTATAGATTGGAGCTGAGAGAGTTGAGGTAGGGATTGGGGTAGCTGTTGGTGTATCTGTTGGAGCCAAGGTTGAATTTGGCGAACAGGATGCCAATAGTAACAATACTAAAAGAAGAAAAGACGCTTTGCTTTTCATGTGGTTCCTCATGAAGTTCTATTTCCCGGAAAAAGGGGATCGAGTTTTATTTGATCAATTGGTGTGAACAAAGCTGGCTGATGGGTACTAATCATCGCAGTCCGAGGCATCTGAATTTTCCTCATTGACCAGGATGCCATCCTTCAGGAAGATGACTTCATGGGCATGCTGGTCAACCAAAGGATCATGCGACACCATAAGAAGGGTGATCTTCTCATCTTCAACCAATTTTCGGAAAAAGGTTAGAAGTTCATGGGTGGTTTTACTATCCAATTCACCCGTCGGCTCATCTGCCAGGATCAATTTAGCCCGATTGGCCAGTGCACGTGCCACCGCGACACGCTGTTGTTGTCCACCAGACATCTCATACGGGCGATGGTTTCGCCAATCCTTCAGACCGACCACTTCCAGGCATTCCAATGCCCGTTGGTGGCGTATGGCGTGCGCCACCCCTTGAATCCGCAATAAGAGTTCGATATTCTCATAGGCAGATAAAGTGGGTAAAAGCCCAAAGGATTGAAACACCAGGCCGATCTGCTCTCTCCGCCAAACAGTCAATTCTTGTTCGCTCATCTGAACCAGATCATGCCCAAGTACCCGGATAGATCCAGATGTGGGTTGGTCCAGGCCGGCCAGGCAGTTCAATAAAGTGGTCTTCCCGCTGCCAGACCGTCCTTTCAATGCGACGAATTTTCCCTGGCGGACCCGCAGGTTTACTCCGCGCAATGCAGCAATTCCACCCTGGTTGTTATTTCTTCAAGGGATAAATGCGCCATAGGTCCTTTGTTTCAATAACAAAGCCGGCCTCTTGGGAGAACTGTGTGTTAGTAGGTTCGCTGTTCTCTATCAGTTTATTTTGCATCTTTTGTTCCCTTGCGAAGATTACCAAGGATCTTTAGGAAAACTTTCCGGGAACGGTTCAACCAGGCCGGTATCCTTCTTCGCTCACCGGGCTCTTCGGCGCTATCATTTATTACCGCTGAGGATGGCGTAATTGCAGGATCGGCATGGTCGGCCGAAGGAGGCCGGATCAGGATCCCGCCATCGACAATTTCCAGCCTCACACGGCGGCTGATGTTGAAATGGTTCAAGTGTTCGCGTGGGATGGACAGGCGCCCGGCCGAATCCAGAATGGCCATTTCTTCGAAGATCTTGCGCATGCTCCTCATGCGGATAATTCTGGTCAGGTTTGAGCCGGACAGATTCGCTCGCCAGTTTTCCATCCCGGACCGCCACAACCCGGTCGACATGTTGGGCGATACCAGGGTCATGGCTGACGATAACAATGGTCAGACCCATCTTCCGATTGAGATCGCGGAATAAATCGTAGATCGTTTTTGCAGTGGCAGTATCCAACTCACCGGTAGGTTCATCAGCCAATAACAGGCGTGGCCGGTTGGCAAGTGCAATGGCAACTGCCACACGCTGTTGTTCACCGCCGGAAAGTTCTTCAAGGCGGTGGCTCATCCTGTCGCCCAGGCAAACCTGATCCAGCAGTTCGTTTGCATACTGGCGTGGTTTTCTGCCAACTTTTCCGGAAAGTGTCATCGGCAGTTGGATATTCTCCAAAGCCGTCAAATATGGGATCAGGTTTCTGGCTCCATACTGCCAGACAAAACCGACAGTTCTTCCGTCGATATTGATCCAGGCCGTGCTGGCTAAGCTTGCCAAGATCTTGTTTATCCACCATGGCCCTACCCCCATTCGGACGGTCCAGGCCTCCAAGTATGTTGAGCAGAGTGGATTTTCCACTCCCGCTGGCTCCAACCACACCGATCATTTCACCTTCTGCAACCGTCAAGTCCAATCCCTGCAACGCCTGCACTTCCAGGGATGCATCCGAGGATCCGCTTTTATCGTTTATCCTGTAAATCTTTATCAGGTTTTCACATTGAATGAATGATTGGCTGGTCATCAATTGCTCTCTCCGAGTTTAATCGCCTGGAAAATCTTCATCCGCAACAGTATGGCAGACAGAACGCCAAGCGCCACGACGAAGAGAATGATGAAAAGGCCATAGATCTGGAAAATCGAAAGCCAGGCGATCTCGATTTGGAATGGCGGATAATTTGCCTGGGAGCTGGATCCAATTTGGAGGAAAGGAACGAATAATCTGCTGGCGAAACACGCCTACCAACGTTCCAGCCCCTATTCCGAGCAGGATCAGGGAAGCCAGTTCTGCTGCCAGGAATGCGGTCATTTGCTTGACAGACAACCAATTGCTCGCAACATTCCCATTTCAATAAAGCGGCGCCGGAATGAGAACAGTGCATATAGGAGGAAGCCTAATACAGTCAGAATTGCCGAGGCAACAAAGCCAACTGAAAGCAGGCCAAACAATCCCTGTCGCTCCGGTCTCTTCTGCGCAGCCAGGATATCATTCCTGGCTGATGACCAACCCTGTACCAGGGTATTTAGTCCATTCTCTACCAGGCGACTTTGATCGGCTTGTTGATCCAACGTTATGCTGTATCCACGGATGGCATAAACGATGCCCTCCGGGTCTGCATTGGCAGTTGTCCGAAGCCAGACCTCATGAGGGTATTCTGCGCCGGCTTGCAGATAAAGCGTATCCAGGTTGGCCACGAACATTGGTCCGTTATCCGGATACCAGGTCGGGAACAGGGTAAAATGCACCGACAATGGTTAATTCCATCGGGATCGACACACCGGAATCGCCTGTTTGGACTCCCAATATCAACTTATCACCTATTTTCAAATTCTGCTTTTTCAACAGGCTGTTCGGTACGAGCACACCATCCGGGTTGGTGCCCAATAGATTCATTAGTTCCCCCAGAGGAAGGGCAGCAAAATCTCTCTGCCAGTAAGCCACTCCGGGAAAAGTTGTACGATCCAATCCCAGGAATGTCCCATTTATAGTGGCAGCCGAGGATGTTAATGCAGTGGCTGTGTACCTCCCTACTCGGCTGGCGGCAAGTACACCTTTCAGGCTTAGATGCTCCTCAATTGGCCCAAATGTATAAGTGGGTGTCAGGGTGTCGATGTTGACCGTCGTACCTTGTTCGTTGACATTCATATCCGAACCGACTTGATAATAAGTCTGTTTCTTGAGTTGGCCATCCAGGGTTTTCGCCAGGGAAGCCGTGAAGGATGAAAGTCCAAGAGTGAGCAATAGTAAAACGAGTGGCGCACTGTAAAAAGCCGGGGTCCTGGCGAGGTACCGCGCTGCCATAAGCATCCCAACACTCTTTGTCTTTCGTATCGCCCAGCTTAACAACCCCATCAGGCTCGGTACTAAACGTAACGTGAACAGGGCCACTGCGAAAATGCCGATAGCAGGAGCTATCAAAAGCAATGGATTCTGCAATGGACTGGGCACATTCGCTGCACCGGATAATGCCAGGTTGCTTTGCCGTTGTAGCTGCCAAAGACCATATCCAGCCGGAATGAGCAGAAGGATGTCAAACCAATACCGTTGCCACCAAGGGGCTCGTAACAGACGAGCGCGTTCCTGCTTATAAGTGACAATTGTGGTCCCTGCACCTTCCAGGGTTGGAATGAGGATCTGCAAAAGCAGAATAATGCTGATTCCGGCTATTCCATAAATAAGGGCGGAAAAGGTCAGGCTGACTCTCAGGCTCCCTGCTGCTGTAAAATCCATAAAACTGCGCGCCTGGCCAATGGTATGAGCAATCCAATAGCCCAGGAATACTCCTCCCGCAAGTGCAACGACGCCTAATAATATCCCCTGAAGCATGGATATTCCCACAATTTGTAAAGAACTTGCACCGCGGCTGCGCAGAATGGCCATTTCCCCACGCTGTTGACCAACGAATAAATCCGTCACAAGCCCGATGAAGGCGAGAATCAGCCCCAGGATCGGTACGCTAAAAGCATATAAAAGGTATGTAAGGTAAGGAGCATTCTTTTGATAGCGGTTCAGAGCATCCAATGGGGAGGCAATGAGTTTAACGTTTTTCAGAAGCGATGTCGGCTTGTTTCTGGATCGCCAGGATATGTTGATCGAGACTGGCAACATCACCGGAATGAAGTTTTGAACCATCCGCTACGATATACCACAGCGCATCACGCAATTCATCCGGTACTGCGTCACTGATCGCGCTGGAATAACTGGCTTCGTTAACAATTAACCAATTCTCAGACCCAATCCCCCAGTAGGGTGCGCTGACTTCCACCGGCCTCCAAATTCCTACGATAATGACAGGGATTTCTATTTTATCCTGTCGAAGGTAATAAACATCCCCTGCCTGAACTCCGATCGTGTTGGCAAGTGTTTCGCTTACCATGGCCGGCACTTCGCCCAATTCAAGTATGGAGGTATAAGGTTGCGGGTACTGACCAGAAACCAGCTGAACGGTATCCTCCAATGGAGTTATAAAGGCAAGGTTTACTGAGGCTAGAGTAATATTTGCTCCCCGTAATACTTGGATCCAAAGGAGCGTACATGAAATAACCATCCGTGTGGAACCGGCGTACGGTCTGCATCAATCGGGAATTGGATCGTCTTAAGCGCATTATTGGTTAAATACTGATCCAATTTCACAGCATCAGCCCATTGAGGACTTTTCCGCCCCGCCACATTAAGATCAAAAGTGAACGCCATTGGTGCATAATCCACCGGGTGGTTGGCGAGTTTGGCTTCGTTTCCGGAAAAAAGCTCTTCACGAAAAAGGCGAAAATAAGTTGCATCTGCATACAACGGTATACTCAAAATAAAACCGGATGCAACCATTAATCCGGCAATCGCCGCAATACTGAGAAAACGCTGTGTCAGCAGGCGCTTCAAAGCTACTCCGATCGTCGCCCAGGTTTGTTGAGCTAACGCGACGAAACCCAATAGAATTCTCATTGCCCGATCACGACCTGTCCTTCTATCCAGACCGGAAATTATTTCCACCCGATCGGCTGTTTGTAGACCAACTTCAATATCTATACGTTTAGGACCATTCGCCCCGTTGACGATTACAAATGTCCTGCCTCCAACTTCACGGATCGCGGCCGGAGGTAACCACAAAATTCCGGTTTTATTTGCCAATTGCACAAGTACGGTAACCGTATCTCCAAATTTTAAGTCTCCAACCGAAGGGATTTGGTCCAGGACGATGTGGATGGTATTTTCGTCGGCGCTGCCGGTTCCATAAGGAGATGGCAGTTGGCGGATCTTGCCATTCCATTGAAGAGTAAGGCTTACTGTTTGGTGATACCACAATGGGCATCCCCTCGAATAAGTTCTTTGAGCGTCTCATCGGATTTGCCAGGATCAATGCTGGCGAGGATCTCAGATTGTGTCGCCATCCCCAATTGTGAACGCGACCGTGGTAGTGGCAACTGATCTGCCCGGGTTTACACCCGAAATGATAACGCCATCCACCGGAGCGAAGACTTTGGCTTTATTTACACTTGCATCGAGCGCATCCAGGGCGTTGGATGATGGATCAATTCCGTACTTGATCAACACTTCATTCAAATCCATCTGAGCAAGTTCGACCTGTTTTTCCTGGATCTGAATATCAAAACTTGAAGCTCTTTCGGCCTTGTATTTTTCCAGTGTCAATTGCGCAATTTCCAAGGCGATCTGTGCACGTTTGATGGCATCAGTCGTCTCGACCGTCTGTGACTGTAAAGTCTTCAGTTCACTCAGATCGGCGAGCAATTGCCCTTTCTTGACCTTATCATTCACCTGGACATAGACATCCCCAACGTGCCCATCCATCTGGAAAGTGACGGTCGCCAAAGCCAGAGGAGTGACACGTCCAAATAACTCCACATTGATTACAATATCGCCGCGCTGAACGGTATAGGTCTTTCTTACCGGGGTCGGGATAAGGGGTGGGTGTCACGACACTCGATGCAGTACCACAACCGACCAGCAAGAGACTGAAAATCAAGAAAAGTGACGAGATTGTAACAAGAGCTTTCTTTTTCATTATTTACTCCTGACCAATATAAGCTGTAACTTTTAGGTTTCTCACATCCTTGTCGGGCAAAGGTATGACTGTTCCCGGGATTGGTTTGCCATCCACTTCAAGAGCGACTTCATTTCCTGATCCCTTCCGACGGATTGAGATCTCATAACGGACACCACGGAAATATCGGACTGCCTCAAAACCCTGCCAGGTCAGATGGAATGACCGGGTTAATTTCAAGCCCTTCATATTGAGGTTGAATCCCAAGGATCGCCTGCGTGATGGCAACGTAATTCATGGCCGCCGTACCGGACAACCAGGAATTCTTGGCTTCCCCATGCGTGGGCGCATCTTTTCCGGCAATCATTTGTGGATATACATACGGTTCACATTTGTGTAACTCACTGATTTCTTCCCGTTTGGAAGGATTGATCCGCCTGTAATAGTCATAAGCCCGATCTCCGCGCCCGATCTTCGTCTCTGCGATCATGATCCAGGGGTTGGTGTGGCAAAAGATCCCGGCATTTTCTTTATACCCTGGAGGATAGGAAGAAATTTCGCCAAGGTGCAGGTAATACTGGCTGAATGCCGGTTGTTGTAGAACAATCCCATGCGGTGTGGCCAGATATTTGGCCACAGAATCAAGTGCCTTTTGAGCGCGTCCATCCTGGACGCCCAACCCGGCCCAGATGCACATCCCCTGCGGCTCGATGAAGATCTGCCCTTCCTTGTTTTCTTTCGAGCCAAGCACATGCCCAAAATCGTCATAGGCACGCCGGAACCATTCTCCATCCCAGCCGGCTTTCCAGATGGTTTCTTCCATTTCCGCAGCAGCTTTCTGTATAATAGGCGTTGAGCTAAGTCCATGCTTGGTCCTTGCGAAGGCCGGCTATTTCAACCATTTCCTTGGCAGCCAGAACGAACAACCCGGCGATGAAAACTGACTCGGCTACCTTACCATCTTTGTTGGTGGTGGTCTGGAAGGATTGTCCCGGAGTATCCGAGAAACAATTGAGGTTCAGGCAGTCATTCCAATCAGCCCGACCGATTAACGGCAGCTTGTTCGGACCGAGCCGGTCGAGAGTGTATTGGAGCGAGCGCTGAAGATGTTCATAAAGCGGCTGTTCGCTTCCGTCTTCATTTTCATACTGTACCGGCGCATCCAGAATGGTCCAATCGCCGGTTTCTTTGATGATAAGCTGCCACAGCCAGTACCAGCCAGGCCGGGTCGTCATTGAACCCGGAACCGACATCGTTATTTCCGCGCTTGGTCAGCGGTTGGTATTGGTGGAATGCGCCGCCATTTTTCAATTGCGTTGCCGCCAGGTCCAGGATACGTTCACGGGCACGCTCCGGAATCATATGCACGAAACCGAGTAAGTCCTGGTTGGAATCGCGGTACCCCATACCACGCCCAATACCCGATTCATAATAGGAAGCCGAACGTGACATATTGAAAGTGATCATGCATTGGTAGGCATTCCAGATATTGACCATCCGGTTGGTGTGCTCATCCGGTGTGGTTACCTGAAACTTCCCAAGAAGTTCACTCCAATAATCCGTCAAGGCGCTGAAAGCTGCCTCGACATTTTTCGGCTGGAGATACTTCTGCAATGATTGGTTTGACCGTTTTTTTATTTATAGTTTGGGAATCGGGCGGGTCGAACTTGGCATCCTTGGGATTCTCGTGATAACCCAGGAGAAAAATGATCTTTTTCGACTCTCCGGCTTCCAACTGTACCTTGACGTGGTGCGACCCGATCGGCTGCCAGCCATGCGCCATCGAATTGGAGGATTTGCCTGCTTCCACCGCCGCTGGGGAATCCCAACCTCGGTAAGCGCCCAGGAAGGAATCGCGCTGCGTGTCAAAACCTGCCAGTTTCTCGGAGCAGGCGAAATAAGCAAAGTGGTCACGCCGTTCGCGGTATTCGGTTTTGTGATAGATGACCTCATCCACAACTTCCACCTGACCGGTGGAGAAATTACGTTGGAAGTTGGTGGAATCATCCCAGGCATCCCACAGGCAGAATTCAATCGCCGAGAAGACAGATATATCTGCCGTTTCCGCCCGCTGATTGGTTAGTGTCAGCTCCCAAATTTCCAGGTTTTCGCCCATCGGTACAAAGTAACGCGTCTCGGCTTCGATTTGGCGGGACACACTCCGGATGATGGTATAGCCCATCCCATGACGGCAGGAATATTCATCCAAAGGGCTGCGCACCGGCATCCAGGAAGGCGACCAGAATTTCCCGTTCGCATTGTCGCGTAGATAAATATATCGTCCGCCCATATCGTAAGGCGCATTATTGTAGCGGTAGCGTGTCAGACGGCGCAGGCGGGCATCTTTATAAAATGAATAACCACCTGCCGTATTGGAGATCAGGCCAAAATACGCCTCACAACCCAGGTAATTGATCCAGGGCAGGGGCGTATCAGGACGGGTAATTACATATTCACGGGCGGAATCGTCAAAATGTCCGTATTTCATGGCTCTCTTCTCCAAAAGGATCGTAAAGAACAAAATAGACAGACCGTTTACATGCCCAAAAAACCAAGATGCAACAACCGGGGACACACCAGCGCCGATTATACCCCGCCATAACGGCAATCAGGCGTGATTTTCTACATATTCACACCAGACAGGTGACCAGTAAAATTTTTCGCCCCAAACCTACCCGCGTTCAACCAGCCAATTGCCACCAGGTCCTTAATCCGATAATTTGTTTTGGGGGATCCTCATGTTAGTTTCACTTACCAGCGTGCATGGTGTTCTTCTGCAAAGCCAACTAAATTCTTGATTGGAACAATCTCCCCATTATCAGCATAGACATTTCCTTCGAAATGGCCAAATATCTGGTGGACTTCGCTGAAGATAATCCCCAGGTTAGTCCTCGCGAGCCGCTCCTTAAAAGGCTTAAAAGTCAGATCAAGCCGGCCTTCCAAATCTGTGAACTTCCAGGGTTTCATATACCCGCCGGGGGTGTAATCGAATTTAACAGCCTCATATTTATGGATGTGGTTCCCCAGAATCATGGCATTTTCCCCCGCTTTCGACAAGTCACCAAAACCACAGCCCAGGTTCAAGCCAATGGTACGTCCGTCTGGTAAATATCCCGAACTGCTCGCCCAATTCCAATAGGATTGGTATTCCCATACACCCCGGCCCCAATCCAATGATCCACAGCAGGATAGAGGGCTGAGCATTTCAGTATTATTGCCATATTTGATGGTTCCTTCTGCCGGCAGACAATTGATCTTGCGATTGTAATAAAAGCGTTTTTTACCAATTGGAATGGCGATGGTCATCGATTCGTATCCAGGTGGGCAGGTCAGATTTATATCGGCTTGGAGGCCCCTTCCGGCATGGAAATCCGGCCATTTGACGGACAACTTTCTCTGGTTGCCGGATAAGCTGAAGTCCAGGCTCACCTTCTCATTCTTGAAATGGCTGTCTCCTTCAGTGCTGTTGCGCGGAAGTTGAACTCCTTTTCCAAAGGGAATAACCAGTCCTTCTTCGTGCAATTCTCCTGTCTTCAAAGTCCATCACGTAAACGAACAGGTTGCCCGCATATCCAAGGTCCGCGATGGTTGCAGAGAAGAATCCAGCGGGGCTGAATACTGCATAGTAATCCCAGCGCTTGATTCGAAAACACTGCAATGGCTTGAGAGAGTAGAAGTGCGCTGCTTCCAAATTGCAATCCAGCAAAGGCTGTCTGGACCAACCTATCTGAGCAAGAGTTCCATCAGGATTGAGCAAGGGTCCAGGTTGGGTCAGTTCAATTTGCATACATCCTCCAGTCTTGCCTTCAGTTTATAGCAAATGTTCATTCCTGTCAAAATGTTCAAAATCCGCTTGAAATATCATTATTTTATCCACCATCCTCTATTTTCTTGTATACCTCTTTTTTCAAACATGGTTTGATACTACCATACCTGCACACCCTCAAGGACCCGGTTCGTGGTTTCCGCATTTAGGGCATCCGCAGCCATTCTCCAGCAAACAATTGAATTATTGACCATCCAATCATATTCATATGGAATTGTTTTACAAGAATTTGACCTTATAATCAGAGAATATGGATTTTATTAAAGGCATCCCTTCCAAAATATGAACGGCACAACTGACTACCAGGTTTCTTTGAATTTGGATGATATACTGCGCGGCCAGGGCGGAGATCCGGAACTCATCCGCCAACGCAAACCCGCTCTCGTTTTGGCCGCGGAACGCGCCCTTAAAGAAGGCCTGGACCTCGTCCATCCTGTTGGACTGACACGTGAAATCGTTGTACAGGCCCATCGCCATGAACGCATCCTACTTGACAACGGCTCTATGTTGACCGGTCCACTGGTGGCAGATCATCTAAGTGGATCCCTGCGTGTGGTGGCTGCCATCTGCACCATTGGCCCCAAATTGGAAAAAGCCGTCTCGCATTTGTTCGGAGAAGACCCGCTTCTGGCTTTGGCGTTGGATGGATTAGGTAACGCGGCGGTTGAGAGCCTAGCCCAACAGATTTGTGCGAACATTGCGAAACAGGTCCAGGAAGAAGGTTTGCAGGCCTCCACGCCACTCAGCCCCGGCAGCGTGGAATGGCCGGTGGAGGTCGGTCAACCGGAGATCTTCGCGCTTCTCGACCCGTCCGTGGCTGGCATCAGCCTTACTTCGGGCGGTATGATGCTCCCAAAAAAGAGCATGTCCTTTATCGTCGGCCTAGGAATGGAAATGTCGCAGACAGGGATGTGTGAAGTCTGCAGTCTGAAAGCCACCTGCCGGTATGGACATGCCTGAATCCTTCCAGATAGAATTTGAACCACTCGGGCGTCGCGGCGTTGCGCATCCCGGCCAGACTTTGCTGGAGGCAGCCCAAAATGCCGGAGTAGGGCTGGCTTCGGTTTGCGGTGGGATAGGGACCTGTGAAGAGTGCCGGGTAAGGCTTGCTTCTGGACAACTTACCCCGCCCACCCTGGTCGAAGAAACTGCCTTGAGCAAAACTGATCTCCTGGCCGGATATCGGCTGGCCTGCCAGGCTGAACCACTTGGCGATGTGAAACTGGATATCCCGCCAGAATCGCTGACGGTTGCCCAAAGGCTGCAATTGGATGGGCTTGAAACTTCCCCGGAACTCTTCCCCGCCATTCACAGCCTTGGCGCACTCGGACTGGCGGTTGATATCGGTACGACCAAACTGGCTGCGTATCTGGTAGATCTTGAGACCGGCGAAACGGTTTTCCGAGCCGGGGCAATGAACCCGCAGATTGCCTATGGTGAAGACATTATCAGCCGGATAGCATACGCCGGGCGTGAACCAGATGGGGCAAAAAAACTCCAGTCCGTTTTAATGGCAACTTTGAACCTTCTTCTGCGCGGCATGTGCGTCGAAGCGCATGTATCCCCTGCTTCTGTTTTGGATGCCGTTCTGGTTGGTAATACTGCCATGCAACATCTATTTGCAGGGCTGCCGGTGGAACAACTGGGCCACGCACCTTTCGTCCCCGCAACCACCAGCTCGCTTTCCTTTCCTGCCAAGGAACTGGGATTAGAACTAGGCAGCGGAGCCAGAGTGTACCTACCGCCGGTTATTGCGGGGTATGTCGGAGCTGACCACCTCGCCATGTTGTTGGCGACCCAGGCCTGGAGGTCGCCACATAATATCATTGCACTTGATATTGGAACGAACACAGAAATTGCTCTCGTGTCAGTTGGCAAAATCACATGCTGTTCCTGTGCCTCCGGCCCGGCATTTGAAGGCGCGCACATACACGAAGGCATGCGTGCTGCGCCTGGGGCAATCGAGCGCGCCAGGTGGTCGGATGGGAAGATCCTGTGGCAGACCATTGAAGAAAAGCCTCCCGTGGGCATTTGTGGCTCCGGAATACTGGATGTCGTGGCCGCCCTCCTGGACGGAAAGCTGGTTAAACCCACGGGCGCTTTGAAAAGCAGCCCTGAGTTTGGTTATATACTTGTGCCTGCTTCGCAGACTGGTTTGGGGCGCGATTTGGTGGTTACACGCAAAGACATCCATGAGATCCAGTTGGCCAAATCTGCCATCCGGGCCGGGGTTGAGGTTTTACTTCAGGAAGCCCGCTTATCATATTCCGACTTGGATGAGTTCATCGTGGCTGGAGCTTTTGGCACATACCTGGATGTGCATTCAGCAATCCGTACTGGCATGTTCCCGCCATTGCCAGTGGATAAATTCCGGCAAGTTGGCAATGCCGCCGGGGTTGGTGCAAAGCAGATGCTCGTATCAGTGAATAAGCGCAGGGAAGCAGAACAATTGGCCAACCGGATCGGCTACATCGAATTAACCACTCGCCCTTCCTTCACATCTCTCTTCATCCGGGATCTTTCCTTTGAGATTTGAGATAAATTCCAGCCCAATCGAATGGAGGGGTTTGTTTTTTTCTTTTTGATGGCAACAAGCAGCGCCACGGATTAGCAGTGACCAAATAAATTATGGTAAAATAGATAATTATTATCTTAATAACACTAATCCAAAGCGGACACATTCCGAGTTTTGATCGTCGGGGAGACTGCTTTCATCCTGCTTGCAGTAGCAATTCAAATTAACGCATTGTGCATATCCAGTTTCCTACACCACTAAAACTATCATGATTATTCATTCACTCTATCTAGCCGCCGCATGGTTCACCGGCAGCCTGGTGGTAATGCTGCTGGCAGGTACGCGCCTGCGCCACACCCATCCTGCGATCTCGTTTTCCTGGCTTGCGATTGTGTTGGGAAGCGGCGATGTGTGGGCACTTCTCACATTCGGCTCTCCGAGGGAAATATTCTTACTCACCGGTTTGACCGCAGTGTTGGGTAGTCTTTTCATATGGAGGTTGCGCGATTGGAATGCTTTTGGTCAGGTCGCCTGGTTGATGACGCTCATTTTCACCCCGCTCTTCCTGGTTTATGCGTATTCCATCGTTAATTCTGCAAATCTTACACCTCTCTCTTACATAGTTGCCCAGATGTTCCTTTTCCTTCAATCTGTCGCAACAATTTTGGCTTTAACCCATATCTTCGAAAATATCGACGTTACCTGCCGCGTGCGTTGGCACAACCGGATCGAACGATTAAACCCAGCCCCGGGTTTTCTTCCGACGGTCTCACTGCACCTCCCGACCTACGATGAACCCCCTGAGGTTGTCGAATTGACGCTCAGGGCACTGGCTGCCCTGGATTATCCCAACTACGAAGTGCTCGTTATCGACAACAATACTCCCAATGAGAATACCTGGCGGCCGATAGAAAGGCTCTGCCGCGAACTGGGTCCACGTTTCCGGTTTACGCACCTGGAAAATTGGCCGGGTTTCAAGTCGGGTGCGCTCAATTTTGCAATTACCCAAACCTCTGCTTCGGCGGAAATAATTGGCGTTGTCGATGCAGATTACCAGGTTGATCCGCTTTTCCTGCGTGAATTGGTGCCGGCCTTTATTGATCAGGAGGTGGCTTTCATACAGGCCCCGCAAGATTATCGTGATTACAAACCCGGGTCGTTTTCTGAAGCAATGTATTATTCATACGAATATTTTTTCGAAGTCCCCATGCAGGTCCGCAGCGAACGTAACGCCATTATTTTCTCAGGGACGATGGGCCTGATACGCAAGTCGGTCTTGCAGGAGATCGGTGGCTGGAGTGAATGGTGCGTCACTGAAGATGCTGAAGTCAGCCTGCGCGTGCTTAAACGCGGCTATAAATCTTTATACTTCCATAAGAGCCTGGGCCGTGGACTGATGCCGTGCACCTTCGCCGGGTTAAAACGCCAGCGGTTTCGCTGGTGTTTTGGAAATATTCAGATCCTTCGCAAACATTGGGAAGCACTGATGCCTTGGGCTCATTTGGTTGATCCAGATAACCATTTAACGATGGCACAACGCTATTACTACCTTGCCGGATGTGCGCAATGGTTTTCAGATGCGCTTAATTTCGCATATCTCTGTTTCCTGGTTGCAGGTGGAACCATCAAATTGATCTCATCGCATTTTACCATTCTGCCGGTAACTGTTCCCTGGATAGACCTCGCCGGCATTTTCATTTTTCTTAACCTATGGCGACTCGTTTGGGTTATACGCAATGCACGAAAAATCTCATGGGGCATGGCATTTCGTTCCATGTATAGTATGTTCAGCGTGGCGTGGGTGGTTGCATGGGCCAGTTTCCAGGCTCTCGTTCGGACCAGGATCGCCTTTCTGCGCACGCCGAAAACAATTGGCAATGCACGCGTGCTGAATGCCCTGTTTGCAACCCAGTGGGAGGCGGGTATAGGCCTTCTGTGCCTGGCGATGGGATTTGCAGTACTCGCAGCGGGTGACCGGACTCCCAACACCTATTTTGTCAGCGGATTACTCATCTTCCAGTCAAGCCTTTACCTGACCGCGCCAATATACAGTCTCTTCTATAAATCCTGCGATTAGGTTCGATCCTGAATTAAGGGCCGGAGTCCTGGGAGGACCGAATGCCACAATGCCGCCGAAACAGTTTTACCGGAGCATTGATTCCGGCGCTCATGGAAAGTATAAGGCCCAACCGGGAGATTTGATATTGCACAAGATTACATAGACCTGGAATTCCAGGTTCCTTGACCTATGTAATAGTATCTTATTTTCTTGAGGCGATACGGGAATAATATATGCTGGGTTATCTAATTCTTGGAATGACATATGCTTTTGCTGCTGCTGTACAGCCCGGGCCATTTCAAACCTACCTAATTTCGCAAACCCTATCGAATGGCTGGCGCCGTACCATCCCGGCAGCTTTCGCCCCCGTAATCAGCGATGCGCCAATCATTATTTTAGTCCTGCTTGTATTGAGCCAAATGCCTGACTGGTTGGCAAAGATTCTGCAATGCGCCGGTGGAGCATTCCTACTATACCTGGCCATCGGCGCGTTCAAGAGCTGGCGGCACTTCGACCAGCAGAAAGCTCTCCAGTTCCAATCCGCCCGGCAAACTGTCCTTAAGGCCGCACTGGTAAATCTACTAAATCCGGCCCCTTATATCGGTTGGAGTCTGGTCATGGGTCCACTTCTGCTTAAAGGCTGGCTTGAGTCCCCTGCCAACGGGATTGCCTTGCTGATTGGTTTTTATACTACAATGGTTCTCGTCACTCTTGGGATCATGCTACTTTTCGCAGCTGCCAGGAATCTTGGTCCGCTCGTTAGCCGGGGGCTTGTGGGCATATCATCCATCGCATTGACTGGTTTTGGACTCTACGAATTATGGCTGGGGATTGGGGCTTTCTGGCGACGCTAGGCAGTAAGCTCTTTAGTTTAGAATAATCAGAGCAACTATCCTCTTGATTCGACAGTGCGGATTTTTTAGATGGCACTCCTGGAAGTCTAAACATTCAATTCCCTTAAAGCATCCTGTAAAATCGAGGCGGACTTGAGCAATGCCGTTTTTTCATCCGGAAATAGGGGTGCTGTTACAATCTGCCTGACTCCGCCCTGCCCGACAACACATGGTATACCCAGGCAGGCATCAAAAATGCCATATTCTCCTTCCAGGAGGGTCGAAACAGGAAGTACACTGCGTTGGTCCTGCAATATTGTGCCTACAATGCGCACCAAAGCCATTCCAATGGCAAAGTAGGTAGCTCCCTTGTAGTTGATGATGTGGTAGGCCGATTCCTTGACAGTTTTTACAATTCGCTCGCGTTCCATTTCCCATGCGTTGCATTTGTTACAAAGTGGGCAATAATCATCGATGGAAACGCCGGCAATATGTGTCATTGACCAGGCTGGGAATTCACTGTCACCATGCTCTCCCAGGAAATAGGCATGTACGTTGCCCACATCCACGCCGCAGTGCTGGCTGAGTAGGTAGCGAAAGCGTGCGCTGTCCAACACCGTACCCGAACCGATAACGCGGCCCTTTGGCCAACCAGAACGTTTTATGGCCACGTAAGTAAGGATATCGACCGGGTTGGTAGCAACCAAAATGACAGCCTGCGATTCCTCACTAACGATATCATCTACAATGGATTCGATTATGCCTCTATTTTTCTGCAGCAGCGCCAGGCGGCTTTCGCCGTACGCTTGTTTTGCGCCTGCAGTGATCACTATAACCTGGGCATCTCGATAATCTTGTTTTTTGCCCACCCGGATTTGGACGGCTGGATAGTACGGCTGTCCATGGGCGAGGTCGAGGGCCTGGCCCTCTGCGTAATCGTGGTTGGCATCGATCAGGTCAATTTCCTCTGCCAGCCCTTTCTGGGCAAGAGCATAGGCAAAAGTCGAACCAACCGCTCCTGCGCCCACGATGACAACTTTTCGGGATTTCCAATTAGCTTCCATTTTCAAAACCGATCTTGATTTTTTTCTTGAGAATAATCTGTGCGAGAAGGAAATACTTCAAAATTATACTTTTCTTTTCAAAAACCGCAACGCGCTTTCTGCCAGGATTGCAGTCCCGATGGGAAGTGCCTCTTCATCAATATCGAAAAGTGGGTTATGGCCCATGCGTTCATCCCCTTCAATCCGCGCCCCCAGTGAGAACATCGCGCCGGGAGCCAATTCTGAAAAGCAGCCAAAATCTTCTGCACCCAGATCCTTATCAGGTGCCAGAACGTGTTCTGCGCCAAGAATTCCATCCGCTGCCTGTCGAATCAAATCCACTGCATCCGGATGGTTTTGCATGGGAGGCGTTCCGATCTCAAAACGGAGCTTGTAATCCCCACCAAGCGGGCGAGCCAATTCGAAGGCACGCTCGATTTCGGCATGGATTTGCTTTTGCACCCGGGTTTCTGTGTAGCGAAGCGTACCGGTCATTTCCACCCGGTCAGGGATGACATTTTCAGTCTGCCCGCCATGCAGGGATCCAATGCTGACCACGGCAGGATCAAAAGCAGACAACCTGCGTGATGGAATCCCATTCAGAGCGAGGATGATATGAGCTGCAAGGTAGAACGGATCGACAGAGTTATGCGGCCTGGCCCCATGGCCTCCTTTACCCAATAATTGTTCCGAACCATGAGTCTACTCCGCCCGATGCGGGCCCAGTTTCAATAAGAATATCTCCCACCGGAGTGGACGGGTCAACATGCAAAGCCGATAACCATGTCGACTCCCTCCATCGCTCCATCGGCAATCATCCGCGGTGCACCGCTGATGCCTTCTTCATCGCCCACTTCCTCGGAAGGTTGGAACAGAAAGCGTACCATCCCCGGGAATTCTTCTTTTGCCAATAACTTGGCGGTCCCCAATAACATGGCAGTGTGACTGTCATGCCCGCATGCATGCATCACCCCGGAGGTTTGGGAAGCATATGGTACCTGGTTGGCTTCCTGAAGTGGCAGAGCGTCCATGTCAGCGCGGAAGGCAAGGACCGGTTTACCCTTGACCGAGTTCAGCAATCACTCCGGTTCGTCCAACACCACGTCTTACACGGCAACCCAACTTTTCCGAGATTTCCGCCACACGCGTCGATGTGCGCGTCTCGTGAAAGCCTAATTCCGGGTGCATATGGAAATCACGCCGCCACGCGATCAAGTCGTCTTGAATGGCACGAGCTTTTGTGAGCATAAATTTCTCCATTGCCTGGACCTTTAATGGGTCGCACTACTTAACCAATTCATGTTCCGCAGCAGACATGATGGCATCCAATTCGCGTTCCTGTGCTGCCTCCAGTGGCGGGACCTGGTGCTCACGCAAAATCCGATCCGCCTCTGCCTGCGCCCGTTCAGCCAGGCTTTGTCGTCCACCCGTATCCCAGGTCTCCCAGGAAGAACGGTCTGCCAGCCGGGTGATGAATACCTCGCCAGATCTGAGGTATTTCATCGTATGTTTTTGGCCGAGATAGTTACGTGTGGATGCCATCACCGCCGCAATCACATCGACAGCCAGTGCATCAGGTTCTGCGTCGAAACCTTTTCGGGCGCGCAGGATGCTGCCGGCAAACTCATTGTCTGCAACCATCTGGGCATAGGATCCCATCACACCCGCTTCCATCTCACCAATCCCGGATAGTTCATCCGCTCCGGCCAATGCCGGCAGGATGGCGTTCAACGCCCGTTCAAAACCGTTCTGTGAATCCAAAACATGTGCATTGGTTGAAAAACCATAGACATTGACCGGCAGTCCATAAAGATGACCCAACTGGACTGTCCCGGCCGAGGCCATTCCCATTTCGACCCCGCCCCAAACGGATAGTCCGGTACGCGGTTCCATCATCGCCAGTCGCCCACAGTAGATCATTGGCAATCCTGGATGGACAAGTTGAGCCAACACCAGGGCTGCCAATATCTCCGCATTTTGCTGGGCTATTGCTCCGGCGATGGAGAATGGAGCTGTCGTTCCCGCGGTAGGACATGGTAACGGACCAAAGGCTATACCTGATTTTGCAATTTCAATAATGGCCTCCGCCTCGTGGTCGGGAATGGTCAACGGACTGACCGGCGACAGGCTGAGCGTCAGTATCTCCGCAGGCGGTCCGATCACCTCGGCCATCTTCACGGCATAGCGCACCTCAGCAGCAACCTGTACACCAGGTCCCTGAAGCGGTTTGACCGTATATGGCAGAGCATGCCGGTACATCGCCAGGGACATAATTCCACCAGGCACTTCAGTCGGAGTAAAGAACGGAGTGATGGTGTGGCAGTTTTCCAGCGCATCCAACAGACGAGTGGCATCGCTGACATCCTGAATTGTTGCCCGACGTCGTTTGCCGGAGGCAGCATCAAAGATATTTGGCGCACCGCCAAGGTTGTGGAAATAGAGCGATCCATCTCCGAGGGTCTTAATCATCCCACCACGCCCACGGATGGAAATACACTTACCGGCCTGGGCAATACACTTCTCCACCAGGTCTGGCGGGAGCAAGACACGATTCTGATGGATGAGCGCACCTGCATCGGTCAGGAGCAGGCGTGCTTTGGGCTCGGTCAGAACCACGCCAGTCTCTGCCAGGATGCGCAATGTCGCTTGGTGAATAGCTTCAACTTTATCGGATGGAAGCAGATTCAAGACCATCGGTTATTTACCCATCATTTTTCCAGCAATTTGGCAAGAAAGGTGACACGGCGCATTTCTGAATCGATCACGTTCTCAATCTTGAGGAAGCTATGGCCTTCATTCTCGTACATCTTGAAATCCACCTGGCGGCCCAGTTCCAACAGCCTATGATGGGCAAGAATGGAATCCTTGGCCGGGCAGCGCGGATCGTTCTCGCCGCAGATGATCTGCACCGGAGCAAGAACACGATCCAGGAAGAAATACGGGGAACGCTCACGCCATAGATCGTAGTTCTCGTCCGGGCGGCCCATATTTTCGATATCCCAATGCTTCAAATCCTCGCGTAATTCTTCATGGCAATTGAACAGGTTCAGGAAGGGGACAATGGCTGATCCACCCGCCCAAATTGCCGGGTGGCGGGTGAGACAACTCATGGTCAGATACCCGCCATGACTGCGCCCAGTGACTGCTATGCGCTTCGGGTCAGCCAGACCTTCACGCACCAGGTATTGTGCGCCAGCCGCGCAATCATCGGCGTCACCTCCCCCAAGGTCAAAACGATTGAGGGTTTGCCACTCACGGCCATAGCCTGTGGAGCCGCGATAATTTGGAGCCAGTACTGTCCAACCGCGGCTGACAAAGTGGATCATGGATGGATACCAGGTATAGGAAAAGTGCCAGGTTGGCCCGCCATGAATGACAATCACTGCCGGGGTGGTTGGCCCAACATCCGCAGGTCGATAAAGCAGCGCCGGAACTATTTCCCCATCCATGCCGGTATAGATCACCTCATCTGGTATGACGAAATTTGTCTTGCGTAAGGCCAGCGGAAGGGATTGAGTTAACTGGCGTAGATTTCGTTCGCGAAAGGAAATCTCCCACAAATCATCCGGGTGGCTGGGATTGTCGAATATGAAGACAATGGAATCGCCATCAGGAGTGAAAGCCGGTGTATAGTGAAGCCCTGGTTCCATCTGTTGCATACGAAGCGGAGGGTTTCCTTCCCGCCACAGCTCCAGCCAAGTCTCGGCTCCATTGGCGGCCACATACACCAGGTTCTTTCCGTCCGGCGACCATGCGGGTGCATAACGTTCCCACTGGCTGCCCTTGAGCCAGGCAATCTCCTGTTTTTCAATTTCCAGGATACCAATACTATGCCAGCCGGACAAATCGGAGTCAAAAGCCAATCGCCTTCCGTCCGGAGACCATGCCGGGTTGCGTGCATCGATCGGCAACCCATCTTTCATGATCGGTCGGGCGTCTTTTCCATCCGGGCTGACGAGGTAAGTCAGGTAGGTTTGTCCGGGACCTTCGAAGACGACTGCCAGACATTGCCCGTCGGGCGACCACTTGACGTTCCATCCCGGGCGGTTGATGCTGAGAATCCTGCGGATCGGAAAGAGCGTCTCCATCTTTTGATCTTCCGGGAGAGGTTTATCCAGATCCATCACATAGGCATCGAAGTGTTGACTCTGGTCTGCAAGGAATGCAATCGCATTTCCGTCCGGCGACCAGGCTATATTCGTTTGGAGTGAGAATGAAATCCCCGGCGTCAGGTCGATATTTTTTCCAGAGATGAAATCCTGAAGGAATAAATGATCCTGCTCGCTGCCGTCGAAATCCACCAGGTAAGCCAGGCGTGAGCCTTCAGGGGAATACTTTGGGCCAAATTTCCCGCCCGGACCAACGGAGATCTGCCTGGGAGTTTGGCGTCCGGTCAGGGAGATTTCGTAAATCTCCCACTGTCCGGTCTTATTCCAGGAGAAAGCTACTTTTCTACCATCCGGGGAGATATCAAAACCAGCTTCGACCTCCACACAAGGAACACGTAATAGAGCCCCTAAATCTATCATTGTTTTTCTTTTTTCAGACCAGGTGACAGGCCACCCAGTGTCCAGGTGCAACTTCCCGCCACTCGGGTACCTCAAGATGGCATCTTTCGACAGCAATCGGACAGCGTGGATGGAAACGACATCCAGGAGGCGGGTTGAGGGGACTGGGGACATCCCCGACCAGGATAGTACGTCGGCGGGCGCGGTCCTTTTTAGGGTTTGGTATAGGAACCGCCGAGAGCAAGGCCGAAGTATACGGATGGAGCGGATGGTCGTACAGTTCATCACGATCCCCCAGTTCCACTATTACACCCAGATACATGACAGCAACCCGGTCACAGATATGACGGACCATACTCAGATCATGGGCAATGAAAAGATAAGTGATTCCGAAGTTATCCTGTAAATCTTCAAGCAGGTTGACCACTTGGGCCTGGATGGAAACATCCAAAGCGGAAATTGGTTCATCGCAAACGATGAATTTTGGATCCGAAGCCAGGGCACGCGCCACGCCGATACGCTGGCGCTGGCCACCCGAGAATTCGTGGGGAAAGCGATTAAGGTGAGAAGGGCTCAATCCAACCAGGCGCAAGAGCTCTCGAACACGATCGGTGCGCTCGTTCTCAGTTGAAAGCAAGTGGTGTACGCGTAGAGGTTCACCGATAATAGCACTGATTGTCCAGCGCGGGTTGAGCGAAGCATAAGGGTCCTGAAAGATGATCTGTGCCTTACGCCGGATGGCCATCATCGCTGCACCACGCGCTTGACGAAGATCCTGGCCATCGATAATAACCTGACCACCGGTGAGCGGATACAAGCCAAGCAAAGTACGCCCGGCGGTTGTTTTGCCACAGCCGCTTTCACCAACCAATCCGAGGGTTTCGCCAGGCGCGATCGAAAAGGAAATACCATCAACTGCGCGCACCGTACCCACCTGTCGTTGTATCAGGATGCCGCGCATTACTGGAAAATGTTTGCAAAGGTTATTAACTTCCACAAGAGGCTGCGTGGTCATCGGTACGCTCCCGTTTTAACATCCACCCAACATGCGATGGAATGCCCGTCCTCAATGACCGTGATTGGCGGAATTTGGGTCTTACACTTTTCCAGAACAAATTCACAGCGAGTCGCAAATGGACAACCGGATGGCTTGACCAATAAATTGGGCGGCGCTCCAGGAATGGATTTCAAGCGACTATTCCGGCGCCGATCAACATGCGGTAAAGCAGCCATCAAAGCCAGGGTATAAGGATGGCGCGGATTTTCATAGAGAGTGTCCACATCCGCTTCCTCAACGATGTAGCCTGCGTACATGACAATTACATGTTCCGCCAGCCCCGCAACCACACCCAGATCGTGTGTAATCCAGATGATGCTCAGGCCGATCTTTTTGCGCAATTCCTTGACGAGTTCGATGATTTGGGCTTGAATGGTCACATCCAGTGCGGTGGTCGGTTCGTCTGCAATCAACATTGTTGGATTACAAGCAAGCGCCATGGCGATCATTACGCGCTGTCGCATCCCACCTGAAAATTGATGCGGGTAATCCCCCAGTCGTTTCTTGGGGTCTGGGATACCCACCAATTGAAGAAGTTCTATTGCCCGTTTTTGTGCTTGTTCGGGCTGGAATTTAAGGTGGACGCGTAAAGGTTCGGTCAACTGGCGACCAATCGTTAATACCGGGTTGAGAGAGGTCATTGGGTCCTGGAAGACCATGGCGATCTCTTTGCCTCGGATGTCACTCTGCATATTATTCTCACTCAGCTTGAGTAAGTCCTGGCCGCGGTATTGAACAGTCCCGCTGACAATTTCGCCTGGCGGAATGGGGATGAGGCGGAGGATCGACATCATCGTTACCGATTTACCGCATCCGCTTTCACCGACTACGGCCAATGTTCCGCCTTCGTTCAAACAGAACGAAACGCCATTAACAGCATAAACAATCCCTTCCGGGGTATGGAAACAGGTTTTGAGGTCCTTTACATCCAATAATACAGTCATGAGAGCCTTATACCGTGCGGCTGCGCGGATCCAGAGCATCGCGCAGACCATCGCCCACGAAATTAATGCTCAGAACAATGAGCAGGATCAGTAACCCTGGGAAAAGCCATAGCCAGTAGGCATTTTCAATATAATTGTAGGCGCCTTCAAGCATGTTTCCCCATGTGGCAGTCGGCGGTCGGACGCCCAGTCCAAGGAAGCTGATATAGGCCTCAAGCGTGATGGCATTGGCAACACCCAAGGTGGCCGACACAACGATGGGAGCGATACTATTCGGGAGGATATGGCGAAATATGATATCCGGAGTGGAAGTACCTGTGGCACGGGCTGCCAGGACAAATTCACTCTCCTTGAGTGTGAGAAACTCGGCTCGCACAATGCGCGCCAGATAAGGCCAGGAAGTCAGACCGATGATGGCGATGATGACAACCACGCTTCCGCTGAATTCCCGACCGAGGATGGTAATATTGGGGATATTGCCCGCAAAGAATTTTGCCATGACCAGCAGCAGGAATATCTGCGGAATGATGAGAATGGCTTCGGTGAAACGCATCAAGAGATTATCAACCAGACCACCAAAATAACCAGAGGCAGCCCCGATTAATATTCCCAACGTCGTTTCGAGCATCACCGCAGTGAGACCGATCAATAAGGAAATTTGTCCACCATAAATGGTACGCGCCAGTATGTCACGTCCGATTACATCTGTTCCAAAAGGATGTACCTGCGATGGCGGTTGTAATGCAATGCCGGTATCGTTATAGTTGGCATATTTTTCGCTGAAGATAACGCCCCCAAGCGTGCAATACAAGATCATCAATATCAGAATGCCCACGCCGACAAGTGCCATTTTGTGACGCCGAAATTTCAACCAGGCCATTTTACTCAGCGGAAGAGGCGGTGCTTCCAGTTCATCCAAGGTAATTGGTTTTATAGATTGTACATCAGGCGAAGGAGTTGCAACTGTCATGATGACCCTAATCGTAGCGAATGCGTGGATCCAACCAGGCGTAGACAACGTCGGTGAGGATTTGGAAGATCACTACGGCAACGGCGATCAGCATCATGATGCCCATGACCACTGGTGTGTCGCCACGCGATACATGATCGATGAATAGGCGGCCCATGCCGGGCCAGGCGAAGATGCGCTCGGTCACCAGCGCACCGCCCAGCAGGAAAGGCAGGTCCAGGCCCACAACGGTAACAATCGGGAGGGATGCATTTTTCAAGGCATGGATGAAAACTGATTTCACGCCTTGGCAGGCCTTTCGCACGTGCCGTGCGGATGTAATCCTGGTTCATCGCCTCCAACATCGTACTCCGGATATAACGACTGTATCCCGAAAAGCTGTTGACCGAAATCACAGTAACCGGAAGTATCATATGGATCAGGAGCTGCCAGGGTGTTTGACCAATTTGAGGGTCAAACATACCAACGGTTGGGAGATAAGGCAGTCCCCAGCGTTTGAAATTGACCGCGAAAATATACATGGCCCCCAATGCCAGGAAGAATATCGGCATGGAATAACCAATAAACGATAAAGTTGTTATCAGATTATCGGCAAACGAATATTGCCGCAAGGCCGAATATACTCCGATGAACAGTGCCCCAAGAACAACCACCAGTTCTGATACCAACATAAGGAGCAAGGTATTGGGCAGGCGCGAGAGGATTAACTGCATGGCGGGTTGCCGCGTTACCAGGGAAGTACCAAAATCGCCACGCAGCACTCCTTTACGGATGCCGGGGGTTTCGCCAATTCCGTCGCCGTTAATATCCACTTTGGTCCAATCATTCCCGACCAGCCAATAAACATATTGCACAAGAATCGGCTTATCCAATCCCAACTGGCGGGCAAGCCGTTCGCGGTCTTCCCGGCGTGTTAGTGAGCGTCCGCCCATGGTGGCAAGCGGATCGCCCATATTCTGCAACATAACGAACAGCAGGATGCTGACAAGGAAAACCAGCGGTATTCCTTGCAAAAGGCGTCGAATAATATATCGGGTCATTGGCATATTTGCATAAATCCAGTAGGATGTTGCAGGCTCGATTCGTTCCTGCAACATCCTATAGTAGGAGAGTTATAGAGTCTGTGCTTACTTTATAGTCCATTCTCCAATATTATATAAAGGTGTCGAACCCGAAAGTTTTACACCTTCCAGCCGCTTACTGAGCGCCCAGATGTCCGGATCCAGCCACAGGCTCAACCAATAGACCTGATCGTACATCAGCTTGGTAATCTGATGGAAGGTTGCGACGCGTTGATTGAAATCCACCTGTGTGGTCTGTAATTGGAAGAGTCCATCCAGCTTCTTGTCACACAGGAATTGCGCATTCAAGCCCTGTGGGTTTTGATCGCTGGGAATCTCACTGCACAGCCAGTAGGCAATATCTGGATCGGGGAAGGCTGTGGGCACATCCGACCACTCATAGATATCCAGATCGCCGGAATAGGTCGGCCCTTTATCTGCGTAACTGGCAAAAAAGATATCGCTATCATAGTTCAACAACTCAACCTTCACACCAACGGCCGCAAGCTCTGTTGAATGATCGCCTGGGCGCTCTGGCGGACATCCTTGGTTGTCGTGCCATAGCGCAGATCAAGCTTGACGCCATCCTTCTCACGGACGCCATCTGCACCCATCTATCCAGCCGGCTTCATCCAACAATTGCTTGGCTTTCGCCTGGTCAAACGGATAAGGTTTCAGGGAAGGATCCACATAGGGCATTTTATCCCATAAGGATGCACCTGGCTGGGTTTTACCAAGCAACAGATCCTTGGCAGATCTTAAAACGGTCGATCGCGTAAGCCAACGCCTGTCGAACACGTACATCTTTAAGGGCGGGATGACCTTTATCACCCATATTGAAGTACCAACCTTCACTGTAGCCTGAATTGACCGAAACGATCTTTACACCGGCTTGTTCGAGCGGCGGGATGTCGGGATAGGCGATAAAGATACCGAGGTCACCATCTCCTGTTTTGAGAGCCGCTACCTGAGCAGCGTCATCCGGCACGATACGAACAAAAATCTCGTCCAGATTGGCTTTTTTGCCCCAATACTTGTCGTTACGTACAAAACGCAGGAATGATCCGGATTGCCACTCGCTGAAAACGAATGGTCCTGCTCCGACCGTCGGCGCTTTGTTCCAGGGAGCATTATCCAGGGTGCCGTCCTTATCGAAGACGGGTTTCAGGATGTGTTCCGGAAGGATGCGCTTTCCAGAAGGACAACCACGGAGCAAATGGATCAGTCAAAGTTCATCACCACTGTGCGTTCATCCGGGGTTTCAATGCTGGCAAGCTTGCTGTACGGATAGGTGGTTGACACAGCATTTTTAGGATTGATATACATCTCGTAAGTGAACTTGAAATCCGCCGAGGTTATCGGCTGCCCGTCCGACCAGATGATATCGTTCCGAAGGTGCAATGTGATGGTCTTGCCATCCGTCGCAATACCCTTGTTTTGAATGCTTGGCATTTCGGTTACAAGCACCGGATAGGGTTTGTTCTGATCGTCATATTGCCATGCCCAGACATCCCAGGCCTGCTGCAGGATTTGAGAGAAATACATGTTCGTATACATCGTATTCATGGATTCGGGCTCTTGCGTAAAGATCAGCGTAGCCACTTTTTTCGTTGCAGGTTTTGCTGTGTTCGTACAACCCCCGAGGGCCAGACTGGCAATGATCAGAACTGCCAGAACTGTATACAAGACAGATTTACGTGACATTCTTCCTCCTTTGCTTATTGGGCAAGATTGATATAAATAAAGCGCCATCAGAAGGGACGAGATCGATCCTGAAGGCGCAATCAGTTAATCAATATTTGGCAGAGCATCCATTCCGGCCTTGCGGGCCAAATTTTCGACCATCGTCCGCAATTCACGCTCTTGCTCCGGCGAATAACGAGGTTGCTCGTAGGCGGCCAATAGCTCACGAGTGCGCGTCTTTGGCCCGGGCAAAGGTATCGGGACTGCCAGAGGCCTGCCAACCTCGGATGGAGTCCCGATCAATGACAGACGATGGTAAATATTGTTCCTTTGAGAACAGTTCGCGCGTGATTTTTTGTTTTAGGAAATCGCCTTTGAAATTAATTCCTTCAAAGAGGGCGGTTGCCAGTGTCTCGGTGCGGACCTCGATCCCGGCCAACAATCGTTGGGCCATGGCAATCCCCTCGGCATCCACAACCAATTTTTCCGGGCTTTGACAAGCCAGGAAATCCAACATGCCGGCGCCGGAGATCATATTGATACCCGCCAGCGCCCCAATCATGGCTGAAATCCCGCTTTCCAGTCCAGCCTGGGCATCCACAATCTTGGCATCGGATGCACCCAGGTAGGCGTGCGTTGGCAAATTCAAAGATTTTCCGACCTGCGCGTATGCCGCATCGATCATGGCTGTCTCGATGGCTCCCATCGGAGTGGTGCCGTGCCTCATATCGAAGATGGCCGGAGCGCCTCCCCAGACGATGGGTGCGCCCGGGTTGGCAAGTTGGTGAATGGCAATCCCGCTCAGGCTCTCGGCCGCATGTTGAACGACCGAGCCGAGCAGCGTCACCGGCGCAGCTGCACCGGCGAGCGGCATCGAAATCAGTTGAGCTGGAACACGCGCCCGTGCCAATTCGATCAGATTATCAGCCCCAAACTCACTCCAGATCAGGGGTGGAGATGGACAGACATCGAATACCGCCTGAGGTTTATCGGCCAAAACCTGGCGGCCGCCTGCGAAAAGAGCCAACATATCAAACATAATCGGCAGGTTCTGGACCGAAAAAGAGCCGGTCACAATTGGTTTTTGGGAGAACATGAGAACGATATATAGGCGATATAAATCCCCTATGGCCTTTGGGACTTCGTTACAGACAATGGCAGTTGACTGGGCCGCGTACTGCGGAAGCATTTCGGCCACCTTGACTACGCGCATCAAATCCGGAGTATAGGAGGTCTTGTGTTCCAGGGTGTCCGGGTCAAGGATATGGACACCGGAAGAACCCGGATCAAAATGGACCGAATCGCCACCGTAATGGACCTTTGGATGTCCATACCGGTCAAATAGATAGAACTCTTCCGGAGTGGTATCCAGCGCCTTACGGATAATTTTCTCGGGGATTATGACCACATCCCCATCCACAGTTGCACCTGCGGCAATCAGTAAATCACGCGCCGCGGCAGATTGGACTTTTATCCCCGGCTTTTGCATCAACTGGAAGGCTTCATCCAGGATACGGGCGATTAGGTCTGGTGTGAGAAACTCAATTTTTGGCTGCATCGGAGGTTATTTCGACTCCAATGACGAAATAATTTTCGCCATTTCAACGACTGATTTTTTCATCCAGTGGATCTGGTTGGTGGTTTACCAATGTTTTTCGAGCCTTGTCAAGCGCCCAATCGCGTGCATCATCTTTTTTGATCTCCCACTCATTGTACGGACGCCGGTCCATGAATTGAGGCAGGAAAAGATCACGCATATGTTTGAGGGTGTGTTTCTGGGCGAGGAAATTTCCTCCGGGTCCTACCGCAGCAATGGTATCCAGCGCCAAAGTTTCGTCATCCACTACAATGCCTTGCATTGTCTTGTGAATAATGGAAAAGATCTCGCAATCCATCATCATCTCGGCAAACGACCAGATCCGGCTGCCGTGCAGAAATCCCACCCCCAGCAACATATCTGACATGACAATGCACGCCATGAAAGTGGATAGGCTGTTTTCTATCCCGGCCTGCCAGTTCGGTTCCTTGGCACCGGTGGCAAAAGAACCCATGGAAAGAGGAATTTTATAATAATCCGATAATACATTCGTGGCCGCACCGTAGAGGAAATCCTCCGGGCCACCACCGGTATAGGCGCCTGTTCGCAAATCGGAGGCAGTCTGTGCAGCGGCATAGAAGACCGGTGCGCCGGGAAAAGCCAATTGGATCAAGGGCGGCCCCTGCGATGACTTCGGCATTGCCGACCGCCAGGTTCCCTGCCAGTGTAGCCGGACCAGTGGTCAGGTTAGCCGCCATGGTCATAAAACCAGTCGGAATTCCATATTCAGCAGCCACAAGTGCAGCATCCAGGCTGCCACCATCATGGCCGAGCGGTGAAGCCGAACATTGCATGAGTGAAAGGACTGGCCTTTGGCGTAACTTGTCCTTGCCTCCCACGAGCAAGCCTGCCATTTCGATGGCTGCGCGTGCCTCCCTTTCGTTATAAATGGACTCCGTCTGAACATGCTTGGTGGAATTTTCCCAGATGGCCTTGATCTCGTGCAAACCGCGCGTCTCAGGCGGCGTATCCTGGGCAGAGACCGGTACCCAATGAAAAGCCACTTCCTCGGTTGCATCGGCAATTCGGGAAATATCGCGCACATCCTGCAAGCAGGAGACCCGGCGCATGCCGGTATGGATATCGATTACTTCCACCCCGCAGCCATCCGTTCCCACGAAGACATGGTTGCCATCCAGTGAAAGGTCCTGCTGATGGGTCACGTGCCGCCAGCGGATAGACCGGCGGACAGGTCTTCAGTGCTTTTTCGATGAGTCTCAGGTTTGGCACGGACAACCATCTTCCCGGCATCCACTTCCGCACCATTTGCCGCCCAAATCTCCAGGGCACGTTTGGATGGGAAACGTACGCCAACTTTTTCAATGATCCACAGTGTGGCATCATGGATTTTCTTTACTTCCTGCGGGGTCAGGATTTCCAGATGCAATTTCGGGTTGGTGATGGATTTGATCGTCTTCGGCATGACAGACTCCAGGTCCGGTCAGGCTGCACCAACCAGTTGCTTGGCCAAACCAACCGCGCCGATGGCATCTTCCGAGTAGCCATCTGCTTCGATTTTCTGAACCCAGTCACGTGTCACGGGAGCACCGCCCACCATCACTTTTACTTTCTTTCGCAATCCCAGCTTATCCAATTCGTCAATTACTTCCTTCTGCTTGACCATGGTGGTTGTCAGGAGGGCACTCAAGCCCACCAGGTCGGCATCCACTTCCTTGACTTTCTCAATAATCCTGGCAGAAGGCACATCCACTCCCAAATCGTAGACCTGGAAGCCAGAGGCCGAAAGCATTGTCCCAACCAGTGTCTTGCCAATTTCATGGATATCACCTTCGACAGTCGCCAGTACAACCTTGCCAAAGACCTGGCGGACTGTGCCACGTTTCTGCATTTCAGGTTCCAGAGTGGCAACTGCCGCCTTCATGGCTTCGCCAGCCATAACCAGTTCAGGCAGGAAAGCCTGACCACACGCAAAACTTTCACCAACCTGATTGACGCCCATTACAAAACCTTTGGAAATGGCATCCAGCGGATCAATTCCGGCCTCGATAGCCTGTTTTGCCAGGGCAATGGCAGCATCAGAATCGCCATCCAGAATACTTTGAGACATTTTCTTGAAAAGTTCTTCGGTCATAATAATGTTCTCCTTTTTAACCTTTCTCAAAAATCCATCGATCAGCATCGCGCTTCCAATCCAACAATTCCTGCAGGGCCGAACCACAAAGCTACTTCTTTTTCGCCATTCTCAACCGAGTCTGAAGCATGGGTCAGGTTGCGGCCTACTTCAAGGGCGAAATCGTGTCGGATGGAACCAGGAGCGGCTTCAGTCGGGCGGGTAGCACCCATCGTCTGCCGGATAGCTGCAACTGCATTCGGTCCATCCCAGGCCATCGCCATGACAGGCGCAGAGGTAATATATTTTATCAAACCATCGTAGAAAGGTTTACCTTTATGGATGGCATAATGTGTCTCGGCCAGTTCCTGGCTCACCTGAATAAATTTTGCAGCAACCAAGACGTAATCCACGCCGTTCGAGCCTGCTAATGACCTCACCAATCAAACCACGTTGAACACCATCAGGTTTTACGAGCACCAACGTTCGTTCCATGAATTCCTCTCCCATTATTAAATGTGACCTCGAGGTGTGAATCACCCCGAGGTCGGGCCTTACCATTCTATTCAATTACGGCAGCAATTCCCCAAATCCTGCCAGGCATGTTCTTATAAATCACCGCAGCAATTCCTCGGCTTTGGTGTAGGCATCCAGAGCATCCTGCAAGCGATTCGCACGCATGTAGGCATCCCCCAAGAGTTTGCCAGATAATTACATCCACCGGGTAACGATAAGTGGCTTCACGCAGGTCATGGATCACTTCATCCAATAGACGCCCTTTCTTGATCAGCTTCATATAAAATTTCATTGAATCTTCCAATGAGTCATGATCAAGAACGGATCTGTGCATTGGATAATAGTTCTGAATCCTTATCCTGAACCGAAACAGATGAAAGCATGCCAGTCTGCTTCAATGTTGGGGAGCGCATCATTCTTTGATCCGAAACCGGAACGGTTTCAGAAACTGGTTCGGGCACGGCCGTTGATATGGATTCGGGAGTCAATCTGGTTTCAGAACTGGCTTCAGGCTCGGCCGACGGCTGGTTGGCTTTGACTGGCGTGGTTTCAGGAATTGTCGAGGGCTCAAGACCCGGCTCCAGCTTGGACTCCGCAGGAACCCATTCTTCAGGTGTTGTCGGCACAGCCTGATCAGTAACAGGTGCATTTTCATCCGCCCAAACCGGAGCTTCAGGCAGGGAAGACCCTTCGGGTTCCACAGGCGATAAAGGATGGCGCAGCCAATCTGGTAAATCCTCATCGGCCTTTGGAATTGCAGCAGCTTTGGTGGAGTTTTCAAGGTCTCTTAACCAGTCGGGTAAATTCTCCGCGGATTCGGCTGGAGGTTGTTCAACGGGCTGTTCAGTCGGGATGTTGCCTGAAGGCTCTTCTGCATCCAACCTGTTCAACCATGATGTGATCGATATATCCTCGCCTTCGGCTGGTTCAAGAGACCTGGATTCAGATTCTTCCGGAATTGGGATCGAAGCTTGCTTTTCTGAAATCCCTTGATCCTCATCAAAACCAGGAATCCGTTCTTCCTGCGGGGTAACCGAAGGTGTTTCGGTTGCTCCTTCCTGATCAACAGACAACCTTTCAAGCCAGGCCATTGTATCTTCCTCACCGCTGACCGGCTGAACGGTCGATGGTGTACCTGACTCTAAAGCTGGCGCGATTGGTTCTTCATGTACAGGCAGGGCTTCAGCAATTGGTTGACCGGGTGTTGATTCCGAAGAGCCGGTAAAATGACTTAACGGTTCGGAAGGCATTGTTTGGTCAGGGCCGCCAACCTGCTGTTGAAGTGGAACTTCAGGAGCCTCAATTGGCTTTTCGTCAGGCGGACGCAGCCAATCGGGCATCTCGGCGGATCGGTCTTGCGGTTTTGTAAGAAGTTCTTCAGGTTTGGCACCCTGTTTGGCAGCCAGGCTTTCCAACCAACCCAGTGCGTCATCTCCAATATTGAGAGGCTTCACCTCTCCGGTCGGCTGGAATGATTCCGCAACCGCGCCATTTTCTGAAACCGACGGGACAACCGGTGCCTGGTCAACAGGTTCTTCTGGGACAGGCAGGTCAGGATGGAGTTGAGCACTCAGGGTTGGTTCGGGTTCAGATTTAATGGAAGGTATTTCAGAATGGGTTGGCCCAGACTCGACGATCGATGGACCAGTCGCTTGCGTAGGAGCCAGGGACTTAAGCCAATCTGGAACATCTTCATCGATCACTGGTTGAGGCTCGACGGGCTTCCCTGCTCCTGGAATTGCATCTCCGGCAGCGTCAGCCGGGGTCATTGTTTTAAACCAATCTGGAACTTCCTCTTGCTTTGCAGGTTGAGGTTCCATGGGTTCTGTTGGTTGCGCTGGCACATCCCCAACAGCTTCCGCAGAAGCCATCGATTTTAACCAATCTGGAACATCTTCCACGTTCGCAGTCTGAGGTTCGACCGGCATAGGTGGCTCGATCTTTAATTCCTCGACATTTTCAGCCGGAGCCATGGATTTGAGCCAAATCGGCATACCTTCTGTGCTGGCGGGCTGAGGTTCGACCGGCATTGGAGGTTCGATCTTTGTTTCCTCGACAGGTCAGCCGGAGCCATGGATTTAAGCCAGTCTGGCATGTCTTCAGCGTTGGTGAGTTGAGGTTCGACCGGCTTTTGAGGCTCAATCTTTGTTTCCTCGACAGGTTCAGCCGGAGTCATGGATTTGAGCCAGTCTGGCATGTCTTCAGCGTTCGTGAGTTGAGGTTCGACCGGCATTTGAGGCTCGATCTTTGTTTCCTCGACAGGTTCAGCCGGAGCCATTGATTTGAGCCAGTCTGGCATATCTTCCGCGCTGGCAGGCTGTGGTTGGACCGGCACCGGGGGCGCACTTTTCGTTTCCTCGACCAATTCAGCCGGAGCCAAGGATTTGAGCCAATCTGGCGTATCTTCCATCCCCGATGGCTGAGATTCGAGCGGCAGCCGGGGTTCCATTGCAGGTTCTCCGGGAGATTCGGTCGAATTCAAAGATTTGAGCCAATCCGGTATGGTCTCAGCGTTCATTTGAGGTTCGGCAGATCCCTGGGATTCCATGGGGTTATCCGCGGCAGTTTCATCTGGAATCATTGGTATGCCACCGCTTTCAAAGGCAGATCCGACAGATTCCCGAGGTTCCATTTTCGGTTCTTCGGAAGCGTCCGGTTGAGCATTCGGCTTCAGCCAATCCGGAATGCCATCTTCACCTGCTGGTAAAGCCACGGCAGGTTCTTCCGGCTCCGTTTCTGCCGCTTGGTTGGTTTCGTCGGGAGCCATCGACATGAGCCACTCCGGGATGTCGGCTTTGGCAATCGACGCATCGGGGGTCACTTCGCCAACATCAACTGAGTCATCCTTCGGCTCTGTAGTAGCGGCCTGCCAACCACTCGAGCGCATCCAATCCGGGATAGAATCCGACGCTGCAGGTTCGGCCTCAGATTCTGAAGGTTTGGGTGGGACTTCTGTTGACTTTTCCAAGATTTCTGGATTTTGCATCCAGTCAGGAGCAGGTTCCGACCGTTTATCCGTATTCAACTTAATCCCCAGTGAAGACGCCCAATCAAGCTGGGGAGCGCCTGGCAGCGCGCCTGGTCTGTAGTCCAGTCGCTCCAAATTCACGGCTGAATCAGCGACCCGGTCGGAAGAAAATACAGAATCCTTTGTAGAGGATGAATATGGATCGAGCAGAAATAACCTGTGGCGATAAACCTGCATATTTTCTTCACGCGCGGTACCGGGGAGAACATCCACCAGGACGCGCAAAGAATCCAGACAATAAGGGTATTTCTTGAGCAATGTAGCCGCAATTTCAGCAGCCTCGACCTTTTGCCCCGAGCGATAGTAAGCTCGCATTAACATCACTTGTAGATCAGGCCGATTGGGGTCATCGGCCAGTACGGAACGGATCTCGGCAATCGCTTGATTGAACAGTTCCCCTTGCGAATACATATTTGCCAGAGCATCCCGACTCAATCGAATTTTGGATGGCTCAACGCCATCCCGCCGTCCATACAAACGACGCAATTCACCTTGAATAGCCGAATTGGATGGCTGTACTTCAAATGCACGTTCCATATGCCAGATGGCATCATCCAGCTGGTTCCCATCATCACGGATGATGCTCATGCCTACATGTGACACGAAATCATCTGGAACTGCCATGAGAACACGCTGGAATATATCCGCAGCATCAGCATATCTTCTGGCTTCAAGAAAAGCTTTCCCAAGCAGCCTGTATGTTTCAACGTGCATTGGGAAGGTTTTGAGGATGTGTTGGCAATGAGCAACAGCTTCTTCTAATTGCCCACCCTCAATCATACTTTCTATTTCGCGATTGTAAACACGCAGGAACACTTTTTCCATGGTGCACTCCTAACTCTATTATGCACTAAACTCAAGGAATATGCAATCGCATTTGGACAAAAAAGGCATTTCTTTTTATTTCAGACATAGAAAAGAGGCAGTGGTGCAACCGGCGTGTCACTCCATCCGAATGCCGCCTGAACACTATTTCTGGCGTCCAGCTGCCTGGTTTCATCATTTGCGTAAATCGTGATAAGGGGCTGATCCAATTCAATAAAATCGCCGACTTTTCGGTGAACGACAAACCCGACTGCATGGTCGACAATATCACCTTTTTTAGCCCTTCCTGCGCCAAGCCGTACCGCTGCCTCACCGATGATGCGGGCATGCACCTGGGATAAATACCCGCTCCGTTTTGATTTCACCACCTCAACGAACCTTGCTTTGGGAAAATTCATCGGATTATCCACAAATGAACCATCCCCGCCCTGAGCAACGACCAGAACACGAAACTTTTCGAAAGCCTCGCCCGACATGATAACTGATTCTGCCATTTTTCGACCTGCCATAAGATCTGGCACACGCTGGCCCAATAAAAGCATGTGGGCGCTAACCGCCAGGCAATGCTCGCGGAAATCTGCCGGACCGCCTCCATGCAAGGTCTCAACTGCCTCAACCACTTCCAAAGCATTCCCCACAGCCTCGCCAAGAGGCTGGTTCATGTCAGACAGCAATGCAACAACCGTGCGTCCGGCTAATTTTCCGATATCAACCATCAGGTGGGAAAGCTCGCGGGCCTCTTCAAGGTTTTCCATAAATGCTCCGAGGCCTACCTTGACATCCAAAAGGATGGCTTGCGCGCCTGCGGCAATTTTTTTGCTCATTATCGACGAAGCGATCAAAGGGATGGACTGCACTGTGCCAGTTACATCCCGAAGGGCATACAGCTTTCCATCAGCAGGGGCAAGATCGAGGCTCTGACCGGTCAGAACGATGCCGTACTCTTTTAGCTGCTGCTTGAATTCGTCAGTGGTTAAATTTACCCGGAAACCTGGTATGGACTCTATTTTATCCAATGTCCCGCCGCTAAAACCCAATCCGCGTCCAGACATTTTTCCGACCGGCAGTCCACATGCCGCTACCACCGGCAGGACTACAAAAGTGGTTTTATCGCCCACACCGCCGGACGAATGCTTATCGACTGCAATCTCAACCACGTCACTGAGATCCAGAATTTCGCCGGAGTGTGCCATCGCCAAAGTCAGGTCAGTCGTCTCCTGTCGCGTCATACCGTTAAGCAAAACTGCCATAGCCCAGGCCGACACCTGGTAATCGGGAATCTCACCGCGCGTAAACCCATCGACAAAGAACTTGATTTCTTCGCCAGTTAGCTCTTTTCCTTCCCGCTTCTTGATGATAACATCCACCGCACGCATGTATCATTCCTTATCGAGTATGTGTATTGTAACGTATTTCAGGATTGTCTGATAATCTTTTGCCCTTCCGGGCCATCCTGGACAATCCAACCCAGAGAAGCAATTTTTTGCCGGAGGTAATCCGCTTCCGACCATTGTTGTTGAAGCCGGGCATGTTGTCTTTTTTCCAATAATATTGTTACCTCACCAGCAGCGTCTTCCAACGTCTCAGCAACCACAACCTTTGAGACCATTTCCCAAGCTCTGGCAGAAATCCCGGCTTCAAGATTTTCCGGCAGGGTAAACTCGCCCAGCTGCCTGATCGGGAAATGTGAACCTGCAGGGAAGATTTCCGGAATACAGCCCCGCAATAAAGTCACCGAACTCACCCCGCTGATGGAACATTTCCCGGTCACCAAATCAATAATAATGCCCGTGTGCTCATCGATCCCGATGGTGAAATGTCCAGCCGGCAGCAAATTACACCACTGGATGAAACGGTCGATCCCGGCAAAACACCGGCTGGTGTCAACTTCATCCCCGCCGTCCGTATTGTTCCAATGCGGCAAAAAGGAAAGCTGTAGATTGAAATCCGCGAACAAGCTCAACCCGGGTGAAACGGAAACATTCTCACCCACTTTATAAATTTCATACACCGGCAACGCATAGGCGCCAGCAGCAATAACCGCTGCGCTGGAAAAAACGAGCGCCGCTCCCTGGCGATTACGAGCGCGAGCCAGGTCCCAGGCCAGGCTGCCTTTCAGCTGGCGCACGGCATAGGTTGGGGAACCCGGACCCATAAAAATAATAGATGCATGCAACAGCGGTTCCAGGATTTGCGGGTCATCCGGGCTGAAAGGCGTACCGCGCTTGCGCGCCGGAATAATGTCGACCTGGGGAGCGAAATTCCGCAAACGAGCTTTCAGATACTCCGCGACGCGCCCGGCTACAGCAGACGAATTCAGTTCGAAACCTGCAGGGGTTTCGAGGATGGCAATTCGCAGAGGACATGCGTATTGCTGGGCAATGGCTTCAAATATCCGGCCGCCTGCCAAGGAAGTTTCACCGGACCCAAGCAAGGCAATCGGACCAAAACATTTTTTCACAAACACCTACCCGTTGATCAACTCCCGGACAGTTTTCCAGACCTCGTCAAACATTTTTACAGTCAACCGGCCTGTCTGGGTATTCTGGCGACTGGGATGATAGGAGCAAACCAGACGGACCCCATTACTCATTTCGATAACACGGTTATGCGCAAAAGAGACAGGATTTTGCCTGATCGGGTAAATTCGCACGATCCGTTCCAAAGCGATCCGCCCCAATGCAACAATGACTTTCGGTTGTATGAGTTCAAATTCTTTTTCAAGATAGGGCTGGCAATTTGCCATTTCCTGCGGCGTCGGTTTATTCCCGGGCGGAGCGCACCGACAAACTGGGGCTATATATAGATCGGTAAGGATGAGCCCATCTTCACGGGAAACAGAAGTCGGTTGAGATGCAAACCCAGCGCGATAGAGGGCCGGGTAGAGAAAGTCACCAGAGCCATCTCCTGTAAACTGGCGTCCGGTCCGGTTGGATCCATGCGCACCCGGGGCCAGGCCAACTACGAAGATACGCCCATGCGGATCACCAAATCCAGGGACTGGTTTCCCCCAGTAAGTCCAATCACTATAGGCGCGCCGCTTCTCCCGCGCCACTTTTTCGCGCCATTCCACCAGGCGTGCGCAACGGCGGCAGTTCAAGAGTTCGGCATTCAATTGTTCCAGGGTCATACCCAAATTCTACCTTACAACTGTCTTGAAAATCCATATATTTGCGTTACACTTGTTATTATAGTGAGGCGGCATACGCAAAGCAACAAGCTTGTCCAAAGGAGGAAAAATGAAACCCTTCAGGAAAAATGTGGCCATCGCAATCGACGGCGGTGGTATCCGCGGTGTGATCGTCACAAAAGCCCTTTCCATATTAGAGGAGCACCTCGGGAAACCCGTCCATGATATCTTCCGGCTTGCTGCTGGAACATCCACCGGTTCGATCATATCCGCGGGAATTGCGTCTGGATTGACGGCCGCTCAACTGCACCAGCTTTATTCCAGTTTGGGCGAGACCATTTTCAAGAAATCCTGGCGAACATTCTTCTGGCCTTTGACACGCTTCCGCTATCCGCACGAACCATTGATCGAAGCCCTGCGTGAACATATTGGCACCCAGAAAATGGGAGATTTCTGGACAGCCAGCCCACCTACCGATGTGGTTATCACGACTTTCGATCTGATTACAGGGAAGACTTGTTTCATCAAGCCCTGGAAGAAAGATTACAAGGACTGGCCAGTCATCTGGGCAGTACTCGCTTCCAGTTCCGTCCCCACCTTCTTCCCGGTTGTGGATGGTCGTTACGTCGACGGCGGGGTCGGCTCCTACGCCAACCCTTGCTATCTGGCGGCTTACGAGGCGCAATTTTGTCTGAAATGGGACCCGAAGGAAACCACGCTCATCAGCCTTGGGACAGGCCGTGATCCACAGGGGGTCAAGCCGGGCCAACCCGGTCATTTTATGGCATGGGATTGGCTTACCCCCACCCTGGGTGCGTTCCTTTCCTCGGCAGACGACCAGCAGGTACACCTTGTTAAAACCTTCTTCCAGGATCTGGATTTCCGGCGGTTCCAGGTGGACTTGAAGGAAGCAATCTCAATGGATGATCCAAGTCAAATCCAGAGCCTGACCGGTTATGGCAGACAATTGGGCAAAATGATGCTGACCGACGAGGACGACTGGGCGCTAAGGGTTACTGCCGGGACAGCCATAATCAAATAACCTGATCAACTAATAAATAAACATTGCATCGCCGAAAGAATAAAAGCGATAATGCTCCTGCATGGCGACCTCGTAGGCATTCAGGATGCGCTTGCGTCCGGCAAAAGCGCTGACCAGCATGATGAGGGTGGATTTGGGCAGATGGAAATTGGTGATCATGGCATCGACCAGCCTGAACCGGTAACCGGGCAAAATATACAAATTCGTCGGCCCACTGAATGAAATGAGGCTGTCCCTGCCAGCCTTCGCGGCCAACTCAAGTGTTCTAACCGAAGTTGTACCCACTGCAACGATCCTTCCGCCGGATTGGCGAGCCTGTGTGATGGCATCCACCGTTGCAGGCGGGACCTCGCACCATTCTGTGTGGATCTGGTGCTGTTCGGGATCCTCCTCCATAACCGGTGCAAAGGTATCCAAACCGACATGCAGGGTGACTTCGGCGAAATTGATACCTTGCGTCTTAAGCTCATCCATCAGCCGCGTGGTGAAATGCAAGCCGGCAGTTGGAGCCGCGGCGGAGCCGGGCTCGCGTGAGTAGACCGTCTGGTAGCGTTCCGGGTCCTGGAGCGGTGCGTGGATGTAGGGGGGCAGCGGAACATTCCCTACCCTGGGAAAATAAGGTTCGATCGGCTCGGCAAAGCGCAGACGCCGACGGGAACCATCCAGCACTGCGACGATTTCCGCGCCGGGCCCATTCTCGATGGCAATGGATTTACCGGACGATAAACCCTTCCCGCCCACCAGGCATTCCCAAGTTAAAGGTCTTCGCGCCGAAGGAGCAGCACTTCCACCCGCCCACCGGTGGGTTTGCGGGCATAAAGGCGGGCAGGGATAACACGCGTGCGATTGATAACCAGCAGGTCGCCGGGGTGGAGGTATTTGCCAATATCTCGGAAAATGGAGTGTTCCAATGTTCCGGCGGAACGGTTCAAGACCAAAAGGCGTGAAGAATCGCGCGGTTCAACGGGAGTCTGGGCAATGAAATCGGGAGGAAGATTGTAATTGAAATCGGAGGTCTTCATATTCAACAATCAGCATTGGTTTCCAAGGAACAAACGAAAGAGGATCGAATAAGGAATTTGTTTAGGGACCTTTCATTATTTAAGAACATCAACTGGGTGCAATTAAAGTCACTCTTTTTATATTTGTGGAGGAACGAATAAAGATCGGCAAAGAACAAGGAAGAATTTAGTATGTTGTCTTTTTGGCAGTTCTGCTCAGTCAAGGATGAAAAGCAACCGCACAGCTCAAATTATAGAATATATGTTCTGTTTCTGCAATGGGCTAATTTTCCTTGCCCAAAATATTGCCCGTTTGCATGTATCGATGTAGGTATTACCAGCGTGATCACCATAGAATTGCTCTATGACAAATCCGTGATCTTCCAGCCAACCACGAATTTCTACAACGCTAACCGGGTGCTTCTGCTGGACAAATTCTCTTTTCATGCTCCTTCCGTCCGGAAGGATAATTTTTATCCATCGGCGAAATCTTACCAACCGAAGGGACGCATCAAACCAAATCGTCTCACGGGCGCTTTCCACCGATGTTCCGTCCGAACAAACCCCCACCAGGGAGAGTTGGCTGGTACCCAGTCTTTGCCAGGCCTGGTCCAATTCCCCTTCCATATGATCATTGTCGATAAATATCATCCCGCCTGGCAAAAGCGAACGCCCGGCCGATCGGATGCATTGTTCCTGCTCCTCAAGTGAAGCCAATTCATAAAAACAATTATCTCCCAGGATAACCAGATCAAATCCCTGTGGCCAATTTGCAGTAACCACGTTGGAGTTTATGAGGGTGATTTTCTTCTTTACACTCATCGGGAGAAGGTTGATTTTCTCTCTTGCACGATCCAACATGGGTAAAGCCTGGTCCATCCCAAGAATCTCATGTCCGTCCTCGGCAAGGGGAATTAATATCCGGCCAGTCCCACAAAATGGTTCAAATATTCGTAATTGCTGATCCTTCCCAATTAGCCGGCGAAGGAGAGCGACATCCTCGAGATCGGTTTCGCTCCGATCATAGATCTCAGCAATGTGAACATCGATGGCATACGGGTTTATCTTGTTGCGATCCATAGGTGATGTTACAACAACTTCGGCTGGGTTTGCTCGTTATACTCCACCCCCAAATGTTCATAAGCGGCTTTGGTTGCAACGCGTCCCTGCGGGGTGCGATCCAGGAAAGCCCAACTGCAGAAGGTAAGGTTCAACCACATCCATGATGGTTTCGGGTTCTTCGCTGATGGCGGCGGCGATCGTGTTCAACCCGACCGGGCCGCCGTTATATTTCTGGATGACCGTCTTCAGCACGCGCCGGTCAAGGTCGTCCAGGCCAAGCGGGTCAACGGCCAGCAGATCGAGCGCTTCCCTGGCGACTGCGCGCGTAACCGTCCCATCTGCGCGCACCTGGGCATAGTCACGTACACGCCGCAGCAGGCGCAGGGCTACGCGCGGCGTGCCACGCGCCCGCCGGGCTATCTCTTCAATGCCGCCTTCATCTGCTTCAACACTCAACCTGCCAGCGGCGCGGCGGACAATGGCCCGCATGGCCTTGATATCATAATAATCCAGCCGGTAAACCGCCCCAAAGCGCGCCCGTAACGGCGCGGTCATTAATGCCAGACGGGTGGTAGCACCAACCACGGTAAAACGCGGCAGTTTCAGGCGGATCGAGCGCGCCGAAGGGCCCTTGCCGATGATGATATCCAGGGCATAATCTTCCATGGCCGGATACAGGATCTCTTCCACGGCTTTACCAAGCCGGTGGACTTCATCGATGAAAAGCACATCCCCGGCGCGCAGGTTGGTCAGGATGGCCGCCAGGTCGCCGGCGCGTTCAATGGCCGGACCGGAAGTGATCTTGATGTTGACGCTCATCTCGTTCGCCACCACGTGCGCCAGGGTGGTCTTGCCCAGGCCGGGAGGCCCATAAAAAAGCACATGGTCGAGCGGCTCGCCGCGCTGGCGGGCCGCCGCGATCAGGATGGCCAGATTCTCCTTGACATTCTCCTGACCGATCAGGTCAGAAAGCGATTGCGGGCGCAGGGTCTGGTCAAGGCGGTCATCGGGCTTCGGTTCCGGGTCGAGAAGACGTTTGGGGCTTTCTGGCATGTATCGATTATATCAGGCTATGGAAGCAGTGAATCTGACCGGCTCATTGAATGCAGGTGATCTCTTTTACATTATTTCTACATATTTAATATACATTAAGGAACAATTCTTACAACTTGTGCTATTATTACCTTATAAATATAGACCGCCCTACGAGGGTATATTTCTAAATTCAGATTCATATTGAGAGGAGAATAAAATGAAAATCAGTGATATCGAGGGAATTGGACCCGCTTATGCCAAAAAATTGAGCAAGGCTGGCATTCGTTCGGTGGAAGGTCTGCTGAAAAATGGCGCTTCCGCCAAAGGTCGCAAGGAAATCGCCGCCACGAGCGGGATTGACCAGACCATGGTCCTGGAGTGGGTGAACCGGGCTGACCTGTACCGGATCAAAGGTGTTGGCAAGCAGTATTCCGACCTGCTCGAGAAAGCCGGCGTGGACACCGTGGTGGAACTTTCCAAACGCGTGCCCGGGAATTTGTACGCGAAAATGGAAGAGGTCAATAAGGCCAAGAATCTGGTTAATGGGATGCCAGGTGTCAAAAAGGTGGAAGGCTGGGTCGCCCAGGCCAAGAAATTGCCCAGGGTTGTTACGTACTAGGCCCAGGACGAAAGGGAAGGTCTGATCCCAATCGTTTCTTCATGATTTTTACAATTGACGATGGTAAAAAAACTGGCGCGCAATATTTGCCAGTTTTTTTAGATTTGCTTATTGGTATTGAATGTCAGCCAGAAATCGATAGTATGCATATCCATATTGTCGATGTATAATTTGTTAAAACGAATATTTCCATAAATAGGAGAGAGGATTCTCATGGCGAATAACACAGCACTATTAGCAAATATCTTCCAAACTGTCACCAAGACGCTGGCCGATAACCAACAGGCCCTTGACCAGGCTGATGACCAAAACCATGACCATGGAACGAATATGGTCAAGACTTTCCAGACCATTACCAGTTCGATTGAAAGAAAGCAGGGAAGCCCGGAAAGCGACGCTTTGGCATATGCCGCGCAGCAACTTTCCAAGGAAGCCACCAGCGGATCTGGCAAGTTGTATGCTCAGAATCTGACCACTGCTGCCAACCAGTTCAAAGGTCAGACAATAAACCCCCAGTCTGCCGTGCAATTACTCCAGACTTTGATCGGAGGCGGACAAGCCCAGCAACAGCAAGCCGCACAGCCAGCTGGTGGAGATATTCTTGGCGCGCTCCTGGGTGGGCTAACCGGCGGCGGACAGCCTCACAGCAACAACAAGCCGCTCAACCGGCCGGCGGCGACCTGCTCGGCTCCCTGCTGGAGGGTCTGACCGGCGGTGGGCAGACTCAACAGCCGCAGCAGCAACCTGCTCAACCAGCCGGGAATGACCTGCTCGGCTCCCTGCTGGGCGGATTGACCGGAAGTGGAAATGCCCAAGCCAGCAATAACAGCGGAACAAACAACGGATTAGACATGGGAGACTTGCTTAATGCAGGTATGGCATTCATGCAAGCCAAGCAGAGCGGCGGGAGTACTGGCGCTGCCTTGCTCCAAGCGGTTTTAGCCGGCAGCGGGATGGGCAATTCAAATCACCGAACCCAATCCACACAGCTTGTTGCCAGTTCCTTTTTACAGGCGCTGGGAACTCTCACCGGTAAATCCCAATAAAGAAAACTCCTGCATCCAGATAGATGAAAGGCGGCCAGGGCCGCCTTTTTTATTTCAGCAACCCGAAAGCAATAGGCGAAGATTTATAGAGTATCACTGAAATTCATGGAAGGATTCATATCATCAAATGTGCTAATATATTACAATTAGCCAGGGTTCATGTTTTCTTAGGCAAAGGAGAAAAGAATATGGAAAACTATGAAAAATTAGGCACCTTTTATCTTGGGCGTGTCTATGACATGGATACCAACAAAACCAAAGATGAACTATTGCTATATGATTCGAAAGATCTGGTCACCCACGCAGTCTGTGTGGGCATGACCGGCAGCGGTAAAACCGGTCTGTGCATTTCCCTGATTGAAGAAGCCGCCATTGATGGGGTTCCTTCAATATTGATCGATCCAAAGGGCGATCTTACCAATTTGCTGCTCACTTTTCCAAATCTTTCAGGGAAGGATTTTCTTCCCTGGATCAACCTGGATGATGCCCAGCAGAAAGGCATGACACCGGAAGATTATGCCAACAAGCAAGCCGATACCTGGAAAAATGGCCTGGCAAGCTGGGGAGAAGATGGAGCACGGATCCAGCGTCTGCGCGATGCGGCGGATGTTTTGATCTATACCCCTGGCAGCAACGCCGGTATTCCCATTTCCATTCTCAAATCTTTTGCCGCACCTCCTCCTGCAATTCTTGAGGATGACGAATCTGCTCCAGGATCGAATCGGTACAACTGTAACCAGTCTGCTCGGATTGGTCGGAATTGAAGCCGATCCGGTCCAAAGCCGGGAACATATCCTTCTTTCCACCATTTTTGATACATGCCTGGAGACAAGGACAGGATCTTGACCTGGCCACGATCATCCAGCAGGTTCAAAAACCTCCAGTCAGCAAGATCGGCGTGCTTGACCTGGAATCCTTTTATTCATCCAAAGATCGTTTCGCACTGGTACTGGCCTTGAACAACCTGCTGGCAAGTCCCCGGTTTCAACACCTGGCTGCAAGGCACACCACTTGGATATCAGCCAAATCCTGTATACTCCCACCGGAAAACCGCGCATTGCCATCTTCTCGATCAGCCACTTAAGCGATCCCGAGCGCATGTTCTTTGTCTCTTTGCTGATGAACCAGGTACTTGGCTGGATGCGCGGCCAGTCAGGCACCACCAGCCTGCGTGCCATCGTTTACATGGATGAGATATTTGGTTTCCTGCCGCCAACCGCAAACCCCCCATCAAAATTGCCCATGCTGACGTTATTGAAACAGGCGCGTGCCTTCGGCGTTGGCATGGTACTGGCCACCCAGAATCCGGTCGACCTGGATTATAAAGCGCTCAGCAATGCCGGGACATGGTTCATCGGCCGCTTGCAGACCGAAAGAGATAAAGCCCGCCTGCTGGATGGTCTGGACAGCGCGGCGGCCAGTTCCGGCACCCAATTCAACCGGTCACAAATAGAAAATATATTATCCAGGTTGGGCAACCGTGTCTTTTTGATGAATAACACCCATGAGGACAAGCCGGAAATTTTCCAATCCCGCTGGGCGCTTTCCTACTTGCGCGGTCCGCTCACCCGGGATCAAATCAAAACGCTGATGGATCCATTGAAAGCCTCCGGGTTCAACTGGAACGAGCAGAGAGTCCAACTCCAAAAGCCATGCCTGCCTCACCAGTCCCGGTCTCAGACGAATACAACCCAACCAGCCGCATTACCCCCGGATATTCCAGCTTTTTATCTGCCTGTCCGAGGCAGCGCTCCTCCGGGAAATAAATTATCGTATCTGCCGAAGATGCTTGGGTGCAGCAAAAATCAATTTCTCAGATCCAAAGACCAAAATCGATCTCTCAGAATCCAAAGTATATGTTACGGCAGTAACTGACAATGCGATCCCGGTCACGTGGGACAACGCACAGGAGATCGACATCCCGGCAACAGATCTCGAAAAATCTCCTCAACCGAATGCCTTATTTGGAGAACTTGCATCCGCGGCAACTCAAAGCAAGAATTATTCGAATCTGGAATCGCGATTTCAATAACTGGCTGTATGGAACCCAGAAAGTGGAATTGTTGGCAAGCCCAAGTCTTGCATGAAGTATCCCAGCCAGGCGAAACCGAGCAGGCATTTCCGTATACGGCTGCAACAATCCGCGCGCGAACAACGCGATGAGATGGTCGGCCAACTGCGCGATAAATATGCCAGCAAAATTGCCGTCCTTCAAGAGCGCCTACGCAGGGCTCAACAGGCGGTTGACAAACAAGCCGAACAGGCCAAACAGGCAAAATTACAGACTGCCATTTCTTTTGGCAGCACTCTCTTGAGCGCATTTACCGGCAGAAAAGTAAGCAGTTCCACCATCAGCAGAGCATCCAGCGCCTTTCGCGGCGTCAGCCGGTCGATGGATGAAAGCAAAGATGTTGCCCGGGCCGGAGATACTGTTGCAGCCATCCAACAACAACTTGGCCAGCTTGCAGGCAGAATTTGACGCCGAGACGGCCGCCCTGCAGGCGAAAATTGACCCAAGCACCGAGACTTTTACACACTATTGTAGTCAAGCCAAATAAATCCGATATCCTGGTCCAACTTGTCTCGCTGGTCTGGATGCCGTATTGGCAGGATACACAAGGCAACATTACACCGGCCTGGTAATTGTTCACCTTTGATATAATAAATAAGAATTGCCTTCAGCAACAGTCGCTGAAGGCAATTTTCTTTAGAATATATGGCACACGCCGATACCTTACTGTTACAGCCATTACGGCGCAGGGATCCAGAAGTAACATCTCGATTATCCGCAATTTTCAGGATCTGTTAGTCCAGAAGTTCGTCCGGAATATTGCCGCCATTCTCGGCGATCTTCTTCAGCAAGGTCTGGTGTGTCCAAACGTTCCTGCTGATAGGAATCACCCATTTCTTTCTCGGGGCATCCGAGTTCGACCGCAAGATCCTTGATGTCCTGCGGAGTGTGCGGAAGTCCCGAGGAGCGCCATCAGATCATTGATCGACATCCTCCAATTGAGCCCCTGGATGGGACCTGTTTTGGCAAGGTAGTCAAGGTGGGCGACAACATCGACCATCTCCATCGGGGGCGGGGTCGGGGTGGCTGCCGGGGGTAGTGGACCGAGTGGATGGGAGAAACCGGTGCCGGAGCGGGCTGTGCGGGTGTGAGGGGTCGGCGGATTCAACATGCGGTGAGCTTATCGGAGTATAGTGGAGCAGGCTTGGGAGGTGCGGCGGGTGCGTGACTGGCGCCGCAGGTTTATGAATACCGAGCTTGTCGAGAATGGAACTGAAGATACTCATAGCAGATCCTTTCGATTTGAGATGGGGGAGGATAAGAATTGCAGGCGCATGGAAATTATTCCATTCACCATATAGAAATTATAGCACTTTCCATCTTGTCATTATTCGGTTAGCAAGGATGATATCTTCATGCACGTTATCCCTGCCTGTTACGGACCGGGAACTCCGGATGGTTTGGCAGGATAGCCCCCGCCCCAGTTGGTGATATCGCAAGTACACTGTCTGGTCGCTGATCACGGTCACAGCGATCAGGACAACCACCGGTATGGTTGCTCGAGTCGTAAGCAACCACCTGGTACTTCCCAGGGAGTCAGATAATTACTGGTCATCGAATAAGAAGTACTTCCAGACGCGGTGATCCAGTACGAATAGTTACAGGGTGTTTCCTGACCGAACGCGACAATTACCAATTTCGGCAACGAGCCATACGGGTACCCGGAGATATTCCCCTGCGATCGTGCCCGGTTTGGGAACCGGTGTATCGGTGGGCGTGACCGTAATTGTTATCGTCGGGGTCAGTGTGACAGTCGGTGTCGAAGGTGGGAGAAAGTGCAATTGGCACGGTATCGGTGGGCTGTTCAGCGGGGTTGAGGATGCCATTGGAGTTCCTGTTGCGCAGACTGAGTGAAGGCTGCCAGGGTCGAGAAAAACTTTCGTGGCGACGATATCAGGAATTCGCCGCGCCCGGAGGGTTCCCACTTTAGGCAAGTTGCAGGCCGCAGAAGAAAGGAACAAATAGAATAGAAGTCAATATTAAGAACTTTTTTTTCATTGATCTTCACTACCGATTCACTGAACAAGAAAAATACACTTACATTACAGGTGAAATGGAACATCGATAACCACCCGCTCCAATCCGTGCTGGCGGCGATGATAAAGCAAGGCAGCCTTGATCAGCCAGGCAGTCTGGTTATGCAGGAGGCTTTGCCACCAGCGACCGGGGACAAACTCCGGGAGCACAACGGTTGCAAGCTGACCATCGTTATGCTGTGCATCCGTCTCATCCAGGAATTGCAGCAAGGGCGCAACGATCGAACGATACGGGGATGGGACAATCACCATCGGCACATCCGGCCACCAGGATTCCCATTCCAGACGCGCCTTCTCCCCTGCCCCGGGTTCCAACTCGACGATAGACTGCGGTCACATTGTCAGAAATGGACCGGGCAAAATTAACCGCGCCAACCATGCCGCGGTGGACTCCGGAAATCGGGATGACCACCCGGGTCGGCTCGACCGGTTTCAGCGAAGGCGGCAGTCCTTTCAATGAGAGTTGTTTCCGCACTTGTTGATAGTGTGAGGTAAATCTCGACGGAAACCAAGTCACGATCAGCGGAATGAGCAGGACAGTGATCCAGGCTCCTTCGAGAAATTTACTGATGACAACCACGATCAGCGTTGTCAGGGTCGCCAGTGCGCCAATACCATTGATGAATGACTTCAGCCCCCACTGTCTGGCCACGTTCCTTCCACCAATGAACCACCATCCCCGCCTGCGAAAGTGTAAATGCCAGGAATGCACCAATCGCGAACAAGGGGATCAGGGCATGCGTATCGCCTTGAAAGAGAATAATCAGCACAGCCGTAAAAGAACCCAACAGAAATGATGCCATTGGTAAATGCCAGGCGGTCACCAAGACTGCTGAATTGGCGCGGCAGGAATCCATCCCGTGCCAGGATGGCCGCCAGGCGTGGGAAATCCGGCAAAACTGGTATTGGCAGCAACAGTCAGGATACCCAGGGTGGCAAACTGGATCAAATAGTAAAGGAGGTTGCCGCCCGAACAATCGCCGCGCCAGCGCAGACAGGATCGTCTCCTGCGGACCGGCCACCACACCCAGGAATTGGGTCAGGCCAATGCTGCCCACAAAAGGCAACCCATCAGCACCGCCATTACCATCAAGGTGCGACCGGCATTCTTCGCCTTGAGGCGACTTGAAAAGCCGGGACACCATTGCTGATTGCCTCCACACCGGTCAGCGCGGTACTGCCGGTGGAAAAAGTATGCAGGATCAGTAACAGCGTTACCGGTTGGAGCGCCGGTGGAGCGACGGATGCCAGCGGGGTTGGCCCTTCAATAACGAGACGGATAAGTCCATATACCAGCATGGAAAGATACGCTGCCAGGAAAAGATAGACCGGGACAGCCATAAAGGTCCCGGCTTCCTGCATCCCGCGCAGGTTGACCAGGGTAATGATACCAGGAGCAATCCCAATGCAATGATCAACCCGATACGGCCACAGAGTCCGGAAAGGCCGAAGCCAGGGCAGCCACACCTGCCGTCAGGCTGACGGCTGCGTTCAGGAGATAATCCACCAGCAATGCAGCCGCGGCCAGAAGACCGGGCAAATCACCCAGGTTGGTCCGGGCAACAATGTAGGACCCGCCTCCGGAAGGGTAACCATGGATGGTCTGGAAATAAGACAGCGCCACAATCACCAGCAGAGATGTAATTCCCAGACCAATCGGCAAGGCATATGACAAGCCCCATGCTCCCGGCGACAATCAAGCCCAGATAGATTTCCTGGTTGGCATAGGCAATCGAAGCCAGTGCATCCGGGGAAAAAGCCGCCAGGGCACGGATTTTATTCAGTTGTTTGTGTCCGATGGCCTGGGTCGGGAGTGCCGGACCGATCAAAAGATCTTTTAATTTTGGAAAACATCTGGTATTCTTCCTGATTAAAAGCTATTATAGGACAAAATTATACCAACCCAGTCGATTAAAATGAGCACTTGTTTTTTCGGAAGATTGAAGAATGAATAAACGATCCTCGATGATTTTGAAATCTTTATCACATTGTTTTCCCGGCAATGTTCGTGCTGATCAGCGCGAGTTGCAGCACACATCCGACCGGCCTCAATCCGATCCTTCCTACAACCAAAATGTACCCGACCGAGACCGGCGGATTGGTACAATCCGCTACGCCAGGACCGGAGGCGGAACCGGCCACGCCTACCTACCCGCCAATGGCCACCCAAATCCCGGATTCCTGGAGAGTCTATACGAATTCTGCACTTCACGTGAAATTTCGCTACCCCGCCAACTGGCTGCCCGAAAAGCCTAACCGTTTCGGCGGTAGTGATGGCTATTTTGAATTGTCGACCCAGTCCTACCCGGCCTCCGAATTCGATTCCTTCAGCACATTATGCGTGCTGAAAGCCAACGAGAATAAGCCGGCAAGTTTTGGCATGTACCCGTTTGTGACCCTTTGGCAGGGATTGAATTCGTCAGGAGGCGACATGGCGGGTTACGGCTGCACGGTAACCCCAGCGCAAGATCAACCGGCAAACCCTCACGATCAAATCCGTACTTATTTGCGCGCTACCCGCCACCCTGGCCGCGTGATCTTCTGGTCGTTCTGCGAACCAATTCGGCTGCATTCAATGGCATCCTGAGTACGCTTCAATTCATCGATTTTGTCACGCCCACGCCGCCCCCCATAAACACCTACAACTCGCCGGCTTGCGCTATTCTGCCAACCAACCCGGGCCATACGATAAACTACTTCGCCGGGCTAACCATCACGGAGTATCCGATCGTAAATTCGGATTGTGACCCCTGGGTCCATTTTGACGGCTTTCAGGCGCGCTTGCGCTCTTTGAACTTGAATAACGCAACGCGCTTCGATGAGGATCGGCTTCGCAGAGCGCAGGCAGCCAACCGCCTGCTCGAACCATTTGGTTATCGGCTGGTTAGTCGTCAATTCGGTCTTTCAAACCCACCAGGCAGCACAGCCCCGAGTGAAATCACTGTGTTTGACCTGTATCAAGGCGACACGGTCCTGACGACCGGGATCACCCAGTTCGGACCGGTCTCGGTAAGCGCATCGGGCGCCGATTTTATTCTTTGGGTGCAAGATACATTCAACAGCAAGCCAGCCATCGAAGTACGCCGCGGTTCGGTGCGGACGCTTAATTGGTGGGAAAGCGGCTTCAATACAGCCTGGGTTGGCCCAAACCTGATAAGGTATGCTTACGCCAGCGATCCCTTATTTCCAGTTGGGGCAGCCTCACAAGCGACTGTATATCAGAATGACGAGACCATTTACAGCCTGACCATCCCTCAGCCAGGTCCGGCAGGCAATCCGGTACAATGGCTATGGTCCTGGCAAGGTCAGTGGCTCCTGGAAGCAGGGAACGTGGTAGTGCAGAATGGCGTTCTACAAAACCCATTACTAGGGTATGACGAGATGTTCGCCTGGCACCTGGTTAATGATAAGCCTTTCTATTTCTTCAGCACTCGAGGTGTTTACGGTATATTTTATAATGGGCAGATCTTACCTCAGCGCTACGAGGATATCATCCACGGGCTGCTTTGCTGCGACCCGGCTGCTTACAGCCTGGAAAGTTCATCGGCCGGCGCCTGGTTTTATGCTCTGAAAAATAAAACCTGGTATCTGGTATCCGTTCTTGCAGAGTAAAATAAATAAAGAAGAAGCATTTTCGAGAATTCACTCGATTTTGGCAAAGTTTCGGAGACCAAGTATGTCACTACTGCCAACCAAGGACAACCTCTCAGTCCGAATTCCCATTCCAACGCATGGGAGCAGCACTCAAATTTCGAAAGAATTGGTCGAAAGCGCACATTCTGACACTCGGCACCGTACTCTCCCAGCTGGGAGCTTCGCAAAACGGCCTGGGACAAGCCGACGTCCAAATACGTCTCGAGAAGTATGGACCAAACGAAGTCGCCAAAGAAAAACGACGCACCTGGCTGGCGCGCCTGTGGGATAACATAAAAAATCCCCTGGTCATCCTGTTGATCATCCTGGGGTCATCTCCTATCTGACCGGCGATATCCGGGCAACCATCATGATCCTGCTGATGGTTGTACTTGGGATCGTATTGCGCTATGTCCAGGAAAGCCGCGCCGATAATGCCGCCGAGAAACTCAAGGCCATGGTCAGCACCACGGCCACGGTGATCCGTGAAGGCCATCACAAGGAAATTCCTCTTAAAGAACTGGTGCCCGGAGATATTGTTTCGCTATCTGCCGGGAGATATGATCCCGGCAGATGTACGTGTTCTCTCCGCCAAGGATTTGTTTATCAACCAGGCCGCCCTTACCGGCGAATCGCTGCCTGTGGAAAAGAACCCAGCGGTTGTTGCCGAGACTGTACAAAACCCATTGGAAATGACCAACCTGTGTTTCCTCGGCTCCAATATCGAAAGCGGTACCGGCACGGCGGTAGTCGTACAGACCGGCAGCAGCACCTACTTCGGGTCTTTGGCAAACAGCATCGTCGGTCAACGCGTGCTGACCAGTTTTGACAAGGGCATCAACCAGTTCACCTGGCTGATGATCAGCTTTATGGCCATTCTTGTCCCACTGGTATTTATCTTTAACGGGCTCAGCAAGCATAACTGGTTGGAAGCGTTCCTGTTCGCTCTGGCAGTTGCGGTTGGCCTGACCCCGGAAATGCTGCCGATGATCGTGACGGTCAACCTGTCGAAGGGGGCCATTGCGATGTCAAGAAAAAAGGTCATCGTCAAACGCCTGAACGCCATCCAGAACTTCGGCGCCATGGATGTGCTTTGTACCGACAAGACCGGTACCATCACCCAGGGCAAGATCGTGCTCGAAAAACACCTGGATGTGAAAGGCAACCCCAGCACCGCGCGTTCTGCATTACGGATATATGAATAGCTATTACCAGACAGGCCTGAAAAACTTGATGGACGAAGCCATCCTAAACCATGGCGAATTAAACGACTCACTACAGGTGGATGAACTATTTCATAAGATCGACGAATTGCCCTTCGATTTCCAACGCCGCCGCATGTCGGTTATCCTGGAAAACAACCAGAACCAGCACATTTTGATCTGTAAAGGTGCGGTCGAGGAAATCATGCAGCTCTCCACGCATGTCGAGATCAACGGAGAGATCCTGGAAGTAACCGCGGAACATGATGAACATCGCAAACGGCGCGTCAAGGAACTTGAACTCTGAAGGTTTTCGCGTCATTGCCGTGGCCTACCGGATGTTCCCCGGCACGGATGACACTCCGCATTATTCGGTCAAGGATGAATCGGACCTGACACTCTTGGGCTACCTGGCCTTTCTGGACCCGCCAAAGGAATCTGCAACGGAGGCGATAAATCAACTCCACGAGCATAGTGTAGCCGTCAAGATCCTGACAGGCGATAACGATATTGTCACAGAGACCATTTGCAGGCAGGTTGGGCTGCCGGTTGATCACATTTTGCTCGGGCCAGAGATCGAGAGCAATGTCCGAGGCCCAATTAGGCGAAGCCGCCGAAACCACCACTGTCTTTGCCAAGCTCTCTCCATCGCACAAGGAACGTATCATCCACGCGCTCGCAAAGTAAAGGCCACGTGGTTGGCTTCATGGGCGATGGCATCAACGATGCTCCAGCTCTTAAAGCCGCAGATGTGGGTATTTCGGTGGATAGTGCGGTGGATATCGCCAAAGAATCTTCCGACATCATTTTGCTTGAAAACAGCCTGCTGGTTCTCAAAGATGGCGTGATGGAAGGTCGCCGGGTGTTCGGTAATATCGTCAAATACATCAAGATGGCTGCATCCTCAAACTTCGGCAACATGTTCAGCATGCTGGGCGCCAGCATATTCCTGCCTTTCCTGCCGATGCTGCCGATCCAAGTTTTGACCAATAACCTGCTCTATGATTTCTCGCAGACAACCATCCCGACGGATGAAGTGGATGCCGAGTGGCTGACCAAGCCGCGCAAGTGGGCCATCGGTGAACTGCGTCGTTTCATCATTTTTATCGGTCCGATCAGCTCCATCTTCGACTACCTGACGTTTTTCATCATGATTTATGTCTTCCAAAGCTGGACCAATGCCGACCTCTTCCACACCGGATGGTTCGTAGAGTCGCTTTTCACGCAGACGCTCATCATCCACGTCATCCGTACCAACAAGATCCCGTTCCTGCAGAGCCGGGCCAGCAAGGCACTCATATTTACTTCGCTGGCAATCGTGGCGATCGGAGCCTACCTGCCCTACTCTCCGCTGGCAAGTACGCTCGGCTTCGTCCCGCTTGCCGCCGCTCTACTGGCTGCTATTGTTGGGAATGCTGGTTGCGTATGTGATCCTGACGCAGATCATCAAAACCTGGTTCTACCGAAAATTCGGAGAATGAGTTATCATAAATATAACCAATTCGATAATACTTATCCTATCTGCACAAAGAGAAAAGAGGCGTACGATGGCAACGAAAAATAACAAGATGAAAATCAAAATTCAAGAGAACGGTCCTTACACAGTTTACGGCGGAGTCCCATTGATGGATCAGATCCTCGTTCCGGATGCAGAAGGGTTATCCGTGCGGTGGCATAAAGGAAAGGATTATCCGGTCAAGGAAGAATATGACCTGTGCCGGTGCGGAAATTCCAAAACCAAGCCATTTTGCGATTTGAGCCATTCCGAGATATTTTTCGATGGGACCGAAACAGCCAGCCGAGAACCGTTCGAAAGCCAGGCTGAGCCGAAGACGATCGGCCCGGAGATGGAATTGACCGATGTGGTGGCCCTGTGCGCCCTGGCGCGCTTCTGTGACCGGGCAGGAGGGGTCTGGGATAACCTGCGCGCAACCGACAATCCGGAAGCCAAAAAGATCGCCCTCCAGGAAGTGGGCGATTGTCCTGCCGGACGCCTGGTTTTGCGGGATAAAGCCGGAAATCTGATCGAACCCGAGTTCGAACCATCCATCGGCCTGGTACTCGATCCGGTAGTCTCCGAGCTTGGGCCTTTGTGGGTACGCGGCGGCATCCCGATCGAATCAGCCGACGGTTACATCTATGAGGTACGCAACCGGGTTACCTTATGCCGATGTGGAAAATCCACAAACAAGCCATTTTGCGATGGCAGACATACGAACGGAAAATAATTATCCAAAAGAAAGGTGAAATTTATCATGGAAACATCTTTCGAAACTGACATTTTTCCGACCTCCGCAGGGGAATTGTCGATCACTTTCCTGGGGCATGCCAGCTTATTGATTGCCTTTAATGGGAAGAACATATTTATTGACCCATTCGGCAAAGTGGCGGACTATTCCAGTCTCCCCAAAGCGGACATAATCCTTTCCACGCACGAGCATTTCGATCACCTTGACCCGCAGGCGCTGGCAGCCATCCGCACCCCTGAAACGATATTGATTTTAAACCCGGCAGGCGCCAGTCAAGTGGCCAATGCAATACCTATGCGCAACGGGGATAAGAAGACAGTGAGCGGTCTGAGTATAGAAGCCGTTCCAGCCTACAACCTGCTCCACAAGCGCGAAGATGGACAACCCTACCACCCGAAAGGCATCGGGAATGGCTATATCCTGACGCTTGGAGATTTACGCCTGTATTTGGCCGGGGACACAGAGAACATCCCGGAAATGAAGGGATTGAAGGATATTGATATAGCTTTCCTGCCGATGAATTTGCCTTACACCATGACGCCGGAAATGGTAGCGGAGGCGGCCAAAAGGTTCAAGCCGCGCATCCTGTACCCATATCATTTTGGAGATACGGATACTAAAAAATTATTGGATTTATTGAAAAATGAGAAGGGCATCGAAATAAGAATTCGAAAACTGGCGTAGGCGGCAGTCGCGTGGTTTGGAGAAAGAAAATCAATCAAACCATCCACTCCGCTTGAAATACAAATACTGAATCACAATAATTATTACCATTATCACGATAACAAATACAAAACCCAAACCCGAAGTAGTTCCAGGTACCCCTCCAACGTTCATTCCCAACAAGCCTGCAATCAATCCCAATGGCAATGTAATGGCCGAGACTATTGTCAGAAAACGCAAGCGTTTTTCGACGCGATCGTTGCCCGACATCTGGTAGTCATTGTACAAGTCATTGACACGCGCTTCCAGGCGATAGACACCACGCTGCGCAATTTCCGCCTCAGAAACCAAATCCTGAATATACGCCTTGCGATGCGGTTCCTGTAAGGCTTCGTTATCGGAGGCGTTAAGACCTGAGACGCAATAGAGCTGGTTTTCGATCAGCGAAACCAGCTTGTTCACCTGCAAGCGTAATTGGGAAAGGTCTCCGGCTTTGACTGAACCGGGATCTTCGGCGAGGGTTTTGGCCACATTCAGAATCCGATCGCGCGTATCAATTTGTGCTTCCACATTCAAATCAGCAAACTGATCCAGAATCAAATAAACGACTTGCGGCAGATGGTGCAAGACAGGCGCGTTTTCAGCTGTCAAATCACGCGCCAAATCATCCAAGGCAGGAATCACGCCATGGCGAATGGTTACAAGCACCGGCGCTTTAAGCAGGATCGTCAGGTATGCGGGTGTATCCGCCGCTTTATCAAAGGCAGCCGGGTATTCCATCAGGAGGACTTTACCAAACGACACAACACCTGGATCCTCAATGGCATCCAGGCAACGCTTTAATTGCAGGGGATGCATTTCGAGAGGGGCCAGGAAACTGCTTAATTCTTCCGGGCTGGAGACTTCAATATCGAACCAATTTTCCCCCAATTTCCCCAAACTCTTTTTTGGCCAACCATCCGGGGATGGCTGTGCCAATAATTTTCCTGAATTGAGAACATACCAATTGATTTTCATTTTTTTTACCTGTCAGTTTCCTTCTTTCGATGAAGGCGTCAGTACCAGTCGTGCAACCAGGTTCTGTTCCAGCTCATCCCGACGAAAGAGCATCGGGTGGTAATCGCCTTCGAACCACGGCCGGATCCCATCGGCGTGATGCGGGCTGGCCAGGTGTCCGGATTGGCCGGGGATGAGCAAGCCCCAGCAATGATCCAGATCACCCAGGTCGGCAATGAAACGAAATGGCGGACCTGTCATCGGCCGGCGCTGAAGGTCGCTTAAACTTGTAAACGAAGACCAGATGGTGTTGCCGTCCCCGCCGATCGGGAAGGGGCCAATATTGAAAATTCGATCGAGCGGTTTCTGCTCACCGAGCACATGCCCGAAGGTCAGTTGGTGGAGTCTTGCCCCATTTCCAATCCTTCATCTGAGAGCCAAGTTCCTGTTTCAGGAACTCCACGGACTGCTGCAAAGCCATCTTCAGCACATCGTCACGCCGTTCTCCGTTTCCCAGGTCGAACCAGGGAGAATCCGGCTGTTCGAGCAAATGGATGAACCACTCCCAGGCATGCTCCGGCCACTGACCAGGCCAAGGACCTTTGCCCTGGATCCGTGGACCCAGATCACCCAGCCAATGTTCGAGCACCAGGCGGGCGGCCTGGCGGCTGGTCGAACTCGAAGATCGACGCCATTGGACTACCAACATCCAGTTTCCCATCCCAGAGGCGCATTGCCTCAACGATGATCTGCAAGTCCGGCTCCATAACCTGTAACGCGCCCAAATAGCGCCCAAAAGTCCGCGAACTGAACGCCACCTGGTCAAACTGCATTTTCTGAAAATAAGGGATGTCCACCTTTTCCCTGGCTTCGAGCAGCTCGATGATGCGTCCGGCACGCTCCGAAACCAGGTAGTCCCGACCGAGAAAATAAGGAAAGTCGGGACGCTGAACCTGGTTGTTGGCTGTGGCAATATATCCGCCGGGTGGGTTATAAAGATGGGGAAGTTCGTCGAAGGGAATATTGCCACTCCATTCATACTCCCCGCTCCAGCCGGGGGCAGGGACCGTGCCATCTCCCTTGAGGCGGATGGGAATCCTGCCATTCATGGTATAGGCGATATTCCCCATTATGTCGGCATAGACGACATTCTGAGAGGGATTGTCGAACTTGCGCAACGCCTGGCGGAATTCCTGGCAGTCGCCGGCAATATTCATGTCGTAAAAGGCCTGGAAACTATCATCAGGATCGAGGGCGGTCCAACGCAAAGCCAACGGCGGCATATCGGGAAAAACATTTTTGAAAAGCGTGTTAATGACCGGACCATGCCGGGTCACCACCACCTCTTCATTCACTTTTTTACCACCCTTGATGAGAATCTCTTCCGATCGGACAATTGCCGGCAGCCATTGTCCTCTGTATTCCACTTCCCAACCGCCCCCGGATGAGCGGCGCAGGTGCTCCTCGAAAAGATCCTGGGTGTCAGGACAACTATCTGTAAATCCCCAGGCCACCTGGCGGTTGTGTCCTGCAACCACCAGAGGCACGCCCGGCATTGTAACGCCCGTTACTTCCAGTTCCCCGCCGATAAGGTGGTTCTCGAACCATACTCCCGGCGAGGTTAACTCAAGGTGCATGTCATTAGCGAGCAAAGGCTTGCCCGTGGCGGTGTGCGACCCGTGAACGACCCAGTTATTGCTCCCCGCTCCTTCTCCGGCGCCTGGACCAGTATAGCGGCGGGTCGGATCCACAACTCTTTCCCCGGCCAGAACCTGACCAAGGTCGAGGATAATCGCCCACGTCTTCCCGATATCGATTTCCAGCTCGGCAGTTTTTTCGGGTCCCAGGCGGTTGATAATCTGGCTGCGCATGACCTCAGACTGCCAGTTGGTCGCCAGGGTCCAACACATTAGTTTTCCCCAGCTCAGGATGTCCACGATCTGCCACGGCTGCGGCCGGTAGCCTAAAAGCATGAATTCCACAGGCAGTTTTCGGTGCCGGGTGGCAAACGATATCCAGGCATTTGCACCGGAACAATAAGCTTCCAGGAGAACCCGTAAATTCCCGGAAACCTTCAGGGCTTCCTGCTCGGCGGTCAAGCGCAAACTCATCGTGCGCATGGCACGGTCTGCCGGCAGCGCAGCCTCTCCGAGCACTTCCGATAACCGTCCCGAGACCACCCGGCGGGTGAAATCCATCTGCCACAGCCGCTCCTGGGCATGCACAAAGCCCTGACCAAAACAAACATCCGGCGTGTTTTGAGCATAAATATGTGCAACCCCCCAACGATCGCGCAGGACTTCGACCGGTCCGTCCAGACCCTCTAACTGCATCCTGCCAGTTGTCTGCGGCAAGCGGGTCCGACTGAGCGACCAGACAAATGCCTTGAGAATTGGCCCAAGCACGGGATAAAGAATAAGCATCCTTCCAAGTCATAACTCCTCCTTGTAAGGAAAAGGCGGAAGGCTCAGGGTAGATTAATCGTATTGCTCCCGATTCATCCTTTCAACATTTATCGAATCATTGAGTTTGGATCATGGAGTTGGAGTGACTTTTGAAGCATCCAGACAGCCTTGAGGGAAGGCAATGCTAACGGGCTGGTTGATTTGATTTAGATCGATGGATATTTCCTCGTGGAGTACTTCGGAATTGGCACTCATACTTGTTTCAATAATGAGGGTGTACTTGACAATGTACTGTCCGTCAACCGCCAGCCAGTAGTCCCCCTGGTTGGTTTTCACTTCGGCTCCGGACTTGACACCCAATCCTGATATCTTGAAAGAGAAATGATTGGACTGAATGCCGTTAACCGTCTCCTGGGCCACGAAGGTTGGATTATCGATCAAGGGGGTGAAACCGATCATGTTCTTGACCAGATCAGACATTTCTGTTTGGGCGGGCGTACTTGTGCTCCATTCCCAACCATCGGTCGAGCCTGAGCATTGATCGTTGCCAATCTGGTAAATGTTACTGTCGGTATTGCTCGGCTCACTCTCTCCCTTGTTAATAACTTCCATGATTAGATGAGTTAAAGTGGCGTCTGCATCTTTTGAATGCTGTACATCAATAGTGGTATTGCTCGATTGGGACGGATCCGGACCGATGGATTTGATTATGACGGTCATCTGGTAGCTGTTCAGGCTGGCCAGGCCTTCATTAATGCTAACCGGATCGGCAGACGGGGTTCCAACCTTTTGAGGGGCTCCACCCGGCTGATCTCCACCTGGTTGATTTCCGCCTGCCTGTGGCGTATTGCCAGGGACTTGCGGTGAGGGGCCGGCATTGGTAGTCAGGTTGCAAGCCATTGCCAGCATGACCAGGATGGGCAGAAAAATGACGATTCTTCTTCTCATTTCATTCTCCTTTTGTAAGTCATTCGGAATGTAAAAGATGTGCAAGGTTAAAATGGCTTAACCACCAAGCCGGCAACAGACTACCCATTACCATTATAAAGCCAATCCAACCCAGGCTGAAAAGCGCTTTTTGGGTTTCCAGGCGAGGAACAATCGTAAAACTGGGGACGGCTACTTTCACGACTGTAACGAAGACTAAAGTAAACAGGCCACCCAAGAGGGCGCCCAGGAAAGTGATTCCCGCCGCCTGCGCCAATAGATAACCAACCAGGGATAATGTTGGGAAACCGGTCGTGCGCAAGATGGACAACTCGCGCCTTCGCCGCCAAGCCAGCCTCCAGAGGATGTTGGTAAGAGCCAGGGCTGTTGCAAGACCAAGGGCGGCAGCCACGAGTTGCAACAGATTCAGGATGGGCTGGAACTGCGCTGCGACGAATTGAAGGCTTTCGCCTTTACGAGAGATGGAGATTCCGCCAGACAGGCTTTCACCTTCCTCCAGGATACCTTCATCCGGAATGACATAAACTGAAACATCGTTCCCCCAACCCAACAAGGACTGGGCATCTGCCAGCGATATCCAGGCCTGATTGTCCATATAGGTTCCATTCTTGAAGATTCCCACAATGTCAAAATCCCGTCCTCGCAAGGAGATCAATTCGCCTATTTCGAGATCCCTGCTTTTGGCCAGACGCCAGCCGAGCATGGCCTGGCGGGATGGGTCACCTGGCTTTAGACTGCGCCCAGAAAGGATGGAGAAACTTTCCAACAGGTTGTACTGGCCCAAATCGATCCCACGCACGAGGATGGCATTCCTGGCTGAAGTACCGGTCAACGCGTGGATCTCTGGGATGACACTACTGATACCCATCCCGAAGAGGTTTTCACCCACCTGATTGGATAGGCGGCTGCCGTAGAACTCCCCCAGGGTTTGGCTTTCATGCACCAGAAGCAGATCAGGGACCAACTCGGTGTACTTGTCCGCCAGGCCGCTCCGATAAACATCCAGGATGGCAACCATGCAAAAAGCAATGGCGATCGAAAGCGACATGACCAATGCCAGGCGGCGGTGGCTGAACAGGTCTTGCAGGCCAAGTCTAAGGGTCACCAGAATACAGGCCATGCTCAATCGCTCTCTGTCAGTGGATTCAACGCCATAATACGTCCAGTTGTCAGCAAAACGCCTAAAAAGGCGAAGGCGGATGCGAGCGCCAGTCCAACCAGGCTGGCAGTAAGAGACTGACTCAAGATAAGTGGCGCTTCTGAAGATCCCATGGGGGCATGTGAATTTTGATAAAAGGAGAGAACTTTCAAAACCACCCAGCCCAGGCCATAAGCTGCAAATGTCAACAACAGAGCACGAGCAAAAAGGATGCCGCGCAGTTTGGCAGAGGTAAAGCCCACCAAACGAAGCAAGCATATCTCGTGGCTTCGCTCGGTCAAACTCAGATTGGTGGAGTTATAGATCCCAAACGTAATTGCCAGAAGAGAGACTACAGCCATGATACCGCTCATGGTCACCAGATTGTGGTTGACTTCGCTGTAGCCATTACTGACAGTATTTTCAAGATAGATGGTGTAGAGAGCCGAGATACGTGGGTCAGCCTGAAGCCTGGCACGCACAATTTCGGGATCCGCCGAGGGTACCAACGGAAGGTAACCCACCTGGAAACCACGGTTCATTCCGAACAATTTCTGGCCTTCAATATAGGTCATCCATAGCGCGGCAAGATTGTTTTCAGACGCACGCACCAGACCGGTTACCTTAAAATCAGTTCCATAGATATTTACAGTTGATCCGATCTTCCAAGAGCTATCCCTGGCGATCTCCTCGCCGATAACAATTTGCCGGGGACCGGAAGGGAAACTCCCCTGAACAAGAGTAAGCGCCAATGCAGAGGACATTTCATCCAGTGGAACCGCCCGTACCTGTAAAATGCGACCCCCGATGATCAGATGGCGGAAGAGGGTCGGGAAGGCGCGCTGGATCTGGTCGGGAGCAATATCACGGGCGATTTGAAGGATCTCTTCGTTCAGAGAGCTATCCATGGGGTCGATGGCATTCGAAGCAAGGATCACCAGATTATTTGTAATCCGGGTTTGCTTACCAGCACTAAAAAGAGCCCTGGATAGCGTGGCCAGCAAAAGGTAAGCCAGCACGACAAACGCCAGGCTGATAATTGTCATTAAACTATGCCAGCGATCGTGAATTAGGTCTTTTAAAGTCAAATGAACGAGGGAACGCATATTATCCATTATGCCATTGGATGCCCAAGAGCATCTGAAAATCCTCCGGTGTGTCAATGTCAGCGGAGAACTCCACCTCTTCCGAACTCAATATAAGCGGCATGCATATGATCAGCACCGCCCAGATACTCCATTGCTCTAACCATAGTCAACCGGCGAAAGGCCAGGTCGACAAGGAACCTGAAAATGTAGTATGTATAGCCTTTTGTCAGCAGCCAAAGTAGAAATAACCTATTATAGAAATGGGATTGATGACGGAGGTTCTCAACACTATCGATACCATTTTTCACCCGATTTAATACATCGCTGTCCCACCCCTGGAAAGAGAATTTCAGCTCTCCCGGCCCCGCCTTTGGATTGAATCGGATAAACTCGCCGTTCATGAACAACACATATTGCATGGCGAAATTCGCTTTAAAGTCCGCCAGATAAACACTTCTGAAGTTCTTATGCGGAAAGCGTTTTTCAATCCGATCTGCGGCAATCATCGTAACAGTCACATCCGCGGTCTTGTCAGCAGCCTTACGAATTAGAGCATTGATATTGCCGCTCGTCACCAATGGAGTATCACAGGGAACGATCATAATGGATCTGGTAATCAGTCCCGAATTCCCATAAAACTCAGCCAACTTCTCCATGGCAAATAGAAATCCCGCAGCCAAGGAAGAGTGATGACTGTCCCTGGTAAAGAAAACACATTTGGAACTGGGCGTAAGAACATCCTGAAGGTTTACACCTTCATCCTGAACGACAAAGATCGTTTCAATATCGGATCGTTCCAAGGACTGGATCACGTAGTCTGAAATCGGGCGACCGTTTACAGGCAACAATGCTTTGGAATAGAGCTTATTTCCAGCAGGAAATCGAGCGGCGAAGCCTCCGGCAAGGACGAGAGCGACAGTTGATTTAATTATGCACTCCTGTAGTGACTTTTTAATTCAAATTCTTCGATCTGAAATTTGTTTTCCTTTTCTGCGTGAACAGAACACTCAGAAAAATACCCACCACGATAAATGGGCCCAGAAACTTGAGCAAGTGGGCTGGAGATAAAATCATGGGAGGAACGAAAAAATACAGGGTCTTTCCCATTGTCACAAAAACTGCCACCCAGATGATGAGAGTCGCAACGATGCCAGTGAGAAAACTGGAAATCGTAAAATCAAGGATTCCAGCAAGAATGGACGTTGGTACCATCAAACCGGGTATAGAACGCCCAATGGAGATCGTCAGTGAAGAGGAAGTGGTCAGGACTCGTCTTGCTCTTAAAATTGACTCCGGCTTGATCACACCATAGTGAACCATCCCTGCCAAGAGCTGATCACCTCTCCAACGCGACAGGTAGAAAACCAGGAAAGCACCGCAGAAACTCCCCAAGAAAGTGAAAATGATGATCAAGCCGCCAAAATAAGGATTGCCCGAAGAAAACAAGTAACCTGCATAAAGCAGAAGGCTATGGGATAATCCAAGGGAAGGGATACCCATTTCCTTCAACGCCTGCGCAAGGAAAATGATGACGAGGATCGTAACCTTTGAGGATTCCAGCACTATATGTCCCGGCATGTGGAGGCTAGCTTTCCTTATTTATCAACTGTACTTATTATAAGATGTTTTTTATTGCTCCAGGCGTTTAAGGACTTCCAGCAGCTTTTCCTGCCAGTCCGCTTCCTTTCCAAACATGCACCAGTAGGCATTCTTTCCACCACGCACGCCCGGACCCAGGTCTGGCAGGCGTTTCGATTCCATCCCTTCCGGAGGAGGCGGATAGCGCAGGACGATCTGCCCGCTTTCCATACCGACCGAGATCAGGCCAACACGTTCAGCATGCAGCTTGACCGCATCTGGTAGAAGAGGTTGGTCGCCATTTCCGGTAAAGCCCCAAAGCGATCGGTAAATTCAGCCGACAGTGCTTCCAGAGCAGCCTCGTCAGTCAGATCAGCCAGGCGGCGATAGAGACGCAGCCGCAGGTCCGTATCTGGAACATAGGCTTCCGGGATCCCGATGGCAAGCGGCAGGTCCACATTGACAGGCAGACCCATGGGTTGGAGCGCCTCCAGACTTGCAGTTTTCAGATCCAATTTTCAGACCCTCAAACCTGCCAAGTGTGCGGGCCTGTTTGACTGCGGCAGCCAGTAAACGCGTATACAGGTGAAATCCCACTGCGGCAATATAACCGGACTGCCGCGTTCCCAAGAGTTCGCCGGCGCCGCGCATTTCCAGATCCCGCATGGCGATCGAGTAGCCAGCGCCGAGCTGGGTATTTTCGGCAATGACTTCCAGGCGCTCCTGGCCTTCGGGCGTGGGTGAAAATTTCCGGTGGCGGAAAAAATAGGCGTAGGCGCGCGCCGCGCCCCGTCCAACCCGCCCACGCAATTGATAGAGTTGTGCCAGGCCAAAGGCGTCCGCCCGATCCACGATCAGCGTGTTGGCATTGGGAATATCCAGGCCGGATTCGATGATGGAGGTCGAAAGCAGGATATCGATTTCGCCGGCGGTGAAGCGGTGCATCACACTGGCAAGTTCCGTCTCGGGCATCTGGCCATGCCCAATGGCGATACGTGCTTCCGGGACGAGTTTTTCCAGGTGCATACGCATGGCATCAATCGTCTGGACGCGGTTGTGGACAAAGAAAATCTGCCCGCCGCGTTCCAGTTCCCGCAGAATCGCCTGCCGGACAAGTTTCGGCGAATACGGTCCAACGTGGGTGATGATGGGCAGGCGCTCCTCAGGGGGTGTGTTCAGGTTGGAAATGTCGCGTACACCGGTCAGGGCCATGTAGAGGGTGCGTGGGATGGGTGTGGCTGTCAGCGTAAGAACATCCACTTCGGTGCGCAGTTTTTTCAGATGTTCCTTGTGGGTCACACCAAAACGCTGCTCCTCATCAATGATCACCAGTCCGAGGTCCTTGAACTGAACATCGGCTGAGATGAGCCGGTGCGTACCGATGACGATATCCACCGCGCCCTGTGAAAGTGCATACAGAATCTGACTTTGCTCGCGCGGCGTTCGGAAGCGCGAAAGCATCTCGACCGTCACAGGGAAAGCCGAAAGTCGCTGCCTGAAGGTATCATAATGTTGTTGCGCCAACACGGTGGTCGGGACCAGCACTGCCACCTGCCGGCCATCCATCACAGCCTTGAAGGCCGCCCGCAAAGCCACTTCGGTTTTGCCATAACCAACGTCGCCGCACAGCAGACGGTCCATCGGGCCGGGGCGTTTCCATGTCATGCTTTGATATCGGCCAGCGCCTTGACCTGGTCATCCGTTTCAACATAGGGAAAACTGGACTCCAGTTCACCCTGCCAGGCATTATCCGGACTGAAGGCAAAACCTTCGGCGACCTGGCGGCGGGCATACAGGTCAAGCAGATCCTGCGCCACTTCCTGCACCGCTTCCCGCACCTTGCGCTTGGTCTCCGGCCACTCCTGGGTGCCCAAGATTTCCCGGCGTTGGCGGAGAACCATCCGGGCCGATATAACGGGTCAGCCGGTCAGCCTGATGGATGGGGACATAGACCTGGTCGCCATTCTTATACTCCACACACAGGAACTCGCGCTCCAGCCCTTCAAGCGTTCGCTGAACCAGGCCTGTATATTTGCCGAGGCCGTAGTCCACGTGGACGATCCAATCCCCGGGTCTCAAATCCGCATAGGCGGCTTCGGGGGTTTCTGCACCAGGACGCGGACGTTGGCGTGGTTGTGGTCGCTCCCAACCAAAGATCTCAGAATCAGTGATGAGGTACGAATTGCCCAGTTTCCAGCCTTCGGAAAGACTGCCCTCGATAAATTGCAGGGTTTTTAATCTGAGATTCCGGACTGTGCTCAGCCCACAGTTCTTCAAGGCGGCAGGATTGGCGGGATACGACAATGACAGAGTTGCCTTCACCGGTAATCTTGAGCATATATTCGGTAAATGGCTTCAGACGTCCACCAAAGCGTTCCAATTGACCGAATTGGGCAGCCAGGCTGGCATTATTGGAGCCGAGACTCGAAGGGGGCGCTGAATTCCTCGGCGGTAGAACGGCCCAATTCCAGGCAGATGTGACCACCCAGGGTATCGACCAGTTCCGACCATGAAATGTATGGAACCGGGAAATCTTCCGCCAGGGTTCCTTCGGCAATGGACTCAGCTCGCAGATTAACCGCCTGTTCCTCGATCTCAGTTACGGTGCTTTCGAGGAGGCTCAGATCGTCCACCAACACCAGTGATCCTTGAGGCAGATAATCCAATAGACTGGCCGGGAATTGGTGAAGCAAAGGAATTTGAAATTCAGAGATGGGGGTTGAAGAATCCAATTCATCCGGGAATGCAAATCCGCCAGATCGGTTGGACAGATCGGAGAGCAGGAATTCACGCGCCGGAGAGACGAGGACAAACTCTAACTTCTCGACCGTCCTTTGTGAGCCTGGATCGAAGCGCCGGATGGTATCGATCTCGTCGCCGAAGAATTCCAGTCTGACGGGGTGCGGCTCGGATTGCGGCCAGACATCCAACAAGCCGCCGCGGTGAGAAAACTGTCCTTGTTCAAGGACGGTGTCGGATGGCTGGTATCCAATCCGAACCCATTCTGCAAGCAGGGTGCTCAAGGAGATGATCTGTCCAACAGTAAGTCGCTTGGACGCCTTTAGAAAATCCCGCCGTGGCAGAGTGCGGGTCATTAATGCGCGCGCAGAGGTGACGATAATGGGCGGAATGGATGGCTTCTCCGCAAAGGGCAGATGATAGACCGCCAAGGCGGTCAGTGTCTGTAGCCGTTCACGGCGGGTGGTCGTACCCCAGGCGGCGTTCTCATAGAAGAGTGGGTTGGGTTCCGAGAATACCAAGCGCGAGGCGTCTGGCGCCCAGAAAGAAAGTTCATCATGCAATTGGAGAGCATGGTCAGCGCGATCGGTGATCAGAAGGATCGGCTGATCCAAAGTGGCATGCAAAGCCGCCAGAACTGGCAAGCGCGCAGCGCGCGGAAGACCCAGGCCAGGCTGCGGCTGGCCGGATCTAAGACCAGCGACAACTTTCTGGTAGGCGGTTAATTGATGGATCGAGTCGAGGAGGCGTTGCATGATCGGATCGATGAAGAGCAGGTAAAAAAGTTACTGGAACAGATTGTCGTTATTCATTAACCAATATTTATTTCTCGATGCCACCATTGTATTTATTCATGGCCGCATCCAGGCCTTCGGTTATAAAAGTTAATACAGCTTCCGTGGCGCGGTTAAGTGTTTCCGTGATAATGGTTAAGTCAGCATTCGAGAATTTTTGCAGAACGTAGTCAGGCGCCTGCATCTGTCCGGGAGGACGCCCAACTCCCAGCCGCAAGCGGGCAAACTCATCCGTACCAAGACGTTCGAGGATGGATGTCATCCCTTTTTGACCCGAGGAACCCCCGTCCGGGCGAATTCTGATGGTACCGGGGGGCAAATCCAGTTCATCATGGACAACCAACAAGTTGGTCAAGGAAAGTTTATAAAAATGGATCAATCCCTGCACAGATTGGCCGGAAAGGTTCATAAAAGTCTGCGGCTTGGCAAGGATAACTTTGCTCTCTTCCATTCCAGCTCGAACCGGTGAATATACACAACTTGCTACCAATGCCCTGGATTGCAGGCGGGTGAAGCGTGCGTTGAGTTTCACTGCCAGATGATCCAGAAGCATAAAACCGACATTATGCCTGGTTTCCCGATACTCGCGACCAGGATTACCCAAACCTACGATCAGGAAAGTCTCTGTCATTTTTACCTACGTCGCAAGCCGAGATAAACACCAATAACGATCAGAAGAAGCACTGCTCCTATACCGCCATATCCAATGCTTTTTGAGACATCCACAGGGGTTAATATTGCCGGGTTGGTCGGCAAAGGCGTTGGCAATGGAAAAGGAGTAAAAGTCAAAGTTGGCAGCATGGTAGCAGTCGGTAAAATTGCAGTCGGCTCAGGCGTGGGAGTCTCGACCGGAGTGTAGTTGCGTACCCGCAGGTTCGGCACAGGTACATCCATGGAGCTCCCACCTTTCAAAAAGACTCGCATTCTTAATATATAATCTCCATCCGTGATCGTTGTAGTATCCCATGTCGCCAGAGTATCCAAACTAACCCGTTGATTACCTTTTGCGATCTGGAACCAGGTCCCGGTGGTATCCCCGGCATACGCAAAAGCCACCTCAACAGACACAAAACCTGACACATCGGTGGATCCCTTGATAGGTACAACGCCCTGGAGCACCTGGCCCTGTCTTGGCGATATGACGACAGGCCCAACCTGCGCGTGAACATTTCTGACTGCAACTGCCGCCAGAAAAAACATCATCAAGAAGAATGTTCCAATTCGAGTCATCATGCCCCGGCAGTTTGTAACAGGTAAGTTTAACACGAAGGCAGAAGCGGGTCAACGCCAGAGTTGTTTTTTTGGCAATTTTCACATTCAAGCCATGATTTCTAATTTAGGGGAAGAAATTTGACCGCTTAACCGCCAACTTCGACAAGAACCCGGAACCCTATGAAATTGGTTGTCCAGGGCTTATGATGGGGTTCAACGTAAGAAACGGCACTTCTGGGATTGATCCGGTTCAACATAGTATGGCCATTTTAAAAAGATAATGCCCTGCAACTTATTGCAGGGCATTATCCTGTGCGAACTGGCACCATAGGCAAATAAATTAACGAAGATTAAGTATCCCGGCTAGAAAATCAAATGTTTGTCGAATCAATTGAGCATCCTGCCTCGGGTGGGTTATATATTTCTGGGACCTTTGCAAGGTATCCATTGTATGGACGGGGACAGCTGTCACGAAGAATCTCCCCCAACTGGGGTTGGCATCCTTGAGTATGCAGGTCTGGAAGGTTACATGGCCGGCACCAGCATAGAACATCGTGAAGATGTCCTGAACCGTGTAGGTGATATTCGAGCCTAAATCCAAGTAATTTTTAACTTCGTCACCAGTCTGAAGTGCCTGGTAGCTGGCCAGCCGGTTAACCATATAATAATCAACCCGACCGTCTCCGTATATAATCCTGACTTCCTGTCCGATCTGTAAACCGGCGAACGAAGCCCCGGCCTTGTCATTGTGGGCCAATAGACCGATAACATGGTTTTGGGCTGCCGCATTGAATTGAGTGGCCACTCCATCCAGACGCAAAACGGAGGCATTATCACCGGCAGGTTGTTGCAAAACCTGTAAAGCCAGTACTTCCGGCACGTAGACACCACGGACCACATTGGCCTGCCCATCCACCACGGAGGTAACGAAGCCGGTGAATGCAGGTAAGGTCGCACCATTCGCAGCGCCCGCCGACCCCAGCGGCATGAGCAGGCAAATGATGATGGCAAGGAATAATGTAGCCTTCAGGAGGCGATTAGTTGACATAATGTTTGGAATTTGCCCATTATAGAGAAACAATTGAGAATCCGAAGGTGTAAAACATCCCGGTTAGTGCATACATTCGTCAGGAAGAAGATCGAAACTCGCTTAAACAGCCTCGCAGGAGGTATTTTTGAAGTAGAATCGTCCAGACAATCTACCTTCCCTTCCGGAGGCTGAATGGAAATTAATCAAGCACTTTTTGAATCTGCTGAAGCGCTCACTTTTGATGACGTGCTGGTTGTCCCGGCTTACAGCGAAATCCTTCCTGCAGAAACAGATATAACTTCATGTCTGACCGCCGGGATACGCCTGAATATTCCGCTGCTATCTGCGGCCATGGATACGGTCAGTGAGGCGCGCCTGGCGATTGCCCTGGCACGCGAGGGCGGCATCGGTATCCTTCACCGCAACATGTCTCCGGAACAACAGGCAACCGAAGCAGACAAAGTCAAGCGGTCTCAATCAGGCATGATCACCAGCCCAATCACCCTGCCTCCGGATGCCACCCTCCAGCAGGCCGAAAATATTATGTCAACGTACAAGATCAGCGGTGTACCTATTGTTGATCGGGATGGCAAGCTGGTCGGAATCCTAACCAACCGGGATATCCGTTTTATTGAGACATCCGATTTTGGGCAGCCGGTGAGCCATTTCATGACCCCTCAACCGCTGGTTACGGCACCGGTTGGGATATCGCGTGAAGATGCAAAGTCCCTGCTTCATAAACACCGCATCGAAAAACTCCTTTTGGTTGATGACGCCGGACGGCTTAAAGGCCTGATAACAGTTAAAGATATCCAGAAAGAGCGCGAATATCCGAACGCGGCTCAAGATAATCAGAGCCGGCTACTTGTGGGTGCTGCGGTCGGAGTCGGTGCAGACCTGGAAACCCGCATTGGCCTTCTTACTGATGCAGGTGTGGATGTGGTAGTCATCGATACCGCACATGGGCATACCAAAGGTGTCTTGAATGCCATCCATCGCGCCCATAAAAATTGGCCCAAGCTACCCGTTATCGCCGGAAATGTTGTCACTGCGGATGGGACGAATGCTCTCATTGAGGCAGGCGCGGCAGCCGTCAAGGTAGGAGTGGGGGCCGGGTCCATATGCACCACACGTGTGGTGGCTGGGTCGGGTATGCCGCAATTATCAGCCATCTACGCCTGTTCAAGGGCAGCCCATGCATTCAACGTTCCGATCATCGCCGATGGCGGGATCAAATTCAGCGGCGATATTGTCAAGGCCATCGTTGCGGGCGCTGACTCAGTCATGTTGGGCAGCCTTCTGGCCGGCTTGGAGGAATCACCGGGGGAGGTGGTTCTCCTAGAAGGCCGGCAGTTCAAAGAATATCGCGGCATGGGAAGTATGGGTGCGCTTCAGGGCTATGGGAAAGACCGTTACGGCAGCGGGCAGGCCGGTAATGGCAAGCTGGTTCCGGAAGGGATTGAAGGAAGAGTCCCTTATAAAGGCTCTTTACATGATTTTGTCTACCAACTCGTCGGTGGGCTGCGTTCGGGAATGGGCTATGCAGGGGCAGAATCTCTAGAGTCACTAAGGTCGGAAACGAGACTGGTGCGCATTACAAATGCCGGCTTAATTGAGAGCCACCCACATGATGTCATTATCACCAAGGAAGCGCCAAACTACCAGTTGACCCAGGATTAAGCCATGAAAGACCGCTTGACCCAATGGTGGAGATCTGACCTACCGAGCACTATCGGCCAGGAGGATCCAGGGCTGGCTCGTTCCTGCGCCGGACGCATCCTTAGCGCGTTGACATTCATTATCATTATCTTGTGTCTGGGATTGTGGATAACGGCTTTCCTATTATTGAAGGATCGTCTTTTTGCGGAAACACTGTCCGGAAATTTCCTGACGAACCTGACCTGCATCACTTTCTTCGGCGGATTGGTAATAGCCATTTTCGTAGGCGGATTGATCGGTAATTTTTTACGCCGGGAGTTCTGGAAAATACTCATCCGGAAAAGAAAGCAATGAACTGGAAGACGAAATTCATGCACATTTTCAAAGTTTCCCTTATAATGGGAATAACTATTATCAACAAGTTATTGGAGTGATCAGAATGAGCCAATCCCGCAGCGATCAGATGGTCAACCGTTTGCGCTCCATGCAAGCCGCCGCACCGGATATTGAAGCATCTGCTGTCGTTTCAGTGGATGGATTGATCATGGCTTCGGCTCTTCCCGCCAATGTGGAAGAAGACCGCGTTTCGGCCATGTCGGCTGCCATGCTCAGCCTGGGAGAACGGATCGCCAGCGAGTTGGGGCGTGGCGGGCTGGAGCAGGTCTATATCAAAGGCAATGCCGGTTTTATCGTTCTGGCCTCAGTCGGATCGGAAGCCGTTCTGACAACCCTGGCACGCCAGGAGGCCAAACTTGGTCTTATCTTTCTGGAAATGCGCCGGGCTGCAGAGGACCTGGTGAAATTGGTAGGATGAAACCAATCGGCCAAATACCTTTACATCCAAAACGTCAACCCGCGTGGGGAGGACGCCATTCAATGGCCCTCCCCACGCCTTTTGTATATTTAATTTCCCCCCATATTTTCCCCTGCGGTTAGCGGAGAGATCTTAAGGAGTAGAAATGCCAACCAAATATATCTTTTTTACCGGTGGTGTGGTCAGTTCGGTCGGGAAGGGAGTGACAGCCGCTGCCACCGGCCTGTTACTTAAATCACGCGGTTTCAAGGTTACCGTGCAAAAATTGGATCCATACATCAACGTGGATCCGGGCACGATGTCTCCGTACCAGCATGGCGAAGTCTATGTTCTCGACGATGGAGCCGAAACAGATTTGGATCTGGGTCACTACGAACGCTTTGTGGATATCCGACTGGGTCGTTTCAGCAATTTCACCACCGGACAGGTATATGCCGAGGTGATCAGCAAAGAGCGGCATGGCGATTACCTGGGAGGCACCATCCAGGTAATCCCGCATATCACCAACGAGATCAAGCGCCGAATCGGACTGGTTGGCAAAGAAACCGGGGCAGAGATAGTCATACTTGAAATTGGCGGCACGGTCGGTGATATTGAGTCTCAGCCGTTTGTGGAAGCCTTGCGCCAGCTGCGTAACGAGGTGGGCCGCGAAAACACCTTCTTCGTGCATGTCACCTGGCTGCCTTTCATCGGCGCCACCCAGGAACTGAAGACCAAACCCACCCAGCACTCGGTGGCGGCTTTGCGTTCCATCGGTATCTCGCCCAACATGATCATTGCCCGCTCAGACTCACCTGTGGAAGAGGATTTATGCGACAAAATCGCCCTCTTCTGCGATGTGGACAGGCGCGCGGTAGTGCCAATGGTCACTGCTGACGTGCTTTACGAGGTGCCTCTACTCCTGGAACAAGCCGGCGTGGGCGATTACATTGTCGAACGGCTGGGACTCCAGGCGCGCGCAACTCCGGATTGGGCTCCCTGGAGACAGTTAGTGGAAGCAGGTTCGCAAGCCGAAGCCGGTTGTCAATATCGCCCTGGTTGGCAAGTATGTCGAACTAAAGGACGCTTATATGTCAGTGCGAGAAGCCGTCAAACATGCCGCCCTTAGTCTGGGAGTGGAGGCAGAGATCCAGTGGGTCCACTCAGCCGACCTGGAGAAGAATAAAGGCTGGGAGGAAGTCAAGGCCGCAGACGGCATTATTGTCCCGGGCGGGTTCGGCTCACGCGGCATCGAAGGGAAGATCCAGGCTGCCCGGTATGCCAGGGAAAATAATATTCCCTATTTGGGCCTGTGCCTGGGGATGCAGGTGATGTGCGTGGAGTTCGCCCGGGATGTTTTGGGACATGAGGATGCCAACTCGACCGAGTTCGACCGCAGCACGGAGTACCCGGTGATTGATCTTATGCTCGAACAGCGTGCCATCACCGATATGGGCGGAACCATGCGGCTCGGATTGTATCCCTGTGTGCTGCAGCCGGGGACAAAAGCCGCCGCAGTTTACAGCGAAAAGCAGGTGGAAGAACGCCATCGTCACCGCTGGGAATTCAACAACGCCTACCGGGATGAATTTGCAAAGGCCGGCATGCTCTTTCCCGGCATTTCACCGGATGGAATGCTGGTGGAAATCGCTGAACTGAAAGATCACCCGTATATGGTTGGCAGCCAGTTCCATCCAGAGTTCCTGTCACGCCCGATGCGCCCGCATCCGCTGTTCGTGGGGTTGATCAAAGCGGCCAAAGAAAGAGCAAAGAAGTAAGGACCAGCGAAATGGGCAAAAAGTGTACCATTCACATGAACTGCGATATACTTGCGGGTTGGAAACCAACGGACATGGTCCCGTGTGGACAACATCCGAATCTAATGAATGGAGAAATCTATGGATACAACAATTGAACTTATCACCGGGCAGGAAATTCTCGACTCACGCGGCAACCCGACCGTGGAAGTCGAAGTAGTCCTGGCCGACGGCTCATGGGGTCGCGCGGCTGTCCCATCCGGCGCATCCACCGGCGTCCACGAAGCCCTGGAACTGCGCGATGGCGACAAGAAACGCTACAACGGCAAAGGCGTGCTGAAGGCTGTCGCAGCTGTCAACGATGTCATCGCCGATGAACTTTACGGCTGGGATGCCACCGATCAGAAAGCCATTGACGCTGAAATGATCAGCCTGGATGGCACGCCCAACAAATCCAAGTTTGGCGCCAACGCCATCCTGGGCGTCAGCCTGGCGGTTGCCAAAGCGGCCGCGGCCTCGCTTGACCTGCCGCTCTACCGCTATATCGGCGGTGTCTACGCGCATGTGCTGCCCGTCCCGATGATGAACATCCTGAATGGCGGCGCACATACCGCCTGGCAGTCCACCGATGCCCAGGAATTCATGGTCATGCCGTTCGGTGCGCCTACTTTCGCCGAAGGCCTGCGCTGGGGCGCCGAGATCTACCACGCCCTCAAGTCCGTTCTCAAGGATAAAGGCTACGTCACCCTGGTCGGCGACGAGGGCGGTTATGCCCCGGCGCTCAAAGCCAACAACGAGGCCGTGGAAGTCATCCTGGAAGCCATCGCCAAGGCCGGTTTCAAGGCCGGACGCGGCGAGCAGGTGGCAATTGCTCTCGATCCGGCCGCTTCCGAACTCTACGACGAAGAGACCAAGACCTACAACCTGCGCAAGGAAGGCAAGAAACTGACCGGTCCGCAGATGGTCGAGTTCTGGGCCAAGTGGGTCAAGGATTACCCGATCGTCTCCATCGAAGACGGCCTGGCGCAGGATGATTGGGAATCCTGGATCCTGATGACAAAGCAACTGGGCGACAAGATCCAGATCGTCGGCGATGACCTGCTCGTGACCAACCCCGAGCGTGTCCGCCGGGCGATCAAGGAAAACGCTGCCAATGCCCTGCTGGTAAAACTCAACCAGATCGGTTCACTGACCGAGACCATCGAAGCCGTTGAGACCTGTCACCGGGCCGGCTGGCGGGCCGTCACCTCCCACCGCTCCGGCGAGACCGAAGACAGCACCATCGCCGACCTGGCTGTGGCTTTGAACATGGGCCAGATCAAGACCGGCGCACCTGCCCGCTCCGACCGGGTTGCCAAGTACAACCAGTTGCTGCGGATCGAAGCCGAATTGGGCGATACCGCCAAGTATGCCGGCTGGGATGCCCTGATCAATAAATAAACCTGGAGGCTCTCACACAAAACTGCGCACCTCAACAGTGCGCAGTTTTTTGTTAAGGTGGTACTTAGTTATAAAGGTGTTCAAGATATCGAGCCTTCGTTTTTGTTTCATCCAAGGGCGAATTATATGATCGAAACCGTCAGAAAATTCATATTATTAAGGGGAAAGGTAAATTGTCAGACATTATGTGGTGAAAACTGCTCGCCTATTAGTTAAAAGACTTGACAATATATAGTCTTCTTGCTATTATTGCTTAACAAATTTGTTAGATTTCAAACAATATCCGGCTTGTTTAGACAGGTCTTTGCCCTTTATGTGGCCAACGCCGCCTCCGAATGTAAAAAGCATTAACAAACATACTGTGCTTGACTTGATCCGTTTCTCCCCGGGAGGAATTTCACGCGTAGAATTGGCCCGACGGATGGGGTTGACACGTGCTGCAGTCACGGTCATTGTCAATGATCTTTTAGCAACGGAAATAATCCGGGAAGCCGGGGGCATCCACTCACACAGCGGACGCCCTCCTGTTGTTTTGGAAATTGATCCGACCCGCGGATTCGTGGTAGGGATCGATTTTGGCGCCAGCCATCTTTCCATCCTCATCGCAGATCTCGGGGCAAATATTCTGGAAGAGATTGAAATCGCCATCGACATTCAAGATGGACCCAAAGATTGCATCGATCAGGCCAATCAGCTTCTCCACGAGCTACTAAAGAAGTCTGGCAAGGAATTGGAAGATATCCTGGCGATTGGCGTTGGAGTGCCCGGTCCGATCGTGTCAGACGCCGGCATGGTACTCGCGCCTCCCATCATGCCTGGCTGGGACCGCTTCCCCATTCGAGATACACTGGAGAGGATGTGGGGATGCCCGGTCTCATTAAGCAATGATTCTGAACTAGGGGCTCTCGGAGAATGGGCCGCTGGAGCAGGCCGCGGGGAACAAAATCTGGCCTACATTAAGATCGGGACAGGTATTGGCGCCGGCCTGTTATTGGATGGGCAAATCTACCGCGGTGTAACTGGTTCAGCCGGTGAGATTGGGCACTTGACCATCGAAGAAAACGGCCCATTATGTGCATGTGGCAACCATGGTTGTTTGGAAGCCATTGCAGGCGGGCGTGCCATCGCCCAGCAAGCCCAGGAAGCCGCACAAAGTGCCAAACGCACACAACTGGCAAATATAAAACCAATCGAGTCGATCACTGCCCGCGATGTTGCCTCCGCCGCCCGGCTGGGCGATTTACTCTGCCCAACAAATTTTGAGCCGCGCAGGTACTTATGTTGGCATTGCAATCGCAGGCGTTGTCAACATGTTCAACCCCGGGATGGTTATAATTGGGGGCGGTGTCGCACAAAGCGGAGACATCCTGCTCGAACCGATCCGTCTGGCCGTCCAAAGACGCAGTCTGCCTGCCGCCACCCGAGCCGTCCGGATCACTACTGCAATGCTGGGGCGCCGTTCTTCGAGCATGGGCGCCATCATTCAAGCATTAACCATCGCATCGCACCAAGTCGCTGACCGAAAGGAGGTGATGTCCGCACTCACGGCTCGCAGCAAAAGCCGGGATGCCAAATAATTGTATCCGAATGGAACCCGTGTAACCCTGATGGCAAGGTTCCCAATATTTTAATCCAATCATACCAAGGAGAACGAATAAAAATGAAACGCCACATGTACGTCCTAGCAAGTCTCTTAATAATTACTACCATGATCCTGTCAGCCTGCGGTGCACCGGCGACAACCGCCGCACCCGCACCGGCAACCGCTGCACCTGCAACTGCTGCACCGCGCCAGCAACCGCTGCGCCTGCTACTGCCGCACCTGCAACCGCTGCCCCAGTTAACAGGACTGAGGTCACGTTCTGGCATGCATATGGCACCGGCTCCGCGGAGGAACAGGCTTTGACCGCCGTTCTCGCCAAGGCCGCCGTCGACCTGCCCCAGTACAAGATCAATGTCCTGCAGGTGCCCTTCAACGACATCTTCAACAAGTACTCCACTGACGTTGCCGCTGGCGGCGGTCCTGATATGTTCGTCGCCCCCAATGACAATCTCGGCAGCGAATCCCGCAGTCAGTTTGATCGCCGATATCACCGACCTGGTGAGTGGCAAGTTGGGCGATTACGCGCCTCTTTCCGTCGAGGGCATGACCGTCGGCGGCAAGATCTTTGGCGTCCCGGAATCCCTGAAGGCCGTTGAGTTCTGGTATGACAAGAGCAAACTGCCCACGCCTCCTGCGACGACTGACGATCTGCTGAAATTGGAGACAGGGCGGCACAGCCATCGGCATCAGCTTCAGCTGCTACCACTACTGGGGCTTCTACAGCGCCTTCGGTGGTCAGGTCTTCGATGACAAGTTCAACTTCACCACCGACCAGGGCACTGGCATGGTCGATGCGATGACCTATCTGAACGACCTCTACCAGATCGCCAAGAAGAACAACTGGCCGAAGACCGACAGCGATGGCCTGGCTCCCTTCCAGGAAGGCAAGATCGTTGGTATCACCAACGGTAACTGGGCCATGGGCGATTATCAGAAAGCCCTCGGCGCCAACCTGGCGGTAGCTCCGCTACCCGCCGGCCCGAAAGGTCCTTCCAAGCCTCTGCTGGGTGTGGATGGTTACTACATCAACCCGAACAGCCAGAACAAGCAGGCTGCCATCGACGTGGCCCTCTATCTGACCGGCAAAGCTGCCGAGCAGATCATGATGGACCAGGCTGGCCATGTTCCGGCGATCAGCGGCGTCAACATCACCAATCCACTGATCCAGAGCCTCGTGGATGCCTTCAAGACCAGCATTGTTCGCCCGCAGGATGCTCAATTGGATAAATACTGGGCCAACTTCTGCGGCTCCGACCAGATCTTCGAGAAGGGCGTCACTCCGGCAGCCTGGGTTAAGACCGCTACCGATGCCGCCAAGAAGTAAGCATTGCAATTCCTGACGGAAATACATATAATCGTCTTGTAACTGCAGCATAAAAGAAGCGAACAGGGGGAACCCTGTTCGCTTCCGGTTTATTAGGCAGGAATAAAGAAGACACAGCCTGACCGACTTGGAGGCAATAATGGCGACAGAAGCAACAACCGTTTATAAGAAAAGGGCTAATTTCAGCAGAGCCAGTCTTCCCTACTTATATCTGGCACCTGCATTTATTGTCATGGGGGTGATCACTTTTTATCCGCTGATTTACCAGATGATCATTTCGTTTTCAGACTTTGCGCTTAAAGACCTCCTGCATGGCCTGTCTTCCACGAACCTCCACTGGATTGGATTTAAGAATTATGTGGATATCCTGACTGGCGGGCTGCCGGTACAGGATTTTGCATTCTTCCGTGTGCTCACCTACAACTTCTGGTGGGCAATCACCAACGTCATGGTGCACGTTCCAGCCGGCATCCTGATTGCCGTATTGTTGAATATCAACGGGCTGTGGTTCAAAAAGATCTATCGGGCCATGTATGTTCTACCGGTCATGATCCCCACGATCGTGGTTGCGACCGTCTGGCGCAATATTTTCGACGAGCAATATGGGGCCATGAACCAGGGTTTGACTGCACATTGCACATTTATTCGGTTCAGGACAGATTGTTCAGATCCGCTGGTTGTTCGAATACAAACCACCCATCCCGTGGCTTCTCCCCAATGCCCCGCTTCCACTGGCTTATTACGCCATGATGATCGCCAATTTCTGGCTGGGATGGCCGTTCATGTGTCTGGTTGCAACCGGCGCTCTCCAAAGCATCTCCAGGGAATTATATGAGGCGGCTTCCATTGACGGGGCTACGGGCGCCCAGCAGTTCTGGAACATTACCGTGCCATTAATCCGGCCAGCCATGATCCCGGCCGCCGTTTACGGGTTTACCCTATCATTCAACTTGTTTAGCTTTGTCTACTTCATGACCGGAGGTGGACCGGCGCGCTCGACCGAAATCCTGGTCACCTTCGTTTACGATCTGGTGCGCAACCTGCACCTGTACGGCGCAGCAGGCGCATTCTCGGTCATCATCTTTATCGTTGCGATGATCGTCTTCCTGATCACCAATCGCATCACCCATGCGACAGCTAGTTATTCGGAGGCGTAACATGGCCGTGGCAACCCAATCCCAATCGAAAAAGAATTTCCTTGTCCGGTTCTTTACGATGGACACCTCCGGCGGCAGGGGTACCGGGCGGAAACTACCACTTTGGCGGCAGTTGGTGCTCCAAGTGCTCTGTCTGCTTCTGCTGCTCGAGGTGATGTTCCCCCTGATGTATGTCATCACCATGTCGCTAAGCTCCAAGACCGAGCGCCCGTACCACCTTGAGACTCATCCCGAACGAGTTTTCCCTGGTTGCCTTCAAGCAGGTGCTGAATCAACCTACTGCAAATCCAGTCACTTTCCTCGTACTTCTGCGGAACAGTACACTGCTTTCCTTCGGCGTGGGCGCTTTGGCCCTCCTGATCGCGGTCACCGCAGCCTATGCATTCTCACGCTTCAACTTCAAGATGCGCCAGGTACTTATGGTCCTGGTTTTCATCCCGCTCCTTATGCCAGCCGTAGGTCTGTCTGCGCCACTATTCCTACTATTAAACAGTGTCAAGTTCTTAAATTGCGGGGCCAACGTGATGGCACTAACCCCCTTTACAAGTTGTGTCGCCGGAGTAACCGGTAAAGTGCTCTTCAACCTGCGCGACTCTCTTCTGGGAGTGGGCGTGGCAATGATTTCAGGTGCACTGCCGTTCGCGGTCTGGAATTTAAAGGGTTACCTGGACACCATCCCCAAGGAACTGGAGGAAGCCGGCAAGATCGATGGAGCGTCATTCCAACCAGATCTTTACCAAAATTGTGCTGCCTTTGGCCACACCTCAACTGGCAGTCACCTTCTTCCTCGGATTTATCGGTTATTGGCAGGAGTTTGCCTTGCCCTGGTTATTCCTGACCAAGCCCAGCAACTATACACTTTCCATGACGCTATACAATATGGTCGGCCAGTACGCCACTTCCATTCCGTGGAACCGCTTTGCGGCCATGTCCATCATCGTCGCCGCGCCTGTATGCATCATTTACATCGCCCTGCAAAAGCAGATCGTCAGCGGTCTGACTGCCGGCGGCGTGAAAGGTTAATTCGAATCAGGCGGCCGGAAGGCCGCCTTTTTATTTCCGGGTGCAACATTGAAAAAGGCGCTTGCTATCATTCTAGTCGGAGTAGTCCTGGCGGCATGTACTCCAGGCCTCACATCTCCTCCCATGTCTACGGTGCCTGTCCCCTCACCAACACTGACCGCCGTCCCTACGATCCTTCCACTTCTGCCGTGGTGGAAGCAGGCTGTTTTCTACGAGATCTTCGTGCGCAGCTTCAACGACAGCAATGGCGACGGGATCGGTGATTTCAACGGGATCACGCAGAAACTCGATTACCTCCAAAACCTGGGAGTGACCGCCCTCTGGCTGATGCCGATCCATCCCTCGCCCTCCTACCATGGCTATGATGTGATCAACTATTTCAACGTCAACCCGGATTATGGTTCATTGGAGGATTTCAAACACCTCCTGGCTGAAGCCCACCGGCGCGGCATGCACGTAATCATCGACCTGGTGCTCAACCATACTTCCAACCAGAACCCCTTATTTATCGACGCAAACAACAACCCGCAGTCCCCGTATCGCAACTGGTATCTCTGGTCCGATACCGACCCGGGGACTTCCGGATTGAACGGTCCGGCCTGGCATGCAGGCAAGTTCGGATATTATTATGGGATCTTCAGTGACAGCATGCCTGACCTGAACTACACCAATCCGGATGTGACTGCCTTTTTGGAAAAAGTGGTGCATTTCTGGCTGACTAATGTAGATGTGGATGGATTCCGGCTGGATGCTGTGAAATACCTGATCGAAGAAGGCCAGAAACTTGAAAATACTCATTCCACCCATCTCTGGCTCCAGGATTTCTACAGTTCTTATAAAGCAGAAAAGAAGGATGCCTACACGGTTGGCGAAGTATATGGCGCGGGAGCATTTCTTGCCAAAACCTACACCGGCAACCAGCTCGACCAGGTATTTAATTTCGAAATGGCAAGTGGGTTCGTCAACAGCGCTGCAGGTGAAGCAAATTCTGGGATAAACAGCGCCATCACTTTTATGCTCCAGGATATGCCAGATGGACAGTTCGCGACCTTCCTCACCAACCACGATCAGAACCGCGTGATGAGCGTCTTAAACGGGAATGTCAATAAGGCAAAAATCGCCGCCGCCATCCTGCTGACTGCACCGGGTACACCATTTATTTATTACGGCGAAGAAATCGGGATGCAGGGGAAAAAACCAGATGAGGATATCCGCCTTCCAATGCAATGGTCTGCCCAAGCAAACGCAGGCTTCAGCACGACCACTCCCTGGAGGGCACCTGCAGCAGATTACCTGCAAGTAAATGTTACGGCAGAATCCAGCGATCCGAACTCCTTATTAAACTTCTATCGAGAGTTGATCGCCATTAGGAGTAAACATTCCGCCTTGCAGAACGGTTCACTAACCCTGGTCGCCAGTGAAAATCCCGGCGTGTACTCGATCCTGCGCAAAGATGCAAGCGAGAAAATACTAGTACTAATGAACCTTACCAGGTTGGCAATTAATAATTACAATTTAAATGTTAAAAATGCACCGGTTCCAGATGGGTTTCATACCCTCTCATCGATATTCGGGAGCGGCACATTTGCTTCCGTGGATGTCAAAAACCATGCTTTTGCCAGTTTCAAACCTGTGAATGAATTACCGCCTTACAGTCTTTACATTTTCAACCTAAACCCTTGAACCATAAACACTTATGAAAAGAACCAAAACCACCTCCAAATTGATTGTTGTTTTACGGCTTTCTTTAATTCTGCTGGTGGTTGCTATGGCTGCATGGCTGCGCTGGCATGCCGTGGTCAATCTCCCTGTGGACTACGATGAAGACGATTATATCCGCGCGGCTCAGCAGTATCACAGCCCTCATTCGCAGCGGTGACTGGCAGGGTTTCCTACAGACCAATTATCGTTTCGAACATCCTCCGCTGGAAAAGATCGCCTTCGGGGTCAGTCTGCTCTCCGCCCGACCGGAACCATTGACACCCGACCGTCCAACCACAGCCGACCCCGATAGTAATCTACCCCGGGATTTGCTGCGTCCCGCCAGGATCACATCGGCTGTCTTTGGGACGCTGGAGGTGTTCCTGCTCGGCCTGGTAAATCCGCTGGCTGGCCTGCTCTTGGGAGTGCATGCCTTCACAATCAAGTACACTTCGCAAGTAATGCTCGAATCGTTACCAGCGTTGACAAGCCTGGCATGCGTAATGGCCTACATGCGCTGGAAAAAAACTTCTTCGTATAAAATCAACTTCTGGTTGGCGGGTTCGGCCATATTCCTGGGTCTGACGGCCGCCTCAAAATACCTATACTGCATCGTCGGAATTGCCATCCTGGTTGACTGGCTGCTCGAATCCCGCCAGACAGGCAATCTGCGCCAGATTCTTCCATTGGTATTCTTTTGGGGCCTGCTTGCAACGGGAATATTTTTCGCCGCTGACCCGTATCTTTGGCCTGATCCGCTTGGCCGGCTGAAAGATTCCATCCTTTATCATACTGCTTATGCGGCAGGGGCCAGCGAAGTCCAAAGCGCTGGTTTCCCAATCTGGCAGCCTTTCATATGGTTGAACACCACTCCGTACGCCTGGCACCCGCAAGCATTTTATTTCGCCATTGACCCGCTTATTTCGTTGTTGGCTGCTTTCGGAATCGGCAGCTTATGGAAAAAACAACGCCTGTATGGGCTCTGGTTGGGGATCGCACTCAGCTTTCTTCTCATTTGGCCGACCAAATGGCCGCAGTATCTCCTGATCCTAACCGCGCCGCTCTCACTGGTGGCATCTGAAGGGCTGATGAACCTGACCGTCAGGCCGTTTCGAACCTGGCTGGCCCAGCGAAAAACGAAAAGAATTCCTGCTTCTTCCAACCGCCATGGAGATGGACGCCGTGCATTACCCTGGCTGATCCCGGGCTTGATCGCTTTTGCCGTCCTGACTCTCTTCCCGTTTATTTTTCAATTCGGCGTTTCGTTGACCAATTTCAGCGTCAATTCATTGCGGGATGGTTTCAACGGCGGTCTCTGGCGTGCAATCTGGGGAGGACTGACCGGACAAATCCACGCAGTGCCCTTCGACCTTGGCCGGCAGACGGCACAAGTGCAATACACCGGACCCGGCTTTTATCAGCCTGTGTTAAGTTACCTGGCTTCCAATGGCATTCTTGTCTTCGACATTCTATGGACGGCGCTATCGGTCCTGCTCCAGACCCTGCTGGGGTTGGGGTTGGCGCTGCTTCTTTGGCAGAGAGGCGCCCGTTTTGGTAAATTCTGGCAGGCGCTCTTCATTCTGCCATGGGCCATCCCGGAAATGGTTGGGGCAATGATGTGGTTGAATATCTTTATGCCAGATTGGGGTTGGCTCGCCCTGGCTGTTCAGAAATACGGTTCTCACTTCCCCTTCGCCTTCTTCATCGGTTGGGAGCAAACCAGCAATCTTTGGCTGCTGGTATTCTTGATCCCGGCTGTTTGGTATGGTTTCCCCTTCATGATGCTGGCTTCCAGCGTCGGATTGAAAACGGTCCCACCGGATGTCTTCGATGCAGCCGCAGTCGATGGCGCCAATGCATGGAACACCTTCCGTTACGTGACCTGGCCCTTGCTTCTCCCCTTGATCGTCCCGGCCATCATCATCCGAAGTATTTTTGCTTTCAATCAATTTTACCTGTTCCAGGCATTTGGATTCGGGAACAGCACCCTGGCGACCCTTTCCTATAACATATTCAACCCCACTGCTGGCGTGCAAGGAGTGAGCGGAGGCATGTTTTCCGTTTCAGCCATCATCAACATCATCACAGTGATCATCCTGGCTGGCTTCGTCTTTATGTTCAATCGCTGGAGCAAGGCCGGCGAAGGAGTGACCTATGCGTAAGATGCCAGTTTGGAGGCAGATCCTCACCCAGGCCATTCTGGTCCTCGTCGGTCTTTTCACCATCCTCCCCATCTGGGGAATCGTCCGCCTGGCTTTTGATGGCTCCTTGAAAAGCCGCCCAACCGAGTTTTCGTTTTTTCCCAAACAGTTTTCGATGGATGCGTTTCTCCAGGTGCTTCATCATCCCTATCCATCAGTGGATTTTAGTATTCTACTGAAGAACAGCTTGCTGGTTTCTTGCAGCGCCGCCTTCCTTGCAATCCTACTCGGCGCAAGCCTGGCTTACGCGTTTGCCCGCTACCGATTCCCCGGCCGACAGGCTGGCTTGTTTGTGTTGCTGTTGGCGGCCTTCCTGCCACTGGTGGCTTTCATGACGCCCCTCTATATCGTACTGGGTTTGCTCAAGATCCGCACCACTTTGCTGGGACTGACAATCGTATATACTGCTTTTGCAATGCCGTTCTGCATCTGGAACATGCGTTCAGCTTTTCAAGCAGTTCCAAAGGAAATTGAAGAAGCAGCTTTCCTGGATGGGGCCAGCCCAATAGTAACTTTCAATCGGATCACGTTCCCCCTGGCCCTGCCTTCCATTGCCGTGGCCGGGCTAATCGCCTTCCTGATGGCCTATTCTGAATTTACCATCGGCTGGCTTTTTGTTGAGAAGCCAGCCACCGTGACCCTGGCGATGGCAATCTATACAATGGTACAGGAACTCGGCGGGCCACAACCGTGGAGCTACCTGGGTTCTTTGGCATTGATCATGTCCATCCCGGTTGTGATTGTTTTCCTGATCCTGCAGAAAACCCTGCTGGAACGCATGATGTTCGGAAGCGCCAAGGACTGATCCAAAAATAATCCAGGTGACCAATACAGCCCATTATGGCGAGATGACCTTGGCTCCTTCGTTGCAAGTGGTAAAGAAAGTCTCTTCGCCATTGTCTGTTGGTACCACACATGCAAATGTATATCCATCATTGAAGCGGACGGTAATATCCAGGGAGCCCGCCGATAAAACCGAAATACGCGGATAAATCTTATATTCGGTCCCGAAATGTTTCGGCAATCCTGGCAATTGAGTTAATGAAAAACGGGCTGCATAATTGGGATCCGTCCCCCCTTTCTGGAGACCAGTGTTGAGCGCCTTGAATACATCCACTGCTGAAGTGTCATAGCGCGAAACCACTCCCGGCAGGAAACTGACCAGGAAGACGATCCCAATCAAACTGGTCATAAGTTTTCTTCGCTGCCCGGGATCTTTATTCTCAGTAATCTGAAGTTGACGTTTGATCACAAAACGCAAGCCTCCCGCCAACAGGACGGCGCCGCCTATTAATGGGATCGCGGTCACCACGGATTGAAAGAGCAAGCCAGCATTCCTCCCGGATAAAAGCGAAATAACCAGGTTCCCGATCAGCAGGATGAGTGTGATGACAATTCCCCCACTCACCACGCCTGCATAATCCTCTGTAAACCAGCCCACGATCGCACCGGATAATCGCCAATCCCAGGCCGAATCCGATCCAATAGGTAAGTAAATTTGCCCAGTCGATAGATAGATGGAGACCAGGGATGGTGACCACATTGATTAAAAATAGGGTCAAAATATAAACCGATGCGGCAAAAACGCCAAAGAGCGCTCCCGGTATGATCCGTGCCGACCGCTCTGCTACCGTTTCTTCCTGTAATGAATACAGAATCCGTTTTCTTATTCTTTGATACATAAGAAAATCCTTCCTGTTACCGGGCCGCCAAGGTCGAACCAATTCCTGTTAATTGTATCATTTTTGCACTTCCAAAACTTGCTGGCTTGAAATTATTTTAAGGGGCTGCCTCTCTTGATCAATGTTTTTGGATGTAGACTAAATAAGCATAGACCATGGAGAGAATCAATCCAAGCACTGAAATCGCAATCCCAACCGCGGCCAGTCTACGGCTTTCCGACCGCCGGCCAAATAGCCCAAGCCCAATCCCTGCCAGGCTGATGACGGCCCCGCAGACTGGAATGAGACCGGCGCACAGGCTGATTACACCAAGAACGAGAGATAAAGCTGCCAGTACCTTATTGGTGCGTTCTTCGGGATCGATTTTGCCGTAGTTAGGTTCCATCAGGCTCTCCTGCAAAATGTTCTAGGTGTCTCCCGTTCATATTCTACCTTTTTCATGTCCCGGTCAATATCACTTCTTTTTCGGCTTTGGCCGGGATGAAGCGGATGAACAAGACCACCGCCGCGATCCGTCCAATCGCAGAGCATAAGAAAATGGCACTGATAGCCCCATTGAGTAACCACCCAGGCTCCAAAAGCCGCACCTCCTGCCAGCGCCAGCATGACCAGGATCTGGTAAAACGCCGAAAAGCGCGCCCGCTGCGCATCCGGGGTAAGGGATAGCAGGAAATTGAACGAGACAAGATTGAACGCTCCCCACAAAACACCCCCTAATGTATTCACACAGGTTGACCTGCCAGAATTTGGTTATAAACATCCAGGCAAACGGCAGGATGGGAATAAAGGCCATACAGATCAATTGCACCTTACGCGGCCCCCACCGGTCAGATAAGCCGACCCACCCGCCGCTGGATCAGCAGACTTGCCACGGTTGAAACGATGCTGGTAATACCCACCATGGACGCGGTAAATTTCAAGTTTGTGACCATGTAAACATTAAAAAATGGCCCGGCAATATTGAGCGAGAAATTCCAGAACGCCATCACCAGGCTGAGCGCCAGGAAGATCGGCTGGGCTCGCATGTCTCGCAGCATGGACCGCGGGGAGAACGAACCCGCCACCTTCACGGGAGGAAAACCAGCCCTTGGGGTCATGCAGGTGTCCGAAACTAAAAGTCGAGAGCATCCCGAAAACAAATGCCAGACCCAGACTGATCTGATATCCAAGCGGGATGGATGTCCGGGTGATCAATTCCCCAACCAGCAGGATGGCCAGCATTCCCGTAATTCCCATAATGAAGTTGCGTGAGCCAAAAAAACGTCCACGCCCTTCCATGGGGACAACGTCGGCAGTAATGGACATCCAGGCGGGAAATAGCCAGGTTCCCAAACGAGTCGCGCGCCACCGAGAATAAAATTGCCACCCAGACAATGGCTTGTTTTCCAATAAAAAATGGCAACAGCGCCAGAACCAGGATCGCAAGCCGGGCTACCCCACCGCCAAAGATTACCGTGAACTCTTTTCGGCGGCCATATCGTTCAACCAGGATCGCTCCCGCCAATAAGAACACGGCTGCGCTCAGGCTGGAAAATGAACTCATCAAACCCACTTGTCCGCGTGTAGCTCCCAATGCCAGAATATAAAGGGTCACATAAGTGACGATGATATTGTCACTGGCAGAAGCAAACAGTCCATCAAAAAAGAACCAATACAGGTTATGCTTGATCTGTTCGGAGAGTGAGACTAGCCCATTCGCCCCCCCAGGTAAACTTCCGAAAAGCGCCTCCGGCACGGGCGCGGGTAACCGGGAAAACAGGACGCGGCATGATTTATATCTGTTCGAAATAAGGCATATCGACCACAAAGATTGTGGCACGATGCTGGGATTCTTCTGGTGGGCAACAGATCTGGCGCAGTAGATCGATCACCGCCTGGACCTTATCATCTTCAACCCCAATCATCAGCGTAACATTGCCGTGTCGTAAAAAACCGCCGGTACTTGCCACACGGGTAACCCGATAATCGTTTTCGATGAGCGCTTGGACAACACTACATCGCTATCGTTATCGCGGATAATTACAAACATTAGCTTCATATCTCACCTCGCTCCATTCTGCGCTTAGATTTGCTCAAATCGTTCAACATTCATCAAATAAAAATTGCGCTCCGCCCAACTCTGCCTCCAACAAGGGCAGGCTGGCCATTTCCCCCTGCATAATACCCTGCGGCAGGTATAAATTTCCGATACGAACGACAGTTCTTTCTCACTACATCCAGAAGGATCGAAAGACGTTCACTATGAAAACCAACCAGCAGACAGACCATCGGCTCCTGCGATCATTCCACCTGTGCTGTTGATCACAGTAAAGGAAAATTTTTCCCTGGCCAAGTGGGTAAAAAGCGCGTCTTCTTGCGCTCCGGAAATAGTTAATATTGCCAAACGATCAGGAAGATCAGGATTCATATTCAATCCTTTCTATTGGAAGTCAATTAAGTATAACAGGGAAAATATAACCACTTTATCATGAACGTGACTGAAAATTGATTACTAATGTTCCAAAGGTTGTTGCGGTACAATTCAACGCGATAATCATATCTGAAAGGTGGAAATATGAACTCCTCCAGGGAAATATGCCAAGTACCGCCAGAATTGGCAAAAAGAGATTGACGGCGCGGCGCTCTACAATACTCTGGCCGAAATCGAGCCGAAACCCGAGCTCGCGGCTGTCTATCGTCGTTTGGCTGCCAGCGAAGAGAAACACGCACAAGTTTGGGAAAAGCGTCTTGAGGAAGCCAGGGCTGGTATCCCACCTCGGCGAGCTTCCTGGCGCGCTCGCACCATGTGTTTCCTGGCGAAACGCTTCGGCTCCCAGTTTGTGCTGTCCAACAGTCACCGGAAACGAGCGAGCTGACAGCCTGGCCTATGATCAGCCAGCCGGAAGCAAAGACCGACTCAGGCCTCATGTCGGCTGATGAAAAATCGCATGCGCGTCTGATGGCAGCCATTTCAGGCCGCCAAAATGGACTGGGTGGAAGTGAAGTTGCTCAACTGGAAGGTCGCCATCGTGCCACCGGCGGAAATGCCTTGCGTGCCGCCGTTCTCGGAGCAAACGATGGGCTTGTTTCTGTCTTGAGTCTGACGATGGGCGCGGCCGGAGCCAACCTGCCCGGTCATGGCGTTCTCATCACCGGTATCGCCGGCCTGCTGGCAGGAGCCAGCTCAATGGCCCTGGGTGAATGGCTTTCGGTACAAAGTTCACGCGAGCTCTACCAGAACCAGATAAAGATAGAAGCTGAAGAGATCGAACACGCTCCTCAGGAGGAACAGGAAGAACTGGCGCTCATCTACCAATCCAAAGGACTTCCCGAAGAACGCGCCCGCGAAATGGCCGCCCACATGATGGCGGATAAGGCAAATATATTGGATACCCTCTCTCGCGAGGAACTCGGCATCGACCCTGAAGAACTGGGCGGCTCTCCCTGGGTGGCAGCCGTAACGTCGTTTTTCCTGTTTCTCGGCCGGCGCAATCATCCCGCTCTTTCCGTACATATTCCTGCACGGTCTCACCGCTGTGCTCATCAGCCTGGCTTTGGGTGCATTGGCTCTCTTCCTCACTGGAGCAGCCATCACTTTGCTGACCGGCAAGAGTGTGTGGGTTTCAGGTTTCCGGCAGGTATTAATCGGGCTGGTTGCGGCGGTGTTGGTTTTCGGTGTAGGAAAATTGATCGGGGTTTCAATTGGCGGATAAGATCGGGAACACCGCCTTTGATCCGGGTACCATTCTGGCGCCCGGATAAGTTGATTTTGAGTTCGCACACTTGGTTCCTTCGCGGTAAAATTCCCCCGCAAAAAAACCTTATCGTAGAGCAGTAGTACTTATGACAACTCCTTACTGGGTCCAGGACACCATTTTTTATCATATTTTTCCCGACCGTTTCGCCAATGGTGATACATCCAACGATCCTCCTAATGTACAAAAATGGGGAACGCCACCAACCATCTGGGGATTCCAGGGCGGAGATCTGCGCGGCATCCTTCAACATCTGGATTACCTGCTGGACCTGGGGGTAAATGCGCTCTACCTGAATCCCATCTTCCTGGCATCCTCCAACCACCGTTATAACACCAGCGACTATTTCCAAATCGATCCCCGTCCTTGGCACATTGGCCGATTTCCGTGCACTGGTGGACGCGCTCCATAAAAACAACATGCGGATCATCCTGGACGGCGTTTTCAACCATTGTGGACGCGGATTCTTCGCTTTCACGGATGTTCTGGAAAACAGTGATAGATCTGCGTACAAGGACTGGTTTTATATCAAACAGTTCCCGCTGGATGCCTACGACGGGGGCGGCGATGCACAGAATTATGTCGGATGGTGGAACCACAAGTCCCTGCCCAAACTCAACACCGGAAACCCCAAGGTCCGAGACTATATTTTCAAGCGTAGCCCGTTATTGGATCGAGCAGGGTGCAGACGGTTGGAGATTGGATGTACCAAATGAGATCGACGACGACAGTTTCTGGGAAGAATTTCGTCATGTGGTTAAATCTGCCAATCGGGATGCCTACCTGACGGGTGAGATCTGGGATGTGAACCCGCGTTGGGCGAATAATTCCCATTTCGACGGCTTGATGAACTATCCAGTAAAAGACGCCCTGGCAGCATTCCTGCTGGGACGCGAAAACGCCGTCCAATTTGGCGACCGCATTGAGACTCTCTTCAAAGCCTATCCACGCGAAAACCTGTTCGCAATGTACGTCCCGCTGGACAGCCACGATACCGAGCGTTTCAAGACTTTGATTGGGCGGGATACCAAGAAGCTCAAACTGGCCCTTCTCTTCCAGATGGCTTTCCCGGGTGCTCCAGCCATCTATTATGGAGACGAGATAGGCATGGAGGGCGACAAGGACCCCGACAGCCGGCGCGCTTTCCCCTGGCGTGAAAGCAATTGGGATCAGGGACTTCGTCAATGGGTCAGGCTGCTGATCGCACTGCGTAAACGGTCGCCTGCCCTTAGGCGTGGCGAATATGTCCGGTTGCTGACAGAAAATGGGATCTATGCCTTCGCCCGCCTTCTGGGTGAACAAAATGTGCTTATAGCCTTGAACGCCTCCGGACTGGAGCGGCAATTCGAAATCCCAAGTACTGCACTTGGATGGAGTGAAGGAAGAGTTCTCCAAAGCTTGATCGATGGGCAAAAATTCAACGTGGCCAACGGGAAAATTTCAATCAAGCTGCCTGCATGGAGCGGTATTTGGATCGGTTGAACGCTATTGCCACACCTGCCTGACCAATTCCGGTAAGATCTCGCCGGATTTACCCTGCAAAAAAGCATCCACCATGGGGGTAAGGGGGGTTGCCTCCAGGTTGATCTCCACTACGATCGCACCAAGCTGCTTGGCCAGTCCTGCCAGCGAAGCCGCAGGCTGGACAAGACTCGAAGTGCCTATCGAAAAAAAGATCTGACAGGTCCGAACAGCCTCCAGGGCGTCTTCCAACTCTTTATGGGGAAGCATCTCACCAAACCAGACCACATCCGGGCGCAGTTTCTCACCACACGTGGGACAAACGGGCACGCGGCCCGGAAAGTCCTCCCATTCCGTAAAAACACCACATCCATGTGAACACTTGACGCGGGTAATATTCCCATGCAACTCGATCACAGCTTTGCTACCGGCTTTCTGGTGCAAACCATCCACGTTCTGCGTGATAAGCGTAAAATGTGGTATACGCCTTTCCATCTCGGCCAGGGAGAGGTGGCCGGCGTTTGGTTTGACTTCGCCGGCTTTTAGGCGGCGCATGGCATAGAACTCCCAGACCATTTCCGGGTTTCGTTTGAAAGCCTCGGGCGTAGCCAGGTCTTCAGGACGATATTGAGACCAAAGAGCCTTCCCCGGCTGCATGGAAGGATTGGTCTCCCGGAAAGTTTGTAGACCCGATTCAGCTGAAACTCCCGCGCCTGTCACAGCGGCGACATTGTTGGATAGGCGTATGGCGCTAATTAATTCAGAGGGGAATTTTGGAATAGGGTTTTGTGCGAGCTTCATGTTGCCTCTTCGATACGGTCCAAATTATATTACAACCCGGGGACGCATAAGCCTTTACCCCAAGCATCGCATTTGGTATTCAGATGCACAGGAGATTTTGGTTTACAAATCTGTATACCGCATCTGAGAATTTTTTCGAACCCTTTTCATTGCAGAAAGCCTGCTTTTGTTGTATAGTTGCTGCATGCCAAACAACGAATTGGAAGCTTCGGTCATGAAATGGCGCGAGGAGCGGACAGAACGTCTTCGCACAAACGAGAAGAGTTGGCTGAACCTGGCCGGGTTATTCTGGTTGAAAGAAGGGGAGAACACTTTTGGAAGCGATCCCGCCTGCAATTTCGTGCTGCCCCCAGACACCCCCAAAAAGGCAGGGACATTTATTTTCGCAGACGGCCAGGTGACCGTAAGAGCAGAACCGGAAGTGCAGATTACCCGAAACCATAGCCAACTGCCATCACAACCATTACGGGACGATCAACAGGATGACCCCGATTACTTATTCCTCTCACATTATATTTTAGTGGTAATCGTTCGCGGTGGTAGTACGCTCATCCGTTTGTGGGATATCGACAACCCGGCCCGCAAGGCATTCACTGGATTGAATTTTTACCCGTATCGTCCAGAATACTGCTTTACTGCCAAATACACAGGCTACGCGCCGTATAAAACCGTGATGACGGAAGATATTATCGGTGAAGTTCACGATAGCCGCATGATCGGGTATGCCATTTTCGAGTGGGAAGGAAAAAAGTACCGCCTCGATGCAGAGGACGGCGGCGACGGTCTTTTCTTTGCCTTCCGGGATAAAACCAATGCCAAAACAACCTACGCTGGCGGTCGCTATCTCGTCACCGAAAAACCACAAAACGAGGAAGTGGTGATCGATTTTAATAGGGCTTATAACATGCCGTGCGCCTATGCACTGTATGCCACCTGCGGGCTTCCTTCGACGGATAATCATCTCCCCATTCCCATCGAAGCTGGCGAGAAAAAATACGCGGATGACCACTAAAGCTATTTGATTTTATTAGAAATTACAGACCACCCATTTTTACATGAAACAATCGCCTCTCCTGTTCCCCAGGAGAGGTTTTGTTTATTAAATCGTTATCCCTATTCCATAACGACCGGCTGCACACCAACTCAACCTGAAATGATAAAATAGGCCATGCCTGCCATTCGAGTCTCAAATCTTACAAAAACCTTTCGCACCAAACACAAAGCCGCCGGGTTGGGAGCCAGCGTGCGATCATTGGTAAGGCCGCAATACAGCACCGTCGAAGCAGTCCGGGATCTGTCGTTCGAGATGGAATCAGGCGAACTGCTCGGATTTATTGGTCCGAATGGCGCCGGCAAATCCACCACGATCAAGATCCTGACCGGCATCCTATTCCCAAGCGCAGGCGACGTTCACGTTCTCGGTTACATCCCCTGGAAACAACGCCGCCAATTGGCCTATTCCATCGGCACGGTCTTTGGGCAGCGCCCGCAGTTGTGGTATCACCTGCCAGCCATCGACACTTTCGTTTTGTTCGGCAAGATCTACGAATTGGATGACCGCGTACGCAAAAAGCGCATCGCCTACCTGGCCGAAGCGTTCGAAATTGAAGACCTGCTCGAAATTCCTGTCCGGAAACTATCCCTGGGACAGCGTATGCGCTGCGAGGTGGCGGCCTCTCTCCTGCACAAACCCAAATTGCTCCTGCTCGACGAACCTTCCATCGGGCTGGATGTGGTCGCCAAGCAGCATATCCGTGACGCCATCCGGCGGATGGCCTCCCAGGAAAATGTCGGCGTGCTGCTGACTTCACATGACGCCGGTGATCTGGAAGCGCTCTGCAAGCGAGTCATCATCATCAACCATGGGCAGATCGTTTACCAGGACAAAGTCTCGGTTCTCAAGCGTTCCTTCCTGACATCAAAACTGGTTGAGGTTCGCTATGCGCAGCAGGTTTCATCAGAATTCCATGTGGCCGGCACGGAAACTCTCAAAGTATCCAAAGACCGCTACGCCGTCAAGTTACGCTTCGATCACACTCCAAACGCCGGTCGAGAATGTCATGGCTCATCTTTCTGCCGCCGGTACGCTTCTCGATATCACCGTCTCCGACCCACCGCTTGAAGAAGTAATCGCCAGGATCTACGAGACGGCTGCATGACCGTTCTTAAGAACCAAACATTTCAAAGAAGCCAATGAAAAAATATCTTGCCATCTTCAAAATTAACCTGCTCAACAGCCTGGCCTATCCAGCCGAGATTGCTACACGCAGCGGGATGATCCTGGTCTTTATGACCGTCTTCTTCCAATTGTGGAACGTCACATACGCAGCATCCGGCTCACAAATGCTCAACGGTCTGACCCTGCAAAACACCATGTGGTATTTGCTATTGGCCGAGACCATTGAGCTGGGCCGTCCGCGCCTGGCACGGGTTATCTCCCAGCAGGTCAAGGATGGTTCCATCGCCTATCTGCTCAATAAACCCTATGACTTCCTGCTCTATCAACTCTCCATCGGATTGGGCGAAAGCCTGCCACGCATGGGAATGTTATTCCTTTTGGGCGGTGCGCTGGTCTGGGTCATGGCCGGTCCGCCTCCGCAATTGCAGAACTGGCCGCTGGCAGCGATCGCCTTATCAGGTGCCTGGCTGCTGCACTTCTGCTTCAATGGATTGATCGGATTGGCTGCCTTTGTGGCCGAAGAAGTAGCTCCATTCGAGTGGATCTACCAGAAACTCGTCTTCATCCTGGGGGGAATGCTGATTCCGCTGGATTTCTATCCAGGCTGGCTGCAATCAGTGGCGAAATCCCTGCCATTCGCCTATATGATGTATGGCCCAGCCCGACTCTTCGTTCTGCCGGACATGCAGCTTTTCATACAGATCATCCTCGGTCAAATTCTCTGGCTGGCTGTGCTCGGCGGGCTGCTTGTCCTGGCCTTCTCGCGCGGGATGAGAAGGCTGGCAATCAACGGAGGTTGACAGTGAAAGAACTCAAATTCCTCACTGCACTCTGGAAAACCAACCTTGCCTCGGCCATGGAATATCGGGTTGCATTCATTTCACAGTCCATCGGCATGATCCTGAACGACGGTGTTTACTTCCTGGTCTGGATCATTTTCTTCGACCGCTTCAAGGATATCCGCGGCTGGCAATTGACCGATATGTTCCTGGTTTTCGGTGTCTCTGCCGGAGCTTTCGGATTGGCCGGAATGCTTTTCGGAAACGCCTTCAATCTGGGCGATATCATCGTGAATGGCCGCCTGGATTATTACCTGTCCCTGCCACGCCCCACTTTGCTGCATGTTCTGGCCAGCCGGGCCGTACCAAGCGGCTTCGGGGATTTCCTGTATGGATTCATCAGCTTTTTCGCCTCCGGACAGTTCAGCCCGGATGGATTGGGGCGTTTCATCCTGGCCTTGATCCTCGCAACGGTCAGTCTTTGTCTCCTTCCTCGTCATCGTTCAGAGCCTGGCCTTCTGGCTGGGGACGGGCGGTGCCGTTACCGATATCGCCATCAATGCCATGGTTACATTCGCACTCTACCCAATCACGCTCTTCAACAATTCCGCCAAACTAATCCTTTTCATTGTCATTCCGGCAGCCTTTATGGGCGCCGTTCCGGCCGGTTTTGTACGCGGCTTTTCCTGGTCGTCGCTCGGATTGATGTTCCTTGCCGCTGCGGGCTTCCTGACATTGGCCTTGTCCCTGTTCCATCTTGGCTTGCACCGTTACGAAAGCGGTAGCGCCATCCAGGTGGAAGTGTAGCCCGCAGCGGACACTTTAATTCATTCGACTTCGCATGTTTTTGAATAAATTGAATTTCAAGGAGTTAAAATGATCAGTGTAGATAGAGATTTTTTGCTCCACCGGCTGGATGAGACCCGTTCAAAAATTGAAGATCTCTTGCCAAAAATTGATCCTGAAAAGGAAATTTATCCTGGCTGGTCGATCAAAGACATGCTGGCACATATGACCGGTTGGGATGACGCCACCATCGATTCGCTGCGAGCCCACGTGATCGGGCGCCCGCCCTCTGTCGCGGCCATCAGCAGTCTGGACAAATACAACGGTCTGACCGTTTCTTCCCGAAAAGATCTGGAATACGATCAAATTATGAAAGAATGGCGGCTGACTCGCCAGGTACTGCGAACCATCATTGAAGAGATGCCTGAAGATAAATTCTTTGAACCTTTAATTGTTCCCTGGGGGAGAAAAGCAACCGTGACATACCTCGTGGATATGTTCCGGGAGCACGAGGAGGAGCATGCCCGGGACCTGGAGGAGTGGCTGAAGCACCCGGAAAAACCGCTGGGAAAGGCTGGGAATTAATGCCAATTACAGTGAAAGCTGAACAGCCGGTCAAGGCAACACCCGCTCAGGTTTTTTTCGCCTTCACCCACGCCATGAGCCTGACCGAGTGGATGTGTGATTTCGCCAGCGTTGCACCGCGTCCAGGCGGACGCATGTACCTTTGGTGGCATGGCGATTTCTACTCCGCCGGAGAATACATTTCCCTTGAAGAAAATCAATCCATTATCTTTACATGGCACGCCCGGCGGGATCCGGCTCCCAGCCAGGTTGCCGTAACATTGAAAGAAGAAGATGGCAGCACCTTGGTCAGCCTGGTTCACACTACCCCAGAAGGAGAGTACTGGAGCGAGCACGCCCAGGGCTTCCAACAGGAATGGGCCTTGACGCTCGCCAACCTGGCTCAGGTTCTGGAAACCGGTCTGGATAAACGCACTTTCGACCGCCCGATGCTGGGTATCAATATCAGTGACTTTAACCCCACGATTGCCAAAGCCATGGGTGTTCCGGTCATTCAAGGCATGCGTCTTGATTTCCTGCCCGAAGAAATGGGCGCATACAAAGCCGGCCTTTGTAAGGATGATGTCATCATCGCACTGGCTGGCAAGCCCATCACAAATGACTTCGGTTCGCTTGTCAGTGCATTGCAGGGGAAAAAAGGCGGTGATCGTGTGGAGGTTGTTTTTTACCGTGGTCCGGAGAAGAGAACTCTCACGATGGAGCTGACCAGGCGCCCAATCCCGCAAATCCCCTGGGAGCCGGCAGAATTAGCGAAAGTCATACAAGCTAAATATGATGAGGGCCTGGCCGCGCTGGAAAATAGTCTCACAGGTGTCAGCGAAGCCGAAGCGAACCACCGCCCTGCTCCGACCGAATGGAACGCAAAGGAAGTCCTCGCGCACCTAATCCAGAATGAACGGCATTGGTTGGAGAATCTGGACGATGTGATCGGCGGGTATCCTCGTGTTTCTGATGATTGGGCGGGCAATAACACCATCCATACACGTGCAACCGCAGCGGCATATAAGACAGTGCGCGGTTTGCTGGATGAGTTAGAACGGCTCTCAGAAGAAATGGTAATGTATGTTGCTGCCCTGCCCGTGGAGTTTGTCGCCCACAAAGCCTCGTATTTTCAAGTTGCCAATATGCTCATGGAAGGCTCTCTGCCACATATACTTTCGCATATTGACCAGATCGAATCAGCCATTGCAAATACAAGAAGGAAATAACAGGTCCATTGAAAGGTAATTATTATGAGAAGCAAGGTTATATTTCCAGCCGTACTCATAACTTTTATTCTGCTGGCCTGTAACTGCAAGGCGCTCTCTTTACCGCTCATAAGATCCACTTCCACACCTTCTGCAACCCTACCTACTGTGTATCCGATAACAGACACTCCTGCTCCACCGCCGTCCATCAACGCCAATAATGCACCTTTCAATATTTCATGGGATGACCGTTCTCTTTTCATGAAGAGGCTGACAGCCTCATACCAGGATGTTCTCAAACGACTGCCTGGAGCCAGTGTTTATCATCTTGCTTTTAGCTTCTCCAACCCGCCCACATCCATCAACGGCGTGGAGGAAGTCCGCTACACCAACCAGGAAAATGTATCGCTAACGGAAGTGGATTTTGCCATTTATTCGGAAATCCTGGGAGGCAGTATAAAAGTCAATAAAGTCCTGCTGGATGGCCAATCCGTCACGCCCACTTTCACCAAAGGATTGATGCGAATCCATCTGGCTGAATCTCTCCAACCAGGCCAAAATGTGATCTTTTTTATTGACTTCTCAATCACAGTTCCAACGCTTGGCGGGGATTTTTATTATGGCATTTTTGGATTTAACAACGAAATCCTGTCGCTGGCACACGCTTACCCAACCATTCTGGTTTACAACGAACAGGGTTGGAATAACCAGACACCCGACCTGGATGGAGACCCACTCTTTTCTGATACAAGTTTCTACCTGGTCTCCATCGACGCACCCGATGATCTGACCCTGGTGGCTTCCGGTGTGGAGTTAAACCATCAGGAAACGAAGGGACGACAAAAAGTGCTGTTCGCCGATGGACCGGCGCGCGATTTCTACCTGGCAGCCAGTAAGAACTTCTCTAAACAATCTGAAAAAATCGGTGAAACCACCTTCAACAGTTATGCCCCAGCCAGCCTGAACCAGGCTGCCAAATCTGCACTCAAGACTGCCGAAGCTGCCATCGACGATTTCAGCCGCCGGTATGCTCCTTATCCATATACCGAATTCGATATCGTCCCGATCGTCACTTCGGCCGGCGGAGTAGAATTCCCCGGCATGACCGCAGTGGCGGAAAATGTATACAACCAGGGCGGTTTCCTGGAGGTTGTAGTAGCACACGAGGTGGCACACCAATGGTTCTACAACATGGTCGGTAATGAAACCCAAAAGCAGCCCTGGCTGGACGAATCGCTGGCCCAGTTCGTCACCTGCCAGTATTACTTTGACAAAGATGGCACCCAAGCTGAACAATCCTGCCTGGATTCCATGAAGGCCAGGTGGGATTCTCTCAACGATCAGAAAATCCCGATTGGAGAACCAGTATCGGCTTATACAAACAACAGCTACGGCGCCATCATCTACGGGCGTGGACCGCTCTTTTTCCAGGCGCTGCGTCAGCAGATTGGCCAGAGTACATTTGACAGCCTGATGCATGACTACGCCACTTCGTTCGCCTGGGAAATTGCCACTACAGACAGTTTCAAGAACCTTGCCGAACAACACTGCAATTGCGATCTATCGCCATTGTTCACCGAATGGGTGTATCCATGACCAGTCTGCGCAGCCGTATCCTTCATCAAACCTTGCAACGTGTCACAGGTGCGTTGGCCTTCAATCTTACCGTCCAGGAGCAACGTACCCGAATGGATATACTGGCCCGCAGAGGTATCCGGCTCCCGAAAGGGGTAACCGTGCGGACCATACAGGCAGGTGGAGTCCATGCTGAATGGATCGAACCAGTTGGAATAGAAACGCAGAAAGTGGTTCTGTACCTGCACGGCGGCGGATATTGTATCTGCTCCCTCGATACCCACCGCGGACTGGCGTCCCGACTGGCGCTGGCCTGCCAGGCACGCGTGCTTATTATTGACTATCGTCTTGCTCCCGAGCACCCATTTCCCGCCGCGCTCGAAGATGCACTGACTGCCTACCAATGGCTGATAGACCAGGGCATTCCGGCAAACCAGATAGTTATCGGAGGGGATTCGGCCGGGGGCGGCCTGACCCTGGCTACTGTACTCAGCCTGCGCGATGCCGGCCAGTCTCTTCCAAAGGCCCTGTTCCTGCTCTCTCCCTGGACAGATCTGACATTCTCAGGCGAATCAGTCCGTACCCGAAAAGAATTGGATCCAATATTCGGCGGCGAGGGAAACCGTCTCGAATTCGCACCGTCCTATTTGGGAGTAAACGATCCATCCAATCCACTCATCTCCCCACTTTTTGCAGACGTGCACGGGCTGCCGCCAGACCCTGATCCATGTGGGCAGTGACGAAATCCTGTTGGACGATTCGGTCCGGCTTGAAGAAAAGCTGAAAGCTGCAGGAGTGAAGGTCCGGTTGGATATTTGGACCGGTATGTGGCATGTGTTCCAGGTGTTTGCGCCTTATGTCCCTGAAGCACAGCTGGCTATTGACCAGGTCGGAGTTTTTATCCGTGAAGCAACCCAAGTGAAAGGCGCCTACCAGCTTAAAAGAACCCTTGGAAATTCTAAAGGAGAATGAAATGGAATATCGTGAGCTTGGACGAACTGGTTGGAAAGTCTCTGCCATCAGTTTCGGAGCCTGGGCCATTGGCGGGACATGGGGAGAAGTGGATGACAAGGAATCCCTGGCAGCATTGCACCGTTCCCTGGACCTGGGAGTCAATTTCTTCGATACTGCGGATGTGTACGGCGACGGGCGCAGCGAGCGCCTGTTCGCACAACTGCGTAAGGAACGCAAGGAGAAATTCCACGTCGCCACAAAAGCCGGGCGCCGGCTCGACCCACATACCGCCAGCGGTTATAACCGTAAAAATCTGACTGCATTTATCGAACGAAGCCTTAAGAACCTGGACGTGGAAGCATTGGACCTTTTACAACTGCATTGTCCTCCGGGTGAGGTGTATTATAGGCCGGAAGTATTTGGGATCCTGGATGATCTGGTAAAGGCAGGAAAGCTGCGTTTTTATGGAGTGAGCGTTGAGAAGGTGGAAGAGGCCCTTAAAGCCATCGAATATCCACAAGTACAATCCGTGCAGATCATTTTTAATATCTTCCGTCAGCGTCCGGCCGAGCTGTTTTTTTCTGAGGCGCAGCGTCGCCAGGTTGGGATTCTAGCCCGGGTTCCACTTGCGTCCGGGCTCCTGACAGGTAAAATGACCCAAGCCAGCAAGTTTTCCCTGGATGATCATCGCACCTTCAACCGGCATGGCGAATCATTCGATCGTGGCGAAACCTTTTCAGGGTTGGATTATGACACCGGTCTGCAGGCTGTCGATGCATTACGTCCTTTTGTCCCGGCCGGCCAGACACTGGCACAGATGGCCCTGCGTTGGATCCTGATGTTCCCAGCAGTCACATGCGCCATCCCGGGTGCGAAGCGCCCTCAACAGGCAGAGGAGAACATCCAGGCTGCCAGCCTGCCGCCACTTTCAGATGGAATTATGGCTGGTATAAAAGGGATCTATGACCAGTATGTCCGTCCGCATGTTCACCATTATTGGTAAAGCAGGCCGACAGTATCCACTTAATAACTGCTTGTCCATAAAGATTCCAGGAATAAAAAGGGATGCAAATTCCATGATTGAAAAATTATCGACGAGAAGTGCACTTGGCTCAACTGCTCACTGGACTGCCGCAGTGCGTGCGCAGGAGACGGCTCGAGAGGACCATCTGTTTGAGGATCCCTGGGCAGCCGCGTTGGCTGGTGATGAAGGCTCCGCCTGGATCGCAAATCGTTCACCGGATAGTACCGTTCCGATGGTTCTGCGCATCCGCTTCTTTGATGATTTCATTCAGCGGGTTACGCGCGGGAATATTCTGAACCAGGTTGTTTTAATGGCAGCCGGGCTGGATACACGCGCGTATCGCCTGGATTGGCCGGCTGGGACAACCATATTTGAACTCGATCAACCAGGAGTATTGCAGGAAAAGGAGGTCACTCTTCACTCAGCTGGCGCCAAACCAACCTGTACCAGGCGTATTATCGAAGCGGACCTGACGGCTCCCTGGAAAGATATTCTTCTCCAAGCAGGATTCAATCCAACGCAACCTTCTGCCTGGTTGTTGGAGGGCTTTCTATTCTACATTCCAAATGAAATTGCTACGCGGATATTGGACGATGTGAATTGCCTGGCTGCCCCTGGAAGTTGGCTCGGGTTTGATATCATCAATTCCATTACTCTAACCTCACCTTATACCCAGCCATGGATTGAAATGCAGGCCAGGGCCGGCGCACCGTGGATCGGTAGCATGGATGAGCCGGTGGAATTCCTGGCCACGCGTGGCTGGCAAACCACGCTTTCCCAGGCCGGCGCTCCGGAAGCGAACCATGGTCGTTGGCGCCTTCCGGTCTTCCCGGTCACACTGCCAAATATGCCGCACAACTGGTTCGTGACTGCTCAAAAAGGCACACGATAAATACAGAGAACCAATCCTGTCATAGAATAAACGCCCTGATTTGGGCGTTTATTTTTTTAATTGGCTGATCTCTCCAGGCTATTCAGCTTTTCCAGTCCAGAATCTGCCTGCCTGGATAATGGTCCTATCCGGCACATCTGCCAGGAGGATGGCTCCGTTCCCGATGCGCACCCCATCACCAATCCGCACCCCTATCGCAGTCGTCACACCCATCCCTACCAATGTACGCTCGCCCACGTGGACATGACCTGCCAGCAATGCCCCGGGGGCTATATGGGTATACGATCCAATAATGCAATCATGCGAAACAACTGCATTGGTATTGACCATGCAGCGTGGATGCAGGTAAGCTTCCGAACCAACATAGGCATTTGCGAATACCTGCACGCCTTCACTTATTTTCGCGCTCGGCTCAATAGTTGCCCGAGGGTGGATGATGGCTGGGAATGAAAAACCGGCCTTATCAAGCAACTCAAAGATCTTGACCCGAATATTAATATCCAGAATACCGCCGACACCATTGGCCGCCAGCTTGACACCCTGTGCCCCAAGTGCAGGGAGCAATGCTCGCGTCCCCAATACCGGAATGCCAAGTACCGGTTTCCCGGTAAGATTCTGGATCATCATCCAATATCCCGGCTATAGTCATAAACTTCAGTTTGTAGCACCATTTCCAGGACCGACTTGGCATGTCCGCCGCCGCCGTAGATCAGAATATACGGTTTATCAGAGGCAGCTAATACAATCTCAGGCATCACTGCAGCAAGTTGCCGGACTATTTCTTCGGTTACCAACTGATCAGTGGGGAATGTCTTCAAGTTTAAACCAAGCGAGTCCGCCAGTGCGCGGGCCGGTTTGGTAATCCGCAAATCACCTGCAGATGTGGACGGAAAGGATGTAATCGGGGTTGTCCCGTATTTAGTTAGGCTTCCTTCCAACTCTTCATCCGCCGTTTCGGAAATGACGGCCAGCAGATCTCCCACTGCCAGCGTCGCCCCTTCTGCCGCCAGAAAACGGATGAAACCGGCTTCCGGGGACTCAATCTCAGAGGCGGCTTTGGTTGTCTCGATGGTAAAAAGCCGTTCGCCCTTTTGAACAACCTGCCTGTCCTTCACGTGGATAGCCACCAGGCGCGCTTCGGGTTCGTTGGCGTTGAGCAAGGGTACGCGAATTTCAGATTTGATCATTGATTCACCAAAGAAAGCGCCGCCCTGGTGATGGACTCCTGTGATGGCAAAATGGCATCCTCCAATGTACGCGCATTGGCGATAGGAAAATCCAATGCCGCCACTCGCTTGATCAGCAATCCGTTCATACTTTCAACCGCCCGCGCCACCACTTCCGCTCCCCAACCGAGTGTCAGGGTCCCTTCTTCAACGGTTAATAATTTCCGGGTCCGCTGGAGTGAGTCAAATAACGGTTCCATATCAAAAGGACTGAGTTGGGAGAAAAGAACGATCTCAGCGAAAATTTCATACTCCATAAGCAGGTCCAGAGCGACCGCACGGGCGAGTTCAAAATTGTAACCGTACGTGGCAATGGTTAGCTGCGCGGTACGATTTGGAAAGCGTAATACAAAATTTGGATAGGCGTTGCCAATTTGTCGGTATTGCAGATCGGTCAGGTCTCCCTGGCCTGTCTCAAGCAGTTGGCGGGTATAAAGCAGTTTGTGTTCCACAAATAAGACTGGATCATCGTCAGCAATGGCAGCTTCCAACAATTGGCCGGGATCACCGAGAGTGTTGGGGGCAACCACCTTCAGGCCAGGGATACCCAGAAACAATTTTTCCAATGACTGGCTGTGGGTGGGACCGTAACCGCGCCGCCCGCCCATCGGGGTGCGTACGACCATGGGCACATTTACATTATCGTTATACATCCAGCGGAATTTGGCTGCATGATTGACCAACTGGTCAGCGATCAGAGTGACGAAATCCCCAAACATGATTTCAGCCACCGGGCGCAGACCGCGCAGAGCCATTCCGTTCGCCACACCAACGATGGCCGCTTCGGAGATGGGTGTGGTCAGGACTCGCTCGGGGAATTTCGTGGACAGCCCACGTGTCACCTTGAATGCGCCCCCGTAGGGATCCAGGATATCTTCTCCAAGGACAAAGACGCACGGATCAATTTCCATGGCATGATGCAAAGCAGAGTTAAGTGACTCGAGAACAGTAGGCATTGGATATTATGGCTTGAATGTCAGAAGTGTGAGGTTTGAAGGTTGTCCTTCTAGATCAAGAACCGGAAATGGATCTGCCTCCGCCCGTCTGAAAGCATCCTCCACAATGGCCATTATTTCATGCTCAGCCTTCTCACGGTCTCCTGCAGAGTCAGGCGCTGACCTTGAATTGGCAATGGATCAAACAAACGGATGCGGGCAATTTCTTCAGGTAGACGCGGATCGTCACCCTTGCTGTGGGCAGAAAAACGATACGTGTGCAGGATCAAACATCCGGGTGCCAGTGCGCTGCGGACATGCTGAACGGCTTCTTTTGCCACCAAGCTTACTTCAAGCACATCTGTCGTATCGCGCTCCCAGACTGGCATGCCAAAAGCAGAGAAACGTCCCGCCATTGACCCAGCCACGCCTTTTTCGACCGGTGTGGTTTGGGCATAGTGGTTATCTTCAAGCACAAATAGAATGGGAAGTTTCCACAACGCAGCCATGTTGAGACTTTCATAGAGAACGCCCTCGCCGAGTGTACCATCTCCAATGAAGACCAAAACAATCTGACCGGTCCGGCGGACTTTCTCAGCCAGCGCCATACCAGTTGCCACCGGGACAATCCCGCCCTGAATGCCGTTCGAGTAGAAGTTGCGCCATTGTATGTGTTGGCTGCCACCACGTCCTCCAACCAATCCGGTGGATTTACCCATCAGTTCGGCAGCCAGGCGATATGGTTCCCCACCATATGCCAGGAAATGCCCGTGACAGCGATGGTTGCTGAAGATCACGTCATCCGGATCGATAACTGAAAAAACACCTGCCGCGTCAGCCTCCTGGCCGATGTATGCATGCGTGGTACCGACCAGTTTACCGGTGCTGAACTCAGCCAGTAAACGCTCCTCGAACCGGCGAATAAGCAAGCATGGTTTTGTAGAGAACAATGTTGTTATCCATGACGGGCACATTATAACGCAAGGGCATCCCATGTTCGGATGATTTATTGTGGTTATACGCAAATTCCCTTTTAAACCCCGACCCGGCCCCTCATGGTATAATGCCCAAATTATGAGCCCAGAAACAACCTCTACCAAACTCTGTCCCACTTGCGGCACACGCTTAGCAGAAAACGCCACCCGCTGCGTGGTATGCGGAACCGAATTCAGCGCCACACCAAAACCAAACGCAAAATCCGGGAAAGCCGTCCAGGGATCGCGCATGCCTGAAGTGACTCTCAGTCTGCCGGTCGCATTGGCCATGCTGGCAGGCTTTCTGGTAATTGGCGCAGCTGCGTTATATTTCACGCTTCAAGGAACTCACCAAATTCAACCCCCAACTGCCGTCCCCAGCCCGACAACAACTGCCACCTCCACCGCTACACCAACCGAGACTCTCATCCCAACCGAGACACCCACGCTTACACCCGAGCCTCCGATCGAGTATACCGTTCAAGCGGGCGACAGTTGCGGCGCCATTGCCAGTTTGTATAATTCTTCCGTGGCTGCCATCATCTCTTTGAATAGTCTGAATAGTACCTGCACAAACCTGGCAATCGGACAGAAAATCAAGGTTCCACGTCCTACACCGACACCACTGCCTGCCGCCACAGCAACCCTGGAACCAGCCGCGGCCACCCGGGCTGCCTGTGAAACAGTGAATTACACCGTCCAGGCAAATGATACGCTCAGTACCATTGCAGCCAATTACGGTGTCTCGATGCAAGCCATTAAGGATCAAAATGGTCTTGAGCACAGACAGCGTTTTCGTAGACCAAAATCTGGAGATCCCGCTGTGCATGCGTGCAGCCACCCCTGGTCCATCTCCAACTCCGACTACCCCGCCTCCTTATCAAGCTCCCAACCTGTTACTGCCTGCCGATGGTGCACCTTTTACATTGTCAAATGATACCGTTACGCTCCAATGGGCTTCAATCGGCACATTGCGTGAGAACGAATCTTACGAGGTAACCATCGAGGATGTGACCTCCGGAACTAGGCCGTAAACTTGTCGCACCGTGACGGATACCAAGTTCATCGTTCCGGTCACTTTCCGCCCGCAAGACAACCTTTCACACGTGATGCGCTGGAGTGTGACCACTGTCCGGCAGACTGGTACAGACGACCAGGGCAATCCCATCTGGTCAACTGCCGGTGCCAGCCAGCATTCCACGCGATTTCACCTGGACAGGCTCTGGGCTGGCTCCCACGCCAACGAAATAACTCCTGCTGTAGATACCATAAATCATCCCTGCGAGGGTACCCGCGGGGATTTTTTTGTCGGGAATTGCTAGTTTTCCAGGAATAGACAAGCAGCATGGTTTTAGCGCCTTACATAATCTCTGAACAACGGACTTTTTTGACGGTGTATAATGGCCGCAGGAGATATCCATGTCAAAACCCGAACCAACCTTGAACGTTCGAAAATACAACCGTTACGCCTGGGACCGGCAGGTGGACAAAGAACAATCCATTCACCATTCCGGTTTCATCGGAAGTCATCGCCGCAGCACGACAAGGTGAATTTTCCGTTCTACTAACCGAGACGAAACCCGTGCCGCGCGAATGGTTCCCACCCTTCCAGGGTCTGGACTTGCTGGGCCTGGCTTGTGGTGGCGGGCAGCAGGGACCAGTTTTTGCGGCCATGGGTGCAAATGTAACCATTTTTGACAATTCACCGGCACAGCTGGAACACGACCGCATGGTTGCCAGGCGGGAAGGCCTGACCCTCAATACTGTCGAAGGCGATATGCGTGATCTTTCTGCTTTTAACAATGAATCCTTTGACCTGGTTTTTCATCCGGTCTCCAATGTGTTTTGCCCGGAAGTCCGGCCGGTCTGGCGGGAAGCGTTTCGTGTTCTCCGGCATGGCGGAGTCTTGCTGTCCGGATCAGCCAACCCAATTTATTACTTGATTGGCACCCATGCCGACGAACAGGAGACCCTGCAAATCAAATATTCGATTCCGTACTCAGACCTTGAGAACATGGATCCGAAAGAACTGGAAATTTGTATCGAGGAAGCCACGCCGCTCGAATTCGGTCACAGTCTTACCGATCTGCTTGGGGGTCAGACCGATGCAGGGTTCGTCATTACCGGATTTTATGAAGATATTTGTCCCGACTCACCCATCAGTAAATACCATCCTACCTATATAGCCACCAGGGCTGTAAAACCTTAGGGAACATCCAATCCAAACTGGCTGCGGGATTCTTTCGGCATTCCTGGCAGCGCGGCAGCAGTGGGTTTCGTGCTCCTGGAGCGCGGTAACCACCAGATAGAATTAGCAAAGGAAGGTCAATTATGAATGGTGATCCGATTGGGATTACGAAATGTATTGCATTGGTCGCTCATGATAATAAGAAAATGGATCTGCTGGAATGGGCAAAATTCAATCGCGGCACCCTGGCACGTCATAATCTTTTCGCCACAGGCACAACCGGTGAAATGCTGGAGAAACAACTCGAGCTGAATATTACCTGTTTCAATTCCGGCCCGCTTGGCGGAGACATGCAGATTGGAGCCAAGATCACCGAAGGTGAGATTGATTTTCTCATCTTTTTCTGGGATCCGCTTGAGCCCCAGCCTCACGATCCGGATATCAAGGCCCTTCTGCGATTGGCAGTTCTACGAAATATTCCGACTGCCTGCAACCGCGCCACAGCAGACTTCATGATCTCCTCCCCATTGATGGCTGAGGAATATGAACATCCCATGCCAGACCTCGATCGATATGCGACAAGACGCGATGTGCGAATTGGTGATTGAGCATCTTCAGGGAGGATTTTTGGGTGTGAATATTTACAGTATGGGACTGGCGCACGCGGGTCGGGTATAATCCTGCCGATGTTTGATTATAAAATTCTTGCCTCACAAGGGCGCGCCCGCGCAGGTGTTTTCTCCACCCCGCACGGTGACCTGGAAACACCTCTTTTCGCGCCAGTCGGTACACAGGCCACCGTCAAAATGGTCACCTCAGCTCAGTTGGATGAGCTGGGAGCCTCCCTGGTGCTTTCCAACACCTATCACTTGTACTTGCGTCCGGGCGACGAACTTGTGGCCGAACAGGGTGGATTGCACGAGTTCATGCGTTGGCCGCATCCCATGCTGACCGATTCGGGTGGTTTCCAGGTCTTCTCACTCGCTCAGACGCGCAAGATCGATGATGAAGGAGTCACCTTCAAGAGCCATATCGACGGTTCGACGCACCGTTTCACTCCCGAAAAATCCATCCAAATCCAGGAGAACCTGGGCGCAGATATAATCATGGCTTTCGACGAATGCTCCGATCCCAATGACCATGCTTATAGCAAAATCGCGATGGAACGGACACATCGATGGGCCGAACGCTGTCTCGCTGCCAAACAGAGAGCCGATCAGGCGCTTTTTGGGATCGTCCAGGGCGGAGTCAATCCTGAACTTCGAGCTGCTTCAGCACAATTCATCGCCTCGCTGCCATTTCCGGGCATAGCCATCGGCGGATTATCGGTTGGCGAGACTAAAGATGAGATGCACTCCACGCTCGATCTCGTCACACCGCTCCTTCCGGAAAATAGACCACGTTACTTGATGGGTGTTGGCACCCCCGAGGACTTGATCAATGGCATTGCCCGTGGGATCGACATTTTCGATTGCGTCCTTCCCACCCGGTTGGCCCGGCACAATGCCGTTTTTTCCTCTGAAGGCCGCCTTAACTTGATGAATGCCACTTTCGCCCATGATAAACGCCCCATCGATGCTGCATGCACCTGCTATACATGCCAGACCTTTACGCGGGCTTACTTGCGTCATTTGATCGTTGCCAGGGAGTTGCTGGCAGGTACATTGCTATCGATTCACAATCTGCATGCCCTGATACAATTGGTCAGGGATATGCGCGGATCCATCGTAGACAACACTTTTGAGAAAAAGGTCCCGTTCTGGCTCGCACAGTGGCAGGGTAATGCAGAAAGAATTTCCACCAACACGCACGGAATAACCACAACTACCTCTTAAGTAAAGGCACAGCCGTTCCAGATCCTAATTTTTGAGAGATTTTGGAGAGACAATGAACATTATTCAATCTTTTTTACTTGGTATCCTTCAAGGTCTGACGGAATTCATCCCGGTCTCCTCCACCGCCCATTTGCTAATCGGGCAAAAAATCCTCGGGATACCCTCCAGCGACGCCATGTTCTCTTACTTGGTCCTGGTCCAGCTTGGGACGATCCTGTCACTGATCGTCTATTTCTGGAAAGACCTGTGGAAAATCCTTCTAGCCACGCTCTCGAGCATAAAGTATCTCTTTGCGTCAAACACCAACAAAATTGATTTGAACGCGCGGCTCGGATGGTTTATTATTATTGCCACCATCCCGGCCCTGGTTTTTGGTTTTCTACTCAAGTCGGCTGTGGAAACTTTGTTCAAAACTCCTCTGCTGGAAGCGGGCATTCGCCTGGTTATCACAGCAGTAATACTTGGCCTGGCCGAATGGCTCGGCCGGCGCAACCGCAGTATTGAAAAGATGAATGGGCTGGATGCCCTGTTTGTCGGCATCGCCCAGGTTCTGTCCGTCTTCCCGGGCGCATCCCGATCCGGGACGACCATTGGCGCCGGGATGGCACGAGGTCTTGATCGACCATCCGCGGCTCGTTTCGCTTTCTTGATGTCAGTACCGGTCATGCTGGCAGCCGGTGGTTACCAATCCCTGGATCTGCTTAAGATGTCCGGGCTGGCCACTTTCCTGCCCGTACTGGCAGTCGGCTTTGCGACCGCCGCGTTTGTCGGCTGGCTGGCTATTAAATGGCTCCTGGCTTACCTGAACAAACATTCTCTCTATATCTTTGCCGGATATTGCGCGATTGTTGGTGTTGTTGTATTAGTAATCCAATTTGCTAAGTAAGCACAGACATGCATACCCCCGTTCGAGGATCTACGAACTCCGCCCTAAGAACTACCCTGGCGTTGTTCGCCTTCCTGGCAAGCGCCTGCTCGCCCTCCGCGCCGGTAGCCACAACTGAACCTATCCGGGTAGAATATTCCTTCGCAGCGAAACCCTGGCTGGCCAGCTTGAGAGACTGCGCCAGAAAGGATGTTATGAGGTCTGAACAGCGCTCAGCAGAATTTCAAGATCCCCTAACAGCCGACCTGGTTCTTCGCGTTGGACAGCCCGGGAACCTTAACGCCCCAAGTTATCAAATCGGAACCGAGGACCTTGTTGTTATTGTCAACTCGCAAAATCCTGTAACAAAACTAACCGCCGACCAGGTGCTCGAAATTTTCACTGGCCAGATCCAGGGATGGCGGTCTGTTGGCGGAACCGATACTCCCATCCGGGTGTGGGTTTTTCCTGCCGGAGAAGATGTGCAGCAGATTTTTGATCAATCCGTTTTGGGAACTCATTCGGTCACTTCTCAGGCCTGGCTGGCGAACAGTCCAGAGGAGATGTCACAGGCTATCGTAGAGGATACAAGCGCAATCGGCATTCTCACGCGAAGCTTAGAGATGGCAAATACCAATGAAGTTTTTTCCGTGGCAAGAAGCCTGCCAATCCTGGCAATAACACAATCTGAACCACGCGGGATCATTACACCAATGATCGCCTGCCTGCAAAAATGAGGTCCAATGGTACAAACGATCATCTTTCTTGTCGGGTCAATTGGCATTATCTGGATTTCCATCCCCTCTCTTCGGCATCCGGGTTCGCACGGTTTTTATCGATTCTTTGCCTGGGAGATCATTCTCGGCATGTTCGTCATCAATCTGCGCGGCTGGTTTACAGATCCGTTCGCATGGTACCAAATCATCTCCTGGATCCTTTTGAGCGCCTCTTTAGCCCCCATCATCTTTGGCGTAATTCTTTTGCGAAGGGTAGGAAAGCCAACCGATGCACTCGAAGCGACTACGCAGTTGGTTACCAATGGAATTTATCAATTCATCCGCCACCCGTTGTATGCTTCCCTGCTTTATCTGACTTGGGGTATCTTTTTCAAATCCCCTTCCATCCTGGATGGTTGTATGGTGGTTGTGACCACAGCCTTCCTGTTCACGACAGCTCGTGCGGACGAGGCTGAGTGCCGGGTAAAATTCGGGAATGCCTATGCTGATTATATTAAGAATACAAAAATGTTCGTTCCATTCGTTTTTTAGATGTTTGGAAAATACTTATGCCATTCAGTGGCCTGCTCGAAAGCATAACCTGCCTGCAACACTTTTGCTTCAGCCCAATGTTTTGTGACAATCTGCAGACCTACCGGCAATCCCATTTTGGTAAAGCCGCAAGGTAAGGTCAACGCCGGAAGCCCTGTCAGGTTGAAAGGTGCCGTGAAGCGTGTCAATTGTCTGGCTGCTTCAATGGCACCGGTTTCCTCAATCGGCGGCGCGGGGATGGGAGTAGTGGGGAGTAGCAAAATATCGAATTTCTCAAAAAATAATTCAAAGCGCCGGCGGCCTTCAACCTGCTTCCTTCTCGCCAGCGCGTACTCGCTGGAACTCAGCCCTGCGCCTGCCTGTAGACGTTGAAGAACATCTGCGCCGAACCAGTCGGGGTGCTCTAGCAATCTTCCGTGATGAAAAGCTGCCCCGTCAGCCTGTGTCATCTGGCCATTTGCACAGTGCCAATTCGGGCAGCCACGACATATCCACTTTTTCCACCCTGGCACTTAAATCCCTGAATATCTGCGCAGATTTCTCCAGGGCCACAACCACTTCGGCATCCGATATTTCGACGGTTTCTCCGGCTGCCAAAGCCACCCGCCAACCCCGAACACCTTCTTCAAGATGTCCAAGGTAATCCTCCCTGGGAATATTTACTGAGCCGGGATCATGCGGATCAAATCCGGCCAAGACGGTAAGCATAGATGCAGCATCACGCACATTTCGGGTTAGCGGACCAACATGGTCAAGGTTCCAGGATAATGGGATTACACCACGCGTACTCACCCTCCCATAGGTAGGTTTCAACCCGACTACACCGCATAGCGCTGCCGGGATGCGGATCGAGCCACCTGTGTCGGTGCCAATGGCAGCCAGGCACATCCCTGCAGCCACCGCCGCCGCCGAGCCACTGGAAGAGCCGCCAGTTATTCGGGAGGGGTCCCAGGGGTTTCTAACCGCCCCATAATGTGGGTTGATGCCTGTCACGCCCAGGGCAATTTCATGGGTGTTCGTTTTACCTACAATTGCCGCTCCGGAGATTTTAAGTTTTAGTACAGCCGCAGAGTCCTCGGCCGGGATGCGTTCTGCAAAGAATTTCGAGCCAGCCGAGGTGGCTACCCCCGCCACATCGAACAGATCTTTAATCGCGAGCGGAATCCCGAGCAGGCAAAGATCCTTCAGGTTGGAGGGACTGTTTGCAAATAGCACATCTGCCTGCATGGCTGCCCGCACAGCCAGCTCGGGTGTGGGCGTTATGAAGGCGTTGATCGCAGGCGCCAAGCGTGACATTTGTTGAAGACAAGCCTCGGTCAGTTCGAGAGCCGAGAGCTCACTGTGCCGCAACTGCTCGGTGGCAGTGGATATGGTTAGGGTGGAAAGATCCGGTTTCATGATCCAATTATAATCACATGATCTCGTCAAAAATTCTTCCTTTCATAAATGTATAGTTCAAATCTTCAAAATTCTTAAGGATCTTCAAGAGGAACGGTTTTCTATAGTTGCATTGTCTGCCGGTCCATGCATGAGGCCGCCTACAAAATTCCAGAATAGGTCAAGACGCGTTTTTTGACAGATCGAACCCTACATGATAAACTAACCAACACCATGCAAAATGACCTCCCAGAACATGCCGCGGCCGAGCTTACCGAGCGAGAAAAAGAGATTCTGCGACTGCTCGCCACTGGAACAAGCAATAAGGAGATTGCGCAAAAATTATTCATCAGCTCCAATACGGTCAAGGTACATCTCCGAAACATCTTTTCCAAAATCGGTGTTGTATCCCGCACCGAAGCCGCCATGTATGCTGTGCAGATTGGGCTGGTGAAGTCACCTGCTGCTACAGCACAGGAAGATAATCCGCCTCAAGCAGGCACCTTCCAGCCAGAATTGCAGACAATCCCCATAGATATAGCACGACAGCCCATTCCTGGTGTCCGTCCCAGGAATGTCGCCTCGGTCATTGCAATACTTCTGCTGGTGGTTGCGGTAGGATTCCTTTTGGCAAGGCGGGAGGCAGCCCTTCCAACGAATATCATACAAATCACCCCCACTCCAGAATCGCGCTGGCATGCATTGGCTGCCCTGCCGACTGCACGAAGCGGGCTGGCAGTAACGGCATACGAAAACCAGGTGTATGCCATTGGAGGAGATTCAGCTCAAGGGGTTACAGGGGTTCTGGAGCGGTATGATCCTGCAAACGATTCGTGGGTCGAATTGGCCAAAAAACCAGTCCCAGTTGCGGATGTAAATGCAGCAGTAATTGGCGGCAAAATATATGTGCCGGGAGGTCGTACTTCCACTGGCGCTGTAACCAATGTACTTGAAATCTATGACCCACGCCAGGGATCATGGGAAGAAGGAAAGAATTTACCAATTGCAATCAGCGCTTATGCGATGGCGCCCTTCGAAGGGCGGCTCTACCTATTCGGCGGCTGGGATGGAAAGAAATACTTAAATTCTGTTTATGTCTACGATCCCGGTCCGGAAGAATGGACTGAGCTAACAGCCATGCCCGAAGCTCGCGGCTTCGCAAGCGCGGCCGTTGCTGAAGACAGAATATACGTGATTGGTGGGTACAATGGCTCGCAGGCGCTGGCTGTCAATGAGGTATTTACGCCCCATTTGGAAGGTCTCAGTGGCGCCTGGAATAAAGTTGAGGCATTACCGATTGGTCGATATAACATTGGAATAGCCACGATAGCAGATAACGTTTATATTATCGGAGGGCAGGAAGCGACCGGATCACTCTCAGCCTATCTTCCTCAAACAAACAAATGGCAGGCTTTCGATCCTCCCCCCTTTGAAATCGGCGATGGTCCCAGGCTCGTATTGTTAGGAGAATTCTTACTGGTAATAGGGGGGAAAGTGAATAATATGCCCAGTACACATAACCTGGCGTATCGGGCGATCTATACAGTTGAGATACCCTTGATCATTCATTAGCAACGGCCTTAGAGTTGTGGTGCGATAGCGACGACCGCATAGTTTTTACAAAGGCCTCCTGAAATGAACTTTTTGCGTAAATCGAGCCTGGAAAATAATACGGCCAAAATGGCGAATAATGGTTTCAAGAACAAGGCAAATACGCTGGAAACAACCCCGAAAATTCCGCCACCATATTGAAAAGGTTGGATTGGTAGAGCTTTTGCTGCCAGACTTAGTTGATAGGCCAGGGTCCCAAGGTAGCCTTCAAGCCACTCAATCCTGGTTATTAAGAATCCCGACTTTTCAATCAAATGTTTTAAGCCATATTGGGTATACCGGTAAAAATCATATGGCGTTTCATGCTCCTCATAGAATAGTGGACAAGTAAGCCAAAGCGAGCCACCCGGCTTTAGGATCCTGAACAGCTCTTCCAGAACCTTTCCGGGCTCAGGGACATGTTCGAGCGCTTGTGAACACAGGATCAGGTCAAAACGGTTGTCTTCTACAGGGATAGTTGTCAGGTCGCACACATACGTGATTTCACCATACTCTTTATCGACCTGGCAGAAGTCTGCCAACTCATATCTCACATGAGAGAAATGGTGCTTGTAAGGGCAATTACCGGCGCCTGCATCGAGAACCAGTGCGCCGATCGGCAGGGAGTCCGCCGCCTCTTTTGCAAAACAGTCCAGGTAATATCTGCTTGAATTAATAAATATCCCGGTGAACATTTTTTTTAGCATATCAAAAAAGCCATTCAGGTTTAAGCCGAATAAAGCTATCGATAACGATGAAGGTAGTAGATAAGGGTCCTACCACACGGATCAGTCCATTATAAAACACAAAGGGAGGCTTTTGGCCTCCCTTTGTTTATTCTCCAAAAGGGTCGATTTATTTATTGTTAAGGTTTATGGAGCCGTCATTGCATTGTAGTCTTCAGCCGCAATAAGGCTGGTCGCAGGTACAAAAGTGGCGACACGAGCGACTGCAATGATCTGGCAGCTTGGAGCCGAGCAGTTGACCGTCACACCACCACCAAAGCCAGCGGCAGGAGGTGTGGCCATCCCAAACCAGGTTAGGCCGGCGTTGGAAGCATTGGAGTTGAATTTCGCACCAACTACCAGGTCACTACCATAAGTGTGCGTGCCCGAGTGCCCAAAGGAATCTGTATATGTCAGGGTGATCGAGCCAGCGGGGATTGTACCTCCACCCACATTCTGGATGGCTATAAACGTTCGCTGGGCCGACCCGGCATTATAGTTGGCATCAGGTGCCCATCTCACATACGGCATGGCAACCTTGGCAGAACCACTGGGGGCGCCAAGGAAAGCAGTGGATAGACCACCACCTGAGGCTTTACCCATGGCGACAACCGGTGCGCCAGTGCTGGTTACAACTGCTGATCCACTGAAACCCGCAGCGACTGTATTGCAGGCGGGGAAGCTCGCTTTTGAACCAGGACCAATATCGGCAGTAGCTGTCAATCCACCAGGATTGAATGTAACTGTAACGTGCGCAGTAGCGACCAGGCTGGTGTTCTGGACTGCATAGGAGGTAATCTGTGAACCAAAGGCCTGACAGAGAGCGGAGGGCATATAGATCGTATTGGCACCAGCAGAAACGCTTTCGAAAGCTTTGGCGCCAATACCGGTGATATCCAACTCCATTGCACTACCAACGATCTTACCAGCGCCGCCGCCAACAGTTTTCGTTGCCGTTGCGACTACGGACCCCGAGAAGCTGGTGCCCAACAAGCTCCTGGTGCCTGCATCTACATAATAGGAGGCGCCGGCTTCCACATTCTGGATTATCTCATCGAGCATGTTCGCGCCGGTGTCAAAGAATTTTATATCAACCGTGTTCGTAACCGTATCGATATTCTGAATGGAGAAGATTGAAGTGGCGCCAAAGGTGTTCTTGAGCACTGTGGCAATCAAGGCGGTGTCTGTGCCATCCGAGAACCCGTTGGACAGCGGACGGACAACCACCGTGGTTGAATTTTGGGGAAGCTGAACCAGGGTGGCCAGGAGAACCTTGTCAGATTGAATGATGGCCGAGCCCTTGAACGGAGGCGTAATATCGGCCAAACCACCGACATAAACTGAAGTACTTGCTCCGGAGGCCAGGCTGGGTTGAGCTATCGTGATGGGAGTTGTTGTGGCTGGCGTCGCATAAAATAGGATATTCAAGACCGTGGTCGCAGCCGTGTCTACATTCTGGTAAGTTATGGAAGTGGTAAATGAGGTTGTATATGCCTGGGCGCTAACATTGCTGGGAGAAATAATTGCAAATGCCAGGGCCAGGATGACAAGAATTGTGAATGCTTTGACTTTCATGAGTTCCTCCTTTGTGGATTAAAAGAATAGGTTGAGTTCTTTCCTCAGATTTAAGCCCATTATAAGGGGCTGCCTGACCTAAAACAATACTTCTAATGGATTATCTTCGCCTTATTGATTGCTTTTCTTGGCCTAATGGATTAATATTAGCTGCAGACCGCGATTTGGAGTGAAATAATGAAAAATATTGCTTCTGTGATCCTATTCTTCTGCATCCTATCATTCTCTTTTTCTGGCTGCGGACCCCGATCCGATGACTTCCAATCCGGGTAATCCCACGCCCATACAGAAGCCCCAATCTGGCAAGGCAACGGTCACCGGGAAAGTAATATCAACCATCTCAAACGAACCTCTAGCCGAGTCAGTATGGCTGGCAGCAGTCACCCGGCAAGGCGATCAAGGGGCGTATGTTCTGAATGCAACTTCGAGTCCTTCAATTTATGCAGATGAAAATGGGGTCTTTGTATTAGCAAATGTAGATCCACGGGAATATGTAATTATTGTGGGAAATCCCGAAGGTCAAAATGTGGTTATAACGGACAGCTCTGGCAAACCAAAGGTGTGGGATATTAAGGCTGACCAGGTTTTTGATACCGGTGAGCTGAAGGTTAAATTATCTAAATAGCAGATCGAATTTTCAGATCAAATCAAAGCAGAATAGAGCTTGTCATAATCAGCCGCGATCGACTTTATTGAGAGAGACTGTACGTCCTGGCGGGCGATCCTTGCAAACTCTGCGCGAGATTTACCATCTTTCTGAGCAATCTCGATTGCACGGGCCATGGAGGTAATATCCCCCGCAGCGACAAGCCAACCATTTCGTTGGTCTTGAATCAACTCACGTATACCAGAGATATCCGTTGCAACAATAGGAATTCCGGCTGCCATACTCTCGAGGACAACCGTTGGCAAACCTTCCCACAATGATGAAATGACAAACAAGTCCATACAAGCCAATAATTCCTCCACATCCTGTCTGCCGCCGGTAAAGATAATATGGGAGGATATTCCTTTCTGGAGAGCCAGCTGCTTCAATTGATCAATCAACTCCCCATCCCCAACGATCAAAAAAAAGGTCTGGGGAGCTTTTTCAAGGATTAAGGCTGCTGCATTTATCAGGTAGGTATATCCTTTTTGCGCAGTAAGTCTTCCGATTGTTCCTACTACAAATGTACCGGGCGGAATCCCCAGTGAAGCCTTCTTTTTCGATAGATCCAATGAAATATTTGCGAAACGATCCAGGTTCACTGCATTGTAAACCCGGCTGGCTTGCTTGCCTTTCAAGCGGGCAATGGGTCTCTGATCGAGTTGATCCACAAGACTTCTGACTGACACCAATTTCCAGATCAAAAAACATTGGGATCAGAAAATCAGAAAATACATAACGACGCAGCGGTCGTTGGATCCATTCAACCTGGTGGGAATAATGCATGGTACGGATAAGTTTCGGCCTGTTTCGAGAAAACCACAACGGTAAAACTGCTATATCGGCAAATTCTGAATGAGTGTTAACAATATCAACGGGCTGCCGCCGAAGAGCATTAATCAGCCCATGATATGCATGCCACATCCCAAGGTATGGATGTTGGTCATCCCATCGGGCCAGGCTGAAGGAAGAGATCCCGGCTGCCAAAAGCAGAACTCCTGCGGTCCCGCTCATCCTGGGTTGAAAAATCCCATAAACTACACATCGATATTTCAAAACGACTTTTATCGAGCGCTTGGGATAATTCGATGGCGAACCGTTCGGCTCCACCTCCACCGCTTTCGATATTGAAGCCCTTGATCAATTCTAATACACGGATCGGCTTAACCATGCGGCTTTGTTCTCATCAGGTAGGGAATAGTCCTCAGCGCATAATTTACCAGCCAGGTTGGCTTTTTCTTTCAACACAGGCAAAGTGCCGGCAATTTGATCTCTCACGGCCATTCGTCCATTCCATAATTCTGTCAGCTTATCAACAAGTACGTCCTGGCTGATCTTCGATATATCCAATACCCATCGATCCATCCCAACCATATTAGCGAGACCCTGAGTTTTATGCATGTACCCGATTGCAATCACAGGCACACCTTCAGACAAGGCAAGGATACAGAATGCATACGTGTTCCAACTAATACATCCATGTGACCATAAAGGGCTTTTATCAATTCTGGAGGAAGTTGTTGTTCAACCAAAAGAATGGAATCCGAAATATCGGAAAGCCTTGAAATATATCCGACGCGCTGGGATACGATCATCGTTATCTTCCGTTGGCCCGGTTACCTGGGGAAATAGAATTGCCTTGCCACCGAGTTGAGTCACAAAAAAACGGATTGCTTCTCCGCAGGCGATTTCGTATTCGGTTTGCTTGTTGAAATTCGGATTTTGCGCACCCCAATTGATGACGGTTAAACCCAGAAGGGGTGTTTCCTTGCTAGGTCAATCCCATGCTCAAGCAGCCAGTTCACTGCAACCAGGGGAGGTGCTCCAGAAAAGGTGAAAGCAATATCGGGCAGCAAATACAGCCGCGGATGCTGCAGGTGATTATGTTGAGCAATTCCATTGAAATGGGCTCGCGCACCATGACGATACGGGCTTTGCTTAGAAGCCAGCAGAGCAACCCACCTTCCCAACGATGGGATAACGGTCCAAATGATTGGGGGAAAATATAAAATGGCTTTACTTAGCCATCCAGGTAAAGCCAATGTATATATCATGATCACAAAAACTAGTCCGCTCCCTGAGCTGTACAGAAAGCCACCGGGCTGAACTTACGCCATATCGGTATCCAGGTAGGCTGGATTGTCAATCGAAGTTTGGAAGGGGTTAAGTATGTAAAGGGTTTGCCAAACAGTCGATAAGTAAGAACAGGTAGCAATGTTGATAATGGCAGTAGGAGCAAGATTCCCAAGACGCCACGAAGCCCAGCCGCCTTTGCTGGTTGATTTGACCCAGGCCGAAATTGACTCGACAATCCTTACATTTTTGAGGTCTGGATCGGGATCATCCATTGCCAGTGTAATCAAGCATCCGGGAAAGTTCTGCCGCAATTGTTGAAGTGTAGCCAACAACAGTGCTGCATCTCCGGCATTCCGCGAAGAATGGATATTGATTAGTAGAATATTAGTCAAACCTTCCTCGCAAGCAGACTTATAATGCACAAAACAGAGCTTGTATCGAATGAAAAAAAAGCTGATAATGAACGAGATTGAAATTTTCCATGGGGCGCAAGGTTACTACTTCTTTTGGCCGGAAATTGGTGAATAAGAGAGGAGAAGTGATTATAGCGATTTATTGTTATTAGACTTGCGGTAATACTGCCAAACAAGCCAACTATATCCTATCATAAGAAAGATATCGCTGATCACATATACCACAGCAACCCCAAGAATACCAGCCCAATGGACAATACCGAAATCCAGAATCGCATTAACGGCGACTACGATAGCCTGAATACTGGTGCGTTTGGCTTGTTGACCGGTGGCGACCAGAATCGAAGCCATGCCAAATGCAATAGAGTGAGTAAACAAGATAAAACTCAAGGTTAGCAATACTTCGCGTGAGCCATGAAAGGTCACTCCCAACAAAGAAATTACCGGACCGGCAATTAGCGCTAAGCCGAGAAAAGCCGCCAGGCCCACTAAGGCTGAAACGATGATACTCTGCCTGGCAATTATCCAGGCCTGCCTTATGTTTGTGGAGAATAAATTGCTCAACACGGGTGTGACTACCAGGTATATTGCACCTGGCACCACAAATGCCGCGCTTATGATGCCAATTGCTGGAGAATATAAGCCGGCTGCCTGGCTCCCCAGCATTAAAGCGACGATCAAAACATCCTGACGCATCGTTGCCATTGCCAAGAGATCAGACCCTGCAAATGGCAGAATCTTCGCTCAACGCTCGCTTTACAAATAATAACGAGACTCTAGGCTGCACTTTATACCATACCAACAAAGAAGAAACCACTACTCCAACAAGCGAAGCAACGATACGAACGCCAAGATAAGCCATAGGCTGCGCTTGTCCGCTGGTCATCAGTAAAAAGGTCATTAATAGCCAGAGCCCGACTGTTCCAGCTTCCAGAACCGCACTGTAGGTATTCCGCAAAGAAGCGCGAAAAGCAGTCAGGTTGATGGAAAACATGCCATCCAACCAGACAGCCAGGGCACTCAAGCGGATCAACTCCACCGGAAATCGGGATGGGTCCAGGATAGATGCCAACCCGAAAAACACAGCCAGCCAGATGCCGCCAATACATCCTTTGATTGCTAAAAGGCTGCCTGTAAGACTGGCGAGCTGTGTGGGTTCTCGGCCTGCATTCCTTAGAAGCCAGAGATCTAATCCCAGACTGAAAAGGACTGCTGTAAAACTTACAAGGGTAAATGCCGCCACATATTGCCCATACTGGACTGCGCCAAGTTGGCGGGCAGTGAACAGCAGGGTAACAGCCATCATGCCTTGGGCAGCAGTAGAACCCGAAAGCAATGTTGCAATGTTTGCAATAATATTACGGCGAGTGAGTTGGAGGGGGTTCTTATCTATGGACGGTTGCTTCATTATTAACGCTTTATCAGGTTGAAAGACAACAAAGTTCCAGGACGGATCATGCGACTGACCGCAGAATGGAGGACCTATTTAATTCTAGTGGTTTTTAGTAACGACAAAGCGTTATTCTATCATAGCTTCGTCGGAAGAATCTGGGTCGCCAGGCTGCCTAAATTAAGATTGCCGGCGGGGCCGAAACAAGAAATCACCAGTCACCCACAACCATTCATCCATAAAAAAATTGGAAGCCTGTCAATTCCAACCAGCGTATACAACATAAGAATTTGTTAGCCCCCAAAATCGTTCTTTAAAGATTTCTGCATTAGGAAAAAGGAATTTAAGTTCCTGGCGATTCAGCAGCCGGATACCATTCAACTATCTGGCGGGCGTGAGTCTTATCGTGAATGCGCTTGAACCATCCAAGGTTGAAATGCATGATTAACCAAACACGAAGTGAAACAGGTAAATATTGAAAGAAGGGAAAAGCAAAATGGGGTTCTATAGGAAAATGTCGATTTGGGGTTTGAATAAAATATCGCTTGCTAATTCTTTGGATTTCCTTTGCCATGGACTCCTGATCAGCAAATGTCCCCACGTGTTCAATAACCGAATTGGAAAATACTAAATCAAAATTCCCTTCTTTATACTGCGGCATATGGCATGCGTCACCAACAACTGAGACTATACCAGGAAGGGAAACTTCCTGTGCAGTAAGATTGAGAAGAGTAATTTTTAGGTCAAGGTTGTTGAATGGAAACCCAGCAACCTTCCAGAATGATTCTGTACCTCCGATGTCAAGTAGCCGGATCGGACTTTTTTGAGAAATTAAAAAACCTAATAGCAGATTCAACCGTTGCCTGCGTATGTTAGCTATTAAAGAATCACTTCGGTTAGGATTAAGGGTTTTCGAAAACATTTCCTCTCCAAGCTAATAGGGGAAAAATGACTGTGTTCACAAGGTATCTGAAGTGATTGCAGCCGGATTATTTCCAGATAAGTTCTTATTTCTGTAAGCAAGAAACCCGAGCCATTGAGTTACCACTAAATACCATACACCTTGACAAAATCCTCTGCCAACCGGTCCCAACGAAACTGCTGGCTGACAGTTTTAGCTCGTTTAGCCATGTCCTCATAGCTGACATGATCGTCCAGGGCATTAATAATTCCTTTTGCCAACGCATCTGCACTGCCGGGTTCCACAAGGACGCCGGCCCGCCCGTTGTCCAGCATTGCAGATCGATCCCCAATATCCCCTGTGACTACAGGGATTCCCATCGCTAAACTCTCGACGATTTTTAATGGACAACGCGCTCGTGCCACGTTGTCATTAAACACCGGATCAACAACCAAATGGCTTGCGGCATAAATGCTGGCAACCTCGACCGGATCCACACGCCCAGCCAGGACGACCGCATTGCCCAATCCGCGTGCGTCAATCTCTTTTCCGACTCGCTCATAACCTTCACCGCCACCTACCAATAATAACGTTGCATTGGGATTGGCTGCTCGCACTATCTCGAATGCATCCAGCAGTAAAAGAATCGGGTGATTGGCGAGATTGAGGGTACCGAGAAACAACACAACTTGTTTTCCGGATAGATTCCAACGGGTGCGAACAGACTTTATTTCATTTAAAGAGGCAGGACGAATACGGTCAGGATCGAACCCGTTTGGGACAAAAAAAATGTGATTTGCCGGCACCCCCATCTCAATGCAACGATCCCGCGAATAGCTGGTGTTGACTGTTACTCCCCGGGCAGACAGTGGTAAACGATCCTCCCACCATTTGACCATATTTCTCTGCCACTCCCCTCCAAAACGATTTGAAGCTGCCTCGTCATCGTCAACATCAAGGTATAAACGCCGATGACTAAGTCGCGCTCCCAACAATCCGGCCAAGCCATTCATAGGCAGGGCCTTTGAAATATGAATCACATCCGCGCGGCTCTTCAGTGCAGCGTTAGCAAGTGCAATTGTTGCCATAGCCGTCACCAGTAAGAGTTGCGGAGTATTAAAATAAAGTTGTCGGTTCCCATCTCGCCGCACATGCATTTGCGCGACATAAGAAATTCTTAATTCCATCCTGCATATAATCGCGTTGGCGTAATGTGCCAAAAGACGGATGAAGTGCTGCAATTTCCACTTGATAACCGAGTTTGGTCATTTGTCGGGCCAATGGCCAAAATCTTCCCAAACCGTATGGATCCATCAAACTCTGAGGAAGAAGAAATAAGATACGCAATCTTAGCCTCGTTTTGAAGGAAAATCGTCAGATTGCCAAAGGCGATAATTCCAGAGTGTCTTTATCGCGCTAAGCGCATCCTTGGGTCTGATCTTCTTTCCCGCCAGGTATGGACGCCCAGCGTAAGAAACAGGCACTTCATAGATCTTCTGACCGCAACGCACAATTTTGGCAGTAAGTTCCGGATCCATATCAAAACGATCATTGTCAATCTTGAGTTTTCGAAGCAATTCAGTTCGAAAAAGTTTGTAGCAAGTCTCCATGTCCGTCAATTTCTGACCATAGAGGATATTGAAAAGGGTGGTTAGTAAGCGATTACCGAGATAGTGCGTCCAAATCATACCCGTGCGACGGCCACTCAGAAAGCGAGAACCATAAACAACCAGTGCGCCGGTTTCTTGAACTGATTCTTGCCATCGAATAAAAATCTTGTGGATCATACTCCAGATCTGCATCCTGAATTATCAGGTATTCTTCCGTTGCCAACTCCAGTGCATGCCGTAATGCCGCGCCCTTGCCATAATTACGTTTGTGATAATATGCAACTACCCGCCCTTCATCACTCAAACGTTTCACGATCTGAGGCGTTTCGTCACGCGAACCATCATCAACAACGACAATTTGACGGATGATCGAGATTTGTTCGAGCCGCTGCACGAGCTCCGCCAGCGTCTTAGCTTCGTTGTATACGGGAATGAGTACTGAAAGATAAATTCCGGGAGAAGTTGCGTTTTTACTACCGGGGGCCTGGTCGTTACCGCTTAATTTCATTACTGGTCTCCTCAATGATCCGGATCAGCGCATCCCAGGAAAAATGTGTTTGCGCTGCAGGCATCGCTACACGAAACAGCTCGTTGAGCCTTTCCCTATAAAAACGCTCAATGGCAGCGGCGAGAGCATTACTATCTGCCGGAGGAACGATTAAACCGATCTCATTATGCGTTACTGTCTCTGCCAGACCACCGATGGATGTGGCAATGATGGGGATGCCATAATTTAACGCCATCATTCCAACTGCGCTCTGGTTGCCGCTCAGATAGGGAAGGATAAGCGCGTCCGCCCCAACAAAATAAGGTTCGATTTCCTCGTTTGGGATGTAACGATTATGAATAATGATGTAACGCTCCAAGCCTAGTTGGCGAATCAAATTACAATATAGAGCCTCTTCTTCCCAAAATTCGCCTGCGATGAGCAAATGCGGAGGCTGCTTTAACTGTCCTAGTGCCTCGAGTAAATAATTCAGACCTTTGTAACGGCGGACAAAACCGAAGAATAATAAGAGCTGTACATCTGGCTCTACGCCGAGGCGGGCGCGCGCCTCGACACGCCCAAGGCCGTGTTCTGGGAATCCATTAAAAATAGGGAGATGTCCCATGCGGATCGGCTTATCCCCAAGGAATTTTTCCGCCGTCGCGAAATCTTTTTTCGAAACGACGATGAAAGCATCGCCTAATCGAAGAGCCGGGCGTACCAGGAGCAATTCGAAAGCCGAACTGTCAGGTTCGACCATTTGATGACACAGATAGAGAATGGGGATCCGGGCTTGTCGAGCTAATAAGGAGACAGTTACCATCAAAGGGAGCCAGAATGGTGTCCACCATTGCAGCAGCAAAACATCTGGTTTATCCGCCAGGATCCGTTTTGCGGTTTGCCACCAGGTAAAAGGATTCAAAGGATCAATTATTCGCTCACATGGCTCCTCCAACACACTTGCACTTGGGTCCGGTAATGTGCTGCCTGGAAAGAGCCAGTCTGGATACTGCCGGGAGTAGGAATAGAAAACGACCTGGTGGCATGCGCGTAAATGCCTGACAAGCAGCGTTGTATAGTGGGCTATTCCGCCGCGAAATGGATAGGTCGGACCGATGATGCAATATTTCACCTGACTACCTCGAAGATCCAAACCCGGTCCTGGTGATAGATGACATGAAAATAAGAACTGGAAAGCAACTTTTCCAAATTTATTATATTGGGCCCATCGTAGTTAACTCGTCCCTGCCGCTGACCCAGATAAATGTAATTCACACCTCGCTCGCGTAAAAGGGCCAATGCATCGGGTTGAGTGATATCTTTACTTTGAAGCTCACTGGTGAGCCTGTTTATCCAGAGCCTATAATCCGGGGTAGGGCCTTGCTCAGACCCGTACGTTATCGGAGGCAGGGTGGTTTGCCTATTTGCAAGCAATGGCAACCACCACCCGCCATCCGAACCGGCAAGCAACGAGCCGCCATACGCAAAGAAGGAGTTTACCAGAAAGCGCGCATCCTTGGGCGTATTCTGCTGGATCCACTTGGCTGCCTGTATGTCTGGACGCGTGACCAGAGTACTGGACATTACCTGCAAATCCCCCAACCTCTGGGGTATATATACATAGCCCGATGCCGAACAAGAATAATGCAGCCACGAAAGCCACCGACCAGCTTCGTACCCGGATTTGTCCCAAATTGTTGGAACGTTCCAACCATTGCAGGAACCATCCGAAACCAGCGCCAATTAATATTCCCGCAGGAATGTAGGAGGCGATGAACAACGTAATGTTGGTAATGACCCCAGCGCCTGGCAAATGCAACCACTGCGGATTAGTAGCCAGAAGATTTAGAAGCCACCACAACCCTATCAGCAAAATATTTTTTTCGCGTCGCCATAAACCCCAGGCGACGCAAAGAAACATAAGCAGCCAAAGTAATACAGGCAGAAAGAAAGAAATGTTTCCAATAGAATTGAAATCTTGTATGTAGGTTGAGCCGGCTTTTGTCGGCGTCTTGATGAAAAAAGCAAGAATTTTAGGTAGTGTCCCTAAGAAGACATGAACAAACCAGGGGAAAAACAGCACCAGGACTCCTGCAAGGAGAAATAAGCTTTTTACCAACAACTTTCGCACTTCTTTACTTCCAATACGAAACAACAGGAATGCGATAAAGAACAGACCGGCAAAGATGGTCACAAGATAATGCGTCAAAGCCAATCCGGCCAGAACGAGCCAACCCATGCCGATAAGGCGCCAATCTCGATACTCGCTTTCCAGAATCGTCCACGCCAGGTAAATGGCACACGGCAGAATGACTTGTCCCGCCAATTGTGTGTACCGTCCCCAATTTACGTAATACATCGGCATCGGCGAGAGCATTCCGGCCACCAAAACTGCAGCGACACCCGCCCAATCACTGCGCCCTACTTTCTTCGCCAGCGGATAGAGGCTTATTACGGCCAAAATGTTCAACAGCTGCCCCACCCAAAGTACCGCTTTGGACATATCAAAGTGGGTTATCCAGTCAAACACAGCCACAGTGGTATGAAAGCCGAAGTGATAAGTCAAAGTCTGCAAATCGGCATAAGGTAACCACGAATTGAATAATCCACCGTGATCAACCAGCAACTGCGCCATCATCGTGTGCTGGTATGAATCACCCCATAAAGGCAGATCCAAGTGAGCGGATGACCCAGAAGCGTGTCAGGATTATTACTACCGTAATGGCAACAAGTGCGAGATCGGCCCAAGGCAGAGAATTGTGGTTAGCATGTAGAGAGGGAAACAAATTAATCCGCGTGAAACTGCGGCCGAGCAAGGACTTTCGCTTACGCCAAACAATCAGCCCCGCTCCCATCAACGGAGGTAACCAGGCATAAATTGCTCCCAGATGCAGGCCTATGATTCCAGTCCAAAGGAATAGTAACGGATAAATCGCCAGGCTCATGCCGGCGGAAAGTCCCAATTTATCCGGCCACTTAAGTTCCCCCCAGCGCGGCCATAAAAAGCCGATCAGCCCCCAACCTGGAAGGACAAATAGAAAAAGACCAACTGCCAGGATTCCAAGCCAGATAATTGCCTCAAATCCCAAGCCTGAGATTGCTTTTCGCCTTGAATAACTTAGTTGAAAACCTGCCTGGGCATCCATGGGTATCCCATTTTGGTACAATGCCCCATTCAAGTATGAATCACCGGCCGCCTTTCCAACCTGAAGAACCCCACTCCCGGTCACCTCCAGGTAGGCGTAGTAATACTTCTGATTGGATGCAGATTGAGCCGGAAGAAAAAAGCCATAATATCCAGGGGCTTTTATATCGACGACCCTTAGCACGGTCGAGGATAGCGCCAAATCGTCTTTAGCCTTTGGCGTATTCCGCAAATGCAGTCTAATTTCTCCCGTACCGGCTTCTTGAGGAGAGAGATAAAAATATACCCCCGTCAGCCCATTGTATTTAGAAACAAAGGTCTGCCCGACAGTTAGAGATTCGGATAGGTTAACCTTATCTACCAGCTTTGTTTGTTCTGTCTCCACCCAACCGGAGCAACCCGAAAGCAGCAGGGGGGAGATAACAAGGAATACAATAATTCTAAAGATGGCACGAGTGTTTATAGAGGCTGCTCTTGTCATGGTCCACTAATCGTGTAGATTTTCTCTTGGACATGCCCACCTCTTTGTCTCTGGTGAACAATTGAGATTTCGGTATGAAAAATTAAGAGAATGAGTTCACGGACGTGATTATATCCCTGTGTAACCGATTGAGCAACTTTCACCCCAGTTATGTGCGATCTAAATATTCATAAGATGCTGTTGACAGGATAATGATACTCTTTGGTGAAAGGCCATTGATGGCATGAGTTCCAACCCTGATTTAAAAGAAATTAGCCATACGCATAACAAGATCCTCGGGAAAATTCCCGGCATTCCTACAATGGAAATACAGAACTGAGTTGGCACATGTGCCAACTCAGCTACAATCAATTCAAAGTCCACGGGAAAAAGATGAAAAGGGAAAGATTATTGAAAAATTATGTTTATGGGTTCCATTCCAGGTAGGACGGATTTGTAGTTATCGTGACGGACGTGGTTGCAGGTATGGAAACACCCAAAGCATCCCAAATGGCCAGTGGCGCATTCGCCAAGGAAATCGAATGAGCATTTCCATCCAATGACCACAGCACCCAAACCCGGCGGTTGAACCGGTAAAACTCATATCCTTTCACACCGGGGTAATCAGTAATATCACGCATAAAGACTGCATTATGCAGTTCATTACTGGAGAACTTAAAGGCCGTGTAAGCAGGAAGAGGCAATATAATCGGACGTAACGAATCCAGAATTGTACCAGCCCGGAAAGCTGTACCAGATGTTCGCGCGTACGCCTTCAGCGATTGCAGCAGCGTAAGACTCGGCTACATAGTAGGCTTTTATTGTTTCAAAGGCACTGGTAGTGGCGCAGCCGGTCCAGTAGCATAAGTATCCATTTTCAGAATCTATCAAGAACTTGTTCAGAATACCCATAACTGGTTCAACACGCTCTTATGTACTGAGCTTTTAATGCGACCACGGGGCCGGTAGTATTCCAGGAGCTTAGCCAGTTGGGATTGCAATAAAGGCAGTTCTGGTCCCCATTAGCTTTATAATAATCATAGGAGTGGAAACTAACTCCATCAAAGAAGGGACCGCCACCATTATGCAGAATACCCTCAAGGAACTTGCAATGTGAAGGGGGCTTACCGACAATTTCGCATGACGCGCCGGGGCGAGGATCGCAATCCTGCACGAGGCCACCCACCAATACCTGCGCATCCGGATTGGCAGCCTTGATCTGCGGATAAACTACTTTCAACATATCCGCATAATAACCACCGCCATAATACGGATCATTATCATCCCCCCAACAACCATATGGGCTAGTCCGAATGGAACATAGCTTGGTTGAATATCCGGCTCATTCCAGAGTTCCCAATACTTTACATTATAAGGGAGCGACGCTATAACGTGCGACTACATCATGCATAAAGGAAGCAAATGCTGCAAGTTTATCCGATTTGACTGGGCTGCAAGCATAACCTGGCACTTTTTGTGCCCATGCTGGTGCAACACGCACTGCCAGGATTGGCTGCATTCCCACCGGCCATTACTTAATTCTTCTTCCAGAGTGCAACAGCACTGACCACTTGCGCGCCCCCTCGGTGGGTTCCACATCGCCCAGGAAATTATGCCGTGTTGCTTCGCAACCAACGACGGATTTGTCTGCAACCACCTTATCCAACCCATGTTGTGGGATCGATTAGTCCATGACAATCCCCCAAACCGGGATTGGAGTATTAGACCGGAGGTGAGAACGTCGCGGTGGCCGTTGGCGTGAAGGTTGCGGTAGCCGTTGGTGTGGAAGTCGCTGTAGCAGTTGGAGTGAAGGTTGCAGTAGCGGTTGGTGTGGAGGTTCGTGTGGGGGTTACTGTGGCTGTTGGAGTAAAGGAACCATTGGGTGTTCGGGTTTTGGTTGGCGTTCTCGTAGGAGTAGCTGTAGAAGCTTGAGATTGTAAGGGATTATTCATCACCATTGGCATATAAAGATTGCGGGTAGATGGATTTGCGGCTGCAACCGATATTGCTGCACCCGGATTTGCAACCCCTAAAAACGGACAAAGAGACAATGCCACAATAATTACTGCTGCAGTTATTAGAATAAATCGTGATTTCTTCCAGTTTTTCATGATTTACCTCAAATAAAAAAATAATGAATAAATTAATTTTACAAGCCATATTCTTCGAGCAATGGTGCGGATTGGAAAGAATAATCCTTTTTCATATTATCATTAAAGGAAAAGTCCTACTTTGCAAACCGCTTACAAATCGACAACAATTATGCAAACCAAGATATCCCGCATGAATGAAGGATTATTCAAGCACGAAGTTTCAGCCCCATCCAAAACACTGTTTTTCGAAAATTGATGAATTAGGTTCAACCATGATAGAGAGATAGACTCATTTGGTTAGAATAGCTTGTCCCAAATGAGTTGATGACCATTGGCCACTCGTTTCAAATCGGGATACATTTTTGGTATCTAACAAACAGCGCTATTCCAAAAAAACGAATGACTATTCGCCTTCAGGGTTCCATTCCAGATAGAGTGGCTTCACGGTGATATTAACGGAATTGGCCGTGGATATAGAGACGCCCAGCACGTCCCATATGGCCAGAGGTGCATTCGTTAAAGAGATCGAATGCGAGGTCGCATCCATTGACCAGAGAATCCAAACTCGACGGTCGCCTCGGTTGAACTCATATCCTTTCACACCCGAATATTGAGTAATGTCACGTACCCAGACCGAATCAAATAGTTCATTTCTGGAAAATTGGAAAGCCAGGTAGCCAGGGAGAGAATCGGATCCGGTGTTTATTAAGCCCGAGTTATTCCAACCCAACCAACTATACCAGAGGTTTCCTCGCAAACCTTGGGCAATTGCGGCAGCATAAGTCTCTGCCAAATAATAAGCTTTGATATTTTCGAATTCAGGGGTTGCACAGCCATCCCAGGTACAAATAAGTGCATTTTCAGTATCTATTATGAACTTGCCAGATAAGCCATAGGTGTTCAACAAATCATTTACAAAACGTGCCTTTTCGACAACCACCGGGCCAGAAGTATTCCAGGCGCTTTGCCAATTGGGGTTGGCATAGAATTTTCCCTTGCCTTGATAGTAATCGTAGGAGTGGAAGCTTACTCCGTCAAAGAAGGAGCCACCACCATTACGAAGAATTCCTTCAAGGAACATGGCAGGCTTGGGGTCATGACCTGTAATTTCACATCCTGCATCAGGTCTGGGATCACAATCCAGTAATAGCCCCCCTATTAATACCTGTGCCTGTGGATCAGCGGCCTTGATCTGTGGATAGACTACTTTCAACATATCCGCATAATACCCGCCGCCGTAATAAGTATCACTTGAATCACCCCAGCAGCCGTATGGACTATCTGGAGATCCAACACTCGGATCAATATCTGGTTCATTCCAGATTTCCCAATATTTGACATGATACAGAGGTGCGCTATAACGGTCCACTACATCATGCATAAAGGAAGCGAACGCAGCCAATTTCTCCGGCTTGATTGCGCCGCAAGAATAGCCCGGCACATTTTGCGCCCAATCAGGAGTAACCCGCACACTTAAAATTGTCTGCATTCCCATATTCATTATGGTACTTAATTCCCCATCTATTTGTGACAGCTTTCCCCAATCACGGGCTCCCTCTGTAGGCTCCACGGATGCCCAGGATATTGGAGTGGTGCTTCGCAGCCAATATGGACCTGCCTGTTCTACCTGATCGAATCCACCCCCTGGGATGATTTGTTCCATTGCCATTCCCCACACCGGGATTGGAGTTGCAGCCATCATTGTTGAGGTTCCTGTCAGGATAGGGGTCGGAGTTTGGAATTGTGTGCGGGTCAGGAAAGGCGAGGGAGTGAACGTAGATTTCACTACTGGCGTAGGTATCGAAATCGGCGCTGAACGTGTTGCTCCAGCTCCGCAGGCAGACAGAGGAATTATTGAAATTGCACAGACAAGCAGGAGACAATACAGTTTCACAGGATATACTCAAGAGAGAGCGGGTCGATAAGGTCTCGCCCGCTCTCTGGATTACTTATTGTAATAACTACCCCCAAACCAATTATACTGATTTCTCCCGGCAGAATCCCGAAAAGAAATTAACGAGGATTGACTTTACGGATTCCATTCCAGAAATACTGGTCCGGAGGTTACCTGGACGGATGTTGATGGTGTATCCGAAACCGCATTCCCGACCGAATTAATATGATAGGCTGCCAGCGGTTTGCTGGGCAGGCTGGCCGTGTGCGTGCTTCCATCAGATGACCAGATCACCCAGATCCTGCGGTCACTACGGCTTAGCTCATATCCCTTCACTCCCGTGAATTCAGTAATGTTGCGAGAGAAAACCGTATTTAGCAGTTCGCCACTGGAAAACTGGAAAGTTTTATAGGCTGGGAGTGACGTAGGATATAAACCTGAATTGTTCCACCCAAGCCAGCTGAACCAGAGGTTGCCGCGCAGACCCAGGGCAATTGCAGCCGCGTTGACTTCCGCTGCATAATAAGCCTTGATAGCCTCAAAATCGGCAGTGTTACAACCGTCCCACATGCATATGACTGCCGATTCGGTATTGATCAGGAATTTGCCAGTGACACTATACGTATTCAACAAGCCTTTTATAAAATTCGCCTTGGCAATACTCACCGGGCCGGTAGTGTTCCATGTGCTTTGCCAGTTAGGATTGTAATAGTGTTTATTATTGCCTTGATAGTAGTCATAGCCATGGTAGCTAATTCCATCGAAGTAAGGACCGCCGCCATTCCGCAGTATCCCCTCTAGGAACATGGCAGGTACGGCAGGGTGGCCGGTAATTGCACAACCTGCATTGGCCCGCGGGTCACAATCCAATAACAGTCCCCCTACCAGGACCTGCGCTTGCGGATCTGCGGACTTGATCTGCGGATAGACCACTTTCAACATGTCGGCATAATAGCCGCCGCCGTTATATGTATCATTCGAATTTCCCCAACACCCATACGGGCTATTCGGGTCAATACCGGGCAAAGTATGGTCAATATCCTCTTCGTTCCATATTTCCCAATATTTGATATTATAGGGAGGCTTGCTGTATCGTGCCACTGCATCATGCATGAAGGATGCGAATTCATCAAAATTACTGGCTTTCATTGGGCCGCAGGAATATCCAGGGAAGAGCTGGGCCCAGGCAGGAGTGAAGCGTACATTAACAATAGGGGTCAACCCCTTGTTTACTACATCCCGCATGGCTTGTTCCGAGGATGCCAGTGAGCTCCAGATTCGATTGCCCTGGTTTGGTTCCACGGATGACCACGTGATAGGTATTCCTCCCACCCAGTTGGCCTTTGCAGCAGCCGCCAGGTTCAGGGAGTTGTTATCGAGTGAATCCATCTGGATTCCAAAAATGGTTTGGGCTGCCGCAAAAGTTTGATATTCTCTCGTCATTAGCGGCAGGTAGAGAAGATGATTACCGGCAGCATAGACTGGTTGAGCCGGCTGCAGAGAAAATGGATGACTAGCAGGGACAGCGAAACCCGTCAGCCCGACAAACAACGCAAACGCCCCCAGTATTCCCACCAATTTGATCAATACTTTCTGTTTCATGATTAAACCTCCAATCAAATAAGTTCTCCAAGGATAGAATAAACGTATCCTATCATAATTAGGATAATTCTTACATTTCATTTACTTTACAACTGGATCTATGAGGATATGGTGAAATTGCTTGAATTCCATTCGCAGATGGAAATAAACAGCCTGCTAGCCATCTGGTGGATACTGACTGTCATCCTACACGCAAATGCCATTTAGCTGGTTGTTTATAAAGCTTGATAGAAATGGATTATTGTTACGATAGAAACAACATCAATTATAACAAATCCGACTAAAAATAGGTATATACTCAACTTGAGCCAGCGCTGCCGATGCAGCCATACAAACCATCCACCGGTAAGGAATATCATTGTTGGGATAATTGCAGGAAAACCATAACGTGCCGAGGGAATGTATATTTGACCGAAAAGACTGGGGAGGCCGCGAATAAATACACTCAACCATATCAGGAGCATAGCCAGACCCATCCAAACCAATGCCAATCTCAAGGATACGGGCTTTACTGAGCCAATTTTCCAAAGGGTAATGGTGGAACTTAAGAATTGTTATCACAGAAACCCACTTTAAAATGGCGTAACAGATGGCCGGCAATCTGATACTCTCCCAGGCAAAATCTCCCCAAAATGTGTGAAAAAGACTGGATGCAGTTGCGCGATATACCCAGCTGCTGTTCTGGGGATCGAGGAGCGCGTTTACAAATAGCGTAGGAGATAGATGAGCCGACCATGGAAATCGCTTCGATAACAATTCGACCCAGGGTCGCACATATGGGCTAGACCATTCCGCTGAAGCATTTCGAACCATGTTTCTGAACGGTAAATTGCCCCAATTCCCTTTTTCTGCTTGCGGATCCTCAAAAACTGGAACACTATCCAGCGGCCATTCCCCTTTCAGGAGAATAATCCCATCATAATAAATTGTAATCGCTTCGTTTTGGGCTTGAGCTGGCATGGCCTGCAGGATCACCTGAGCACTACCCGCATCCTTTGAAATGGTCCCTCGGCTTGCATAGAAAGCCGGGCTGACACCCACCTTTACCTGTTTCAAAATTATCTGATTTCCGTCCGATAAAATTGGCAAGGAGGCCTCGGTTGGGGCAGAAGCCCAGATCCATGCTCCGATTGTCACTGTCGTGCCTTTGAGTTCCTGGACCTGGATGCCAAGGAGGCGCTGACTGACGCTGGATGATCCGGTTGCGCCGGGGAAAGTCTCTAGCCCGATTGCATAATTTCCTAACGGCGCTTCGGCCATCCTGAATTGGGTCGGTCTTCTTTTGGAAGGAATAAGCGGTTCCACAAATGAGGCATCGCCCCATGAAAAGATGGATACGATGGCAACGATCGAGGCGACCAATAATAACGCCCAACCGGCAAACCACCACCGGGACCGCGGCAACGCAAGTACAATCGCCAGGAGTGCCAGAGGCAAAGCAACCAACACTGTATTTTTTGTTACGAGACAAATTCCGGCGGTTATAAATACTCCAGCTATTCGCCGTAAGGTAATTCCACGCACAATCATTCTGATTGTAGCTAATAGGAAGAGAGAAAATACAAAGGTGGCACCCACATCGTTATTGACTGCCGTCATGAGATCCAGAAATCCCGGCAGTACAGCCATGCTTCCCGGTACGATCCAACGGAGTGGATGGCCTAAGGGAACGAACTCGCAAAGAATCTTATAAGCCAGCCAAAGTGTAAATAGATACAGCGCCAGGGAGACAAATCTGGCTACATAAAGTTGTGTGTCCACATCAGTTTTTAGAATAAGGCGCAACGGGATTGCAACAAGGATATGAAAAAGCGGCAGGGACCCCGTCACATTTATCCCGATCCAGATAGGTTGATCTTGCGAATCCAGGTCCGGCAAGAAACCCAGATCTTTAAAGAAGTTGTGCCGGACCATTGAGGCAGCAATCAGACGTCGTTCTGCCTGATCATACGCAGGGTACTTGGGGAGGGAGAGACGCGAGGCTATTAACCAGGCATACTCGAAATGGCTTGGTTCTTCATAGTGCTGCCATGGCGGATAAATAAAAACATAAATTAATCCATTTATCACACCCAATAATATGACAATCGCCACCAACCAGTGCTCTTTGCGCTGCGTTTTTATCGGGGTCGCGGGAAACTCGGAAGCGGCAACTACATTGGACATCGGAAGACTCACTTAATCGATGAAGACTCCATGCTCCGAATGGATTTTCGCTGTTGCCATTTCCCGATTAATGTTGTCACGCCAATGGCTGCCCAGATCACAACGAAACTATCCACCGGCGTACGGAAACGCGTTCCTGAGAAATAGAGCGCTGAGGTTGCCACATTGCCGAGAAAAACCACAACCAGTAATGTGTGCGCACGCCAAAAGGTACCCGAACTAAATAGGCCAACCAGCGCAAACGGAATCAGCGCCAGCCAAACCGCCACAAAAGAAACGATCGCAAGGTTATACATTGTGATATGCGCGGTTTCGTAAACACTTCCGATATTCGGGCGGAAGAATATCGCATAGATCAGTTTACGGCCAAGTAAGGATACAAACTCACCGGGTGATTTCCGTATGAAATCTAAACCTTGTGCATAAAAGAATTGATCCCTGGCTATCTCAGACCAGCCGACAACCCCTAGTACAAGTTTCTGATCTAATTCTGTTGGAAAAACATATTCTCCTGTAGCGTGTGGGTTATTCCCGATCCAGAAATTAAGTCCCCCATTGGTAGAAGTCACCAACAATCTTCCTTGTACCTTGTAATTATAGATAACCCAGGGCAACAGAGTAAAACAGGCAGCCAAACCAAAGAATAGCATTGTTCTTCCCCACACTCTCCATTTGCCTTTCAAGTACCAGGTCAGCCATACTGCTAATCAATGGTAAAACGAGAAGCCAGGTAGGTCGGGTTAGAGCGGCAAGTGACAAAAGGATTCCGGCAGGAATTGCCAAACCGGGAGAATTTAGTTTCACCGATCGAAATATCAACCAGATCCCAAAAATGAGAAAAAAGATCTCCAGAGTGACCGTACTGAGATCACTTGCATACGCTATTGTTGGCGGATAAACAGCCCAGAGCAGGGCAGCCAGCATTCCTTGCCGCGTGGATCCCCCCATCTCTCGGGTTAGCGCATATAACCCCAGTATGGAAAATTCGGAGATCAGGATCTGAATTACCTTAACTAACCAATTGCCGTTACTGGGCCAGAGCAACCTCGCCGAAGCAAGAAATAAAGGATAAACAGGTGGAATAAAAGAACTGGGCTGAAGAGGCGATAAGCCATAAAAAGAAAAGGAATAAGTACCATGCGTTACAAGATTTCTTGCAATCTCTTCAAATTCGAGTTCCCATGGAACATGTGCACTACCGATGAGCATGGCTGCCAGAACACGCAACGCCACGCCAATCCCTAAAATGATAGTGAGGGGTAGGATGGTCTTTCGATCGATAATTTTAGTCATAAAAATTTTATTCTCTGGCTGGGGCCTGAAATTCGAGGATCTGATAATAGCTCATCCAGCGCAATCCAGGAAAAACGCGATATAACAGATCGTCCAACCAGCGAGCAAATTTATAGAGCATTCCATTTTCTGTACGAAACAGGTATTTGACTGCCAATTGAATCAACATCATTCTGCCAATGTGAATTCTTCTGATCGCAAACGCTCCAGAAAAATTTTCGATTTCCTGAGGGCGGAGAGGATGTTCGCCAGGGCTGCTATATCGGGGCACGCCGAATTTTCCCACCACCCAACGTCTTGCAAACAACAGGAAAGGATTCCGCGCAGAATTCTCGTGAAAAACAGCTCGTCCCGATGTTTTAAGCACCCGTGATAATTCTCTGCCGAATCCTTGATGGTCTTCCGTGTGATGCATCACCATCGAGCCAAAAATCGCATCAAAACTATCCTTTGGGAATGGCAGATGATGCATATCAGCAACAAACCCTTGAGTGGGAAATGGAGCCGCCGCTTGCCGAGCTTGCTCCACAATAGTTTCTGCCAAATCAAAATGATATACTTCTGCGCCCAATTCAGCCAGGTTCCTTGTCCAAACACCCGCGCCGCAGCCGACTTCCAGTACACGCGACCCGCGCAAAGCATCCTGACCTAACAAGGAAAGGATCAGGCGATATTCAGTATCATTGTAAAAGATGTATCGCTCGGTGAAATCCTCCCAGTGTTTACGTTCGACCGCCAAGGTTGTTTTCATACCCTTTCAAACCGCTCCCCTACCGCTTATAACTGCGCTTAATGTGCGCCATATAATCACAAAATCCAAGGAAATGCACCTATGTTCCACATAATAAATATCTTCGTCAATATGTTCGTGCATTGGTTGTTCCCGTCCGTTGATTTGCCACCAGCCAGTCAAACCCGGTTTAACGATAAACCGTTGCCGCTGCCAGACTTCATAATGAGCCAGAAATGGCAGTTGCTCCGGTCGGGGACCCACCAAGCTCATCTCACCGCACAGGACATTGAAGAACTGCGGTAGTTCATCTATACTCGTGCGACGTAGGAACCTTCCGACGCGTGTAACCCTTTGGTCATTTTGACCGGGTTTTTTTCCATACGATGTAGAGTTCAAGTGCATTGTGCGGAATTTGTAACACTTGAATGGTTTTAAATCCTTTCCGAGACGATCTTGTGCAAAAATCACAGCACCCGGGGAATCAAGCTTAATCGCAATAGCTATCGGTAGATATAGGAGAGTTGTAAAAAATAAACCTACCAGTGCTCCTATGATGTCAATAAATCTCTTTGCAACCTGATAAAACATGCTAGCTTTCCATAGTTTTTCGGATTAACTCTCGGTTGAAAAAAGATCATCCCTACCAACCCACCCACTATACCGATGGAAAATGCCAAAGCCCTTACCAGGATGAAAACGAACGCGGACAAAGCCAGAGTTGCGTCTCTTCGCATGGCACGCCGGACAAATGGTAAGGCACTGGAACATAGACCGACAAAAGCCGCCGCTGCCCCCCATGCCAGCATTGGATAAACAAATCCCAATCCAGACAACCCCAATACTAAATACATCAAGGCTATTTGCATTTTAAGCATCTGGGGCGTGTAGGAATCAACAAAAGCCTTGCCTGGGTACAGCCTATAGACCATCATCCGCCAATAACCACGCTTTATCTTGCGGCTTATGTAAGCACGCCAGGTTCGTGGATGCCAATGATAAACAACCGCTTGACGATTAAAAACCAGGCGAAAGCCGGCACGCTCCAGGCGATAAGAGAGTTCAACATCTTCATTGTCTGCGCGAGGAAAAGCCGGGTCAAAACCACCCATCTCATTCAAAACCTCATGGCGGAACGCCGCTGCATACGAGTCGACCACGTCAATACTTTTCAATTGCTCTTGTAAATCGTAACGTTCTTCGAACTCGCACTGTACCAGCCGCGCGACCCCTTCCTTCTGACGCGTGAGATATGAACCTTTCACCCCTGCTACATCTGGATCCGTAAAAGGCTGCACCATTTCAGCGACCCAGTTTGGCACCGGCTCGCAATCTGCGTCAGTGAAGAGGATGATATCTCCACATGCTTCATGTATCCCGAGATTGCGTGCGGCTGCCGGCCCTTGGTGAGGGGGCGTTAGTACCCGTGCGCCATGTTCCCGCGCCACCCGGATGGTATCATCTTGCGAACCATCATCAACCACAATTATCTCATTTGGAGGCTTCGTTTGGCCCCGTAACGCCTCAAGGCACGCTGGTAATGTTTTTACGGCATTGTATGCCGGCACCACGACAGTGATCATTTCGCGGCCCTGCTTCTCAGGCGTTTCAGCATGGCGGCTGCCTCATCCAATTTTTTCCATGTGATCTTTTCGCGCCACAGACAGTAAACGCCTATCAAAGCAATCGGAACGTAAATGACCAAGTACAGGAGGACGCTATACGCAAGGGCCACATTCTTATCAACCGCATAAAACGCGAGCGTCAGAATTACCAAGTACTGAAAAACCCCTAATCCCCCTGGCGAGGAAGGAACCTCGGTTCCAACCTGCAGAACCACTAAAAGGAGCAAAGAAGCCCAGAACGGTAACGAGAGGCCCAGGGCCTGGAATACCAGATAATTGGTTAGGGCACTGACCAGACAAATAATCACTGACCAAATGATCAAGCCGGCCAGCAAACGCGGGCGACGAACCGCATCCAGACTCGCTAAGCCGGAGTGAACTTGTCGTACAAGCCACTCCCGCCACGGCAATGGAACGAGATGGCTTGCCCGCTCCGTCATCCGCAGTACAAAATTTCTTTGCCAGGCGAGAAACACAAAAAAAGGTATCAGGAACGCCATGACAAGTGAAGTACCTCTTGCTGGAGAAGCCAACCAATCTGGCAGGGCCATTTGCGACAATAAAATGCTCAAAGACGCCCACAGCATTAATAGATCTGCTATTCTTTCCACCGCGACTGTACCCAAGACGTAAACTTTACTGTCCGCCTCTGCCTCACCCATCAGGTATGCCCGTGCAAATTCGCCTAAGTGCGCAGGTATAAAAGCATTCATCATCTGTCCAATGGATAAGATGGAAAATGCCCTGCCAAAGGAGGGGGCTTTATGCACAGTAAGGAGCAACCGCCACCGGGCGGCCTTGGCGGCAATACTGACCACGTAACTGGCAATTGCCGCACACAGGATCAACACATTTACCCGACTGAGAGCATTTGCTGTCTCCCGCAGGTCAATATTGCGTAATGCCATTAATAGAAAGGCCGCACTAAATATGATACCTATCAATAATTGCCAATTCCCCATCCCCCAACGACGTGATACGGGTGGTGCGGCCGGCAACTTCGTTCCAGGCTCTACTTCTCTCGTACCAGGCGTAGACTTCATGGATTGGTTGTCTTCCCGGCTAGCCAGGCTTGGTATGCAAAGATGATCGCCAAGACAGCCCATACAATCCTTTCCCAGAGCGTCGATACTCCACCTGCCAATCCAATGCAGAAGATTACCAGACCCAGCAACCCTAATTTTCGACAGGCCGGCATTTTCAGCACTTGCTTGAAATGCTCTTTTTGTTGGGTCGCCAAATAGCTTGCATAACTCAAGCTTGCAATCATAAGACCCAGCCCTAATATCCAAAGGGCATTAAAACCCATAAAAGACCAATCAACATTTGTCATAAAAGATTTGCAGTAGCGGTTTCCGCAGCGTTTCTTTCTGCGCCACTCGCATGCTCCTGTGCTTGCTGCCCCAGCCCAACGATCAACCCAAGCAGCATCCAGAACAATAATCCTGGCTTTGCTCCAAGCGCCACCGCATCAGTCAATCCATATAACAGGTGTGCCAACAATCCGCCGCCTAAGCCAAGCGTAAATAAGCGAAAAATCAGTAGCCAATGTTCATCTTCCGCGTTGATCGCTTGGTGAAGAGACCTTTTCCATATATTGGCTAAAATCCAAAAGGCACCAATGTACAATGCCAGAAAAGCGCACAAACCAGGGATGCCCAAATCGAGGGCAGCCTGAAGAAATTCATTGTGGGCATGACCGATGTCCACCATGGTTGATTTATCATAGAGCGGATAGAAAACCGGCATCACTTTACGAAAGGCATTCATCCCCATACCAGTGAGAGGAAAATCCTGGATACCATAAATTGCCGCGAGTCCACACTTCTTGACGGCCTTCGAGCGTATAAAGAGAATTTCCTGAAGTCGGCCGTCAGATTACTACCAACGATCCATGTACGCACCGCCTCACGGTGTGTGCCAAGTAGAATTCCCACAGCAATGGTGAATATCGCCAGGAGAGCCAGACTGTGCCAACGGAATTCTGCGTGGTATTGCGATCACGATCAAAACGAGAAGGGTTACGATCAGGCCAATGTACCCTCCCCGTGACTGGCTAAGGAGAAAAACAGCAAAGATAAAGAATGTCACTGCCAGGCATAATATAGTCGCTACAGCTAAAGACCAACCAGGGAATTTCCCTTCCCAGGCTTTTCTTAGTTTCTTCGCAGTATCGTTTCCTTTGATGATAGAGATTAGAAAGAGGACCACACTCATTACTAAAATCACCGGTAATACCCAGATCAAGGCACCGGCCACCTCATTGGGATGAAAGCCCGAACCCGCGCCCTGTATCCCAGAGATCACTTTGGGCAAGCGAGCAATGATTGGATTTAGTTGAGTAATTTTAGAATTCACCCAATTCGTTCCCAAGACTCCTAAAGTAGCAATTCCCAGACCAATAGCCAAAAAGTACAGGAGGCTAAGGATCCAACCGCGCGATACGGGCGCTCTCACGCGTAACGGCCAGGAAAGCACCTATCCCCAGCACCATCCCGCTGATCTTGGGCAGACTGTCGTTGATGTCAAATGTAGCCCAAAGGCTGACCAGCACCATCAACATCATCAATACCAGAGAGCCATTTAGCGGGGTGGATGGAATTAATGATCTTTGTTGTGGGGTTGAACCTGTAAAACCACCTGCAGCCGCCTGTGGTCTCCCATCCAGCGCCAACCAGCGGATGAGAATCAACGTCGGAACGATCAACATCGCCAAGCTGGTTTTCGGCGAAGGAAAAAGCAGGAACGGTGCCGCCAGAGTCAACCAGAGCCAGTGGAGGCGGTCGACGAAGAATAGTGTACGTTTAGCCATGATTTAGTGTGGATAATGAATTCAGTCGGTATCCAGTGAACCGGTGACCATCCGCTAATCTCGTAATAATCCAGGTTATGATAAAAAAACATTCCAACCTGTAGAGATTCCGGCAGCCCGGGTACTTACATTCGTCGTATGTTTGAGAAGATTCCTGTCGCCGTAATGTCTTTTCTTCAACTAATCACGGAAATCCCCATTTACACCGGACTTCTTTGCATCGTCAGACGATGGTATCATGAGTGGAATTATCCGTCAATATAAGCGGTTTCAAGGGGCATGGTTTATAAAAAGCAATGACGGGCTACCTGATCAAACATTCTATTGCATCAACATCGAAAACAGGAATTCCGAAAATATCCGCAATCTTTTTTCGTTCCAGATAGTGATTGTCGATAAAAATTGCCCTGCCAGGGATTATATGGTCACTTTTTTCTTCTGAGGGGGAAAGTGGAATAATCTCGTCAAAAAGATTTTCTGCAATTCGATATTCTTTCAATGTTTCCAGAATATCGAGTTCATGTTTCGAAATCAGATGGAGTTTTTTTCCGGAGTTGGCAGCTTGATATAGGTATTGCATCAATAGATCATTGACTTTTCCATCAACAATAATCGTATCGTCCAGGTCAACATAAACATCTTCATAGTTATAATTAAAGTGATACCGGTTGTGTAAACATCGATCCAATTGAATATCAAGCTGGTTTTTCAAGATAGTAACTTCTGCATCCAATGCATCAAAAATACTTAAAAGAGCAAAATTCACACCTAACTGCCGGTACAATGCCATAGTCCCCGCCTGGCGTGCTGAGATTTCGAGGAGTTTGTAGTGGAACTCCTTATCTTTCTTGATTTGAAAGAACCAGGCGCCGCGAAATTCCAATCTCTCATTGATTGTATCTGCAATCTTTTTTATCTCTTCTGTTAGTGCAACCGACTCGGAATGGAATGAGATCCCGATCTGAACACGTTCGCGTGTCCGAGGGCCCACAAAAAGCAGTTTGCGATTTCTGTTTGAAAAGCAATCGACTGTTAATTCCTGACCTGGAAGGTATTCACAGATCAGCAGATCGGGGGCAGAAGACAGCTTCGCAACCACAGCCTCCATGGATTGAGCAATGGATGCGCCTTTTGAGCCTTCACTTCGGTTAGGTTTAAGGAATACAGGGAATCCACGAATATCAGCCGGTTGTTTATAGATTCGGGGACAAAAACCATTTTCAGCGAAAAGATCATAGGTCAGGCTCTTTTCACGACAGATGCGTGCTGTGTGTTCGTTGGATACAATGATCTTTGAACTGATCTGTTGTCGATTCTCGGCCATAAATAAAGCAATTGTGTCGTGCGTTGGAATTACAACATCGATACTATATTTCTTCAGCATCTGGTTGAAATTCTCAATGAAACCCGGATCCGATATATAATAATTGCCCTCGATGTAGCGACCCTCGGGGTAAATGAATTTTGCATGGTCCGGTTTCCCGGAAGCGCCAAATACATTCAGGTGAATATTAAATCTTAGAGAGTAATAAATTTCCAACGCATTTTCAGCGCCTGCCGGGAATATGAGCACATTGATCTTACCGTCCTGGAGTGATCTCATACTAAATTCGCCTTTTCAACCTGGGTATTGAGTTACGTTGCAGGTCCAACGATTCAATTAATAATGGCTGAGCCCAGACCAGAATTACATAGGATATTGCAGCTACTTCCATATGGAGGTAACCATGAGGATCATTTTATACGTGTAAATTATCCTTAACCATGGCGATGATGTAATCCATTTCCTCTTTGCCATAGCGTTGATCAATGGCGAGAGGAACCAGATTTGAAACCAGGTAATCCTCCCGGGATCGTGCAGTTATGCGATTTTTGGGATCCGGCCAATAGGTGGCAACATATATTGAATTTTGAATTAATCTCTTTCGAAGATCCGCGGTTTTTGTCAAGAAAGGATATACAAGAGGGACATCATCACTACCCAGTATGATGGAAAGCTCATTAGACGCCCCTAAAGCATGATGTAGATGGGTAAAGTTTTCAAGCCGTTTTTCTCTGATTGTTTCATAATCGATGGATTTCAGAAGCGCTTTGGTTAAATTCGACATTTTTCTTATTGGAGCGCCATCCAAGTTGTCTTCCGCTTTTCTGAAGGCAGAATACGCATCCCTGGCCGACAGGTCAATTCGCTTTACTAAATGCTCAAATTGATCAAAAGAAATGGACATTTCGATTTTCTCATATTCGTGTTTTACCGAGCAATAAACATATCCACCGTCAGGTACTCCAAAGAACTTTCTCGGAGAATAGAAAGTGTCAATATTTGGAACTTGTTTACTGTAGAAGGCTTGTGCATTATCTATTATCAGTTTGGAATGGTTCTTTATCAAATCCCCAATATTTCTCGAGCATATCCCAAAATAATTTATATAGAGAAGAAAATCGTTCTCGTAACCATTCAGAATAGGGCAAAAATTATCATCAATATTATAGAATTTGATTTCTACTGCTTCAGCTTGAAGAGCATCTGTCACAGCATCACATGCAAAAAAAGGCACCAGAAGTCTTTTAATCCCCTTATTACGAATAATAAAGCGTAAACAATTTCTCGCCGAGTTCAATGCAACAGCATTTTCATGGAATTCTTTGCCCCTATTCAATTCCAATTCAAAAAAACCTCCAATCTCCTTCATAATTTAGTTCTCCAGGGAATAATCCTCTAGAAACTTATGGACTTCCTGACTGGAATTAAACATTAAAATATCTACGATCGACAAACCCGGTAAAAACGTATCACCAAATTGATTGTAAAAAATCCTTTCTGAATTAGACCTGAGAAATTTCAATTCAATTCCATTTCTTTTAAAAGTGTCCTGGCTATACAATGACTTACCCCCAATGGCATTAATATATACACTTGCTTGAAGATTCTTGCAGACATCGATAACTCTATCCTGCGCCTTCAAGTTTGGTTGCTTGTCGATTTTTGAAGACACGAAAATCCTGGTATTGATATTTAGAAATGCACAAATCCTTCTAATTGAAAATTCATTATAAGTTGCTATATTATTATCTGGATTTAGAATGATCTCTTCAATTAATTCATGAACGGTCTTAAAGAATGAAGCTTTGGAATAAGCCATCAACAGAGTTTTTAAGGTTTTTTCTTTGGCTTTATGGTTTTCATCATTTAAAATATAAGTTTGATTGATAGGCTTGAATGAACTCGCTTTGTCAAGGCTTAGGGTGAAGTATTTCGCTTGACCGTTTAATAAATATCGATTTCGGTTGATCCATCCGTTCTTAATGTATGCAACATCATCATAAATGACAAATTGGTCTACTGCATTAATAAGTTGAAAATAGCCGATATATGGCAGGAAGTACGGCTGCATAATGGCAGTTTTCAAGAGATTGTATCCTTCACAATCGAACTTACCAGTTCAACATTCTCCATGGATAGGTCTGAATAAAGAGGCAGGCAGAGTACACGGGAGGCAACATCTTCAGAAATGGGGCAGGGTTGGTAGTCCGGAAGGTAAGGTAACAGGTTCAAGGACGGGTAAAAATACCTGCGAGGAAAGATCTGTTTCTTATTGAGCGCATCCCTGACAGAAATCAGAGCCGCCTCATCCTTTAAAAAGACAGGATAATAGGCATAGTTATACTCCAACCCCTCAGGAGGTATGGGCCGCTGAACCACTCCTGCAAGGAATTGGTCATACGCTTCCGAAATTGCCTTTCTTTTGGCAAGGATTTCCGGAACATATTTGAGATTACATAAACCCATTGCAGCATGCAATTCTGAATTTTTACCATTAATTCCAAGTTGGATATGATCATCATTGTTGTGGCCAAACCGTAACATGAGGGAAACTTTATCATAATCCTCTTTGGACTGAGTTATTACACACCCACCTTCGATGGTGTGAAAGAGTTTGGTCGCGTGAAAACTACAAATTGAAATAGTTCCATAGCTCAACAGCGATTTTCCATGATAATTGGAAGCAAAGGCCTGTGCACCATCATAGATCACAGGCAAATTGTGCTTTTGAGCGATGACATCTATGGTATCGAGTGTCACAGGGATAACCATATACATGTACTCCCATAATGGCCCTGGTATTGGGAGTTATGGCTGCCTCAATTTTTCCTGGGTCCATGCAAAATGTATCCGATGAAATATCTACGAAGACGGGTTTGCATCTCTCCCAAAGAATTGAAGAAACAGTCGCTACATAAGAAAAAGGAGTTGTGATGATTTCCCCTTCTAAAATATCCAATGTTCTTATGGCAAGTTGAAGCGCAATAGTCCCATTACTGACAAAATTAAGGTACGGAGTACCGAGATATTGCTTTAATTTTTCTTCGAGCTCAGCCACATACGGTCCTTGATTGGTTAGCCATCCCCGTTTCAAAAATATCAGAGACGTATTTCATGTATTCTTCAGTTGGCGGTAAAAATGATTTGGTAACATTGATCATTCGTGTCTCTCCAAAAATACAACCATTATTGAGGTTTTTCTGAGTTCCAGGGTTATTCCAAGTCTAAATTAGTCCATAAAAAGAACATCGCCGCATGGGTATTATCCCACGTCTAGCCGCTTTTCATCACAATACTATTGATTTCTTTCACCAATCACAGGAAATTTGCAAGAAGTATTCTGGTTCTTAAGATTATAACTTCTATTTTTGGGGATTTATGCTTCGTCACCGAAAAGATTGAGGGACGGGGTAGTCAGTGCTGTGAGCGGGAACGAAAAGTAAGATAGATTTTTCGGAAGGGTGTCAGGATCAAAGGCTTGAAGATCTTCCTATAGATCTTACTGATAATCCTATCGCTGAAGGTGACAGGCACATATATTCTGGTCCGGAAGTTTTGGATAAATTGATATACAGGATCATTGGAAGAATTGCCATCCGTCTTTTGTTCAGTAATGGGGAAGCCGTGTTCCCTTTCAATTTTCGCTGTTGTGGCTGAGACCAATTCCTTAATAAAGGCTGCTGTAATGAGGTCCCTATTTTCATCTATAAATTGTTCAATCAAATCCTCGCGGTTCAGTTGGATTCCTTTCAGAATGTATAGCACGGCATTTTGATCGGCGATAGCATTAAGTCTCTTGCTTTCGTCAGGTGAAAGCTGGTCATGAAATTTTGAGCCGAGCAGTGTATAAAAATCAAACCTCTTTTTATGCCAGGATATATCCATAAAAAATTTGAAAGCAGTATTTTCTCCATATTGACGGTACTTTATCGTTGGCTCATGGATATACTTGATACCATGACCCAGCTTAATTGCAGCCATTGTCAACCACCAATCATGGAACATGACCCCCTCGGGAAAAGGAAGGCATTTTTCAAGGAGACTTCTTTCGATCAGGGAGGTACATCCCAAAACCCAGGCTGTTTCAAGGAAATCCGAAAAATTTACTTTTTCCGTGTGGTCGCGTGAATACTCGCTAACAACAAACGCATCCCCATGAGGCCTCCCCAGGCCGTCAATGACATGCACGCCTGAATGGATAAGGCTGTAGTACCCGATATTATTCAACAACAATTCGATCTTGCCCGGATACCAAATATCGTCCTGGTCAGCCAGCGCAATATAATCTCCTTTGGCGAGAGATAGTACTTTTTCGAAATTCTTAACCAGGCCTAAATTCTTCTTGTTAATGGTAAATATCAAACCATAATCTCTCGAAAAACCTTTCAGAATTTCCACCGTATTATCAGTGGAACAATCATCGCTTACGATAACCTCGATATTCTTATAGGTTTGTCCGTAGATCGATTCCAATTGCTCTCTAAGATACTTCTCCCCGTTATAAGTTCCCATCACCACCGAGATAAGTGGAGAATCTAAGTGCATCTTCGACTTACCCGTTTCAAGCTCGTCTTCAGGGTAAATCATATTCACCCGTATAGAATCTTCGGACGTTATCTCTGTATTCTTCATCGTTGTATTCTTGTTTATCCAGTTCGATCAACCATTTTGACAAACTCTCAAAGAGATTTGGATCTCCTAGCTCAACCAGATCATCGGAAATATTGTCATACATTTGCTCATAACTCGAGTAAACATTTGGCAATCCTTTAAAGCGATCGGGGAAAAAGTCCCGATTGTAAACAGCAAAAGGAATTGCTCCGCTTCGAATACTTTCTACGAAATAGCCATCCAAACCTTCACCGAAAGTGATCGCCCATTTTGCCCGCGTAAGTAATCTCTTATATTCTTCGTACCGTAAATTTTGTACGATCTTAATAGTCATCCCGGGATGTTCATTTTGAATTTTTGCCAGGATTTTTTCTTTATACCTGTGTTGATCGTGGGAAATAACTATAATGTTTTCTTTCTCTTTATATGGCAGATATTGGTAATCCGTTAAATTACTGGTTGAAAAATTGTGGAAAGGGATGCCAAAATGGTTGCGTAATTCCTGTGTGCAATACCTTGAATGAGCGGTTGTACATGTGACCAGATCTGTAAATTGCTTGACCTGAGCCACAATTTCCCTAGGAGGCATTAGCCAGATATTCTGATTCAAAATGTTAATATGTAACTTCGGAGTTTTTTTCAAATATTCCCGTTCTGCCGATGTAAGGTATGCCAGGAAGTGAGACACAAATGCCTCCGGGATATGAATAGTCAGTTCCTCCAGGATCTTTGAAATATGAGCGAAGCTGTTCAAATCTATAAATATCGAAGGGATTATCAAATAGGGTGAATTTGGAAAAAAAGGGTCCCCCGGGCAAGGTGGCAATAAGAACCTCTGAGTTGTGGATCAATTTCAAGGATTGCGACACTTTGGCAAGGGAACAAATCGACATGGTCCCGCCATTCACCCCATTCACTCCTGGCACAAGGAATACAATCAACCTGGCGGTATCCTTTGGAAAGTTTTGCTTTATGAGTTCGTTCTGTATCCTTAGCACCTTTCTTTTCGGATTTAGAATTGATTGCTTTATCACCATCGTAGTCAGCTTGATGGTAGACCCAGGATGTAAAATCATCCCCTTAAGGAACCTGACCAGCCGTCCCTGCAAGCTTCTGGCGGGAATCAACCAATCAAGCAATTTCCAATATACGTTGACCGCTTTCCAAGCACGACTGCCACGAATTTCTGCGAGTTCAGCCTCCCGGGATCTCAATAATAGATCGTGTTCCTTCAATTCTCCCAGGAGTTTCTCGTATTTCATGTGCTCTAATCGCTCCCATTCCTTTTGATCAATTCCACCTTCGATCTCTACTGGTAGTTCCTTTCCGGGCAGAATTGACAGACTTCGTTCTTCATGGTTGTCCGGAGTGGATGGGGCTGACGATTCTGGAAACAAAACACTTTCGACCTTAATCGTTTGGTTATACCAGGCATAGTGTTGTGTTGAAAGAAGCATTGCATTTTCGGCTATTTCTTCTACAGCCGAATTCGAGACCATGTCCAATAGATCCTGTGTTTTTTCATACCATTCAAACGACTTGGCCAGAAAACCATTCTTTCCATCCTGTATGGCGTGCGCGTAGGAATAAGTGGGCGTTGCTAAAGTGACCGTACCGACTATTCCGGCCTCGAAATATTTAAGTTCAGATTTGCAATTGGTGAACTCATTATCCTGCAACGGAACCAGGTTTGCTTCCACCTGACCGATAAGACGCTGAAGATTCAGATAATCAGTCAATGGATAACGTTCTATCTGAGCTGAATAATTCTTTAAAGAGCCGCTTATACTCATCGGACCTACCACCAGTAATGCGACCTGCGGATTCTTTTCCAGGATTTTAGCGAGCGCATCGGCTGCCACATTGAAATCTTTGTTATGCGATGGCGTTCCGCTAAAGTAGCCCAAGTGAATTCTGTTCGAACGGGAAAAATCCGAAGATTTTTTCAGCTTATAGATCCGCTCCGAAATTTCCATTTGTTCCCGATTAAAAAAATTGGGAATTACCGAGACTTTCTCGTTAAAGTGCGGCTGCAAGAATGTAGCCAGGTATTCATTTGTTGCGATTGCCCGGTCGCAGAGCTGCAAGGTTGCGCTGAATTCGTCCAATATGGGCAAACCAGTTATCCCAGGTAATCGGATCGCTTCTATTGAGGTCGTGAGTATTCAGGATCAAGTGTATATACTTGACATCAAAGACAAGGTCGTCAACATCAAAAATAATGGTTTTCCCCTTGGCCCGCGCCCGCGTAATTATATGATTAACATCGCGGTCGTATTTCGTTCGGCAGATTACGATTACATCTGCCATGTCAACAACTCTATCGATGAAAGCCAGGTCCTTATGGGTAAAATATGCCGCTGATGTCCCGCTGACCGAATCTTGTAGAGCTTGAACCATATTGTAAACACGATAGCGAAAAACAAAGTAATCGGGCCAAAGGTAAATATAGGCTACTCGCCGGTGTCCCCGTTCGAGTGTTTTCAGACGCCTTTCCAAAGGGATGTTCCAAGGGTCAGAATATTCAACTGCTGAAATATTATTCAGGTACATTAAACCCCCATTTTTCCATTGACGTCAATACATCATGAAAGGATATTTGCCAGTCTCTCAAAAAACCATTTTCGCGGAAATTTTGCCTGCGGAGATCCGGATTTTGAACCAACGTAATACCTCTGGAAAAACCTTGAACGATCTCGTCCACGTTTGTGCTACAACACAGAAAATTCTTAGAATAGCCAGCTAACTTTTGTCTGTCCTCAAGGAAGTTGGTTATTACCACCGCCCCGCTAGCGGCGAGATCGAAGGGGTGATATTCCTGCAAAGGAAATGTTGAATCGGTCAGGGAAAAGCCCAGATCGGTTTTTCGCACGAGGGATAAATATTCGTCCCAATCGAGATCTTGATAACGTTTGAGAAGAAACGAATGAGGGCTTCTGGTTTTCTGCACCATTTTACTTACACTGAAGAAATTCCACTCATTCAAATTAAAAATGCCTTCTTGAACAGCTTTATCGATCGCAACGAATCCCAAGTTGAGAAACTCCTCGGAATTGCTTGAATTTGTGTAAAAGAAATTTTTTCTACCTTCGGACCGGACATCGTCAGGGAAGAACAACCCTTCCGGCCTGGCTGGCTCAAACCAGGCCCCATCTTCCCGCATTTTATCAAAGCCATCGGCAACAAGCTGGTCAAACAGTATCTTAGAGTTGACGATAAATTTTATCCTTTTATTCTTGAAAACCTCGCGCCAGTGGTGATTGTCATCATTTTTCGGAGAAGTTGTCCTTACGCCTTCCTGTAACATGAGGAGGACTTTATTGTCTCCGAGTTCATCGACAACATTGGTAGCAGTCTGAAAGGATGTAGCAAGAAAAACATCACCTGACCCTACAGGTAATTCTACCTTTGAAATATCTGGATTGATGGCCAGAAATTCAACGTTCTTTTTCCAGGAAATATTATTGAGCTCAAGGATATCGAGGAAATTATGCTTATTTTTTATTTCATTCCTGGTAACAATCCGAAGATCGTAATCCCATTTTGCAGAAAGGAGACTTGATAAGATGATTGCATTTGCATTAGAACCAAAAGGTTGGTTGGATTGAATATCATCCAAGATTATATTCAACCTGCGATTGGAAAAAGGTGTAAGGAATACCGGAAATGATCCAGGACCAGGGTGATGGTGGGCGATTCCTGCGTGGTCTTTGGGTGGGTCAAATACAAGTTTGCTCACCACCGGCAATTCAACTCCAGGAAACTGCCCATCCATGCCTAAAGATGATGAGGTCAACCCCTTCCCGGTAATTCTCCTGAACAGAGCCTTGAATCCGTACTTTCGCCAGTAACGAATTGGACGGTAAAGAGATTCTGCAATTCGCTCTCTGCTACTTCCATGAGGAATAAGCCAAACCCTGACCTGCCAAATGATCTGAACAAATTGCCATGCCCGACTTTTATAAATTTCTCCAAGCTTTAACTCAAATGACTGAACATTCCCTTCCAAAGTTCGAATTTTCTGTTCTGAAGCGCGAATTGTCTGTTCCAGTGATTGAATTGTCTGTTCCCGCACGTTAGCCTGCTCGGTCAACTCCTTCACTTCATGCTCACGTTCAGGCAGCTCTTCGTCGGGGGGACGTACCCGCGTGGACCAGGGGTTTAAATTTTGTTGTGGAGGCGACAATTGAGCTTCATTATATTGGGTCATATCAGAAGATACGGTCGTTAGACTGCCTGCAACAAAGCGCGTTCCCAGTTTATTGTCAGGAGGCGGGGATTTTAAAATGACACAAAGTGAGTTGATGAACAGAATGGAGTGAACGTGCTCTAATAATTCCGTTTGTACTTCAACATGATATTTTTCTTGAAATCCGGCCAGGATGTCCACGCGATTTCGCTCAACTCCCCAATGCTCGGAATTGATGATATCTATTAAACGTTTAAAGAACGAGATTGACGAATATGGATCGAAAAGTCCGCCTTCATACTCTCTCCAATAACTCGCGTGCAGATCCTCAGCTACATAAATACCGCCATCTACAATATTTGGAAAATATCTCAGAAAAGAACGAATGATATCCCCGGAACAATGGGACCCATCGTCAATCACGATATCCAACTCCCGACTGATTGAAAGGATCTCTTCTTGCGTTGTATCAGTATTGGCATCGCCGAGGACAAAGTGAATTCGTGGATCATCGAATCGAAGAGCTGCACATTCCGGATTGATGTCACAACCAATGAACTTCAATCCATCTCCGAAATAATCCGACCAAATCTCCAACCCCCCCCCATTTTGAACGCCGATTTCCAACAAGCGGACGTGTTTATCTTTAAGGTGTCGAAATAATAGATCGTACTCCAAGAGGTAACGCGTCCACTTGTCAGATACTTTCCCTGAATGCTCTGAATAGAGTTGTACGATTGTCTTATTACTATTTTCCATCTTTCATCTCATTCTCGAACTTAATACAGTTTGGCATAGGCAGGTTTTTCGTTCCAATGGCTTTTTACAAGGAATAATTACACTTCCAAAGACAAATTCAATTTTTATCTCTCGTCTTGCCACCATTTGTAAAGAAAGGAAGTGGTGGTGAGGAAATTATAAATCAAACTGGAATAGGAATCATGAGCGCATAGCTGATGGCCAGGCAGCCAACTAAATTAAGGAGACGCCTCCTGAAGCTGATCTTGCAGGAGGCGCTTTTTGGTTGAATTGCAAACCATTTTCGCGGATAAATCTGGATCTCGCCGCGTACCTGCTTTTACCTGAAAACAAGGAGTTCACCGGGATTATTATTCTGTTTCCCATTATTTCGGAGGCAGGGAGTGTTTTTATGGACACACTCCAAACAGAATGCCCCCTGATTCTCTAGTTTTAGTGGAAAATAAAGTTTAGGTGGGTTTCAAATATTCAAAAAGGAGAATCCATTATGCCAGAAAGGTCAGCGATCTATCCTGCAACTAAATCACTGTAAGCTGAGCGCCAGAGCCCTAATTATTCCGAAAGGCCAATCAGATCCGTTACAAGTCCAGCAATTCATGCTTTCTGTGATTTGAAAGGCCTTCGGTGGAACAATTTCATAACATCAGCGAGGATCTTTTTCGAAATAATTTCTGGCTGCCGCCCGTTATAGTTCTGCCAGAACTCATAGGCGAAAACGATCAAAATGCCGATAATTAAACCAATCCCAACTGCAAGACCGGTATAAGTAGCGGTGGATATCTGTGTTTTTGGAGGAGGAGTTGCAGACGCAGCAAAGACAACCTGCGTGTTTTGAGTTTTCGTACCTATTTCAGTTGCCTTGGTCGCTAAGGCTGAATAAGATTTCCATGCCAAATCGCGCGTCTCGGTCAACTCGTTCAGAGTGCCAGTTTGTCCTGCGATCAAGGAATTTAGATCGCGGATATTTTGTTCATAATCCAAAATTGTTTTTTCGATTGGCGTATTGTTGATGGAAAAAATAAGTTTATAGTCTTCATTCTGTGCTGTGGAAGACAGGGCGTCGATCTGTTTGCTCAATTCAGTATGATAGTTCTCCAGAGTTGAGATGAGCGCATCCAGATCGGAAACCATGCCAGCAGCATTAATAGTTGAGATATTGGTTCCCAACGCCTCGGGCAGGTTCTGAACCTGCAAGTTATTTGAACCTTCGAAAGCTGAGTAAACTTGGGTTTTGAGTATGGTCAGAGCCAGGGCGTTACTGATTGCTGCAGTTTCTCCACCAGAGCTGACAGCCGCGCGCATTGACACAGCATTATTGATGAACATTACTAACTTGCGGCTGTCGTTATAAGCCTGGTCGAGCTGTGTCAGGTGATTTTGAACCTTATTCGGAACCTACCGTGTTACGCGCTCCTTGAAGGACACTGATGTTCGCTTTGATTTCATCAACCTTGCGAGTATATTCAGCAGTCCTGTCCTTGGCGATAAAATCCTCCAGGGCCGCCTGGGTTTTATCATAAGCGATCTTGGCCTGGGCGACCTCCGCTTGAGTGTCAGCGTAAGTCGTGCTGGATGACGAGTACAATGTATTGATCCGCTGAACAAAATCCTGGCCCCAGGCATTGGCAATTTCGGCAGCGATGACTGGGTCGCTATATTCGACCGTTATTTGAATCGTATCCGTCTTTGGGATCAAATCACCGCTGACCAAGCCAAGCAGATCAACAGCAGCTTAGTGGTGTCCCATCTTCATTTTTTAACTTTGGTCCCATCTTTGCCAAAACTTGTTCCGCGATATCACCGTTTTGGATCTGTGAGATAAATGATTGGAGTCGGGTCAGGCGGTTATAAAATGTTTCGCCGGTCTGTTGTGCCAACTGGATATCAGAGGCAGTTGTGATGCCCGAACCAAAATCTACGCTGGATGCTGTAATTGTGGAAGCAACCAGGGCTGATGCTTTATAAGATTTATTTACATGGTTAGAGTAGACCGTATAAGCAAACGCCAGGATCCCCAACCCCAGAGCGCACACCGCGATCCACTGCCATTGACGCACGAGCATTTCAATGTATTTTCCGAAATCAATTCTATAACCTTCTTCATACTCTATTTCTCTATCGCTAATTGGAGTGTCTTTTGTAGCCATCGCGTTTTGATCCTCAAATGTCTGAATTTTTTCTCTTTAGGAATTGCAGGGGGCTAAAGAACAATATGGTAATAGTTGGCGGGTTCCATGATCCAACATCCATATAAGACTTACCGGATTAACAGTGATTTCCCAAAACCCTGATCTTTTCTTAATGATCGAGAAATGCTATCACTTTCAAGTTTTTTCGTCAAGAAAGTGTTCCAGTATGGACTCATGGTGATCCTCCTTGATAATGAGTGCAACGGTTCACCTATTGTTTTTTTATCGCATAAGAATTCTTTCAACCTTACAGCCATTTACCTCCTCGTGTTTTGGACTCTGTAACGATCCTGAGGTAGAGGCGGGGAGAAATCACCTAAAACCCAAAGATGATCCGCGATTTGCGAGGCAATTTTACTCTTCCCGTGCAAAGCGGAGGATCGCATCAAAAGCCTGATTTACCAACCCGAGTAATTCCTCTCCAGTCTGGAGATAGGTTTCCAATGCCTGGCCCACCGGATCAGGTATATTGTAGGGAGGATCTCCAGCGAGTTGAGAGAGAAGATGAATCTTGCCATGAACTTGAGGGTATTCCACATCAAGGCCTTCTTTTTGACCTGTTTCCATCACAATTATCAGGCGGGCGTCCAATAGTATCTCTTTATCGATTAGCCTGGAACGATGGTTTTCGATATTAAGACCCATCCTGAACGCAGTTTCCCTAGCAACGGGATCACTCCGGCCAGGTAATGTCCATGTGCCGGCGCTTTCTACCCGGTAACTGCCCTGTAATCCAACTTCGTTTAACCGTCGAAGAAAAATCGCGGCAGCAAGAGGGGAGCGGATCTGATTTCCTGTACAAACATACAAGATCAAGGGGGGAGGTTCAGGCATCATTGATCAATATCTTTTACAGGGGATCGCTTTGTTTTTTCCAGCTAATCATCCTTCGGCCGATCGCCAATCTCCACTTTGCTCAATATGATTTCTCCCACACCATTCTCGCCAATGCTTTCCGCGTGCGAAAAAATTATCTAGAAAAAGTCTTACATAATTACCGTTAATGACTTGCAATCCGAGATAAAATATTCTTCCTACCCGCCTCGATCTTACCCATGGTAAATATTTTTGCATTACGAATTCATATTCCATGTCCATTTTAATGCGTTCCATTGATGTTTTCGAAAAAGGCTGCAACCGAAACCCAGAAACCCAGTCATTGACTTTAACGTATTGGGTTTGATTGGCCAGCATTCTCAAATACAGGTCTACATCCATGGTGAATTTCAATTCCGAATGCAAACCCCCGACAGCCTCATAGTCTTTGCGCCTAAAAAAGCTGCCAGGTTGTGCGATGGCAAAATCTCCATATCGTGCAAAAAAAGCCGCCTGTGAAGGAGGGCGCCGGCATCGGAGGATATTGCCATACTCGTCAATCCAAAGAATATTCCCCCCGAATAATCCTGCGGTAGGGTGAAATTTTTGTGCCTGCGAAATATGATAAAGGGCTCCAGGGAGCAAGATATCGTCACTATTTAGCCATCCCATCAATTCTCCAGTTGCACGCGAAAAGCCCTGAATGATAGCATCCGATTGGCCTGCATCGCTTTGGCTCTGCCAATACGATAAATGATCGGAATGGTGTTTAATGATCTTCTGGCTGCCATCCGTACTGCCACCATCAAAGATCATAAACTCCAGGTTGGGATAGTTTTGATCTAACACTGATTGGATAGCTTCCTCGATAAATCGGGATTGGTTGAAAGAAGGCATTACGATTGTGATTCGTGGTAAGTCACTCATAAATTTTAAAGTCGCCTCATACCTTTTCTTTTTACGGCCTAAACGTGACTATGCGAAAATTTTTTTATTAACTCTCCACAATGGGAGTATCGAAGTAGGCAATCTTCAATTAATTAATTTCAGCGGACTAGGCCAAGCAAAGATTGAACTGCCCGTGCGATCTTTTAGTGCAATAGTAACCAGCAGACAAAAGACACATTTATCAGCTTATTGCCTAAGCTGTTCTTCTAATTGGCGGGCTCTCTCCAAAGATTTCTCCCATTTCGACAGACGGTAATATTGGATTGCCTTCATTAAATCGCCTTGTTTCTCCATCGTCCTCCCAGCGCTCCAGCAACAAAAATAATTATAATCACCGTTGAAACAACCCTTCAAATAAGCCTGTCCTGCATTTTCAAATTCATCACTTTGTTCATAATTCCATCCCAATTCGAACCAGGCAAAACCATCGCTGGGCGTAAGCGTTACGGTCCTTAAATACGCCTGCCTGGAGACAATGTGATCAGACAAAAGAGACGCCCTGCCAAGCCAGGACCACGCCCTGGAATTTTCTGGGTAGTGTTGAGTTGCCAGCCTGGCCAATTCCAAGTTTTCAGGCAATACGATTTGCATTAGGGCAAGGTAGTTCGAAGAACACCCCAATAACTTCTTAAAGGTCTCTTGTTGTGCGGACAGATCGCCGCGATTGCCAGCTGCCATCCCAATTAACCAGTTATGGAAACAACTCCGGGAGGAATCGGGGATGGACACGTTTTGACCTTTAGCAAGGAGAAAATCGATCCGATTCCATTGGAATGCATCCCAAAGATGCGCAACCAGTAAAAGTGCCATAGATAGAACGCAAATCCAGAAGAACCTGGCCGGATAATGGCTCTTGATTATTCCCATGAATCCATCCGAATTAATTCTTCAGAAGTTGGATCATTATTCACGAAAATCCACCAATGAAATAACCTTATATTCAACTCAAAATTCCCGTAACAACAATCCGAATATCGCATTAATCGCAATTAAGCGCACCGAGATATCGGATTTCCCGCTGATCTCCAAATTCTTTCCTTCAGTGCCTGAATATTAATACTTTTAGGTCAGAGTAAATTGATCCCCAGTTCTTTGGGGAACCCAGGATCCAGATATGCAACAAAAAAAACCGTATCTGAGGTCTCCAACTCTGGCGTTTCGATCCACCCACCTTTAACAAAAACTCTGCGACTGGAATTATTTATCTTGTAGACACCTGCGCGGATAGCCCGGCTACCTCGCGCTTTGCTGTAGGACTTGGTTGCTTCGACCAGGGCTGGAAAGACACCATACCCGCGATAATCTCCATCCACCGCACCTATGGTCATTTGAGCCATCCCGGGTTGTCGGCCAATCATTTCCCCTTTGCTGGATGACCTTGAATCACGCAATAAACGCTCCCAAAGCTTTCTTTGAAGGAGCAAGGAAGGTTTCATAAGGATACTCAGGATAAACTCTCCAAAACACGCCACAAACATTGGCCTGGTAAAAGACTTATCGCACATGCCTACCAGGCCAACCACCTTTGCATCTGCTTCCGCTACGAGTGTGTATGCTTCGGGGCTGTCGATCTGCCACCGATAAGTTGCTCGAACATACCTCGGACCAAGCATCACCGGAACATGCTCTTCCGGCCGAAAGGAAGCAAGATGTAATTCGGTTACCCTATCCAAATCATTCAAGGTTGCCTTGCGAATTGTCAAAGATTTGCTTTGATCCATAAATGCTCCTATGATGCCCTGCTCTATTACAAATTTTTTCGCCACACAAACCTGTTTACAAAATCCACGTGACTCACTATCACCCGTGCTACCTTCTCCGAAACATTGGGAGCGTAATAATCATTTACCATCCTTAACGTACGCTCGACACCACTACCTTGCTGTTCCAGAATTTTAAGCCCATCCGCCACTCTGCCAAAGTCCAGGCCCGTCATCATCACCGCGCCTTCTTCCATCCCTTCCGGGCGTTCATGTGCATTTCGAATATTTAGCGCAGGGAAGTTAAGGATTGAGGATTCCTCTGTGATCGTACCACTATCAGAAAGGGTCGCTATCGCGTGCAACTCCAGGTTCACATATTCTGAGAAAGACAGAGGCTTAAGTAGTTCTACCTCTTCGGGTAACTTAACGCCCAGTTCGTTTATCTTATTTCGAGTGCGCGGGTGCGCTGAGACAATCACCCGTTTCCCAAAATGTTCCACCAAACCTCGCAACATGCCAATCAGTTTCTCAAATTGGTCTGGAAAATCAATATTCTCTTCCCTATGCGAACTTATTAAGAAATATCCCTTCTCTTGCAGATTTAGTCTTGCCATTACCTGCGAGGCTGTGATCTTGGGCAGGTAATAATGCAAAACTTCATACATCGGGCTTCCTGTCTTGATCACGCGATCTGGCGCGAGCCCTTCGCGCAATAAATATTCACGCGAGATGGAACTGTAAGGCATATTTATATCGCTGATATGATCAACAATCTTGCGGTTAATCTCTTCCGGCACGCGTTCATCAAAACACCGGTTGCCCGCCTCCATGTGGAATACGGGGATCTTACGGCGTTTGGCTGAAATGGCAGCCAGGCAGCTGTTAGTATCCCCCAGAATCAATACAGCATCAGGCTGTATTTCCGCCAGCGCAGTATCCACACGGCTGATCACCAAGCCGATGGTTTCTGCGGCATTCTTACCAGCGGCCTCCAGGAAGTAGTCAGGCTTGCGGATCTCCAGATCGTCGAAAAAAATCTGATTTAACTCATAGTCATAATTTTGACCCGTATGAACAATGACATGGTCCGCATAGCGGTCCAGCGCAGACATCACGCGTGATAGCCGTATGATCTCAGGCCGGGTGCCTAGTATGGTTGCAATTTTCATTTTGAACTATCTTTTATCATCATTAGATTTAAGCGGTTTAGGATGGAGATCCCGGTTCTTTTAATACCTGGTCGAAAATGGTATCTGGCATATCTGGGTTAAATACTTCATCGGCCCAAAAAAGGGTTATCAAATCCCCCGTGCCAATATTTTGGATGGAATGGGTGAACCCGGGAGGAATATCAACTACGCGATAATCTTCACCGCGTACGCGATATTCAATAACTTCCGTTCCCAGGATGTGGCGGAACCGGATGATCGCCTCCCCCTCCAATACCAGGAATTTCTCCACTTTGGTATGGTGGTAATGGTTGCCGCGCGTCACGCCGGGGCGTGTTCGCGATATGAAAACTATGCCCATCTGAGGAGTTTTGATAAATTCAGCCAGGCTCCCACGTGGATCCGTTTTTGGAACAAGCGAATAGCCGAAATCAGCCTGGTCAAGATAACTAAGGTAGGTGGCATAAAGTGCGCGAACAAAGGGTAGGGAAAAATCGGGCAATTGCAGGCTTGAGCGCATCAGCTTGAATGATTGGATAGTCTCTGCCAATTCACCCAGGGTAACGCGATAAACATCCAGAGGATCAGCATAGCGAAAACCCGGCGATCTTCCTTCGATTTCTCTCAAGAATGCTTCTATCACATCATCAATATAGGATAGTTCTATTGCATGCGTGGGATCGGAAATGGATAAGGGCAGATCGTGAGCCGTGTTATAACAGAAAGTTGCGGTTACAGCGTTGTAATTTGGGCGGCACCATTTGCCGAATAAGTTGTAAAGTCTGTACACCACACAATCTGACCCGGAGGTTGTCGCAAAATTCCTCAGGATTTCCTCTGCTGCGAGCTTGCTGGCTCCATATGGATTCTCCATCTCTGCCTGGATCGAAGATGCAAAAACAATCTTGGAAAATCGGCCCTGGCTTTGCAGGAGCGAACAAATTTCGCCTGTAAATCCTGCATTACCTGAATGGTATTCGGAATTATCCTTGGGGCGGTTTACACCTGCTAAATGGAATATGACATCGGCTATCGCCAATGACTTTCGAAGCTCGTCACGGGAATTATCCAGGTCATATTCGTACAGGGCTACTTGCTTTTGCTGTCGAAGTGCCGAGCACAGATTTTTACCGACAAAACCTTTAGCACCGGTTACCAGAATATTAACCATAGTCTCTATCCCACTATCATAATTCGATCTGCTCGCCTTGCATCGCCTGTTGGACGCATTTCAACTTGAGCAGGAGTTCCATCATACCGTCCAAATCGAGTCGACGGGTGTTATGGGAATTATAGTCCTGCAAAACGGAAACTTCCTGCTTCCCTTCAGTAAAGTAGCTGGCGTAATTTAAGTCACGCACATCTGCCGGCACACGGTAATAACCGCCCAGATCTTCGGCCTGAACCATTTCCTCACGGGTTAAAAGAGTCTCATAGAGTTTTTCGCTATGTCGTGTACCGATCAAGGTAATCGGATTTTCGGCCTTCAAGAGGGTTTTAAGCGCCAATGCCAGGTTTTCAAGCGTGGAAGCCGGGGCCTTTTGCACAAAAATATCGCCTGGTCTGCAATGTTTATAAGCGTAGAGCACCAGGTCAACCGCGTCATCAATCGTCATCATGAAACGCGTCATATTCGGATCTGTGATTGTGAGCGATTTGCCGGTCTGGATCTGGCGAATAAGAAGCGGGATTACCGAACCACGCGAGGCCATCACGTTTCCGTAACGGGAACCACAGAAGATGGTACGGGTATCTCCGTACATACGTGCCTTGGCGACCATCAGTTTTTCCATCAACGCCTTTGACATCCCCATGGCATTGATGGGATACACCGCCTTGTCTGTGCTTAAGACGATCATTTTCTTGACCCCACAAGCCAGGGCAGCATTCATGACATTATCAGCCCCCATGGAATTGGTCCTTAATGCCTCCAGCGGAAAGAATTCGCAGGAAGGCACCTGCTTGAGTGCAGCGGCATGGAAGACATAATCCACCCCCTGCATAGCCGGGAGCAGGCTGTCATAATCACGTACATCCCCGATTATGAATTTGACCTTGGGGTTTTTTAGCGCCTGACGCATATCATCTTGCTTTTTTTCATCCCGGCTGAAAACCCGGATCTCCTTGATGCTGGTCTCCAGGAAACGCCTCAGCACTGCGTTTCCAAACGTACCAGTCCCCCCCGTTATGAGTAATATTTTGGAATCAAACATTCGATGGCCTCCTTGGTCTGTCCTGGACAATTTTTTCGAACAAGTCGGAATATCGCTGGCCGAGCGCAGCTCTTGAGTATTCCGTGGTCACTGCCCGATATCCCGCCTGTCCCATCTTCTCGAGCAACACAGCAGGCATTGCCTTAAGTTTTAGAACCGATTGCGCTAACGCTTTGGCGTCATCAGATGGACACACGATGCCGGCGCCATGCTCCAGGATAAGGTTGGCTAATTCACCTTCTGCAGCAGCCAAAATTGGACGACCGGAAGCCATATAACCGTATGTCTTTGAAGGAATCGTTATTTCATAGACTCTATTATGTTGCAAGTGTATGAATAAAACATCCGACAAGGCCATGTAATTTGCCACTTCATTCTGAGGTCGGCTGCCCAAAAAACATACATTATTCAACCCCCTTTTTTGAGCACGTTCTTCCAATTCATTGCGTTCGACCCCATCACCAATAATGACAAAACGAATCTCTGGTGAATCTCGCAATTGATCTGCTGCATCCAGAACCACTCCAAGGGCTTGGGCTGCTCCAACATTTCCAATATATACTACATTGAAATGACCGGAAAAACCTTCCCTTTGGGCCAGTTTCGCATCCGGGTGGGCAGGATGAAAAACATCATCGTTCGCCCAATTCGGAATTATTTCGATCTTGGTGGACTTCGCACCTTTTTTTATCAGTTCATGTTTGAATCCATCTGTGATGGTGACGATTGCCTTCGCATGCCGGTAAATTAATTGTTCCTGGCGCTCCAACAACCGATATATACCAGCTCGAAGGCCGAGGTTAGCAGCGCGGCTCCAATCGGGCCATAGGTCTTGCACCTCGTGAATCACTGGTACATTTTGAAGTTTACCCATAAACAAGCCCGGTAAGCCTATCTGACAGGTCCAGATAACCTCTGGCTTTTCAGTTCTCCGCAAACCGAACCACACTGCCGAAAAGGAGAAGGATGTGTATGAAAGAATACGCCGTATAGCTGAACGGCTTCGGTCAACCAGGTGGGGTACACGTAATATCCTTATACCATCGATTTCATCCCATGTAGCGGATTGCATCTTGTAGTTTGAATATAATTTTCCTTGCGGGTAGGTCGGGTATGCAGTAATTACGCTTACATTATGGCCCAATTTTTTTAGAGCAACCGCTAAATCATGCGGTCTGGCGACTGGTTCAGGATTATAGAACATACTTAATAAAAGAATCTGCATATGCCTTCTTGTCACTTTAATATTGCTGGTCAACTGGCCTGTTTGTTATATTCTTGTTTGACCTTCGAGATAAAATGAAACGTTTCGCGCGCACAGCGGTCCCAGGAAAATTCCTTCGCCCGGATATATGCTTTCCAGGCTATTGTTTCCCGAAATTTCGGTGACAAAATTAGCTTTTCAACTGCCTGGGCAATTTCCCTTGGGTCTTCGGGGTTAAAGTAAATCGCTCCTTCACCTAATAATTCCGGCATGGCGCCTTTATTTGAACAAGCGATTGGTAAACCTGCCGACATGGCTTCGAGGGTTATCATGGAAAAAGACTCACAACTCGACGCGAACACAAAGATATCCCCATGTGTATAGATTGCCGCCATTTCTTCATAAGGCACAGCTTCCGTCAATTTTATCCATTGATTTTCTGGATCGAACCTTTTTATCGCTTCATCGAATTTTCTTACTTTATTTCTTTTTCCGCCGGCAAGCTCAAGTTCTATTGGATACCCTTTTTGCCGTAATTCCCCCATGGCGCTTATTACATTCCATTGATGTTTATAAGGGGCAACCGGGGATACGTATAAAACCTTGATCGGATGTTCAGATGAAAAAGATTCTATATTTTTTTGAGGTCTTGGTTGTTGACGGAAATCGTCATTGATACCATGATGGATAACTTTGGTTGATAATGAATCGCTATGGAGTAATTTGGTAATTTTTCCCTGGGAATTATTCGAGATGTAAATCAATCCATTTGATTGTCTAAATGTATACAATTGAAGGTGTCGAAGAAGAAAGAATTTTAATCTCCAGGCTGCCGATGTATAACGGTGGCTCTCTTTACTTTCAAAAGGAAGCATATTCTGGGCCATGACCACAAATGGGTGAAATCTTCCCAAATAAGTCCCGCCGGGTGCGAAAAGAACATCACATTTTTCTTTCTCTCCGAAATCTTGATAAAGATGTGAAAGAGAATTTAATGCTGTGGAATTGAACGGGGCAGGAATCTTTTTCAACCAGGGATGATTTTCTATGGTTTTTAGTACATTCGGAGTGGACCATAGGACAATGGATTCAAACCCATCTTCAACAGGATTCGCGTGCCTTAACAATTCAAACAGATAAGTATTTCCCCCACCTCCTTTTGTGTTAGAATTTTCTATACCGATTTTCATTGTTGTTAGCTGATCCAGACGCCATCATGCTTCCGCACTCACGTTCTTTCTACTTTCAACAACTGGCAGGCAAACGAGGGGCCAGCAAATTCGTCTAGTTTTTTCTTTTCCTTTTTAGTTTTTGGGAATTTTGAAGGGCGATTCTTGAGATCGACAGAAAATTTTCAGCGAATCTCGAAAGAGAATATTTCTGAATAAGAGCCTGGCCTGATTTTCCCATTTCAATGGCCTTCCCAAGATCACTACTTGTTTTTACCAAGCTATTTAGAAACTCGCCGTTATCAAATGGGTCGAAAGAATATCCTGTAACGCCTTCGATGACCAGATCTGGAACGCATCCGCATACTTCGCTTACCAATACAGGCAAACCGGCAGCCATTGCCTCATTGATAACCAATCCCCATTGCTCAAAGTTGGAGCTAGGAAGTATGAATGCTGAGGCCAAACCATAATAAGGGGCAAGCTCGTGAGAGGGCAGATAACCTTTAAAATGAACATTGCTCTCAATATTCAAAGTATGGATCAGGTATTTTAACTTTCCTTCCAACGTGCCATTCCCGATAATGACCAAATCCCAGGGATTATTAACTGTTTTGAGGTATTGGGAATAAACAGATAATAGGCCCTCGATATTCTTTTTGGGGACCAATCTGCAGACTACCAGAAAATAATGGGCGGGGACTTCCATTTTGGGCTGATAGAAGCGAAGATTTTCCTTTGTACGAGTGGCAATTTCTGACCAAAAATGATTATCGACTACATCAACACCCGTTAAGATCCTTTCCTTTGGCATTCCAAGTTTATTCAGGTAATTAAAGGAGTTCGTTCCGGCAACAAAACCCGCATCAAAAAGGGATACTAGATACGATTTAATTTTTTCCCTCATAAAAACTCGCTGGCGATCGTTTTCCTGGCTATCACATAGCAGTACGGTTGCTTTATTGTGTGTTCTGGCCCAGATTAGGGTCGTGACGTTTATAAGGCTGTCGTAACCTGGGATTACCACCACATCCGGGTTGGTATTGCTTAATAACCTGAGGAATTTACCCACGATTTCCACCGAGTTCATGCTGTTGCTTGAAATATCATGCGTCAATGTAATTAACTTATCGCTTAGCCAGGGTTGGTATCTTGACAGGTCAGACGCATCATCGCTCGGTTTTATGCTGACAGGAATGATTTCATCCGCTTCATTTTCTGAAAGCGAAAACAATTTCGAGAGACGCCCGAAGTGATAAAAAAGAAATTTCTCCCAATATATTACGATTTTCATCGGTTAGATAAACCTGGCATGGCTATTTGCATCAAAAAATTTGGTGTAGAAAAAAATAAAAAAATTCCGATATCTATGAATGATGCTATCGGTTCTCAATTTTCTCCCACTCTTTTTTTTGCAGATTCCATTGTTTAATTGGCTGGCAAGGATTTCCGACAGCAATAGTATAAGGCGGAATATTACGAACCACATTACTTCCGGCGCCAATAATTGCTTTCTTGCCAATTTCAACTCCACCCACTATCAGGCAGCCGGCCCCAATCCAGGCGCCTGCCCCGATCTCGATATTTTTGCTCATCCCTGTACCGGCCGAATGAGGGCCTATCATATCTATTTCATGTGTACCAGCAATTATGCTTACTCGGGGGCCAATATCAACATTTTCCATAATATTGATCGATGCGTCCGAGCCCGAGATGAAGCAATCATGACCAATAAAAGTATCTTGTCCTATGAGAAGTCTGACTTCGCCCCAGATTTGAATCGAAGAGGTGATCCTGGCAGTTGGGTGGATTGAATATCCAACCAGATTCAAGATTTTGTTCTTAAAAGGATATAACCTCGTTGGAGGAAGAAAGTTAATGAACTTATTTATTAAATACTGTCTTATGCTCATTTATTGTTGACCATTAATGACTTGAATGAATATTTCAAGCATGTGAGCAGATGTTTTATCGATATCATGGTTTCTTAATGACACTTTTCTACCTGTTTCTATTAATTGTTTTCGCAACTCTTTATCTTCTATTAATTTTTCAACCGCCATGGCTAATAATTCCTTATCGGGTCGGTCGACGACAACCGCCCATTTTTCTTCTTTTGCATAATCTACAACTCCTGTAATGGGCGAGCCAAGAACCAAGATGGGTTTTTCGCTCATCATATAAAGATGGGCCTTGGTGGAAATCGAGAATTTAATGTCTGTCGCGAGCTTTTTGTCGAAGGTTTCAGGTAGTAATAAAATGTCCCCACCTTTTAAGACCTCCGGCACTTCATCATGTGATAACGGCGGTCTAATCCTCAAATTATTTCTACTGGTTAATTCATCGATTGCCTCAATCGGTAAATTTGAGGCAAAGGCTGTGATTACTACTTTGAATTTCTTATCCAACTTTTCTTCAACTGTCTTACAAAACTCTACCAGGGATTTCCATCTTTCTTGTCCTAACCCACCCAGATAAATGATCGAGACAACATCCTTGTCAGCAATTCGCTTTGGCTGTGCCCTGGAAATTCTTTCGTAACTATCACAATTCATTACGATATCAAAATCCTTGTTAAATTGCTTCTTATACGATTCTGCCATTTTGGGGGAAAAAGCAATGCTTCTTGAAGAGGCCCTGATCAGCTTTTTGGCCGTTTGTTTAACAAGAAGATGCATCAGCGGATAATTTCTATAAAGATTATTGGGCCAATCATCTGATGTATGGAACACAATGGGAATTGAAAATCTTTTTTGGATCATGAGAGGCAGCCAACAAAACCCAAGTTGAAAACCCTGACAATAGATTACATCCGGTCGGATCTCCCGAATCCATTCTGTCAATATATGCGACAATTTTGGAGCAAAAATAATTTCCCAAATTCCGGAATAATAAAAAAATTGAATAATTCTATTCTTTATTTGTGCGAATTTTGATAGCTTTTCCACTTTGGTTTCTTTTTTTTCTTCAGTGAGGTTTATCAAACCGCTGGGATTAGAGACATTCTTCTTGAGCGCGAAATAAATCTTGCCAAAATATCGATCGTCAGCACTCAATTTATAAGTTTTATCGCAAAATTTACCCGTGGAATTATCACCTGAAATAAAAATTTGGGATAAATTTTGACGTGGCCATTTAGAGAACAATGAACGGAGCAATAAGGTGACCTGGTCTTCATTGTTTATACAGGCGATATGAATGATCAGAACTTTTGGATAAATGCTTGGATTGGGCGTGGATTTTAAATTATTGTTTTCCATCATTGTTTTCTATTGTAGAATTTGTTCGTTCTTGAAAATACTGGAATATATGCTGGTCTGGTGACCGGTAATTTTTAGCAGATTATTCCGCTCCAAGCCCACCCTCCTGCCATTTTGCGATATTTTATGGGCCAGTGCGCTATCACTGAGTAATCTTTGAATTTGGTAAGCACACATCTCCACGTCACCAACCGGGAAGAAAAGCGCGCTTGCTTCATCCTTCGCCAGGTATGAAGTTCCTCCCGTAAAAGTGGTTACGCATGGGACACCTAGAAACATTGCCTCCGCAAGCGCAACACAATAACTTTCAGTATATGATGGTATAAGAGCCGCCGAGCTGGATTGCAGTTCGTTGATAATTTCACTTGCGTTCAAGTATCCTAACCAGACAACATTTTCCTCAATGTGGTGTTCTTCAATTAACTTTTCCAGCCAGGATATATACCCATATTTTCGAATTGATTTTGCTTGTTTCAACCCTGCTATTCGCAGTTGGATGGAAGGATATCTATTCTTCAACCTGGCAATGGCTCGTATGGCAACATGTACGCCTTTAAAAGCTGCTGGATAAGAGGCAGAGCAGAATATCTTTGCGTTTTGGGCAGATTCTGGATCCCATGCCACCGCATTATAGAATGGGAGGCGAAGGGCCAATTCGTTATGGAATAATTTGCAACCCGGATTAAGGTCCTTTACCTTTGCTTCTATCCAGGGCGATGGCGTGCTTATAAATTTATTTCGTTTTATTATTTCTTTTTCATATCCTCCCCAACGTAAAAGTCTTCGTTGATCTTGAAACATGCTGGATCTCAGGATGATCTCCCTGGGTCCGATACATTTGATCTGCTCAGCGATCGATAGACCACCAGTATATTCACGCACAATTTCATGGGTTAGTCCCTGAATTTCCAGCAAAGCCGGTGTATTAATAATATTCCTTGCTGTTAAGAGACCCCAAAAGTATTCGACTCCCCAGAATTGTACAATATCTGGAGAATACAGGGCGTGCACCCCAAGTATCTCCTCAACAACGCTTTTTTCAGGTAAGCCTCTCAGAATTGGTCTTGAATAAGGAATTACCCATTGTTGGATGCTTCCACAATCCCTCTTTACTAACTTATTTGTTTTTCCATAGGTCAGATTCGCTAATTCAAAATCTCCCAATTTGATAATTTCTTCCGCCAATGGTTGAAGCCAGGTCCCTGAATAGCCTTCATCCTGTGGAACGAACTCTCTATTCGTAAACCAAAGGATTTTCATTATATCCATTCCCCAATCAAGCCCCGCGTAGGTTTTCTCACATAAACCAGGGGGAAGTGGACAATATCGCAAAAAGAGAGATGTCGATCCAACATTTTCATTCTGCCATCCGAGCTAGTATTTCTGTATACCGGTTATACGAAAATTGCATTTGCCAGAGTTGGCCTATCTTTCTCCGGTAATAATTTTTACAAATCTAGGGGTAAGCATGATTAAAATTCGATAGATCAATATCAGGAAGACAATCACCAGCAAGGGGATGAAAAGATACAAGAATAATATCATCAGCGACGAATTCGGTTCAATTATCTTATATGCCAATTTTCGAACAATGATTAAGGTTGGTTCATGTGCGGCAAAAACAAAGAAGCTGATTTTCCCCAACCATAATAAGGAGTTCTTCAATTTTATGTTTTTTTGGATGGGAAGCGTAAGGAATAAAACCGAGATGATACCCAAAATAATTCCGATATTATTAATATACAGATTGAATTTTTGGCTTTTAGTTAAAGTGTCTATAATGACAACGATCACGTAAGCAATGAGAAATATTGGACCATATTTATCCAATGCGAACAGGTTTTTATTTCGAACCGCTAAGACGCTGCCTAAAAAGAAGAACAATACGGATGGTGATGACGGAACACGCACAAACCAGTAGCCAACCAGCCAGGCAACAAAAATTGCAGCGAGAAATAGGTAAGGAAAATATTTGTGCATTAAGTGTATCACTGGCACAAGCAGCACCAGTAACATTAAATCCTCGATGAACCAAAATTGGGTGGCGATGGGAGCATGAGTAATGCCAAAAATTTCATTTAAAAAATCAAAAGCATGATAAGAACTGATTGGGACATTATTACCCGAAAAATAAGTACGGGTTACAGGCAGTGCCTGCCCCAACGCAAACAAAGCTAACACTAATAAATTCCAAAACAGGAATGGAATAAGCAGGGTCTTGATCCTCGTCCGTACCTTCCCCAAGTAATTCTTTAATGACCATTCAAACCCAACAAAGAAAAGGTAGCCCGACATTAAAAAGAACAAGGGTACTGCAATCCTGGCTATTCCCTGGGAGATAAGATCTTCTACGAACCTCACGAACGGAGTGACTTGAGCTACTCCTACTTCCACACCTGAAAATCCCAGGCTGCTGCCATACGCATGGATAAAGACCACTCCAACGATCAGGGGAAATCTTAAGATATTCAATCGTTCTGAAGATACTGGATCAATTTTCACTAAATTTTTCCTTGGGTCTTCATTTTTTATTTCTTTTCATGCTCTGCGTACAGTAAAAGCTAAATCTGTTTTTCCTTTTTTAATTACCGAAACTCTCGGCCCTGGTTAAGGTAATCTTGGGATTTATAAATAAGTAAGTTAATAATGTCCTTATCAATTTTCCAAACATGGACGCCAGAACCAATCCAATCAGACCATAGCCGGAATTAAGAAGAATAATTGCCGGAATCACAAATCCGATCATCCCACAGATCACGGCAATATTTCTATGCGTATTTCTTCCCATCGCTAACAAAATTGCATAGGGGAGATCGAATAGCGTGAAAAATTGGTCTGCCAACATCAGTAACACAACAGGAACGGTTTCGGCATATTTCGGAATTACTATCGGCACAATCGCTGGAAGGATTATACCCATGGCGAGAATAATAAGGATGAGAATGCCTGTTCCCAGGATCAGGGGCTTTCTGCAAAGCCGAATTGCATCACCAACATTTTCGGTTCTTCCGAATTCTCGGATTATTTTTGTGGTGTATACGGCTGTTATTGATTGCGGTATATTATTCACAACCGAGAAGATCATTAGGCAGACTGAATATAAGCCTAATTCCCTGATCCCAAGTGATTTTAATACAAGGGTGTTCTCAATAGCCCGCCATAATATATTTGCGCCATAAAATGAAGCGAAAATTGGTAAACCCAGTTTGTTATATTTGACCCACTTTTCCCACGAAAAGGTCCAGTTTGGCCGAAGCGGCCGTTTTAGATGCCAATATAGTAGTGGAATTGTCGTGTTAACTTCACATTTTTAACTGCCAACGCGACGTATGGTTGAACCAAAAAAAGGGGTAGAGTCACAAGTGTAAAAAGAGATCCAAAAAAAGTTCCTTTTGCCAATGGAGTGAAATTGCTTGAGGTTGTATAAGTGGTGTTAAGATAAACACCATAGATCATACTGATGGCTAAAAAGGCTTGAGCGAACCACGCTAGTGCTGCTTTCCAATTTCCTATAACTATCGAATAAATGGTTAGGCCGATAAAGAATATGCAGACGAACGCACTTAAAGCGACATTCCAGGCATGGCATATTTCAACAACATCAACCGCATTCTCTTTATCCCCTTTGCCCACAAAATATGGGTACAACCTTTGTACTGAAGAGTGAAGCCCTAAATTTAAGAAAAATAAATATCCTGTAATAATCGCAAATCCATTGAAATATCCCAGATCCTCCGGAGATACAAAGCGGGCTTGAATGATGGAAGAGACGATGGCAATAACAATGGCAGCCGAATTCCCGCCGGTAAGGTTGGAGATTGATCGAAAAGTATCATTGGAGAAAATGCTCTTAATCCCATGATTGAGCGGAATTAATCGGTCCTGAAATTTCATGTTGAACTTGCCGGTTTTTTATATTTTATTAATCTTGAAACAGAATTATTTTCTCCGCTTATTTTTTCGTTTTTTTCAAGGGGTGTGCGTACTTGAAATATTAGAATACCTGTTAATAATATGATAATGGGGATTGCATCAAACTCCCAATAAGGATCGACGACCCCAGCGGTAAACAGCATTAGTGTTGAAATTAAGCCTGCCAGAGTTTCCCAATCTCTTTTTATCCGATAACGCTTTATCGCTCTCATAATGGTAAAAACGACTACACCGAAAATGGCTCCCCCGCCTCCAAGATACTCCCAAAACATGCCAGGGTATCAAAAAAGGAAGAATGGCCTCCGCTTTTCGGATTATCCCGTGGGCTTCCACCATCTCCAAAGAGTGGATCGCTGAGAAAAAGATTAACCGATTTTTCGGCAAGCGTCCATCTTGATCCGGTCACCGCCGATTGTTTATCATACCCACCCGATTGCGGGTTCTTAATAACATTGGTAATTCGGGAGTAAGCGCCCGTGAAATATGGCAGGCCCTTTTGTATTTTGATAGATTAGTATACTGCCCTCCGATTAAGACTATACTTATTATTAATGGTCCAACACAACTTCTTCTTCGCATATTCTTAATGGGCAAGAAAATAAACAAACTGATGGAAGCAAGTATTACCCCCCCAATTATCAATCCCAATGGCGTTGCGAATCCCGAGACTAATGTATTTAGGAAGATTAAGGAACAAGAGATTAGTAAAATAATTCTTAGGTTTCTTTTCTCGTGAAGTGAACGCCAGATTAAAACCGGTAAGGCCATGGCATAAATTGTATAATTGCTTTGACTACCATATATCCACCCGGAGTTGACAGATAACCTTGCAGTGTCGGGGAATCGGAGCATATATATCGTAGTGAATAAGCATTGAATGCCAATTATTATGGCAAAGCATATTTGAAAATATCGCAAGCATTTCTTCTCATTTAAGAACAATAAACCATATCCCAGGAGTATTAGCATTAGGGTCGGATAGATCCACCATATCCAATCAGACAATCCGTTCCCCCGAATAAGTGTATTAAAAACAACTCCACCTATATACCAAAGTAGCAGGATCAGCAACCATCTGTTGTGAATGATATTTGATCGTAAGTTTTGCGTCACCCTCTTTGCATTATTTCCGCCAAAAATTAAGATGTAGACTGCAGCTAGTAAAACCCCATACCCGTAAAAGCCATGGATGGGTACGATGATCAAAGGAAATTGTTCTATCACAACGATTAGCGTAAATAACCGAAATACAACCAGCCGGTCAAAATGAATAACACCATCGCTAAAAGAGAGTGGCTCGCTCTTTATTCTTGGATATCATTTGGTTCAAAATATTTTTTCCTTCTTGCAGCCAGGATTTACGCTGGCATAATCTTTTTCAATAAGGTCATTATTCAATGCATTCACTATTGGCTCACGGCCACGTCCATTCCCATTTAAGCTGTCACACAAACCCGGCTGATAATCCCAGCCGGGTGTTTCAGAAACTCTTCTAGCGCAGACGCCATCTGGATGTCCCCAGAACGTGTCCCGAGGACGGATATGATCTTGATCAATTATTACTCTGCGGTCTTCACGTTCTCATGTCAGTTGGATTCTCGAAGCGCAACCCGGACGGCTGAAACCACAAGATTCACTTGATCTTCATTGAGCAACGGGTGCAATGGTAAAGTCACTTCCCGGGTTGTCACAATTTCTGTTATAGGCAAAAGTTTACTGGTCACTTGCTTATTATAATAACTGAAACGATGGACCGGCGGGTAATGGATGCTCGTTTGAATACCCTGTTCTTTCATCTTCTCCATGAATTTGATCCTATTCTTGCCCTGCAGGGAGAAGAATGGGCAGGAGATGGGCAGCCGATTGTCCACGATGATTTACAAAAGGTAACCCAACATCTGGCACAAGTTCGCGCAATTGGTGATGATAAAACTTGGTCAAATCCCTTCGCTTCTGATTATTCCGATCCAGTTTTGCCAGTTGAACCAGGCCGATCGCACAACGAATTTCATCCATGCGGTAATTGTAACCAAGGTCAACAACATCGTAGCTCCAGGCGTGTCCTTGGTGACGATCCCAGGTCATGCTGGTCATGGCATGTGAAGATAACAGGCGGGCACGCTTGGCGATCTCATCACTATCGGTGACCAGCATGCCTCCTTCCCCGGTAGCCAAATTCTTATTGGAAAAGAAGCTGAACACTCCCACCTTTCCCCAAGTACCTAATTTTCTTCCTTCAAACATCGAGCCAGGCGCGTGAGCTGCGTCTTCGATAATGGAGAGGTTATACTTTCTGGCAAGCCTCAGGATCGCGGTCATGTCACAAGCATAACCACCATAATGCATGACAACAATCGCGCGCGTACGGTCGGTTATTCTTTCGGCGATGCTTTCTGGCGACAGGGTAAGGTCAGTTTCACTTGTGATATCAGCAAAGATTGGTTTTGCACCAACATACAGAATGGCAGCAACCGTTGCAACAAAAGTGAGGGAAGGAACAATAACCTCATCCCCGGGTTCCAGACCCAATAAAACGGAGGCTAAATGGAGGCCTACCGTTGCATTTCCTACGGCAATGGCATGGCGCGCTCCGACATAATTTGCAAAGGCTTCTTCGAAACGCCGGGTCACCTCACCCGACGTTAGCCAGCGGCTGTGCAATACGGAAAGCACTGCATCGTCTTCTTTCTCGTCAAGATCAAGGTCGGCGAGGGTCACTTTCCAAGTCATTTCGGGACTCCTTCCAAAAAGGCCGTACGCATTTTTTCAAAATCCAGGATTGCCTGTTCATAATCATCCGGCCGTCCAAGGTCCTGCCAATAACCCTGGAACGGATAACTAACTGTCTTCTCGCCCTGCTTGATCAACTCACCAACCAAGTCTGGAAAGTCATAATATTGATTGGTAGGGATGTACGACAGCACCTTCGGCTCGAAAACATATATTCCCATACTGACCAGGAATTTCTTCACCGGTTTTTCGATGTAGCCTTGTATGACACCCTTGTTATCAACTTCCAACACTCCATAATCAATTCTTTCTATGCGCTCATGCGATGCGATCGTAGCTATTGCGTTTGAATGCTGGTGGATTTCGATCAGGTCATTTAAATCCAGGGTGGTCAGCACATCTCCGTTTAAAACAAGAAAAGTCTCAGTTGGAGGAGGAACGATCAGAGAAAGTGGCCCGGCCGTCCCTAAGGGGGTACTCTCGTGGCTATAAGTTATTCGCAAGCCTAATTGTTCCCCGTCCTGAAAGAAGGCTTTCAACAACCCAGCCATATGCCCAACTGTAATAATTACTTCATCCACACCTGCCCGTTTCATCTGATGAAGCAGCACTTCCAGGATTGACATATCCCCAATGGGCATTAACGGTTTAGGAATTACCCTCGTGTACGGCATGAGGCGTGTTCCTTTTCCGCCAGCCAAGACAACAGCTTTCACAGATTTTCTCTCCTAGCTTCTGTTAAATTTGATAGATACCTGTCTGATACAAGGCTAGATTACTTGAAATCCAATCAATCGTCTTGAGAAGTCCTTCCCTCAGGGAAACGCGTGGAGTCCAGCCCAGGCGGATCCTGGCCAGCCGGTTATCCGATAGTAGACGTTGTACCTCGCTTTTTTCGGGGCGGAGGCGGGCTGTCTCGATATCCAGTTTTGGAGATTTTCCAATTAAGGAAAAAATTTCTTGTGCCAAATTTGCAATGCTTATCTCTTGGCCTGTCCCTAGGTTAAATGTTTCACCTTCTATGTCATCAACCTGGGCAACGGATAAGAATCCCTGGACAGTATCGGAGACGTAAGTCAGATCACGGCGCGTTTCTAGATTACCGATCTTCACCACGTCGTTTGTTAATGCCTGGGTGATAATGCTGGGGATGATCGCGCGTGTAGATTGGCGCGGGCCGTAAGTATTAAATGGCCGCAGCGTCACCACCGGTAGATCATAAGCGCAATAGTAACTTTCAACAATTTTATCGGCACCGATCTTGCTGGCCGAATAAGGAGATTGTCCTTGAAGGGGGTGGGACTCTTCAATGGGAACATGCATCGCGGTACCGTAGACTTCGCTGGAAGAAGTATGCACCACCCGCTCCACTCCAACCGATCGTGCCGCCTGCAAGATGTTCAATGTCCCCATCACGTTCGTTTCAACCACTTCCACTGGGTGGTAATAAGAATATGGGATCGCTATCAACGCACCCAGATGAAAAACATGACTGGTGCCTCGAACTGCCCCCTCCACTGCGGAAGGGTCCCTCAAGTCGCCAAATATGATCTCAATTTGTGAGCGGACAAATTCCGGTAACTGATGTAGTAACCCGAGACTACCACGTGAGTTATAACGGACAAATGCCCGCACCAACGCCCCTTCAGATACAAGGGCCTCCACGAGATGACTACCAATAAACCCACCCGCTCCAGTTACTAATACCTTGCGTCCTTGCCAGTAAGAATTAATCATGAACCTCATTCATAATATCAACTGCGAGGGCATCGCGCAACTGACTCAACCGGGAAATTAAGGGTTTGTTATCAGATTGGGCGAGCGCTTCCAATTCTGTCAGCCAGCCCATGATTACCTGGGACGGTACAGATCCATTCCAATCTGGAGAAACCGCCGCGTTGTTAATTAGCTTTTGTGGAGAAAATAAACAAGCCGATAATAATTCAAGGATGTTTGGAATTAGTACCAAGCGTACTCCTGTTTGATGGCAGAGATTTAGAATATCCTGGCGCCGGTCCGGCTGAATCTTGCCAATGGAAAAGAGGATGGCGCCTATATTCCTCTCACTGATCAGCCGGGGAAGATCCTGTGTCGCCCCTAACACTTTGATGCCGTCAATGCTTAGGCCCTGTTTTTTGGGATCATCATCAACTGTCCCGATCACCCTGAAGGTCTTCTTAAAGCCATTTTGACGGAGCAACCGCATGGTAATTTGAGCCATCTCACCCGCTCCGACAATCAAAACATTCTCGCCTAGGTGAGGCGATTCGCCTCGCCATTGAAACCATTGGGTTGCCAGGCCGGTAATAAGACGGAGATGATAACGTGCAACCAGGAAACCAAGGAGAGTCAAAATTCCGGTTAATACCAAAATCCCGATTGGGAATTTAAATGTCCCTGGCTGAAACAATTCAACGCCTAATAATATTCCTATCACTATCACATCTGAGACAACCAATCCCCAGGCATCAGAAGGTCGGGCATGCGACCAGACAACCCTGTTCATCCCCAGGATCGCATTGATTAATCCAAATGACAGGGCAATCGAAACCGCAATCAATGCTGCCGGCCCTATTCCTAGATTCAGAGGGCCGGTGGTTCGCCAGAGAAAACTGGAGAACATTACTGCAATGAAAGCAATTGGCACATCCCAGAAAAACCAGTTGATATGTCGGGAAAATAAACGCGCTAAAGGTCCCCAGGTAAGCAAATACTCAGGAATGGGCTGTTCTCGAAGGTTGGGCAAAAGGAAATATGCTGTCATAAAGAGAATATCAATATCACCTACAAAGGTGTGGTCCCGAACATAGATCTGATCCATGCGAATCTTGGAAGGGACGATAACACTTAAATATTTCTCCATTACCGACTCGGCCCTGAGCGTATTTTCTTCATCCCGGAAGAAAACAGATGCAGGGCTGGTAATTCCTGGCCTTACCGAAAGAATCTCTTGCTGCACATTTTCTGGCCATGTAACAACCACATCAGGGTCTTCTGGCCTGGGCCCTACAAGACTCATATCTCCCTTTAGCACGTTCCATAATTGTGGGAGCTCGTTGAGCTTGGTATCGCGCAACCACCGACCACTTGGCGTGATTCGCTCATCATCCTTGGCTGTAATACGGGGACCTGAATAGCTTTCCGGGCTTTCACTCATCGTACGGAATTTTACGATATGAAATAACTTACCATTTCTTCCAACACGTGGCCCGTGATAGAATACCGGTCCTGGAGAGGTTCGCTTGATATATGCAGCGACAAAAATAAAAACCGGCGAAAGGAATAATAATCCTATCGCTGAAAAGAAAACATCAAAGATGCGTTTCCCGATTTCACCGGTGCGGAGTATGATTTTTCGAAAAAATGTCGCTTCCTGACTCATTGTTGCCATAGCAAGGTAACCCCACGTTTTTCTAGAGATGCTCCGCCCTTCCGACATCATTACTCGATGTCAGTTCTATAATAATTTGACCGGCCTTCGTTTGTTGACTTTCACATACCGGCAGACAACACACTCTATTCGGATGCACTTTCCAAAGCAGAATATCTGCGTACACCCGAGAGTCACGACTTTATCATTATAACAAATATCCAACCCTGGCTCCCACTCGAAGACTATTGCTAAATCATGTGGTTGATCCGGAATCGCTATGACCACTTCCGTACCAATCCATGCTTATCGAGTAACTTCCCTACTATCAGAATTCTCTCAACTACCCTTCATCGGATAAACTAATTTAGGGAGAGAGCAACTCTTTTTTCCCCGTTTTATTGTTTATTTGACATACTGGAAGGCTCGAAATATGGGCCAAATACGCTATAAATATACACCAAACCCCCAATTATTCAATTGGTATAGGCATTTGTAATATATACATGATTATAACGCACCACTCCCAAACTTTTTTACTTGCGTTTCAATCCAAGGATAGGTTAGTGCAATTCCGTCATTGAGGGAGTATTTCGCTCGCCATCCAATCGAATAAATACGGCTATTGCTGAAGTTGCGCGAATGAACTCCAACTGGGCCTTCAATATGACGCATGTGGATAGTTTTTCCCGATGTTTCCACTACGGTTTGAACCAATTCATCCACGCTGACATACTGAGGGCAGCCGATATTCGCAGGTCCTTCCAGGTCGGAAAGCATAAGAAGCCGAATTCCCGCCACCATATCATCTACATAAGTGTATGACCGGACGGCAGAACCACTCCCCCACACTTCAATCGTTCCACCATCTTTTGCTTCGGCAACCTTGCGGCAGATCGCCGCCGGGGCTTTTTCCCTACCCCCCCGCCAGGTTCCCTCTGGGCCGTAACAGTTCTGGAAACGGGCGATCCTGACCTTCATCTCGTATCGTCTGCCGTATGCCATGGCTACACGCTCGGAATATAATTTTTCCCAACCGTATTCATTATCAGGGTTGGCCGGGATTGCACCTGCTTCTTCCATCTCAGGCTCTCCCGTTTGCATATCCCTGTAAACGCAAACGGATGAGGAAAAGAAATACCTTGATACTCCCTGCCCAACCGCATTATGAATCATGTGGATATTAATCAGGGCGCTGTTGTGCATGATCTCTGTCTCTGCAGAATGAATGAAGCCCATCCCGCCCATATCCGCAGCTAATTGATATACCTCGTCAAAACAATCCCCATCGATATTTAGTGCCCTCTTACAATTCTCATCTTCACGCAGGTCTAATAAGAGGAACTCATCCGCGTGGGTCGGCGAGAAATCGTGCTCCTTGATATCCACCCCCCGCACCCAATATCCTTCCTCCTTTAGCCTTTTTACCAGGTGCCCGCCAATGAATCCGCCGGCTCCACAAACTAAAGCTCTTTTCATCTTTTTACCTCTTTCTCAAACTTAAGAACCTGTCTCTTGATTTATTCTCTCGTCAAATCAGGATAACTATCAGCCGCGTTTCCAGGCTCAATAAATTCATGGAACCAAATTAGAGGCGGCTTTCTTATCGGGTGTCAAGCCTTATTCCGGGGGCCGCAATCCCACCTGTTTCAGGTCAGCATTCACCATCAGCCTGACTAAATCGGTAAAAGGCATCCTGGCCTGCCAGCCCAAGACCTCTGCCGCTTGCCTTGAATCAGACTGTAAGATTCCTCCGTCTTCCCGTCTGAAGTAATTCGGATCTACCCGTACATAATCGTGCCAATCAAGGTTCAGGTAACCAAAAGCCTCATCCAGAAAATCGCGCACGGAATGTAACTTCCCCGTCCCGATAACGAAATCCTGGGGATCGCTTAGATTAACCATCTTCCACATTGCCTCTACGAAATCACCGGCATAACCCCAATCTCGGCTTGAGTCCAGGTTTCCCAGCAGCAGTTCCCTTTCCAATCCCGCCTTGATTCTCGCAGCTGCGTGTGTGATCTTTCGCGTCACAAAATCAATAGAACGGCGAGGGCTTTCGTGATTATAAAGAATTCCCGAAACAGCAAACAGATTGTAGTGTTGGCGGTAATTGACCGTTGCCCAATGCGCGTATAATTTTGCCATTCCATATGGATTTCGAGGATGGAAAGGAGTCGTTTCATTTTGAGGGGTCTCCAATGGATTGCCAAATATCTCACTGGAAGAAGCCTGGTAGAAATGAGCCTGTGGATATACACAACGAATGGCTTCCAATAAGCGTACTACTCCCAACCCGGCAATGTCGCCTGTTTGAACAGCCGTCTTCCATGCTGTTGCTGTAAACGATGGGGCAGCCAGGTTATAAACTTCATCAGGATGATATTCCTCCAGGCAGGCGGATAAAGAGGCCTGGTCGTGAAGATCACCCTTTGTAATAATTACCCTGTCTTGAATGTGTTGGATGTTGTCAAGTGTCGTTGGGATCGACGAAGGGATCCAGCCAATTACCTGGTATTCCTTTTCCAACAGGAATTCTGCCAGGTAAGAGCCATCTTGACCATTAACT